>CABXVR010000007.1 GCA_902515565.1 uncultured Bacteroidota bacterium | reverse complement strand
GATCAATTATTAGTAAGTGGTAATCTTGACGGAGATTTAATTCACGTTATAGTAAATCACTGGCCATCAAGATCAGGTGGAGAGGCAAGAAGTATTACTAAACGTGAAAGTGCTGCTAGATTAAACAAGAAAATAATTGATTCGTTACATAAATTAGATAGAAATGCTAAGATAATTACCATGGGAGATTTTAATGACAACCCAATGAATAATAGCATTAAAGGAATTATTGGAGCTAAGAAAAACAAAGAAGATGTGAAAGTTAAAGAAATGTATAATCCAATGGAGAAAATTTTAACTAATGAAGGAATTGGCTCTAACTCATACAGAGATGTATGGTTTCTTTTTGATCAAGTCATTGTCTCTAAAGGGTTGTTAGGTGATGATTATTCAAGTTATAAATTTTATAAAGCTGGGGTATTTAATAAACCATACTTAACGCAAAAAGAAGGTAGATATAAAGGTCAACCTTTTAGAAGTTTTTCCTGGGGAAAATTTACTAATGGATACAGTGATCACTATCCATCTTTCATCTACTTAATCAGGGAAACTAACTAGTTGTAATTAGGCAAAATTTATCCAGTTATTCCAAGGTATTCTAGACAACAATAATACCAGACCTAATAAATAATTAAATCCAATAGCTTTGAACTTAGGTTTTGAAACTCTTTTCTTCTTGTGAAGACTATATCCTCTTGTAATAAATACAATCGCAATTATATTCACTATAGGGTGCTCAATTAAATAAAGTCTATTAATTGAACTAGTAATAATTTCATTAAAACTTAGCTCATACCAAAGAGAAAATTTATCTGAAATAAAATATAAAGACAATCCAATTAATAACTGTGTGTGTGATACAATAAACGTTGTTAATGCTAACCTAAAATCATTCGGAGTATATTCTTTTGATAATGCATATCTAAATAAAAATCGAAGAGTCGATATAAACAATAGAGCTATTACTAAATAAGCAAAATAAGAGTGTATAAACTTTAACATAGTACAAATAAAAGCAAAAAAAACCTGCTTAAATTAACAAGCAGGTTTTTTTAAAATAAATTGTGGTATTAGAATTTATATCTTAATCCAACATTCCATGTTCTACCTAAACCAAAGTAACCTTGGTTTGCAGTATCAATTCCATTATATAATTCTCCTGAACCTTCTCCAGCAGCTATATTTGTTCTTAATTCAGAAAGATACACAGCATCTGAAACATTATTTACATTAACTCTAATATTAAGAGACTTTTCATCATCAGCACCTAAGTACATTTTGTATGATAAACCAGCATCCCAAACATGGAAAGATGGTAAAAGTAAATTTTCTTTAACAGCTCCTACATCAGAATATAATTCATCGTAGAACCTTATATCTGTATCAAAAGATACGTTCTCCGCTAATTTCATATCTATACCTAAACCAGCTGTAAACTGAGCTGCATCACCAACTTTACCTCCGTCAACATCTTGTGTTTCAGTAGAGATTACGTTTTGATCTTCATCTGTAAGTCTAGTTACTGCCTCACCAACATACTGCCAGTCCCCTATAGATAGAAAACCTGTTAATGTGTAAGGAAGATCTGGTTGAGGTTTAGCTCTAAAATCAATTTCTATTCCTTGGTGAAGTTGCTCTACACCTTGATTAGTATTAAAGAAAACAACATCGTTATCAACGTAAGATGAAGTAACTACTCTATCTTTCCAAGATGTTCTATATGCATTTACATTAGCAGAGAAATTTGGAGTTGAATAAGAATATCCAGCTTCTAGACCAAAAATCTTTTCGTTTTCAGTTAAAGGATTTACTCTGTTTGTATAATTCAAATAAATGTTATCATGGTATGGTTGACGAGAGTACATTCCAGTATTAAAAAATACTTTTGAATTATCACCTACATTAAAACCAATTCCAGTTTTAACATTGTATCCCATATTATCAACTTTTTCTGAATCAACACCATCCTCAATTCCGTCAGGAAGTGCTCCAGTAGCTTGAGATGAAGTTCCATCAATTAAACTTTGATCAGCATATTGATAGTTGTCAAATCTTTGGTGAGATTGTTGAGAAATAGCACCTTGAAAGAATGCAGACATGTTATCATTAGAATACTCTAATTGAGAAAATAATCCTCCGTAAGTAATTCTTTCATCATTACTATATGCAATTTTTTGATCTTCATCAAAACTTGCAGTCAATGCCGTCCAAGGGTTGGCTGACATATCTTCAGTAGCTACAACATTTTTATAAGTTCCATAAGAACCATAAATCTGGTGTGAATTATTTTGATCTCTTAATCTGATGTTTTCTTGCCATGAAGTTAGTCCATGGAAATTTTCAACAATTCTAAAGTGCTCACCGTAGTAAGTTCTAAAGTCAACTCCAACATTAAGAGATAAATTATCACTTAATTGCTTTTCGTAGTTTGAAACTAATCCAACCCAGTTATGCATATTCATAGAAGCACGAGTAATATAACCACCTTCAGCAGCATAGTTACCTCCAGCTCCAGAAGTACCTAGATTGTATGCGTAAATAGCATCATAATCAACATAACCATCTTCAGTTCTAGGACGAGATCCTCTACCTCCAGTTCCACCACCATTACCAGTAGAAACATAAAATACAGTAGATAAACTTGAGTCATCACTAATTTTATAATCCCAGTTCAAGTTCATTACAGGTTTGTGGTAAAAGTTTCTTCTTTCAGTTAAATACTGATTTCCATACATTCCCCAGTTATTATTATATTTTCTTCCTTTTTCTAAGTATGTTGAGATACTTTTTGAGAAGTTTTGATCATGCCATTGTGGAGCACCAGTTAATAAAAAATTAAGACTGTGCTTTTCATTAATTTCTTTACCTACAGAAAAGAAATAAGTTTGACCTTGACCAAATGAACCTTCATTGTATCCATCTCCTTGCCAGTGTGTTAATAAGAAACTAGTTGCCCACCCATCATCAGATCTACCAGTGTTGTATGAGTAAGTTGTTTTTAAATAATCATCGTTAGCAAAACCTGCGTAAGCAAATCCACCTTGTCTAACATCATTAGAATTCATTACAAAATTTACAGTACCACCAACAGATGATATAGCTAATTTAGAAGCACCAAGTCCTCTTTGAATTTCAACAACACTTGCTACATCGTTCATACCTGACCAATTGGACCAGTACATTTTACCGTCTTCCATTCCATTAATTGGCTGACCATTTAACATGTATGCCGTATTATCTTGTTCAAAACCACGGACAGCGATTCTTGAATCACCATATCCACCAGCTTGACCAGCTACATACACAGAAGGGGTATTAACAAGGGTCATTGTGATATCTTGCGTTCCAATCTTTTTTTGGATTTCACTCCCTTTGATTGTAGAAGCAGCTACAGGTGTTACTCTATCAGCAGCAAGGTCAATAACCCCACTACCCATAAGTACAACCTCTTCTAATTCCTGAAGAGTTGAATCCTCTACTTCTGTTTGAGAAATAATTGCCATAGAACTAAAGATAGTCAAAGCAACCATTAAATTTTGAGTAATTTTTTTCATAATTTAATTTATTTAGTTTGTATTTGTTGCAAAAATAAATATTAAAATCCAGATATAGACACCTAAATGTTAATAAATTATCAATATACTAAGTTAATTAAAAAAACCTTAAGTTCTAAATGATCCTTAAATAATTGATTGCTAGCTCCTTATAAGTTATTTTTAGCCTTATAATGTTTCAATAGATTATTTGTTGAGTCATCATGATTATTAAATAAATCACTTTCTATTTCTTCTAAAATAGTATTTGCAAGTTTTTTACCTAATTCAACCCCAAATTGATCGTAACTAAATATATTCCAAATAACACCCTGAACAAATATTTTATGTTCATAAAGTGCAATTAACTTCCCTAAACTTTCGGGTGTAAGTTTATCTATGAGTATTGTATTTGTTGGTTTATTTCCATTAAAAACCTTGAACGGATTTATAAAAGAATCATTTCCGGAGGACTCAACTTCTGATAAAGATTTTCCTTTCATTAAAGCTTCGGTTTGGGCAATAAAATTTGATATAAGTTTATTTTGATGATCAACATTTCCATGTAAGCTTTGGGTAAATCCAATAAAATCTGTTGGAATTAATTTAGTTCCCTGATGTATTAATTGAAAAAAAGCATGCTGGGAATTTGTTCCAGGCTCACCCCATACAATTTGGCCAGTAGAATAGTTTACTTCTTTTCCATCTCTATCAACACTTTTACCGTTACTTTCCATTGATGCCTGTTGAAGATATGTAGCAAATTGATTTAAATACTGAGAATATGTAATTACTGATTCGCTTTCGCAATTGAAAAAATTATTATACCACACTCCTAAACATGCAAGAATAACAGGCATATTGTTTTCAAACTTTGTATTTTTAAAATGGTTATCCATTTCGTTTGCACCATTTAATAATTTATTAAAATTGTCAAAACCAACAGAAAGACTAATAGAAATACCTACAGCACTCCAAAGAGAAAACCTACCTCCCACCCAATTCCACATTGGAAATATATTGTTCTTTTCAATACCAAACGAAGTTACTTTTTCAATATTTGTAGACACAGCAATAAAATGTTTAGTAACATCACCGGCTAATGCGCCTGAACTTAAAAACCAGCTTCTAATTGTATTTGCATTAGAAAGAGTTTCCTGGGTTGTGAAAGTTTTAGAAACTATTATAAATAGTGTTGATTCTGGATTCAAGTTTTTTAAAACTTCATTAACATGATCTCCGTCAACATTACTTACAAAATGGGTATTTAAATGATTCTTATAAAATTTTAATGAGTCAACTACCATAGATGGTCCTAAGTCTGACCCTCCAATTCCAATATTTACAATATCAGTAAATTTTTTGCCTGTATAACCTTTTTTAGACCCTGAAATAATAGAATTTGAGAACTCTTTAATTTTCTTATTGACCTCTTCAATTTTATTATGAATATCTATACCATTGTCTTTAATTTCTGTATTAACTTTTGATCTTAGAGCTGTATGTAATACCGCTCTGTTTTCAGTTTTATTAATTAAATCACCATTAAAATATTTTTTAATAGAATCTTTTAAATCTATTTCATCTAACAACTCATTGAATAGTAGTATTGTTTTCTTATTAATTCTATTTTTAGAATAATCTAAATAAAAATCATTCCACTTGACTGACAACTCCTCTGACCTAAGTTTATTTTTATTAAAAAAATCAACCATTTCACAATCCTTAATTTCATTAAAGTGGTTAGCTAACTTTTTCCAAGAGGTAGTTTTAGTTGGATTTTGACTTTTTAAACTCATTTTAAAAAATTTAATTATTAAGTGATTTATATTCAATATTATCAAGATCAACTTTTATTGGCAGTATAAATTCTTGGTAATGTTTTTTATTTGACTTTGGTACGGACTTGGCTATTGGTAATTTTTGTTTAAAAGGATCTACTTGTCTCCCATTTTTCCAAAATCTATAACAAACATGTGGTCCTGATGTATTTCCAGTCATACCCACTAAACCTATAATATCTCCTTGTTTTACATATTGACCGACTTTAACAAGTCTTTTTTTCATATGAAGGTACTGAGTAGAATAGGTTGAGTTGTGTCTTATTTTTACATAATTTCCGTTTCCTCCTTTTCTTCTAGACTCTATAACTCTGCCATCAGCGGTAGCTAAAATTTCTGTACCTACAGGTGCAGCAAAATCAGTTCCTTTGTGTGCTTTAACTCTATTTCCATAAAGTGCAATTCTTCTTTTCAAATTATATCTTGATGATATATTGCTAAACTGAACAGGAGCTCTCAAAAAAGTTCTTTGTAGACTTTGTGTTTTTTCATCATAATATTCTGTGGTCTTTTTTAAACTATCAACTTTGTAGTTAAATGCGTAAAACGACTCATTATTATGCTCAAAATAGGCTGCATCGATGCTTTTAATTCCAGCGTAAATTGAGTCCTCAATAAACCTTTCATTATATATTATTTTAAATCTATCTCCTTTTTGTAATCTAAAAAAATCTATTGTCCAAGCATAAATATCGGACATATCATTTATTAATTGATATGGAAGTCCCTGATTGTCCATAGTTTCCGACAAGCTACTTGAGATAATACCAGATGCATATTTTTTTACAATTTTAATAGGTTTTTTCTTGTTATAAGCATGAACGGAATCTCCAATATGAATAACTACATAGTTAACCTTATTGGGTTGATAAATAAAAACAAGCGGGTTTTCTAGTGAGTCTTTAGAACTAAGTATTGTATATGGCTTTCCTGCTGTCAGCCATCTGACATCAAAAGTGTCTTTTATTTTATTGGTGATTTGATAAATTTTAGGGTAGCCAATTTTATTTTTTTCCATTATTTCGCCAAAACTATCCCCAAATTGAATAGTGTCTCTTTTAACTTTGAATTTATTAATGTCAAATCCGAATTCTATGTTTTCTGGCTCAGATTCTTTCACAATATTTATTTCATTACTGGAAGTGAAATAAGACAACACGGAAAGCAACAATAATAACCCAATAAATAGATAAAATAAAATTGGTAATTTTAATCTATTCATTTTCTCCCCATTTTTCAAGTTCGTCTTTAGACCAAAGGTCAGGGAAAAAAATTCTTTTTTGATATTTAGGGTGCATGTATTTATGCCAATCGCTTCCTCCTGTTGAAATTGAATTCCCTGATTTAGATTCAATATAAAATTTAGCAGTATTGTAGTGAGCCATTACCCATGTGATATTTACAGTATAATCTAAATGCCTCATTGCTTTAATTAAACTCTTATTGGCCTGATTCTTCTTTGAAAGAGATTTATAACTAGACCATAAGTTTCTAGTATTATAAATCTTCATAAAGGTGATAAACCTTTCTTTATATTGTTTTTCAAAACTTAACAATAACTGGGACTTTTTACCAGTTTTAAAATCTTTTCCAGCAGCTTGCCAATATAAGTGATCAAATGCGTGTTCAAAAGGAGTATTTCTATCAATAGTCTTTCTAAACCTAATATCGATTAAGTTAATTAGTTCTGTTGAAGCAAATTCAATTAGCCTATATTGAAAACTTTGAAAGCCACTTGCTGGACTAAGAGAAAGTCTAAACTTATTATACTGTTCAACAGACATTCCTTTGAGCATAATGTTAAATGAAGTGGTTAGCATATCAAAATACCTGCTCACTCGCATTATTTTATCTTCAAAAAGATCTACACTAATGTTTTTTGAATCAGCTACTTGTTTTATCTCCCATAAAATCATTTTGAAAATTAATTCATTAATTTGATGGTAAGTAATAAAAACCATTTCATCTGGGTAATCTGTTCTTTGAATTTGTAGATTTAAAAGAGCGTCTGTGTTTATGTAGTCCCAGTAAGTTAATTGTTTGGTGTGCAAGAACCCTTCTAAAAATAAATTAGTGTCTTGAGATAAGGCTTCGTGCTTTTCTTTAAGTTCAAAAATTACAGAATCTAGTTTTGATTTTTTAGCCATATTTAAAAATTTATTTCAAAAGGATGATTTAGTCCGCTAAATGCTTCTAAATCTACTCTTATAGAACCAACAACTAAATCTGCTTTGATTCTTACAGGGATTTTGTTTTTGTCAGCGCTTATCCACAAAGTTAAACTTTCTTTTTCTTTAAATACTCTTCCTGACTGAACAAATGGTCTAAGTTTAATACATTTTATTTTACCAAATTTAGTGTTTATAGTTTCTATGCCCAAGAACTTCATTTTAAATTCATAGTTTTCAGAGTCAAAAAACATATCAACCGATAAATCTTTGGCTTTTTTAATTTGTTCTAGACTATAGTTGTTTCTTATATAGTAAAAAACAGAAAGCATATCATGTACATTGGTCTTGGTATTAAACTCTTTAACTGATTTTTTTTTAATATTATTTACAATAGCTTTATTATTACTTTGGTCAAAATCAATGGTTAAGTTTTTGGTATGCCCTCCTTCATTAATTTTTCTAATGAATTTTTTTGGTAGACCTGTTTTCTTTGAGAAATAGCTTTGATAATAATCCTCTACTTTAAAAAACCACTTTATAGGGCCTGTAGTTTTTCCAATTGCTTTGACATGAAAAAGTTCGTTGAGTTTATCTTCTTTTAATTTTAACGTTGCTTTTCCAGCTTTAATCCAACCACTGTATGAAAGCTTAAAACTTAACCATTCACCATTCTTATATGGTGATTGGTCTTGTCCAAAACATAAATTTGAAATGAAGAAAATTAATATTATTGTTTTTTTCATGTTGAAGGATTAAGCTAAAAATAATAAACTTACTAAATATTTAACTCATTATAATAATCAAAAACTAATTTTCCTTTAGAGTTACCAATAGCTTTTTGAAGTTCTGTAATAGAAAGTTTAGAAATATTATTATTTGATTTAAAAGTTTTTAATAATTTAATTCTAGTTAAGTCTCCTATCCCTTTGATATTATCTAATTCATTTGTGAAAGCATTTTCACTTCGCTTATTTCTATGAAGCTTTAAGCTAAATCTATGGGCTTCATTTCTTAACTTTTGGATTAAAATTAGACTTTCTGATTTTTTATCCAAAAATAAAGGCGTTGAATCATTAACAAAATAAATTTCTTCTAGCCTTTTAGCAATACCAATAATCGTAATTGTGTTTTCTAATTTCAGTTCAACCAAACTTTTTAAAGCTGCTGAAAGTTGTCCTTTACCTCCATCAATGACTATAAGCTGTGGCAAACTTTTATTCTCCTTTAATAACCTGCTGTACCTTCTTAATACCACTTCTTCCATAGATGCATAATCATCTGGTCCATCAACTGTTCTAATATTAAAGTGTCTGTAATCTTTTTTACTTGGCTTTGCGTTTTTAAAAACTACACAAGCAGAAGTGGGGTTTGTTCCTTGGGTGTTTGAATTATCAAAACATTCAATATGAATCGGAATATTGTCTAAATTTAAATCCTCTTTTAGACGTTTTAAAATTCTGTTTTGATGTCTTTCTGGGTCAACAATCTTAATTTGTTTTAACCTGTCAAACTTAAAGTGGATTGCATTTTTAAGAGATAAATCTAAAATTTTTCTTTTATCTCCAATTTTAGGTATTTCTATTTTAATTTTTTCCCCAAGATCCAAAGGAATTATGGAGTATACAATTGGTGAATTGGATTTGAACTTTAATCTTATTTCAATTGCAGCTAATTCCAAAATTTTCTTTATTCCTTCATCGATTTTTGATTTGATTTCAAGATTAAAAGATCTAACTATTGATCCAAGTGAAATTTGTAGAAAATTAACATAAACAAAATTTTCATCCTTTACATAAGAAAAGACATCAACATTAGATATTTTAGGACTTACTACGGTGGATTTATATTGATAATTTTCTAATGCTTTGATTTTTCCTTTAATTAAATTAGCATCCTCAAATTTTAAATTATTAGATAATTCCTTCATTTCGGTTTTAAAGGAATAAAGCGAGTTTTTAAAGTTTCCCTTTAAGATCTCTTTAATTTCTAAAATATTTTTATTGTAATTTTCTTCTTCCTCAAAACCCTCACAAGGGCCATGGCAATTTCCAATATGAAATTCTAAACAAACTTTATATTTTTTATCTTCAATTTTTTTCTCATTAAGGTCATAAGAACAAGTTCTTAATTTATACAAACTAGAAACTATGTTCAAAATTGTTTTAACAACCCTCAAACTTGTATATGGACCATAATAGTCGGAGCCGTCTTTTATCATTTTTCTTGTATAAAAAACCCTGGGAAATCTTTCATTTTTTATACAGATCCATGGATAGGACTTGTCATCTTTTAAAAGTATATTGTATTTAGGTTGAAATTTTTTAATTAAACTATTTTCTAGAAGCAATGCATCAGACTCAGTTTTTACAACGACATGTTTAATGTTGTTAATGTTTTTTACAAGAGAATTAGTTTTTCCGTCTTTGTGGTTTTGTTTAAAATAAGAGCTAACTCTATTTTTTAAACTTTTAGCTTTTCCAACGTATATAATGACTTCATCTGAATTTAAAAACTGATAAACACCTGGGCTGTTTGGAAGATGTTTAATTATATTGTTTAATTCAATTGTTGTCATTCTCCAAAGGTAAATTATTTAACAATGTTTAAAAAATTGTTTATCTTCCTAAAATGAGAACAAAAAAATCGTTTTTATCTATCTTTCTATCTGGTCTTGCCAATATATTTTCATTTAAAGGATATTCACGTAGAAAAAGGAATATCTTTAAAAGAAAAATTCGATAGTTAATTAGTAATTTAACTACCTATCAAGCGTAGGTGAAAGAATTTATATACGGAGAGACTACTTTTGCATATTTTTAGCTTCGATACTTAATGTTGCATGTGGAACTAATTCTAATCTTTTTTTATTAATTAGTTTTCCAGTAACCCTGCATATTCCATAGGTCTTATTTTCAATTCTTATAAGAGCTGTTTTTAAATCTCTTATAAATTTTTCCTGGCGAATAGCTAATTGAGAGTTAGATTCTTTACTCATAACAGCGCTACCTTCATCAAAGGCTTTAAATGTTGGGGAAGTGTCTTCAGTACCATTGTTATGGTCGTTTAAATAAGCACTTTTTATTAACTCCAAATCGTGATTTGCTTTATTGATTTTTTCTGTAATTAATTTTTTAAATGTTGCTAAATCCTTATCAGAATATTTGTATTTTGTTTCTGCAGACATGTCTTTAAATTTTATTTATACTTATTTTCGTTTTGATGTTATCAAAAGATATTTCATCTCCTTCATTTAACTCTTTTACAATTTTTAAATCCTCTGCTAAGGTTTCAGATTTTATATAATTTACATTATTATCAATTGCATCTACAATATTAGAATCGTGTTTAATAAAAATATTTATTCTATCGGTAACTTCAAAACCTGAGTTCTTTCTCATAGTTTGTATTTTACTTACAAACTCTCTTGAGATTCCTTCGTCTTTTAAATTTTTATCAATCACTATATCTAAAGCAACCGTAAGTGCCCCTTCATGTGCAACAAGCCAGCCTTCAATATCCTGTGATACTATTTCAAAATCACTGAACTCGAAAATAATACTTTTTTCATTAATGACAAGTTCAATATTGCCTGTTTGTTCTAATTTTTTTATGTCTTCTGCATTTAAACTACTAACAACATTTGAAATATCCTTCATTAATCTACCATACTTTGGTCCAAGGGTTTTGAAGTTTGGCTTAATATTTTTTACCAAAATATCTGATGCGCCCTCTAATAATTCAATTTCTTTAACATTAACTTCATTTTTGATCAAATCTGAGACCGCTTTAATTTCATTTTTTTGATCAGAGTTAGAAACAGGTATCATAATCTTATTTAATGGCTGTCTAACTTTTATTTTTTCTTTAGCTCTAAGAGATAAAGTCAATGAAGATATTTTTTGAGCATACTTCATTTTTCTTTCTAAATTAGAGTCAATCAATAACTCATTATAAATTGGAAAATTAGTTAAATGCACACTTTCATGGTCTTTCTTAGAAATATTTTTAGTTAAGTCTAAAAATAACTTATCCATAAAAAATGGAGCTACAGGTGCTGCTAATTTTGAAATAGTTAAAAGGCAAGTATAAAGGGTTTGATATGCTGATATTTTATCTGACTCATAATCTCCTTTCCAGAATCTTCTTCTTGAAAGTCTCACATACCAATTACTTAATATCTCAACTGTGAAATCAGAAATACTTCTAGCTACTTTTGTTGGCTCATATTCAGAATAAAATTTATCTACATTTTTAATCAAAGTGTTCAGCTCAGATAAAATCCATCTATCAATTTCTGGCCTACTACTAATGTCTATTTCATCTTCAGAATAATTAAATTTATCAATATTAGCATAAAGCACAAAAAAGGAATATGTGTTATATAGGGTGCCAAAAAATTTTCTTTTGACCTCTTCAATTCCGTTAATATCAAATTTTAAATTGTCCCAAGGATTAGAATTTGATATCATATACCATCTAGTTGCATCAGGTCCATAATCAGCAATTGTCATAAATGGATCAACAGCGTTACCTAGTCTTTTAGACATCTTTTGTCCGTTTTTATCTAAAACTAATCCGTTGGATACCACATTTTTATAGGCAATAGAATTAAAAACAGAAGTTCCAATTGCATGAAGGGTGTAAAACCAACCTCTTGTCTGGTCAACTCCTTCAGCAATAAAATCAGCAGGGAAAGCCTTGTTGTCATTAATTAGAGTTTTGTTTTCAAAAGGATAGTGCCATTGAGCATAAGGCATACTTCCAGAATCAAACCAAACATCTATTAGGTCTGGTTCTCTAAGCATTTTTTCACCACTTTTTGAACATAAAATAATTTTATCAACAATGTTTTTATGTAAATCAACTTTATCATAATTTGTTTTAGAAAAATCATCTACAATAAATTCCTTGTATATGTCTTCCTTCATAAACCCTGCAGCAACAGATTGTTGCATTTCATATTTCAACTCTTCAATTGAGCCAATACAAATAACCTCTTTACCATCTTCAGTTCTCCAAATAGGCAATGGAATTCCCCAAAATCTTGACCTAGACAAATTCCAATCATTAGCATTTTCTAACCAATTTCCAAACCTTCCTTCACCTGTTGATTTTGGTTTCCAATTAATACTTTTATTCAAGTCATACATAGTCTCTTTAAATTTTGAAACTTTAATAAACCAAGAATCCAATGGGTAGTAGAGAATTGGCTTATCAGTTCTCCAACAATTAGGGTAACTATGTTTGTATTTTTCTACTTTAAATGCCTTATTTTCTATTTTTAATTTAATTGCTAACTCTACATCAATTGATTTGTCTGGAATATTATCATCAGTATAGTATTCGTTTTTTACAAATTTACCAGCAAACTCTTTCATTTCTGGCCTGAACTTTCCTTGTAAATCAACCAATGGGACTAAATTATCATTTTCATCTTTTACAAGTAATGGTGGTATTTCAGGGCAAGCTTGTTTTGCTACTAAAGCATCGTCAGCTCCAAAAGTGGGTGCTGTGTGAACAATACCTGTTCCATCTTCAGTTGTAACAAAATCACCAGCAATAACTCTAAATGCATTTTCGGGGTTATCATTTGGTAATGCATAATTTAAAAGTTGCTCATATTTAATGTTGAGTAAATCTTTACCTTTAAATGAATTAAAAATGAAATAAGGAATTTTTTTATCCTCTTTTTTGAAATTATCTACTTCTTCTAAATTATTAACCTCAAAGTATTTACCATTAAACTGTTTCGATACTAAAGCTTTAGCTAATATTACATTTGTAAGTTCAAAAGTGTATTGATTATAAGATTTAACTAACACATATTCAATCTTAGAACCAACTGTTAGGGCTGTATTACTTGGTAGGGTCCAAGGTGTGGTAGTCCATGCTAAAAAATACACAGGAGAGTTTATTTGCAAAAAGCTTGGTAAAGTATTTTCAACAGCTTTAAATTGGGCCGTGACAGTAGTGTCAGTAACGTCTTGGTAAGTTCCAGGCTGATTCAATTCATGAGAGCTTAAACCTGTTCCTGCTTTAGGCGAATATGGTTGTATGGTGTAACCTTTATAAATTAAGTTTTTTTTGTAGATTTCTTTTAATAACCACCATACACTTTCCATATATTTGGATTCGTATGTAATATATGGATCATTCATGTTTACCCAGTAACCCATTTTAGAAGTCAAATCGTTCCATATGTGAGTATACTTCATTACCTCTTTCTTGCATTCAGAATTGTAATCTTCAACAGAAATTTTTGTGCCAATATCTTCTTTAGTGATTCCTAATTTTTTTTCAACACCAAGTTCAATTGGTAATCCGTGTGTATCCCAACCTGCTTTTCTATTAACTTGAAAACCTTTCATGGTTTTGTATCTGGGAAAAATATCTTTAATTGTTCTGGCTAATACATGGTGAATTCCGGGAAGTCCATTAGCAGATGGAGGTCCTTCAAAAAAGATAAATGGCTTTGCGCCTTCTCTTGATTGAACAGATTTTTCAAAAATATTGTTATCCTTCCAATAGGATAAGATTTCATCACCTATTTTAGAAAGATTTAAATTGTTATAATCAGGAAATATCATGTTTTATAAACTAGTTGCGAAAATACTAAATTTAGTTATATTCTTATTAGAAGTATCTCTAGAAATTAATTTAAATTATTAATTAAATCTTCAATCTTTGATAAAAATATAATTTTAATGGATTTCGTAGAGATATTAAGCTTACTGAACTTTGAGACAAATATTTTTGAAAACCCAAGTTTTTCAGCTTCAGTAATTCTTTGTTCAAGTCTTTGTACGGGTCTTATTTCACCTGAAAGACCAACCTCTGCCGCAAAACAATATTTTTCATTTAAAACTAAATCTTCGTTAGACGAGATAATAGCAGCAACAACAGCAAGATCAAGTGCTGTATCATCCACAGAAATTCCACCCGTAATATTTAAAAAAACATCTTTTGAAGCTAATCTAAAGCCAACTCTTTTTTCTAACACAGCTAAGAGCATGTTTAATCTTTTTGAGTTATAACCAGTAGAACTTCTTTGTGGAGTACCATAAACTGCGGTACTAACCAATGCCTGAACTTCAATCATAAAGGGCCTCATACCTTCAATTGATGCTGATATTGCATTTCCACTAAGTTCTTGATTTTTTTTAGATATTAATATCTCTGATGGATTATTGATTTCTTTTAATCCTTTAACATTCATTTCATAAACACCAATTTCATTTGTTGACCCAAATCTGTTTTTATTGACTCTTAGAATTCTGTAAACATGATTCCTGTCTCCCTCAAATTGAAGCACAGTATCTACCATGTGCTCTAATATCTTTGGACCAGCAATATTTCCGTCTTTTGTGATATGTCCAATAATAATAACAGGGGTTGATGTTTTTTTTGCGAAATTAATAAGTTCAGAAGTGCAAGTTTTTATTTGTGATACACTTCCTGGTGTTGAATCAACTAATTCAGTTTTTAATGTTTGAATAGAATCTATAATTAATATTTGAGGTTGGATTTTTTTAATTTGCTTAAATATACTTTCCAAACTAATCTCAGTTAGAACATAGCAATCATCACTTTCATGATTCATTCTATTTGCCCTCATTTTAATTTGACTTTGACTTTCCTCACCAGAAACATAAAGGGTAGAATATGGTAAGCTAATAGCTATTTGTAATAATAAGGTGCTTTTACCAATTCCAGGTTCACCCCCTAATAAGGTAAGCGACCCGGGAACAATACCTCCACCTAAAACCCTATTAAATTCAGTGTCTGAGGTGACTAGTCTATTCTCTTCTTTGTAAACAATATCAGAGATTTTTTGGGGTGTAGTTGATTTTATACTTTTAACGCTTTCTGTCTCCCAAGTGTTACTTTTGGTCTTTAAAATAACTTCTTCCGAAATAGAATTCCAACTTTTACATGATGTACACTGACCTTGCCATTTTGGAAAATTAGTTCCACAATTATTACAAATAAAAGTTGTTTTAACTTTACTCATTAGTACTGTAAATCTTGGTTAATTAAATCTGCCCTTTCTAACAACTCATCTTTTGTAATTCCTTCAACATCTTCTAAAGTATATGCAGATCTATAAATATGCATTGCTTTTCTAATATCTCCATTTCTTTCGTGGTAGAGGCCCATAAAATAGCTTCCTAAAATTGTTTTTGGGTATTTATCAAGAGCTAATTTTGAGAGATCTTTGTAGTATTTAAACTGCTCACTTTCTTCAATATATTTTTCAATAGCTCTAAAATCGTTGATTAAAACATCTTTATCAACTCCATAATAATTATAAATATTTTCATATTTATCAATCAAATATTTGACTGGTGAGGTTTGGATTTTACTTAAAAATGAGTCATACTCTATAGAATTAATAGCTGAATAAGTAGCAAAAACATGTTCAATACCTTCAGAAATTGAGTGTATAGGCAGATTATAATGAGTAAGGTTTTCATACTGTTTATATTTAAACGACACTTTATCATTATTTAAAGTCAAAAGATTTTCAGATAACATCTTAGCCCTTTCATTGATCGACTTAAAGTCTTTATTGGAGCTGACTATATAATAGAAAATATTGGTTTTTATTTTGTCAAACCTTTTAATTATATAATTTTCCATATTGTATGAAAACTTTGGGCTAATTGCAATAAAACCTGAAATTGAAGTTTTAGTATTTAACAAAAAATAATTAATATAATTTGCAGTTGCCTCATGACCGACGGCTAATTTAAATTTCGTTGTACGATAGTTTTTATCAAAAAAAGGGATCAATTCTTGTGAAATGAAATCGAAAAAATTTGCGCTTGAAGAAATAGGAATAAAGTCTATATTATCTAAAACACTGCAGTCATCATATCTCGAATCAATTTGATTAATACCAACTATTATGGATTCAGGGATATCTCCCCAATATGACAAATAATCAACACTTCCCGAAACAGCCTCAAACATATAGTCGCCGTCTAAAACAATAATTAAAGGATAGTTTTTCTTAGTATTTTCATCATAATTTCTGGGTAACTGGATTTTTAACTCACGAGAGTCACTTAAAAATTCAGATTCAAAACTCTCATATGTAGTTTGAGAGAAAGAGGTGTTTATTAAAAAAAACAGTATTAAGACCTTAATTTTTAACATATATATTATTAATATTTTTAATCAATGTGAAGGTAATAAAATATGTAAAAAACTAATTAGTAATTGACTTATTTCTGTGATTGTTGTAAATAGGAAGTAATAATAGTGAGATTCCACCAAAGATAATAATCATTATTGTTTGCGATGACCACATAATCCAACCAAATGCACGGCTAGGATCTTCAGCAATACTAAAAAGTGAAAATGCAATTACAACAGCTTCTGGGTATGTTCCTATTCCTCCGTTTGTTGCTCCTATAGAAAACATTCCTAAAATAAAACCTATTAAAATTGGCGCAAAGGATATATTGTTAAATTCCTGCATCGACAAAGATGTAACATAAAACATTAGAACATACATAATCCATATAAAAATGGTATGAAAAATAAATGCCCACCTGTGTTTCATTTTTGTTATTGCTAAAACACCTTCAAAAATTCCTTTCAGAAACGATTTAAGTTTTGTTTTTAGAGATGGGAAAATATAATTTAAACCTGCCAAGAATGAAATAATTATTATTAAACCAAAAACTAATGAAAATACGCTCATTGAATTGAATTTTTCTAAAATCAAATTTGTTATAAAATCTTTTTTTAAAAAAACTGCCAAACATATTATTGAGAAAGCACAAATTAAATCTGCAATTCTTTCTGCTATAACTGTTCCAAGAGTTTTATCAAAAGGAATATTTTCGTATTTAGAGATTATAGTTGCTCTTGCTACATCTCCAGCTCTTGGAACAGTTAAATTAATTAAGTAAGCAGAGAATACAGCAAAAAAACTGTTTAAAAAAGTTATTTTATATCCTAAAGGATTTAACAAATAATTCCATCGGTAAGATCTTGAAATATGGCTTAAGGTTCCAAAAAATATACCAAGTAAAATCCAATAAGGGTTAGACTTTTTTAAATAGAAAAAAATTTGATCAATCGATATTTTTGAAAAAGAATAAAACACAAGCAATAACCCAATTGATATAGGTAAAATAATTTTTATATACTTTATTGTTTTTTTATTCAAAAATCTACTTTAATAAATTAGTTTTTTCATCTGGGAACACTATAGTTGGATTAAAAGATTTTGCTTTCTTTAAAGACATAAAAGCATATGTGATTAAAATAAGAACATCATTTACCTGAACTTTTCTTGCTGCAGCGCCATTAACAGTGATTTCCCCAGAATTTCTCTGCCCTGGGATAACATAAGTGTCAAATCTTTCTCCGTTATTATTGTTAACTATTTGAATTTTTTCACCCTCAATTATATTAGCCGCATCCATCAAATCTTCATCTATAGTAATACTTCCAATATAATTTAAGTCAGCTCCAGTTACTTTAACTCTGTGAATTTTTGATTTTAAAATTTGAATCTTCATCTAAAATTTAATTAAGTGCAATATTATCAATTAATCTGATTCCATCAACAAAAACAGAAATAAAAGCTCTATATTTTTTTTTTAAATTTATAGAATCTGTAGGAACTAATTTATCTTCATCAGCAATAATTAAATACTCTAAATTCATTTGATCAAAAGAATTGATTTTATCACTAACTATATTTGTTAACTCTTCAATTTTGTGATTGGATATGTTGGATTTTATAAAAGTTAGATTCTTAAAAATATTTGAAGCTATTTTTTTAGATTTTAAAGATAGTTTATGGTTTCGTGAGCTTAAGGCTAAGCCACTTTTTTCTCTTTGAGTTTTACAACCAACAATATTAATATTGGTTTCTAAACTTTTAATTATTTGTAATTGTTGAAAGTCTTTTTCTCCAAAATATGCTGTATCAGGATTTACAACATTTAATAGTAATTCAACAACAGTTGCAACACCCTCAAAGTGATTGTTTCTAAATTCACCCTCCATAAAGTCATCAAGTCCTTTAAAATCATATGAATTTACATACATTTTATCTCCATATATTTCTTTAGAATCTGGTGCAAAAACTAAAATTTCATCAGAAATTGTTTTTAATAAACTACAGTCTTCTTTGAGTTTATTTGGATAAGTTGATAAATCCGTAGAACTAGAAAACTGTGTAGGATTAACAAAAATACTCACAACTGTCACTTTATTATTTAATAATGATTTTTTTAATAATGACAAATGACCATTATGTAATGCCCCCATAGTTGGAACAAAACCTATGTCTGAACCTAATTTTCGTAGATGGTCTAAGTGATCAATTAGCTCTAATTTTTTATGAAATAACTTCATTTTAATAAAACTTTAACAGCACGCAAATTTAATATATTACAATTAATCTGCATAATTTTTGTAATTTTGCTACTTTTTGCAGTTAATAATCTTTAATACACGGAAATGAAAGAGAAAAAAATATTATACGTTTCATCTGAAGTTGTTCCTTATCTTCCTGAAAATGAAATTTCATCAATGTCTTTTGAAATTCCTAAAATGATAAATAAACAAGGTGGTCAGATTAGGATATTTATGCCCAGGTACGGTAATATAAATGAAAGAAGGCACCAGTTACACGAAGTTATTAGATTATCTGGAATTAATTTGGTTATTGATGATTTAGATATGCCATTAATAATTAAGGTTGCTTCTATTCCAAAAGAAAGAATTCAAGTTTACTTTATCGATAATGAAGATTATTTTAAGAGAAAATCTACTTTTGCTGACGAGAATGGCAACCTTCATGATGATAACGATGAAAGAGCTATTTTCTTTGCTAAAGGTGTTATTGAGACGGTTAGAAAATTGAACTGGTCCCCAGACATAATACATGTTCATGGCTGGATGGCTTCCCTTTTCCCATTGTATCTTAAAACTTACTACAAAGATGAGCCTGTTTTTGAAAATAGTAAAATAGTTACTTCAGTATACGACAAATCATTTGACGAGAGTTTAAACAAAAAATTAGTTGACAAGATTTTATTTGATGAAATAAACGAAGAATTAATTAAAGGTTTAAAGGATCCCTCATATAATAATTTAATGAAAAATGCTATAGACTTTTCTGATGCTATAATTTTAGGTTCTCAAAAAATTCCAACAGACGTTCAAGATCATTTAAAATCTTCCAAAAAACCTGTCTTAAGTTATCAAACAAGAGAAACTTTTTCTGAAACATATACAGAATTTTACAAAAACGAAGTTTTAAATCAATAAATGAAAAATATTAAATTATTATCCGTACTCTTTATCATTTTTAATTATTCATGCGATAAAGACTTTACTAGTATAGACTCAGACGTTATAAGTGCTGAAAATGCTATTAATTTTAATACAACTTCAATTGATTATCCAATAGTTGCCTCGAACCTTAGGTTAAATCCTGTGAAGTCTAATAACCTCCCTTCATTCATGTTGGGATACAACAATAATCCATTTTTTGGAGAAAGTAAGGCAAGTTTTTTAGGTCAAATCATACCTGCTGAATTTAGTCCATCCTTTGGTGAAAATGTAGTATTAGATTCTGTTGTTTTAACTATCCCGTATTACAGTAGAGGAGTTGAAACTAGTGAAGATGGAGATATATCTTATGAAATTGATTCAGTATATGGTAACACTGCCACTAAACTTTATGTCTACAAAAGTAATTTTTATTTAAGAGATTTTAATCCAAGTGGAGATTTTAGTGATTCTCAAAATTATTATTCCAATGGAGCATTATCAAATTCTGAGTCTATAAATCAAGCAGAAATCGAAGCTGAGTTACTATATGAATCTGGAATTCTAGGAGATGGTTCAGATGACTTTATCCCAAGTTCTGAAAGAATAGACCTAACCTCACTTGATTCTTTAGGTGAAACTTATGTGTCAAGTAGTTTAGCTCCAGCGATAAGATTAAAACTAAATAACCCAAATGATAATTTTTGGCAAAGTTTATTTTTTGAAAATGAAGGCAATCCTGAATTGATTAACCCAAATACATTCAAAGAATTTTTTAGAGGCCTTTACATTAAAGCAGATGGAGTTAATTCAGATGGATCTATGATGTTATTAAATTTTGCCTCATCAAATACAAAGCTTACAATTCATTACACGTCTGAAACTAGTACTGATAGTGATACAGATTCTGGTGGGACTTCAACTGAAACCATTTCAAGTCAGAATGAATATGTTTTAAACTTTACTGACAATTTAGTTAATATATATGAAAACAATTTCCTGGTTGATGTCTCAAACCCGAATACTGTTGATGGAGATGAAAGAATTTACCTCAAAGGTGGTGAAGGATACATGTCTACTGTAGATTTATTTGGTGGAGATATTCAAGATGAAAATGGTGAAATGGTAAATGCATTTGAGCATTTCAAAAACTCATTTTATGATGTGGAAAATGAAATTGCTAATAAAATAATAAATGAAGCTTACATAGAATTTTTTGTCGATCAAACACAGGATATTGGATCTGAACCTGATAGAATTTATTTATATAATTTTGAGCAAAACACCGCCCTTATTGATTATTTCCTTGATCAGTCAGTAAGTTCTACCACAATTAATGCTAAAATAAATCATTTAGAACCATTAACAAGAGATGGAGATTCAATTAATGGTGAAGGTATTAAGTATAAAATTAGAATAACAGAGCATCTAAATAATTTAATTCTAAGAGATTCAACAAATGCTAGACTAGCACTAGTTGTTACTTCAAATGTAGGATCAATAGATAACTTTTCTATTTTAAATAGTGGTGAAGAAAATCGCGATTTTCCCTCAGGTGCAATTTTAACTCCCAAAGGAACAGTACTACACGGAAGTCAATCTGAAGACATTGATAAAAGGCCTAGGATTAAAATATATTATACAGACCCTGATGAATAGTTTTAGAAATTGTTATTTCTACAAATAGTTAAAAGTTAATACATTTGTAAAGTATGTGTGGAATAGTTGGTTATATTGGTGATAAAAATGCTTTTGAAATTGTAATAAATGGTTTACGAAGGCTGGAATATAGAGGTTATGACAGCTCAGGTATTGCTTTATACAATTCCGAATTAACTGTTTGTAAAACTAAAGGAAAAGTTGAAAAATTAGTTAAAAAAGCTAAAAAAAGAATTTCAACAGAATCAAATATTGGAATAGGCCACACAAGATGGGCTACTCATGGTGAGCCTAATGATGTAAATGCACATCCACTTATTTCAAATAATGGATCCCTTGTAATTGTTCATAACGGCATTATTGAAAATTATGCAACAATAAAAAATGAATTAATCTCCAAAGGTTATAAGTTTAAATCTGAAACAGATACTGAAGTACTAGTAAACTTAATTGAGTATGTTCAACAAACCGAGAATGTAAAACTAGGTAAGGCTGTACAACTTGCGCTATCTCAAGTAGTTGGTGCTTATGCAATTGCTGTCTTTGACAAAAACAAACCAGATGAAATTGTTGTAGCTAGACTTGGAAGTCCGTTAGCAATTGGAATTGGAGAAAGAGAAATGTTTATTGGAAGTGATGTTACTCCCTTTATTGACTTCACGAGAAAAGTAATTTATCTTGATGAGGGGCAAGTTGGTGTGTTAAGAAATCATAAAGAGACAAAATTTTATAATATTTCCAATGACTCTATTATATCTCCAAATATTGAAACTTTAGAATTAGAGCTTTCTGAAATTGAAAAAGGTGGGTTTGATCATTTTATGCTTAAAGAAATTCACGAACAACCAAAGGCAATAATTGATACACTCAGAGGAAGGCTAAAGTTAAACAAAGGAATAATTAAGCTTTCTGGAATTGACAATAATTTAAATAAATTTACAACTGCAAATAAAATAACTATTATTGGTTGTGGTACTTCTTGGCACGCAGGGTTAGTAGGAGAATATATATTTGAAAAAATATCTAGAGTATCTGTTGAAGTTGAATATGCTTCAGAATTTAGATATAGAGATCCAATAATTAATCCTAATGATATTGTAATTGCTATTTCTCAATCTGGTGAAACAGCCGATACGCTGGCTGCAATGAAATTAGCAAAGGTAAAAGGAGCATTTGTGTTTGGTATTTGCAATGTAGTAGGTTCATCAATAACCAGGGAATCTAATTCAGGAACTTACACACACGCAGGCCCTGAAATTGGTGTAGCCTCAACAAAAGCTTTTACCACACAAATTACTGTATTATATCTAATGGCATTAAAAATTGGTAAAGCTAAAGGAGTCATTTCAACTAATCTTTTTAATAAATATCTAACAGAGTTAAATCTAATCCCACAAAAGATTGAAAAATCGTTAAGCATTAATAATAAAATTGAAGAAATAGCAGAACAAATCAAAGATTCTACTAATTGTTTATATCTTGGTAGAGGGTTTAATTTTCCTGTGGCCTTAGAAGGGGCTTTAAAACTTAAAGAGATATCTTACATACACGCAGAAGGATATCCAGCAGCTGAGATGAAGCATGGGCCTATAGCTTTAATTGATGAAAATATGCCAACCGTTGTTATAGCAACCGCTAAAGGTCATTATGAAAAAGTGGTAAGTAATATTAGAGAAATTCAATCTAGAAAAGGTAAAATTATAGCAATTATTACAGAAGGAGATAAAGATGTTAAAGAGATTGCTGACTACTACATTGAGATACCTGAAACAATTGAATCATTAACCCCATTACTTACTACGATTCCATTACAATTATTATCATACCACATAGCAGTTAAACTAGGAAAGAATGTAGATCAGCCAAGAAATCTTGCAAAATCTGTTACAGTAGAGTAAGGTTATGTGTTCAAAGTTGTAACCCCTACAACCTAATCGTAAAGTTCTCAATATCAATTACTACCACCAAACTTTGGGAATCAAATTATTCAGAATATCAACAGTATTTGTTCAATCGAATTTGTGAATAAAAGGGATAAGATTAACCACTCCGAAAGAATAAACCATCACCGTCTAATATCTAACTACTTGATTATCAAGTGATTAGAACGTTTTCTGAACTATTTATTTACTAATAAATTGTACACAAGTAGTATAAAAAACACACCAACACACGTGTATGTTATTATGTCTAGTATAAAATGATCAATGAAACCCTCAAGAATGTAACCATTTAAAAGTACTATAAACAAACATATTGACATGATCTTTCCAATCCCTTTTGGTTCACTCTCATGTCCTAATAATTTCCAGTATTTCATATATTAATAACTCAGTACTATTTTAGGTTTTTTTAATCTTTTACATTCACTTTTATTTAACAGATCCAGATGTACTTTTTACATATCCTTCAGGACCAGAATCTATTATTGAATTATATCTTAAACTTAATCCTCCAACTGATTTTACATATCCTTCAGGACCAGAATCTATTATTGAATTATATCTTATACTAACAGAACCAACTGATTTTATATATCCTTCAGGACCAGAATCTATTATTGAATTATATCTTATACTAACAGAACCTATCGATTTTATATATCCTTCAGGACCAGAATCTATTATTGAATTATATCTGATGTCACCACCAGGAACAGAATAATTAAGTTTCCCCGTATGTGTGTTAATAGAAAACTCTATTCCAGAATCATTCCATCTAATATCCATTGATTGACCAAAACTCACCAATGGAATAATAAGTAATAGTATTAAGATTAGTTTTTTCATAATTTTAAATTTTTTAAACCAATTCAAAAAAGACTTCATAATTATTTACTTATTAATCATTTCTCAAATTAAATAATAAGATTTAAGATATTATTTTAATCTTAATGTTCAGCATTTATTGTATCACTTTATTCATTAAAATTCTTAAATATCATTGAAATATTTTTTGAATCTTTATAATTTACTTCAGTAATACTTATTCCTTTGGATTTAAAAAAATGTGAAACATTCTTTGATTTAATTGATGGGATATCAAGTGTTACTTTCGTCTCGTCTGGATTTCCTAAATACTCTTGAGAAATTTGGGAATTTGCATCAATAGTGTCAAATGTTAAAAGTCTAGAAGACAATCCAATCATGTAGGGTTTGAAATCTTCAAAAAAAGTAATTGAAGTTAATAGGTTACTGTTTTTTTCCCAAATTAAATATAAAATACAATCTTTTTTTGATTTTTTTTCAGAACTGAACAACCATTTAAGAATTCTATTTTCTTTTTTCTTATTTTCCTTTGTATTATAAACGTATATTCTATAATCCTCCATTTTCATTGTTTCACCGGCAAATTTCATTGGTTTTTCAACTTCAAAATAGAGGTTTTTATTTTGGTCTTTTAATTTATTTAACTCAGATTTAGGCATTCCAATGCTAATACCAAAAACACTTATTCTATCGGATTTTAAATTTGAATGTTTTGTGATGTCAGTTTCCGTTATTTCAATTTTAGTTTGAGTATCCATTTAATAAATTTTAAGTTATTGTCTATATTTTGTAAATAGTCTATCAGATTCTTCTGTTACATAAATAAGTTCATGAATTGAGTTAGATATCTTGTTAAATATACTTTTTTAAACAATCCATAAATCTTAAGAATTATTTATTAAATATACATAATTATAAAGATTCATAAACCATAATATCTTTTCTCTAACCTTAACTTTCTTGTATATTGAATAGATATAATTGTGTCTGAGGATTGAATCTGTTCTTACAGATCTGTAACCTTTCTCATATAATATGTAACTAATTCTTTTGTATCCATACCCTTCAACCTCTTTAAGTCTTTTGATTTCATCGAAAAGTTTTTTTTGGTATCCAGTGTAATGTGTAGTTTTGGTAAGTGTTGAAGTTTTAATAAAAATGGTGAACTCCATTGTTAATGAATCGTAATAAACCACCTTTTTAAAACACTCCGGTACCGTAGAGCAGGGTTTTCCAACCCCAATATTAGAACGATTTAACATTCTTTACTTTTTTTTAATTTATTAAAAATCCTTACTTTTAATTACATTAAATTATCACATAATGAAAATAGAAAACCTTGGAATAGAAACAACTCTTGAAAAGTTTGTGGAGGATTGGGAACTGGATATAAATGAAATAAACAAAGAACTTGATGAAAATTCATATTACAGTGATGATTTTGTTGAGATAGAACGTGAAGATAATTTAATTACTATAAGGATTCTAACTAGTTACTGGGAAGTAAAGGATATGGTGAATGATATTTATGATGATTATTATCTTTTTGTTATAAAAGATGTATTCTCTGGATATAATGATGAAGATTGTGAAGTTTGTGATGGAGAAGGTGTTGATACAAACGATGAAGAATGTAAATTATGTGAAGGGATAGGAGGAGATTATGGAGAACTAAATTATACACAATTTTCAATAGAAAACCCGACGTCTAAAACTAATGATATTGTTTTTAAGGGGGGAGAATACGATAAAAAATCTATTTTAAATGAAGATGAATTATCAAAATTTCATAATCAAAAAGATGAAGAAAAAATAAATTGGACAGATTCATTAAAATATCAAGAAGTTTGGTTTGTAAAGGAAGAAGATTTAATAAGAAATGGGTGGGGAAAAATAATTAAATCTTTTAATCTATCTGATTGGGAAAAATACCCTTTTTAACTGTAAAATAAAATGAAAGAAATGGTGTTGGGCTTGGAAAAACCAAATCCGTTACTGTAGAGTAGTTAAATAAGTTAGAATTCCTCCCAAAAATTGGTTGTGAATTCATCTAAGAACTCCGGCAAGACCTTGTTTGTATCTTCAATTTTTTCAAATTCATCAATACTGATTTTTGACGATTCAAATACTTGAATTTCAGTTTTATTTTCTTGATCAAAAGCCATATCAATTTTAAAAGAAATTTCATTTTGTTTACGACGACCTTTAACATTTTTATTTTTTTCTATAAGTCTAATTGGTCTATCAATTGAAAAAGTTTGATTAGATGTAAGTTGAGCATAAGATAAATTGTACTTTTCATTATCAAATTTTGATAGTAATAATTTTCCCTCTCTTAAATATTGATTAAATGCAACTCCAAGTAATTTAAATTTAAATAAGGATTTAGTATTTTTAAAATCTAATCTTATTAGCGCAAAATCTTCAGAATTTATATATAATATTCCTTTATATTTAGAGTTTCCTTTAGGATTACACTCAATTACATAAATCAGGTCCTCACCAATAAAATTAAGTTCAGGTTCAGAAAAAGTGTATTTATTAGGTTTTAAAATAAAATTAAAATCAGAATCTTCATTGAAAAAAAGAGTAGAATAAAAATTATTAATAGTATTTTTTTGATAACCTGCAAAGTTCTTTTTTCGTTTTAAATCCTCTTCATTTTTTTTACTTATAACTTCTAAATCAGTACTATCAAAATCATGTAAACCATCTACTTCAAGATCACCTCCAAAAAGTCCGGATTTAATTTTAAAATAAGAATCAGACTTGATGTTTTCTTTTAGATACAACTCTAACTTAGTATTTAAAGATTCTAGTATTTCGTCCTCTTTGTTATATGTCTCTCTAGCTTTAATTAAGCTAATCTTTTGCTTGTCTTGTTCAATATTTCCAAATTGGTAACACAAAATTTCTAAAGCATTTTCATTCTCTTTTGAAAGATTATTTGAAATACTATCAAGTAATGAATTATTTATTTCTTTTATGGATGATTTAAATTTACTAGTGTTAAATCTTTTTGTTTTTGAGCTAGACCTTTTGCTTAAAAATATTTTATTTTTCGTAAGACCCTTTTCATAATTTTTATCAATATTTTTATATACCTCTTGAATAATTTCAATAGAGCTAAGTCTTTTATTAGTTAAAATCACATCATTTAAAACAACAGGCTTTGGTCTTAAATATATAATACTGTCTTTAAATTTTATTAACGGGTAAGATGCTTTTTGGTAACCCATTGATGAAACGAATAAAGAATCTAGATTTATCAGCTCTGTTGTAATTAGTTGAAAGATTCCGTTTTCATCCGATATTAACCCTTTATTATTAGAAAAAGAAACTGTTGAAAAAGGTATTGGAGTTAAAGTAAGAGAATCTTTAACTTGAATACTTACAGATTGTGCATTAATATCATAATATGCTATAAATATTAATAAAATTATTAATTTTTTCATCTACTAAATAATGCTACAAATATATTGTTTTTACTATATTCATTAAAAAATTTAATTCATAGTTTATGCCTTTTACAAATGATGCTATTGTTTTTGGAATTTTAATGATTTCTCTTGGTTTTGTTTTTTATACCGAATCAAAAAAAAGTGGGTTTTGGTATAAATTTTATAAGGTTATCCCTGGATTACTAATGTGCTATTTCATACCAGCAATCTTTAATTCCTTGGGGATTATTTCTTCAGAAGAATCTCAAACCTATTATATTGCCAGTAGATACTTACTTCCTGCTTCACTAGTACTTATGACTTTGAGTATCGATCTAAAAGCTATATACAATCTTGGCTATAAAGCATTAGTAATGTTTTTTACTGGAACAATAGGAATAGTTATTGGTGGGCCCTTGGCGATACTAATATTGTCAGGGTTTTTTCCAGAACTATTTAATGGAGCAGGACCTGATGCTATTTGGAGAGGTTTGTCAACTTTAGCTGGTAGTTGGATTGGTGGTGGTGCTAATCAGGCAGCTATGTTAGAAATATTTGAGTATAATCCTCAAAAATATGGAGGAATGGTCCTAGTTGATATTGTTGTTGCAAATATTTGGATGGCTATTATTCTACTTGGTATTGGCAAACAAGATCGAATAAACAAATGGTTAAAAGCAGATACTACAGCAATTGAAAAATTAAAGGAAAAAGTAATTTTATTTGCTAATAATAGCCAAAGAAATCCAACTTTAACTGATTACATGATATTACTATCCATCGCTTTTGGAACAGTTGGGCTATCTCATTTAGGTGCAGAAATTATATCAAACTCTTTAATTAATAACTTTGATTCTGTCGCTGATAAATCTTCTGGCCTTTCATCTTTTGGATCTAAATTCTTTTGGATGATTACTATCGCTACATTTGTAGGGATAGGACTATCTTTTACAAAAGCAAGAAATTATGAGGGAGTTGGAGCCAGTAAAATAGGGAGTGTCTTTATATATGTTCTTGTTGCCACAATTGGGATGAAAATGGATTTAGGTTCAATTCTTGATGAGCCAAAATTAATATTGATTGGTGTAATCTGGATGGCCGTTCATGCATTATTATTAATATTAACTGCAAAAATAATTAGAGCTCCTTACTTCTTTCTTGCGGTTGGAAGTCAAGCAAATGTTGGTGGCGCAGCATCTGCTCCAGTAGTTGCAGCTGCTTTTCATCCATCATTAGCTACAGTCGGAGTTCTATTGGCTGTATTTGGTTATGTCGTTGGAACATATGGAGCAATGATATGTACATATTTAATGGAATACACATCTAATTTATAATAATGGAGAAAAAAACACCACGTATTTACAGAAAAGAGAAAGGGCAAATAGTTGTTGAAGGTCTAATTGATTTAACTGATTTAGATGGCAATAAAATTGAACATGGAAATAGATTTACTTTATGTGGATGCACAAAATCAAAAAAATTACCATTTTGTGATGGCTCTCATAAAGGCTAATTAATGGAACAAACTAAAGAAGAAGAGTTTTGGAATACTCTAACTCATTTTATTGGGCTTACACTTAGTATAATAGGGCTGCCTGTTTTACTGTATTATAATCAAAACCTTACTAATTTTAGTTTTCAAAGTATCTTGTTTTTTGAATTTGGGATGATATGCCTTTATTCAGCTTCAACATTATATCATTATTCAACCAATTTGAACTTAAAACAAAAATTTAGAGTTTTTGATCATGTAAGTATTTTCTATTTAATCGCAGGTTCTTATGCACCCGTCTGTCTAATAACATTATACTCTGATTCGGGAACAAAAATCTTCATTATAATTCTGTTAATTGCTTTAATCGGAACTATTTTTAAACTATTTTTCACAGGAAAATATGAAAAATTTTCGCTGTTTTTGTACCTAGCTATGGGGTGGCTAGTGGTTATAGACTTTAAAAACATTATCGACTCCTTAGAGACTAACGCTCTAATTCTACTTGTAATAAGCGGTCTATTTTATTCATTTGGAATTATTTTTTATAGACTTGAAAAAATAAAGTATTCCCATGCCATATGGCATATGTTTGTTTTGGGTGGAAGCATATGTCATTATTTTTTAGTTTTACTTTACATTATACAGTGATTATTACATCAAGAGTTGCTAAAATCATGATGAAGTTGATGTTTTTTTATTCATCAATTTTTTGCTTTTTTGTCGTTTATACAGCATTTTGATGAGATTTTAGAGCATAATTTAATCAATCTGACATAATTCATCTATTATGTTAAAAATTTAATATTACTGTCCATAATAATCACATAAGATGTGAATTCAATATCAAATTGGCATTTATATAGCATAATTATTAAATATAATATTGATTTAAATGTGTTTTTTTGCCAAATTTACATTGAGTTAACAGATTATATACATATATTGTATACTTATAATAATAACTAACTAATAATTATGAGAACAATTCTTAAAATTTTTATGATGTGTTTTTGTGTCATTTCATACGCACAAACCACAATTAACGGAAGCGTAACTGACCAAAATGGGCAACCACTTACCGGTGCAAATGTCATCGTTGATGGAACTTCATCTGGTGCGGTTACAGACTTTGATGGAAACTATTCTTTTACTTCTGATTCTGAAGGATCAGTAACAGTAACAGCTAGTATGGTTGGATTCCAATCGTCATCACAAAATGTTGATTCTTCAGGTACAGTTAATTTTGAACTAGAAGATGGCACTTTTTTAGATGAAGTTGTTGTTTCTGCATCTAGAACTCCACAAAGAATATTCGAATCTCCAGTAACAATTGAAAGATTTGGTGTTAAAGAAATTGCTAACACTGCATCAGCTGATTTTTACGATGGATTAGAAAACATGAAAGGAGTTGATATAAACGTTAACAGTTTAACTTTTAAAGCGATTAACACAAGAGGGTTTGCAACATTTGCAAATACAAGATTTGTACAATTAGTTGATGGAATGGATAATTCTGCTCCTGCTTTAAATTTCCCATTAGGTAACTTACTGGGGATGACTGAAACGGATGTATTGAGCGTTGAATTATTACCTGGTGCATCTTCTGCCCTATATGGTGCAAATGCATTTAACGGTATTCTTTTAATGAATAGTAAAAACCCATTTGACCACACAGGGTTAAGTGGACAATATAAACAAGGAATAACTTCACAAGAAGCAGCTGGAGACAATACTTATAGAGATTTAAGTATTCGTTTTGGACATAAGTTTAGTGACAAACTTGCTATAAAAGCAAACTTTGGATACTTACTTGGTACAGACTGGGTTGCTGACAGTGAAGAAGATAAATTCGGAAGAGGTTTAACCAGAGCTGATTATGATCACGATGGGATTAACATTTACGGGGATGAAGTTGCAACAGATATTAATGGTGTAGCTCAATTTTTGTCAGCAGTTGGATTAATTCCTGCTGGAGCTGATGCTCTTGTTCCATCTCAAACAGTGAGTAGAACTGGATATAGAGAAGTAGATTTAACTGATCACGTTGCTGAAAGTAAAAAAGCAGATTGGGGTATATACTATAGACCTTTCGAAAATAATTTTGAAATTTCATACATTGGTAAATGGGGAACTGGACAAACAGTATACCAAGGAACTAACAGATATGGTATTGAAAACTTTACAATGAGTCAACACAAATTAGAAGTTAAAGATGATAACTTCTTTGTAAGAGCTTATGTAACAGAAGATAATGCTGGTGATTCTTATGACATGAATTTTACCGCTATCAACATTAACAGAAGCTGGAAAAGTGACAACGACTGGTTTGGACAATATGTAGGTGGTTTTCTTGGAGCAACTTTAGCTGGCGCACCTGAATCTGTAGCACATGCTACTGGTAGACAAGTGGCTGACACAGGAAGATTACTTCCTGGAACACCAGAATACCTTGCTGCTTTTGAAACAGTTGTAAATGATCCTGATTTAACGACAGGAGCTAAATTTCAAGATAATTCAAAAATATATCACAGTGATTGGAACTACAACTTTCAAGACCAAGTAGATTGGGCTGACATACAAGTTGGTGGTTCTTTCAGACAGTATTCACTTAATTCATCAGGAACAATTTACACTGATTATGATGGTCCTATAGAATACTCGGAAACGGGTGTTTACACACAACTTGTAAAAGGATTTTTGAATGAAGAAAGATTGACCTTAACTGCTGCTGCAAGATATGACAAAAACGAGTTTTTTGATGGACAAGTAACTCCAAGAGTTTCTTTGTCATACCAAGCTGGTGAGTATAAAAATCACAACTTTAGAGTAGGTTTTCAAACTGGATTTAGAAACCCGTCTACACAAGATTTATTTATAGGTCTTGATGTTGGTAGAGCTAGATTACTTGGTTCTTCTCCTGCAAGTTTAGACAACTATGTTAGAGATTACCCTGTAAGTCAAAACGGACAAGCATTAGGAGTTCCTAGTTCAGTTACTTTAGATGGTAATAGTGCATTTAATAACTCTTTTTCAGTTGCTTCAGTTGGAGCTTTTGCTGCTACAGGAAACCCTGCTTTATTAGAAGCTTCTGGGGTTGAAATGGTAAAGCCAGAAGAAGTAAAATCTATTGAACTTGGATACAGAGGTAAACTTTCTAGAAACTTTTCTGTAGACATGAGCGTGTACAAAAACGAGTATTCAAACTTCATTAATACTCAAGCAGTATTATCACCACTTTATGGTAGTGTAGGAGATGGAGCTCTTTCTGTTTTAGCTATCGCTAACGGAGATTTTGAAACTTGGAGTGTATACACAAACTCAACTGCTGAGATTAATTCTTGGGGTGGTGCCATAGGTATTACTACTAGGATTCTTGGTTTTGATGTAAGCGGTAACTATACTAAATCTGTATTAGATTTTGATGAAGAAGCTAATCCTGATTTTGCTACTAACTGGAATACGCCAGAGCATAAAATTAAAGGTCAGATTGGAAAAACTGAACTTTTCAAAAACTTTGGTTTCAATGTAGCTTGGAGATATAATAGTGAATTCTATTGGGAAGCAACTTTTGGTGAAGGAGATGTTCCTGCTGAGCATGTGTTTGACGCACAAGTTAGCTTGACATTACCTAAACTTAACACTGTATTAAAGGCTGGTGCTGCCAATCTTGGCGGTAACGAATACTTCACAGCATTCGGTTCTGGTTTAATAGGTTCTCAATATTACCTTTCATTAACTATCAACAACCTATAAAAAAAGTTTTACTTTATAAAAAGCTTCTAACTTAGTTAGAAGCTTTTTTTTGTCTTTTATTAAATTTAACCCCCTTAAATAATTAAATCATGAAAATAATGAAACTAAAAAATCTTAAATATTTATTTCTATCAATGACTTTGATAGTGTTTAACTCCTGTGATGAAGATGACGACAATTCTATAGTATCTGCTGAAGAGATGGTTGAAATCAGATCTGGAAATGCTAATTTCGATAAATTTGTTTCGATTGGTGCATCAATTACTGCTGGATTTACTGATGGCGCTTTGTTTTACGAAGGACAAAAAAGTTCTTACCCAAATATAATGGCTGGAGTAATGAGCCTTTCACTAGATAATACAATGGCCAACAATTATTCTCAACCTTATATGAACGATAATATCGGAGGACTACTTCTTGGTGGAAATCAAATTACTGGACCTAGACTATTTTTTAATGGTGCCGGACCACAATCATTGAGTGATTTAGGCGCTACACCAACTACGGAAATAATTAATTCCACGCCTGGACCATACAGCAATATGTCTGTTCCTGGTGCTCAAGCAATTCATATGATTGCCCCTGGCTATGGCAACTTAGCAGGTGTTGCTACTGGGACTGCAAATCCATATGCAGTTAGAGTTATGTCCAGTCCTGGATCTAGTATAGTTCAAGATGTATTGGCTCAATCACCAACATTTGTAAGTGTTTGGTCAGGTGGAAATGACGCTTTAGGTTATGCCACTAGTGGTGGAGTTGGAACTTTAACTAGCTCCGCTGATTTTGACTTTGCATTTGGATCAACTATGGCAGCTTTAGCTCAAGTTCCTGGTGGAGTTGTGTCTAATATTCCTGATGTAACTTCTATAGCATATTTAAATACAATACCTTATAATGCTGTCCCATTAGACGCTGCAACTGCAGATATGTTAAATGGAGGATTTGCAGCTTATAACGGCGGTTTAGCCGCAGCTCAAGCTTTTGGACTAATTTCAGCTGATGAAGTAGAGGCAAGAACAGTAGTTTATGGTGCTGGTCAAAATGCTATGTTAATGGAAGATGAATATCTTACTGATTTATCAGCTTTAGGTTTACCCTCATGGAGACAAACAACTATGAACGATAAAATTGTATTACCTGCAATTGGTTTAATAGGAACAGCTGTTGGCGGAAATCCAACTCAAATAAATGGAGTTTCGGTTCCCCTTGCGGACAATATTGTTTTATCGTCTGATGAAATTTCTGAAGCACGTGCAAGAGTTATAGAGTTCAATGCAACAATTGAAACGTTAACCGCACAGCAAGGTTGGGCTCTTTATGATGCTTATGGAATTTTAAACCAAGCCGTTGTTCAAGGTGTTGCTTTTGATGATTATGTTATGACTACTAATTTAGTAACTGGAGGGTTCTTTTCTTTAGATGGAGTTCACACTACAGCTAGAGGTAGTGCACTAATAGCTAACGGAATGATGGAGGCGATTGACGCTCATTATGGTTCTAATTTATCGGATGCAGCAGTAAAAGCTGGTGACTATCCAACAAATTACTCGCCTGACTTGAGATAATTTTTTAAAATAAAATTTAAAAAAAACCTGTAGATGAACTACAGGTTTTTTTGTTTAATAAAAATTGATAAATTTTAGACATTTTTTAAAAAAATTATTAAAATTTTTTAGATAAAAAATCTATCTTTGCGACTTGAAAGTTATTTACTAAAAAAACACCTACATAATGTCTACAATTTCAGGAAAAATTTCACAAATAGTTGGTCCAGTAATCGATGTTGAATTCGATGCTAGTAACGGATTACCAAAAATCTATGATTCTTTAGAAATCAAAAAAAGCGATGGAACAATTCTAGTATTAGAAGTTCAATCTCATATTGGTGAGAATACCGTTAGAACCGTTGCGATGGATTCATCAGATGGATTAAGTAGAGGAGTTGTAGTAACATCTACAAACTCGCCTATTCAAATGCCTGTTGGAGATGATGTTTATGGTAGATTGTTTAATGTAATTGGAGATGCAATTGATGGTTTAGGAGATTTGCCTAAATCTGGTGAAAGTGGTCTCCCTATACACAGGGAAGCTCCTAAGTTTGAAGACTTGTCTACATCTACAGAAGTATTATTTACTGGAATAAAAGTAATTGACCTTATTGAGCCTTATGCTAAAGGTGGTAAAATTGGATTATTTGGAGGTGCTGGAGTTGGAAAAACTGTACTTATTCAAGAGTTAATCAACAACATTGCTAAAGGACACGGTGGACTTTCTGTATTTGCAGGAGTAGGTGAAAGAACTAGAGAAGGTAATGACCTTTTAAGAGAGATGTTAGAATCAGGAATTATTAAATATGGAGATGATTTCATGCACTCTATGGAAGAAGGTGGATGGGATTTAAACAAAGTTGATAAGAATGTAATGAAAGAATCAAAAGCAACATTTGTTTTTGGTCAAATGAATGAACCTCCTGGAGCAAGAGCTAGAGTAGCTTTGTCTGGACTTACAATAGCCGAATATTTCCGTGATGGAGCTGGAGAAGGTCAAGGTAAAGATGTGTTATTTTTTGTTGATAATATATTTAGATTTACTCAAGCTGGATCAGAGGTGTCTGCACTACTAGGTAGAATGCCTTCTGCCGTAGGTTACCAACCTACACTAGCGTCAGAAATGGGTGCAATGCAAGAGAGAATTACATCAACTAAGAATGGATCGATTACCTCTGTACAAGCAGTATACGTACCTGCTGATGATTTAACAGATCCTGCACCAGCAACAACATTTGCTCACTTAGATGCTACTACAGTACTTTCAAGAAAAATTGCTGAGCTAGGTATTTATCCAGCTGTTGATCCATTAGATTCTACTTCAAGAATCCTAACTGCAGATATTCTTGGTGACGATCATTATAACTGTGCTCAAAGAGTAAAAGAATTATTACAAAGATATAAAGAGCTACAAGATATTATTGCGATTCTTGGTATGGAAGAATTATCTGAGGAAGATAAAATGGCTGTAGGTAGAGCTCGTAGAGTTCAAAGGTTTTTATCTCAACCATTCCATGTTGCAGAACAATTTACTGGAATACCTGGAGTATTAGTAGATATAAAGGAAACAATAAAAGGATTTAATATGATTATGGACGGTGAATTAGATCATTTGCCTGAAGCTGCTTTCAACCTTAAAGGAAGTATCGAAGAAGCTATTGAGTCAGGCGAAAAAATGTTAGCAGAAGCATAAATTATAAATTATAGTTAAATGTATTTAGAAATTATATCCCCGGAATTTACTTTATTTAGTGGAGAGGTAACATCGGTTGCTGTTCCTGGTGTCGATGGTGAGTTTGAAATGTTAAATAATCACGCTTCAATTGTTTCTACATTAAAAAAAGGAATCATTAAAATTTATGGGGACATTACAATAGAAGAAAATCTTAGAGATAAATTTAAAAAGGGACCCGAAAAAGGAACTTTTCTTTCTATTAATTCTGGCACTGTAGAGCTAAAAGAAAACAAAATTATAGCTTTAGTAGACTAACTTACCTTTTAAACTTTCTTTATAACATTAGTTACTATTCCCCAAATCACAAACTCATTTTCATTTGTGACTTCTATCGGTTTAAATTCTGAATTTTCTGGCTGAAGCCAAAGTTTACCTTTTTTAATTAAAAGTCTTTTTACAGTAAATTCCCCGTCTATAAAGCATACAGCGATTTTATTGTTCTCTGGCTCTATACTTCTATCTATTATCAATAAGTCATTATCGTCTAAACCTGCGCCAATCATAGACTGACCACAAACTCTTGCAAAGAAAGTAGCTTCCTTATTTTTAACCAATTCATTGTCAAGACTTATTCTATTTTGTTTGAAGTCATCAGCTGGAGACGGAAATCCAGCGGCAATTCCTGAATTAATAATAATTGTGCCCTCTCCTGAGCTACTAGGTTTAGGTATAAAAAATTGAAGTGGCTTAACTTTTTCTGTCATTATTTTACTTTAATTATATCTTGCAAATTAGTAGTATAGTTAGGAGATAAATGATCTTGTTTCATCTTCCAAGTTTTTTTTAAATCTTGATTAGCTAACTTTATTTTATTACTAAACCTATAATTTATCTTGTCAATGGCCTTCATAAGTGGTTGATGATTAGAATTTTCCCAATCAAATATATTTAATTGATAGTTGTTAGAAGGAACTAACCCTGTAAGTATTATTCCTGCTTTTTTGTATGCAATCCCTTTTTTAAAAACCTCTTCAATAGCTTTTATCGCATAATTACTAAGTACAAGAGAGGAATTTGTTGGGTATGGTAAACTAATTACTTTAGTTGCATAATGCTGTTTTAGATCTTCTCTAAAGTAGTTACTTCTAAGTATAACTATAATCATGTGACAGTGAGAATTCTGGCGACGTAGTTTTTCTCCAGAAACAAAAGCAAAAGTAGAGACGCGTTCTTTAATTTCATCTAATTCCTTTAATGGTTTTTCAAAAGTTCTTGTAGTTGCAATAGATTTTTTAGATTTTTGAACCTCTAAATCAAGTGTTGGTATACCTAATAAATCTCGCTGTAATCTAGATTCTACAACTGACATATTAGACTTCACCCAACTCTCGTGTAGCTGGGTAAAATCATATGCATTTTTACATCCTTTAGTTGCTAGCCTATTACTAAGCTTTTTACCTATTCCCCATATATCTTTTATTTTAGTCCATTTTAAAGCTTTTATCCTCTTGACTTCAGTATCAATAACATATACTCCATTTGTCTGGTTAGGATATTTTCTTGCAATTTTATTGGCAACTTTAGATAAAGCCTTTGTCGGTGCAATTCCAGCGCAAGTAGGTATACCTGTCCATTTTAAAATCCTGTTTTTCATTGACATTCCATAGTCAGTCAAATTATAACCTTCAAAACCTTCTAGCTTTAAAAAAGATTCATCTATGCTATAAACCTGTATGTCTGGTGTGAATTGTTTTAATATAGACATTACTCTACTGCTCATATCTCCATACAAAGAATAATTTGAGGAAAAAACCTTTACATTATGATTCACTATAAGAGTTCTATATTTAAAAATAGGGGCTCCCATAGGTATTCCTAATTTTTTAGCTTCATCACTTCTAGCAATAATACACCCATCGTTATTGGATAAAATTACTATTGGTTTATGCTGAAGATTTGGATTAAAAACACGCTCACAAGAAGCATAAAAATTATTACAATCGACAAGTGCAAACATGAAATAAATATAATGCTTGAAACAAAGCATATAGATCAATTAGCTATTTATTATTAACAAAATATAGAATTGGCGAAAAAAGCAGTAATTTTGAAAAAAAAATAAAAAACAATGAAAAAATTACTTTCTGTAATCTTAATAATTGCAATAAACTCAATAATTAACTCACAAGAGAAGCAAATAAGTCTAGAAGAAGTAACAGTTGTTTCTTCGCCTAGAATTGAACTTGAATTATTTGAAAGTTCAAAGACTGTACAGGTAGTTTCAAAAGAAGAGATTATCAATAGCCCAGCGAATAACGTTGCAGAATTATTACAGCAAGTTGCAGGAATAGATATAAGAAGAAGAGGGACTTCAGGTATGCAAGCAGACCTCTATATTAGAGGTGGTGGTTTTGATCAAACTCTACTATTAATAGATGGAATTAAGGTAGAAGATCCTCAAACAGGACATCACACCATGAATATGGCATTGCCCATTGAAGTAATAGAAAGAATAGAAATTATAAAAGGGGCTGCATCTAGAATATACGGGCAAAATGCATTCACAGGAGCTATAAATATTATCACTTCTAAAGTAGCGGAAGACATGGTCTCGATAAAATTAGAAGCTGGATCTTATGAGCAGCAAAATGCTTCAGTAACAATTAGCAAGAAAATTCAAGACCAATCTGTACTTTTCCATTATTCGAATAATAGTTCAGAAGGACATAAATACAATACCGATTATAAAAATGAAAATTATTTTTTAAAAAACAGCTTTCAAATAAAAGGGCAATTAATTGATATGATGTCTTCTTTTAATGAAAGAAAGTTTGGAGCTAACGGATTCTATGCAAGTCCTGAAGCTATTGATCAATATGAAGAAACACAGGCTAGTTTATTAGGATTTTCTACTAAAATAATTAAAGAAAATTTAATTATAAAGCCTAAACTATACTGGAAAAGAAATCAAGACATGTATGTTTATTTAAGACATAATCCAGCAGTATATCGAAATTTACACATATCTAATAAAGTTGGTTTTGAGGTTAATGGGTCTTATAAATCAGGGCTTGGAAGTACAGGGTTTGGATTAGATGTTTCGTCAGTAAAATTATCCAGTAATAATCTAGGTAGTAGAAATAGAACTATGGTGAATTTATTTTTAGAACAGCAAGTGAAATTTGCTGATGAAAAAATTGATTTAACGCCTGGTGTAGCATTTAGTTATTTTTCAGATGTTTCGACAAATATGAATTACCAAAGTAATTTTTTTAGGAATTTCTTTGCTTATCCAGGACTGGATATTGGCTATCAAATAAATGATGATATTAAATTCTATAGTAATATTGGCTATACCTATAGAGTCCCTACCTATACAGATTTATACTATAATAGTCCAACAACAATTGGGAATGATAATTTAAATCCTGAAAAAGCATTAACACAAGAATTTGGAGCACGATATGATAAAAACGGATTAAATATAAATTTTGTTGTATTCAATCGAGATGCATCTGATGTAATTGATTATGTAAAAAATATAGAATCAGCTCCCTGGGAAGCATTTAACATTAGAGAGATAAACACAACAGGTTATGAAGTTGATTTATCATATGATTTTTATCTAGCTGCATTTTTAAAACACAGTATAAATATTGGATACACCAATATTAAAGATGATTTAAAACAGACTGATTTTGGTTTTTCAAGATATGCGCTAAATTCATTAAAAAATCATATTACCACCTCTTATAGTTTTGAAATCAAAAAAAACTTAAATAGCTCAATAGTTTACAAATATGCTGAAAGAAGCTTCGGGGAAAATTATTCTGTAATGGACCTCAAGTTAAATTATACTTTAAAAAATTATAAAATATCTCTTACTGGAAATAATTTATTCGATGCAATTTATAGCGAAACAAATTTAGTTGAAATGCCAGGAAGAAATATTTTAGTTGGATTAAATGTTAAATTTTAAAAAAGATCGTTTACTTTTTTAAAAATTAAATCATTCTCCCAGCCTCTGTACTGTAAATAATTTATAAATTTTTTTTTACTATTTATACTGGTATCCTGATTTAAATACTTAAATTTTTTTAAAGCTAATTCATCAAATGTTTTATTATAATCCTCATTATTAATTTGACTTAAAGCATTATTTATAAGAGCTGAAGTTATGTTCCTTTGAAGAAGTTCATTTTTAAGTTTAATCTTGCCCCATTGCTTAATTCTAAACTTTCCTCTAATAAAACTAAAAGCAAATCGCTCTTCGTTTAAAAAATCATCTTTGATTAATTCTACCAATACATTATCAAAAAGGCTATATGGTATTTTCATTAATTTCATCTTGTCAGTTACATCTTTATGACATCTATCTTGGTATACACAATATCTTTGTAATTTTTTTACAACATCTGATTGCTTAAATAATTCACTCATAAATATTATCTATAAACTGTAATTTACGGAAAATATAAAGTTTATACCAGGAGCTGATATTCCAGAGGAATAAGGTCTATATAACTTATTAGAGATGTTTTCAATTGAAGCAGTGAATTGAAAGTTTTTATTCAGCTCATATAAAGTTCTCAAATTTAAAGTATGCCAAGACGGAGAATATGGATTGCCATTTTCATCTCTAGCATATAGGTAAGGTTTATCTCTTTCAGAATTTGAGAGTTGAGAAAATGAAAGTTCTGAATTATAATTGAAAAATAGATCGACTTTAGTTTTATTTATTCCATAAATAAAATGGATATTTCCAAAATGTGGAGAAACATGTCGAACAGGGAGGTTTGCAGCACCATCCATGTCTCTTTGTTCTCCATTTAAATAATTGTATTGAGTCTTAAAATCAAAATTGTCAGATAAATTTATCTTAAGTCCAGTTTCAAAACCATAAAGCCAAGATTTTGAGGTATTTTGAATAGCATAAATATCACTTAACTCTCCATGATAATTAATTTGATTAATGATTGAAGATCCACTTGGATCATCTGAATCAACAGTCATACTGAAAGGGCTTCTAATCATACTGTTATATAAATGAGTATAATAAACTGCAAAATCAAAATTGATTTTTGAGTTAACACTTATTAAACTCCCAAGTTCAACGCCAAATGATTTTTCAGGCTCTAAATCAGGATTTGGAACAACAACTATACCTGGTGCTGAATCAAATATTTTCCCTATGTCATCAATATTTGGAGCTCTGAAAGCTGTTGTCAAATTAAACTTCCATTGAAAAGTATCATTTTGAACCCAACTTAATCCTAAAGCTCCTGTTAGCGCTCCCGTATTAAGATTAGCATTAGAAAAAGGAAAATTATGGAATAAATTATTTGCTGATAAATCAGCATTAATAATTATATGGCTATACCTTAAGCCAGAGTGAAAAATTAAATCTTTACTTGATTTGTACTTGTAAGTAAGATAACTTGCTAGGGATTCCCATGTCGAGTCATCAGGATATCTTGTTGCTATAGATGAAAATGAGCCATTTGATATATTATTTAGGTATGCCGTGGAGTTAACTTTGTTATTTAGATACTCTATTCCATAAGAAAAATAAGATTTATCATCATAAGATTTTTCAAAATCCAAATTTAAAGAAAAGATATTGACCTGTTCTTTAAATTCTTTTTGATCACTTGAATTTATATTTCTGCTAAACCTACTTTCGTGAAACTTTTGATAAGCAGTGGTTAAGATTAATTTATCATAGATTGGAGATTTAAAACTCTCTTTTGTGATCCTAGAGTTTATCAAAAGCCATTTTTGTGGACCGTAATACCACTCGCCATAATGAAGTTCGTTAGTGTCATTGTTGTATCTAATTAACCTATCGTATCTTGGAATATTCGAAGTTGAAGAATAATGAACTCCTAAGTCATATACTGTTTTATCAGTTTTTAATAGAAATTTTTGCATAAAATTAAACTGAGAATAACCAGTATGCTTTTGAACTCTTGGGTCAGAATTAGAGAAAATAACATCCTGTCCATCTACCTGCTGAACATACTCCGGTCTTAGATAGTCTGAGGGACCATTAGCTCCCATTTTTAGATCATCAAAGTCAGAAAAAGAAATACTAGTAAGGCTAGCAAAATTTTCAAATCCCATATTAAAATCTATGTGAGCAGTTTTTTCTGTGTTAGCACTAGAATTTCTAGATGTTGAGTTAAGTTTAAAAAAAATGTTCTCTGATTCTGAAAACACAGGTTTTTTTGTTTGAAAGTTCATAGCTCCACCAATAGCATCACTACCGTAAATAACAGAGCTTGATCCAAGAACGATTTCTGTACTTTGAATATTAAAAGGGTCAATTGAAATTACATTCTGTATGTTGCCACCTCTAAATATAGCGTTGTTTAATCTAACACCATCAACAGACAAAGTTAATCTGTTCGTTGAAAAGCCTCTTATCATAGGGCTACCTCCACCTAATTGACTTTTCTGGATATACACATTACCACTATTACTTAATAAGTCAGCACTGGTTTGAGGATTACTTAATACTACATCTTCAGTTGAGATAAATATTACCCTTTGGGATATTTCTTTAAGATTTTGAGAGAATTTTGAAGCTGAAATAACAATTTCATCTAAATTGTTTGAATCAGGTTTTAACAAAATATTACCTGTAATATTACTAAATTCTAATGTTCTATTTAAATACGAAATGTGAGATATTGTAATAAAATCGGCATTTTCAAATGCTGAAAGAGAAACGGCGCCGTTTATATCTGACATTGTTCCTTTTTTAACTCCACCATTAAGTTCCTCATACAAAAGAGCTCCTGAGATTGGTTCCATTGTTACTTCATCTAAAACATAAATTTCCTGTGATGAAACCAAAAGAGAAAATGTAAAAATTATAAAACTGAACACTGTTTTCATTAATCTGCAAAAATTTGATTTAATACTTTTAAAGACTTTGGATCTTTAAATCCATCAACATGCAATTTGTAATAAATTAAAATATTTTTTAATATATCTTTTTTCTTTAACTTATCTATAAATGGCAACTTGTTACTATCAAATTTTATGCCTAAAATTGTTTTGAATAAAACTAAATCATCTCCACTGATTACATACTTACTATTTTTTGAATTTTCAAAAAGCCCCTCTTCCAAATTAAAATAATTATAATGCATATTAGTACAGTCTGGATAAAAGCCCAAATAGTTAGTTATTTTCATTAAAAAGATTAAGTAAAAAGCTGAACTATCTTCAGACTGATCATACCAAATAAGAGAGTCTTCAATAAAATCAAACAACTCAACATCTTCAATTTCATTATGTATAATTGTAGATAATATTTCAGATAAAAACATAACTACAGAGCTCTTATAAATATTCGTATGAAGAGATTTGAAACTATATTTGATTTTTAAATCTTTAATATATTGAATTGATCTATTTGGATTAAAATTAGTTTCTAAATCAATAATATTTAAAAGTTGGAAAAATGCGAATTTGTTTTTACTTTTTTTTGAAACTGAAATATTTTTAACCACGTAAGACACAACTCCTAAGTCTCTTGTAAAACACTTCATAATTAGGTCATTATCTCGGTAACGAACTTTGGACAAAACTATAGCGGAACTCGATATTAACATTATCTAATTATCATGATTTTTAAGATTTTTGTATCATAGCTATCTAGATCTGAAAGCATCACTATATAAACACCCGATGAAACAGAATTGTTGGCTAAGTTTTTACCATTCCAATATGCAATTCCTCCGTCAATTTCTAAGTTAAATCCATTATATCTATTATTTACGTTTGAATTAGCTTCAGCCACTAGATTTCCTGAAATGTCTGTAATTTTTATGTTTACATCCTCTGTAATTCCTGAGATTTTTATTTTTTCAATATTCATATTAAAGGATGGACGAACTGGATTAGGATAAACATAAGATTCATTTAATGTTGAACTTGTTTGAGATCCCCCAGAATCAAATGACACCAACCCTTTGTCTGTAGCAATAAATACAAGACCATTTACAAAATCTAATGCAATATCATTAATATTATTAGAAGGTAATGGAGAGTTGTTCTTAGTAAAATGATAGATAGTTTGTTGTCCATTTTGTGAAAAGTAAAACAATCCAGAACCAATAGTTCCTACCCATTTATTATTTGATCCATCAACTTTAATATCAGAAATAAATTGCTGTTCTAAAAGTTCTTTATAAATACCATCCTCTTCAATAACTATTTGTTGTGTAGAGACATTAACCTCAAAGAAATTTGAAGTATTATATAAAACTCTAAGTCCCTTGATGGTTCCTATCCACAAATGGTTATTGTTATCCATCGCTAGACTTTTGACATAAGGTGAAGGTAAATTTCCAAAATCATTATCATTTATTCTTTTTAACAATGGATTTCCTGAATTTTCATTAAAGCCTATTAACCCAGAATTTAAACCTCCAATCCATTTTATTCCATTTGACCCAATTACAATATCGCTAAATCCAAGTTCATCATTAAATCCATCAGGGATAATTTGGGTAAAATCATAACTTGACCATTGATTAGTATCTAGATTAAAAGACTTTAAAGGGTTGTCTACTCTAGAATTCATTACCCATAAAGTACCTGAGTCATCAAAGTTACTTCCCGAAATTCTCACACTATTATAGTTAGTGTCATTTGTATTTAAAGACTCTAGACCACTATTTGACTGATCAAATAAACTTAAAGATTCTTCAGAAATTTCTAATAACCCTCCGTGATATGAACTAATAAATACATTATTTAAATTAAATGGGTTTATAGAAATATTATTTAAATTAACCGCATTTTCAGGGATACTATCATAATTTATATTATTCCAATATCCGTCAGAAAAATGACTAACCCCTTTTCTTGCCAATGGATATGGATTATAAGTTGAAGTATAATCCCCAAAAGTTGCCCAAAGATTACCATATAAAGAACTAATTGAAAAGACATTATTAGAAAGAGGCCCGACTGGTAATATTGAGTAATTTTGTTGAATATTATTTATGTTAATTTTAAGTAGTCCTACTGAGGATGTGGCTACATAAACATAATTATTATATAATTCCGAACTATTAAAGTTAGTATTAAAATCACTACTTATAATTGAACTGTTTATTAGGTTGAAATTTGTATCATAAATGAAAACTTTATCTTCAGAAGTAATTATTATTTTACCTTCATTTATAATAATTTTTTTAATCAGTTGAGGTAAAGAAATTACTTGGCTTGATGTCCCATTATCGGATAAAAAAACATTGTTTTCATTAGTAAAAACAAAACTATCATTGATATTTAATATATAATCATAATCTCCTGCGTAAATAAGCTCCCAGTTCTGATAGTTAATTATATCTAAATCTAGACTAACTCTTTTTATTCCACCAAAATCTGGTAATACAGCGTATAAGAAATTATCATTAATTATTGTCTGATTTACTTGTTGTTGTGTTCCCCCATCACCTATAAATAAACTATCTCCAAATTCTAATAAATTTAAGTCGTATAATGAAATTCCATAATCAGTTGATATATAAATAATATTTCCAACTTCTGTTAATTCGTTTATCTTTTTTTTGTTGGGTGGTATTGTAGTCTTTTCAATTATGTCGTATACAGTTGTTATATTATTATCATTAAAATCTACAATTTGAATTAGACCGTTTTCATATCCAATTATTAATTTATTAAAATTAGGACTGTAATAAATATTTGAAATAAAATCTCCTGACAAACCATCAATAGTTGTAATTGTATTTAGTTGATCGTCTTGAGTTGAGTGAATATAAATCGAATTTTCTGATGCAGTAAATATTTTTCCATTTCCAATTGATGTGTCAATAGAGTTGTGATAGGAATAGTGCCCGTTCCAATTTTGAGAAATACAAAAAGGTATACTCAACATTGAAAAAAAAAGAACGGCAATAAATTTCATGAAATGAATTATAATGATATATCTATAAGAACGACAAATATATCATTATAATATAATAATATAAAACTAAACTATGCCCTGAGCTAACATGGCATCAGCAACCTTAACAAAACCAGCTATATTAGCTCCTTTTACATAGTCAACATAACCATTATCATCTGAACCATATTCAATACAAGAATCATGAATATCCATCATAATATCCTTTAGCTTTTTGTCTACTTCTTCTCTAGACCAATTATATCTAAGAGAGTTTTGAGTCATTTCTAAACCTGATGTTGCAACTCCACCAGCATTCGAAGCTTTTCCGGGAGCAAATAAAATTTTAGCTTTTTGAAACTCATGAACAGCATCCTTAGTGGATGGCATATTAGCTCCCTCACTTATACAAATACATCCATTTTTAAGTAATATCTTAGCATCGTTTAAATCTAATTCATTTTGTGTAGCACATGGAAGAGCTATGTCACATTTTGTAGCCCATGGAGTTTTTCCTTTAACAAACTCACTGTTAGGGTATTTAATACAGTATTCACTAATTCGTTTTCTTTGAACGTTTTTAAGATTCATTACATGTTTTAATTTTTCATCGTCTATCCCTTCAGAATCATAAATATAGCCAGAGGAATCAGACATTGTAAGAACTTTTGCTCCTAACTGAATTGATTTTTCAGCTGCAAACTGAGCAACATTTCCTGAACCAGAAATAACAACTGTTTTATTTGTTAGGTCATCTCCTTTAGTAGCTAACATATTTTGTGCAAAATATACTGTTCCATAGCCCGTAGCTTCTGGTCGAATTAACGAGCCTCCCCAAGAAACTCCTTTGCCTGTTAAAACTCCAGTAAATTCGTTACTTAACTTTTTGTATTTACCAAATAAGTATCCAATTTCTCTTCCCCCAACACCAATATCTCCCGCAGGAATATCTGTGTTTGGACCGATATGTCTAAATAACTCACTCATAAATGAATGACAAAATCTCATAATCTCATTATCACTTTTTCCCTTTGGATCAAAATCACTTCCTCCTTTTCCACCCCCCATAGGCAAAGTAGTAAGACTGTTTTTAAAAACTTGTTCAAAAGCTAAAAACTTAAGTATACTCAAATCAACAGTTGGATGAAACCTTAAACCTCCTTTGTAAGGACCAATTGCTGAATTCATTTGAACTCTATATCCTCTATTTACCTGAATCTCTCCTTGATCATCAACCCAACAGACCCTAAATGATATTACTCTTTCAGGTTCAACCATTCTTAGTAAAATATTTTTTCCGTGATAGATATCTTTATTTACTATGTAAGGTATTACAGTCTCTGCAACTTCTTCAACTGCCTGCATAAATTCAGGTTCATTTCCGTTTCTTTCACGTACTAAATTTAAAAATCCGTTTATTTTATCTTGCATAATGTATTTGACTTTAAATTATAATATTTTGATTAATCTCTATATAAAAATAATGATTTAATAAATATATTACATTAATCACTAACAATATTATCATATTAACAAAAAAATCTATTCAAGAGCCTGTTTCAAGTCTTGAATTAAATCAGAAATATCTTCAATTCCTACACTAAGCCTTATAAGTGAATCTACAACACCTGATTTTTCCCTTTCTAATTTCGGAATACTTGCGTGAGTCATACTGGCGGGATGACCAGAAAGAGATTCAACTCCTCCCAAGGATTCAGCAAGAGTAAATATTTTTAATCTTTCTAGAATTCGTATAGTTTCGTCGTAGTCATTATTCTTAGAAGTAAAAGAAATCATCCCCCCAAAATCATTCATCTGACTCTTGGCAATTGAATGGTTTTTATGATTTTTAAGTCCAGGCCAATAGACTTTTTCAACTTTGGGATGTTCATTTAAAAAATCTGCAATCATCTTAGCATTTTCACAATGTCTTTGCATTCTAATATGCAAAGTTTTTATTCCACGTAAAACCAAAAAACTATCTTGAGGTCCAGGTATAGCACCACTGGCATTTTGGATAAAGTATAATCTCTCTGCCAAAGAACTATTATTAACCACAAGTGCGCCCATGACAACATCACTGTGACCACCTAGATACTTAGTTGCTGAATGCATTACTATGTCAGCCCCTAAATCTAATGGAGTCTGTATGTATGGTGTTGCGAAAGTATTGTCAACAGCAAAGAGGATATTATTTGTCTTTGCAACTTTGGATAAGGCTTTAATATCTACAATATTTAACATGGGATTTGTAGGAGTTTCAGCCCACAACAATTTTGTTTTTTTATTTATTAAAGAATTTATTTTTGAGGGAGTTTCCATTCCAACGAAATGAAACTTAATTCCAAAATCTTCATAGATTTTAGTAAATAGCCTATAAGTTCCTCCATATAAATCGTTTGTTGAAATAACCTCATCACCAGGTTTTAACAATTTAATTACAGCATCAATTGCTGCAAGTCCTGATCCAAAAGCAAGTCCATGCTTTCCGTTTTCTATACTGGCAAATGAATTCTCTAATGCGTGTCTTGTTGGGTTGTGAGTACGAGAATACTCAAACCCTTTGTGACCACCAGGAGTAGTCTGAGCATAGGTTGATGTTTGATAGATTGGGGGCATAACTGCACCATAAGCTGGGTCGTGCGTCTGTCCGCCGTGAATAGTTTTAGTATTGAATTTCATTAGTTTGATTTAAATAACAAAAATAGATTTTAATTAGTAGTATCAAAAACTAAATAATACCTTTAATTTTAAATAAATATTTAGTTTATTATGAAGGTAGTTTTTTATCTGAAATCTTGCAATACTTGTATAAGAATTATAAAAGAAATAAAATTAGATAGTTCGTTTGAGTTTCGAGAAATAAAATCTAAACCCTTAACCATACAAGAGATAGAAATGATTTATAGCTTATCAAAAAATTATGAATTAATTTTCAATAAAAGATCTAAACTATTTAGTGAAAAAAAACTTAAAAATGTGACCTTAACCGAACTTGAATATAAAAATCTCATTTTAAATAATTACACATTTTTAAAGAGGCCTGTTATAATTATTAGAAATAAAATTTTCATTGGAAATAGCAAAAAAAATGTCTTGGAGTTAAAAAAACATCTAAGTGAACAATAGACTACTTGCGGTTATTGCTGCTTTAACAGCAACATCAATTTTTGGACTAAATCACACCATTACTAAAAGCTTAATGCCAGTTTTTGTAACGCCACCTGGCTTGTTATTTGCCAGAGTTTTAGGTGCATGTACTTTATTTTGGGTTATTTCTATATTTAGTATGAAAGAAAATATTCAAAAAAAAGATTGGTCAAAATTTTTATTCTGTAGTGTTTTTGGAATGTCAGTCAATATGATTTCTGCCATCAAAGGATTAGAGCTCTCTACTCCAATTAACAGCTCTATAATTTCAACAATTTCTCCTATTATAGTATTTGTTATTTCTATTATCATGATAAAAGAAAAAGTAATAAAGACTAGACTGATTGGGGTAGCAATCGGATTTATAGGTGCCATTTCAATAATTCTTATTAATACAAGAACTAACATTAACCCTGAAGATATTAGGTCTGGAAATTTATTACTATTATTAAATAGTATTTCATATGCCATATACTTAGTCTCAGTGAGATCTTTGACTAAAAAATACTCTGTAATAACAATAATGAAGTGGTTATTTCTTTTAGGAGTGATACTAAATGCGCCATTTTCTGTTCATCATTTTTTAGAGATCCCTTGGCAGATATATGACAAAATCACATTCTTGAAAATTGGTTTTGTCATAACGGGTGCAACATTTTCTGTGTATTTACTTAATGTTTATGCATTAAAAACACTAAAGGCATCGACCGTTGGAATGTTTATTTATCTTCAACCAATAATTGGAATTCTATATGCAATTGCCACAGGAAGCGATATCTTAAAATTCACTGATATTATAGCGGTATGCTTGGTCTTCACTGGAATTTATTTAGTTTCTCTAAAAAAAGAAGCTAATTGAGATTTATATATCTTTGTAAAAACTTAAAATAATATGATTCAATCAATGACTGGCTACGGTAAGTCTTTAGTTCAGTTGGAAAGTGGAAATTTAACAATTGAAATAAAGTCTTTAAATAGTAAAAATATAGATTTAAATACAAGAATAACAAATTCAGTAAAATCCAAAGAACTTCTTATAAGAAAACATTTGTCTGACAAACTAAAAAGAGGGAAAATCGAATTTTTGTTATACATGAACTCAACAAATAATAATAAAAAATCATTATTAAATTCTCCTTTAATAAATACGTATATAGATCAGCTAAGGGGTATTGTCGACGGCTCAGCAGTTGAATTATTAAAAATAGCAGTAAAAATGCCAGATGCAATTGTTTCTGAACAGATTGAAGAAAACGATTCTGATTGGCCCATAATTTACAAGCAAATAGAAAATGCTATCGAATCTCTAATTATATATAGAAAAGACGAAGGACTCGTCTTAGAGAAAGATTTTATTGTGAGAATCCATAAAATTGAAGATTTACTGTCGTCAATTAACAAAATAGACCCCAATAGAATTAATCATATTAGGTCTAAGATTAATTCAGAAATTAAAAAATTAAATACTGATTATGATAATAATAGATTTGAACAGGAGTTGATTTATTATATTGAAAAAATTGATATCACCGAAGAAAAAGTAAGGCTAAAAAATCATTTAGAATATTTTTTATCATCACTTAAAAACAGTAATTCAAATGGTAAAAAATTAGCTTTTATTGGCCAAGAAATTGGTAGAGAAATAAATACAATAGGTTCAAAGGCAAATAACTCAGAAATGCAAAAAATTGTAATTCAGATGAAAGATGAGTTAGAAAAAATAAAAGAGCAATTGTTAAATGTATTATAATGAAAAATGAAAAATTAATTATAATAGCTGCTCCCTCTGGTTCTGGGAAAACAACAATAGTAAAAGAATTATTATTATTAAATGATTTGAATTTAGGATTTTCAATCTCATCAACTACTAGGGCTAAAAGAAAAAATGAAATAGACGGGAAAGATTATAACTTTATATCAGTCGCAGATTTTAAAGAAAAGATTCAAAATGACGATTTTATAGAATGGGAGGAAGTTTATAAAAATGTGTATTACGGTACAGAAAAATCTGAAATTCAAAAGCTAAATTCAGAGGGTAAAAGTATTGTTTTTGACATAGATGTTGTAGGTGGGTTAAATTTAAAAAAACAATTTCCGAAAACAAGTGTGTCAATTTTTATTAGACCTCCTAGTCTAATAGAATTGAAAAAACGTTTGATGGATAGAAAAACTGAATCTCAAGAAAGTATAGAATTTAGGCTTGACAAAGCAATTAAAGAACTTGAATACTCTAATAAATACGATTTTGTAATTGTTAATGACAACTTAGAGCTGGCAATTAAAGAGGTGAAAAATATAATTTATCAATTCTCAAAAAACCATTAGATGAATATAGGGCTATATTTTGGTGCGTTTAATCCTGTACATGATGGTCATATGAAAGTTGCCAATTATGTCTTGAATAATTCTGATTTAGATATAGTTTGGCTTGTGCTTACTCCGCAAAGTCCTCATAAAATCAATAGTACACTTATTGATTTTAATCACCGATATAAAATGCTGGAAATTGTATGTAAAAAATATAAAAATATTCTACCGAGTGATATTGAAAAAAGTCTACCTGAGCCTAATTTCTCAATAAATACTTTAAATCATTTAAAAAAAGATACTGATACGAATAATTATAGCTTGATAATTGGAGATGACAACATTATGAAACTTACAACTTGGAAGCAGTACAGTAATATTATAAAAAATCATAAAATATATGTTTACCCAAGAAATAATTACATGATAAAGTCTAAATTGACACATGAAAATATATACTATTTAAATGCCCCTATTATTAAAGTTTCAGCTTCAAATATTAGAAAAAAAATATTAGATGATAAAACAGATAATTTAAAAATAGACTCAAAAGTTTTATCCTATTTAATAAATAACAATATTGAAATAAATATTTAACTTATAGCTTATAAAATGAAAAACAAATTAAATTATGCTGTTATTGGAAGTGGTAGTTGGGCTACTGCAATTGTAAAAATTATTTCTGATAATTTAAATTCTGTTAGTTGGTATATAAGAAATGAAGAAACCCTTGATTATATCCAAAAGAATAAACATAATCCAAATTACCTAAGCTCTGTAGAATTTAATAAATCTAATTTGCAATTAAGTGGAGATATAAATGAAGTTATTAAAATTGCAGATATAATAATACTTGTTGTTCCTTCTGAATTTATAAATTCTGAGTTGAAAAAAATTAAAATTGACATTTCTAATAAAATAATAATTTCTGGAATAAAAGGCATTGTTCCAGAAACTGGTCTTTTAGTTGGAGAGCACATGATTAATAATTTTAATATACTCAATGAAAATTTCTTAGTTATTGCTGGTCCTTGTCATGCAGAAGAAGTCGCATTAGAGAGGCTTTCATACTTAACTATTGCTTGCTCTAAAAAGAGTTTAGCAAAGACTATTTGCTTAGATTTTAATAATAAATATATTAAAACAAAAGTAAGTGATGATGTAATTGGAATTGAATATTCCAGCATGTTAAAAAACATATATGCTATTGCTGCAGGAATTGCTCATGGTCTTGGTTACGGAGATAATTTTCAGAGTATTTTAATGAGTAATGCGATAAGAGAGATAAAAAGATTTATTAAGAAAAAGCATAAAATTAAAAGGAATATTAACAATTCGGCATATTTAGGTGATTTATTAGTTACTGGCTATTCTGTTTTCTCAAGAAACAGAATGTTTGGGAATATGATTGGTAAAGGCTATACAGTAAAGGCTGCTCAAATGGAAATGAAAATGATTGCAGAAGGATACATCTCAACAAAAAAAGCGATGCAATTAAATAGAGATAATATTAAAAAAGCAAAAACTCCAATTATTGAAGCTGTGCACGATATTCTTTATGAAAAAAAGAGTCCAAAAAACACATTTAAAAAATTAAACGAAAAGTTAAATTAAATTGTAGATTTGAATTGTTTGATAAATCTAGTATCATTTTCACTAAGTAGTCTAATGTCTTTAATTTGATGAAGCAAAAGAGCTATTCTATCAATACCCATTCCAAAGGCAAAGCCTGAGTATTTTTTAGAATCGATTCCGCAATTATCCAACACATTAGGATCAACCATTCCACAACCCATAATTTCTAACCAACCTGTTCCCTTGGTCATTTTGTAATCTGTTTCATTTTTTAAACCCCAATAAACATCTACTTCAGCACTTGGTTCAGTAAAAGGAAAATAAGATGGTCTTAATCTTATTTTTGATTTTCCAAAAAGCTGTGTTGTAAAAAACTCTAAAGTTTGTTTAAGGTCTGCAAAACTGACATTTTCATCAATATATAAGCCTTCAACTTGATGAAAAAAACAATGAGATCTTGCTGAAATAGCTTCATTTCTATACACTCTTCCAGGTGAAATTGTTCTAATTGGAGGTTTATTACTTTCCATATATCTTACTTGAACAGAACTGGTATGTGTTCTTAATAGTAAATCGGGATTTGTCTGTATAAAGAAAGTGTCCTGCATATCTCTTGCAGGGTGATGTTCAGGTAGGTTTAGTGCAGTGAAATTATGCCAGTCATCTTCAATTTCTGGTCCTTCACTAACATTATATCCAATACTAGAAAAAATATCAATAATTCTATTTTTTACAATTGTAATTGGGTGTTTTGAACCAATTACAATCGGATTACCAGGTCTAGTTATATCGTTTAGATTAGATAAGGTTGAAATATTTGAACCAAAAGAATTCAACTCATTATATTTATTTTGTGCGGATATTTTTAGTTTATTTATATTTAAACCATATTCTTTTTTTTTGCTATTATCAACATTTTTAAATTCTGAGAAATAAAAATTAACAAGACCTTTTTTACCTAAATACTTTATTCTAAATTTTTCAATTTCATCTACACAAGAAGACTTGAAAGATTCAATTTCTTTAATATTATGTGCTATTTGTTCAATCATGTTATTTAGTCAAAGATCAAATTTAGTAATTCTTATTGAATATAATTAGATTTAAGAAAATAGTTAACTATTGCATCTTTCATTAAAATAGACTGTTCGCCAGCCTTCAAGTTAGGTATTTGCTTTAGACATTTGTAATGTGGCCATCCTTGCTCATCTATAAAGTCAAATTCATAATAACCATAATCACTTAATAATTTACATATAGCTATATGCATTAAATCAAGCTTTTGATTCTTATTAAATTTAGAATGAAGCTGTTGCAGTTCTTGAACTCCGATTAAATAAATAATCGAATCTAAGTCAATGTCATCACCATCACGAAAATCAATAGATAATTTTTGAGTTAATTTTTCCCATCTTTCTTTTAACTTAGAATTAATCATTAGCGTCTTTAATTAAAACAAAGTTAGCATTATCATTTATGTTATTCAATAAATAAAATTTCTTTTATTTGTAAAAATATTATTAATGAATTATGTAGATATTTTTATTTCAATCTTTCTTATTTACGGTTTTATAATAGGGTTATACAAGGGATTTATTATCGAAATAGCTTCTGTTATTGGATTGTTACTAGGAATATATTTAGCCACTCAATACAGTGGTGATTTATCTAATTATTTAATATCTAAGCAGTTTTTTAGCTGGAAAGAGGGTTATGTAATAATTATATCAAATGTTATATTATTTATATTGACCATACTAATTGTTTCAATCCTAGGTAAAGTAGCTACAAAACTTGTAAAATTAGTCGCATTAGGATTATTTAATAAAATTCTAGGAAGTGTTTTTGGACTTTTAAAAAATATTCTAATACTAGTTATAGTAATTTTTGTATTTGACCTAGCTAATAAATCTCTAAAAATAATTGAACAAGATAAACTTGAGTTATCAATTTATTATAAGCCACTTAACGAATTAAGTAGTTTTATTTCAAGGAATGTTTTGAAATAGAACTAATGAGTAAAAGGTAATGAGGAGTGGTGTAAATCAATATATAACTTTGAATCAATTAATTTATATCCAAAAGAGTATTCAACTTTTGTTGTATTTCCATTTAAGTCAGTAAAGAAATAATTACCCATTGCTAAAGCTCTATTTTTCTCAATTATAACGCCAGAGTTTTCAAATAAAACATCAACCCAAGGTTTCATTGCAAAACCTTCATCTTCATTACAAAACGAATCTTTTCCACCAATAAAATAGGACAGAGCCATGTCATAGTTAGGACGAAATTGCTCATCACTTGCTTTTGTTGGTTTGAATAAAATTTTACCTTCTTTCAGACTGTATGTATCATTTAAAAAACTTGAGGTAAATTCTTTACATAATTTGTAATTGTTTTTTAAACTTCCAATTTTTACAATTCCATCACCCCATTTTTTTTGAGCTCTTTCTATTAGATCTAATGTAATCATATGATTTTAATTTGATTTTTTATAATCCAGCCAGTTTGTCCATTCGACAATTTTATTTTTAACCAATCCATGTCAAAATTCTCAATTACTTCAATTTTTGTTCCTTCATGAATTTCAAATAAAACTTCACTTTTGTCATTCGGTTCAAAATTAACTTCAACAACTTCTTCAAAAACAATTCCAAATTCTATAGTTGTTTGAACATCATAAATCTTAAAGTTTGCAAATAACAAAGAGGATGTTAACACGAAAGATAATATAAATATTGTGAAATAGGTCCGTTTATATTTAGATGACTTAGA
>CABXVR010000006.1 GCA_902515565.1 uncultured Bacteroidota bacterium | reverse complement strand
GTTGTAGCAATTCATGGAATCTCTAATGAAAAAGTTCAAGATTCTCCGACTTTTAAACATTTAGCTAAAGAAATTCATCTTTTAATTAAAGATTCTGATTTAGGTGGATTTAATTCTAACAGGTTTGATATTCCACTTTTGGCAGAAGAAATGATTAGAGCTGATATTGATTTTAGTTTAAAAGGAAATAAATGTGTTGATGTTCAAAATATATTTCATAAAAAAGAACAAAGAAACTTGTCAGCTGCTTATGAGTTTTATTGTAATAAGAAACTTATTGGAGCACACAGTGCAGAGTCAGACACAAAAGCAACCTATGAGATATTAAAAGCACAAGTTGAAAAATATGATGATTTAGAAAATAATATTTCTTTTTTATCAAATTTTAGTACAAGAAGTAAGTTTGCTGACCTTGCTGGTTTTATTGTTTTTAACGAAAAAAATCAAGAATGTTTTTCATTTGGTAAGCACAAAGGGAAGTTAGTCCTTGATATTTTAAAAACAGATTTAGGTTATTTTAACTGGCTATTAAATGCAGATTTTCCACTTTACACTAAAAACACCCTAAAGTCCATAAAACTAAAATTGCTTAATAATAAGTTGTCATAAATGAAAATAATCTGTATTGGAAGAAACTATGCTGATCACATCAACGAGTTGAAAAATAACCGACCAACTGAACCTGTAATTTTCTTAAAAACTGATACTTCTGTTATTTTAAAAAATCAACCTTTTTTTATTCCAAATTTTAGTAATGATATTCATCATGAGGTCGAGGTTTTGATTAAGATAAAAAAGATTGGAAAACATATTGATCCAAAATTTAGCCACAAGTACTATGATGAAATATCTTTAGGGATAGATTTTACCGCCAGAGATTTACAGTCAGAACTAAAATCTAAAGGATTACCATGGGAAAAATCAAAAGCATTTGATGGTTCTGCGTTGATTGGAAAATGGGTTGATAAATCGATTTTTAATGACGTTAATAATTTGAACTTTTCACTTGAATTAAATGGAAATTTAGCTCAAAAAGGTAGTACTAGTTTAATGTTATGGAGTATCGATGAGATAATTTCATATGTGTCTAAATATTTTACACTTAAAATTGGAGATGTTATATTTACTGGTACACCATCTGGAGTTGGACCAGTGAATATTAATGATCAATTAATTGGAAAAATTGAAGATGAAGAATTTTTTAAGCTTAAAATAAAATAATGACTGCAGAAATAATTACAATCGGAGATGAGATTTTAATTGGTCAAACAATTGATACAAACTCAGCTTTTATCGCTAAGGAGTTTAATAAAATTGGTTTGTCTATAAATAGAATTTCTTCAATTATGGATAGAGAATTAGATATTCTAAATACTTTAAATTCATCTATTGATAATTCAGACATTGTAATTGTTACTGGTGGCTTAGGTCCGACAAATGATGATATTACTAAAAAAACAATTGTTAAGTTTTTTGATGACACTCTTGTAACTAATCAGGTTGTATTGGACAATATTAAATTTATTTGGAAAAAATATATAAAACAACCATTATTACAAGTTAATATAGATCAGTCTTTAGTTCCATCTAAGTCTCATGTTTTTGTAAATACTAAAGGCAGTGCGCCTGGTTTATGGCTAAAAAAAAATAATACAATTTTTGTTTTTTTACCTGGTGTTCCTTTTGAAATGAAGGAATTGATTAAAAATAGTGTAATTCCAAAGATTTTGAATGAGTTTAACCTTCCTTATATAATTCATAAGACAATACTTACATATGGTATGGGTGAGAGCAGTATAGCTGAGATTATAAAAGATTGGGAAAAATCTCTACCCAATGATATTAGTTTTGCTTACTTGCCTAGTCTTGGAAGAGTAAAGTTAAGACTTTCAACTAAAGGAAATGATTTACAAAAAATAACAAATAATATTAATCTATACACAAGTAAATTAATACCATTAATTGAGGACATATTTGTTGGTTACGAAGAAGGTGAGTCTATTGAGAAATTAATTGCTAATAAATTAACTTCGAATAACTTGACAATTTCTTTTGCTGAAAGTTTTACTGGTGGAAAAATTTCTGATACTTTAGTCTCTGTCACAGGTGCTTCATCCTTTTTTAAAGGAAGTTTGGTTTGTTATTCAACTGCATCTAAAGTAAATAATTTGAACGTTGATAAGGATTTAATTGATAAATATTCTGTTGTCAGTAAAGAAGTAGTTGAATCTATGGCTTTAAATGTTAAAAAAATGTTTAATTCAGATTATTCTCTAGCAACAACTGGAAATGCAGGGCCTACCAAGGGAGATTCTAACAAAGAAATTGGTACTGTTTACATTGGTTTAGCAACTCCTGAAAAGGTTTTTTCATTTGAGTTCAACTTCGGTAATTCTAGAGAAAGAGTTACAGGAAAGTCAGTTAACAAATCTCTAGAGTTAATATTAAAAGAATTATTAAAAAATTGACATATAATATTTGTCATATATCAAAGAATTTGTAAATTCGCACCTCGTAATTAAGAATATTTATAATAAATTTATAAGATTATGTCTAGAATTTGTGAATTAACAGGTAAAACAGGAATGGTAGGAAACAATGTTTCCAAATCCCTTAATAGAACTAAGCGTAAATTTGATGCTAATCTTATTAAAAAACGTTTTTATATTCCTGAGGAAGATAAGTGGATATCATTAAAAATTTCTACTTCAGCTCTCAAAACAATAAATAGAATTGGAATTTCTGCTGCTTTGAAAGATGCCAGAAGTAAAGGTTTTTTAAAATAATTAAAAGATGGCTAAAAGAGGAAATAGAGTACAGGTTATTTTAGAATGTACAGAACACAAAGCAAGTGGTATGGCTGGTACTTCAAGGTACATTACTACAAAAAACAAGAAAAATACTCCAGATAGAGTTGAAATAAAAAAGTTCAACCCTATACTAAAGAAAATGACTATTCATAAAGAAATTAAGTAAATCATTACATTATGGCAAAAAAATCAGTTGCATCGTTACAGACAGGTTCTAAAAGATTAACAAAAGCTATCAAAATGGTAAGGTCCCCTAAATCTGGAGCTTATTCTTTTGTAGAAACTATTTTACCCCCTGACAGAGTAAATGACTTTTTAAGTAAAAAATAATTTACTAACATAAATACTTATTTAAAAGCCGCTTTTACTAAAAAGCGGCTTTTATTTTTATATTTACAGTTCTATTTAATTTAACTACTTAAATATGGGTTTTTTTAAAAATATCTTCTCAACTTCTAAAAAAGAATCTCTAGACAAAGGTTTAGAAAAATCTAAGTCTTCTTTTTTCTCTAAGTTAAATAAAATTATAGTTGGTAAATCAAAGATTGATAATGATTTTTTAGATGACTTAGAAGAGATTTTAATCTCTAGTGATGTTGGTGTAAATACTACGTTAAAAATCATAGAACGAATTGAGTCAAGAGTAGCAAAGGACAAGTATACTGGTTTAAATGAACTTAACTTATTACTTAAAGAAGAAATTAGTTTACTTCTTTCAGAAAATGAGTCCCTAACATCAAATGATTTTGAAATTCCTAATTCTGAACATCCATATGTAATTATGGTAGTAGGGGTTAATGGAGTTGGAAAAACTACAACAATTGGTAAATTAGCTAATCAATTCAAATCTAAAGGTTTAAATGTGATTTTAGGGGCTGGAGATACGTTCAGAGCTGCTGCAATTGATCAACTCCAAATATGGGCAGACAGAGTAGGTATACCAATAATTAAGCAAGAAATGGGTAGTGATCCAGCATCAGTTGCTTTTGATACTTTAACTGCAGCAAAACATCAAAATGCAGATGTTGTAATTATTGACACAGCAGGAAGACTTCACAATAAAGTTAATTTAATGAATGAGCTTTCTAAGATTAAAAGGGTTATGCAAAAAGTAATTCCTAATTCACCACAAGAAATATTACTTATTTTAGATGGCTCGACTGGGCAAAATGCCTTTGAACAAGCTAAACAGTTTATAAGTACAACTGATGTTAATTCTTTGGCAATCACCAAGCTTGATGGTACAGCAAAAGGTGGAGTTGTTATTGGTATAAGTGATGAATTTAAAATTCCTGTAAAATATATAGGAGTAGGGGAAGCAATTGATGATTTACAGGCTTTTAATAAACACGAATTTGTAGACTCTTTCTTTAAATAAAATTTTAGTTTAAATAATTAAAATTAAAAATAATTACGATGAGAAATATAGATGTTTATCATTATTCAACAAAGAAAACAGAGTTTACTAGTAATAATTTTCCATTTTCCCAAAAGCTTCTAAATAATGGGTTGTCAACCATATATATAAAACTTCCTCTACCGTAGTTTTGATGACCAAAAACTAAAGAATTACTAATTTTATCTAAAGCTTCTTGTCCAGCAAAACCTGAGGTTGGTTTAGGATTTTGTTTTAAGTACCCAATGTTATATCCATTTTCAAGTAAGCTATAAGCACTATTGCCAATTTTTAAAGAATAGTAATGATTATCATTGTAGCCATATGCCATAGGGTGTGTATTATCTAAGTGAATTTTAAAGATTGCTCCAGAGATTGATTGATTGATTCTGCTTCTATTTCTTTCATTATACTTTACTAGATTGTGATTATTGTTAGATTCCTGATTACTTCTAGAACTAAAATCTGAGACAAAAGAAATATTATTTTCTATACCATTTGTGTTTTTATTTAATCCTATGTCTAATCTTGATAAGCTGTTTAATGCCCTATCAATCGCAATCAATTTACCCCCATTTGAAACCCAATTTTTAATTTTAGTATCATATTCAGAGTTTGCAGTATAAAACCCACTAGCAAGGATAATTACATCTATTGAAGAAAGATCAACTTGATTAAATGTATCATAGTTTAAGTGAGTCAAAGGGTATTTTAATGTTTTTTCAAAAAAGTGCCAAATTGCTCCGTAATTCAATGACGATATGCCATCACCTGCTAAAGTAGCAACTTTTTTGTTTGTTAGTAATTTTATATCAGATGAGCCTAAGTCTGGTCCACTTTCAGAAATACCCGAGTTAATAGCGTGAATTTTTCTTTCGTATAAATTACTAATTTCAATAACAGAAGAATGAAAATCATTTTTATTTTGATCTCTTTGTAGTAATATTATTGAGCCAGGATTAAATTTTTTACCATTGGTTGTAATTTCTTTTACATTATACCTTACATTAAAATCATTTGTTAATAAACTTGAGAGAAATTTCGCATCTTTTAAAGAAGACCATTCAAATATATATCCGATAGAATTTGAATTAATTTCATTCAATTTAAAATTTGATGTTTTACTTATGATTTCAACTTTAATATCTGTTACTGAGGCTTCTAGACCATAAGCATACGGCAAGCTCCAAGCTGTGATGTCATAAGTCAAAGGATCTGATAATTTAGTTTTTTGTTCAAAAAGAATTTCTACTAACTTCCCTTTGGGTTGATTAGCACTTACAATCAAATCATTTTTATTTATATTAATTTTAATTTCTTTGTTAGCTGAATAATTGTAACCTTTAACTTGATTTTTACTTTCAGAATATCCATAAATAATTTCATGTTGATCTAGTAAGTTCGTTAAACTTTTGATTTTATCTATATTTCCTTTTAAAATATAACTAATTTTACTGTTATTATTTGATTCAAAAAAATCTTTAAACTCACTGTTCAGTCGTCTTGCATTCATTGAAGATATTTCAACTGTAGATAATCCTGTTGTTGTATGGTGGTTAATTCGATCTATTAGTGATACAACTTCATTTTCTGAGTTTAACACACCTAATCCGGCGTCACCACCCCCAGCTTGCTCATAAGTCATTCCAATTGCACCTAAAAAAGTAGGGTATGTGTCACCATAACTTGGGTATAATAAATCAAAAGTTTCTTTTGTGAAGTAAAGCCATCCATTTTTATCAAAATATTTAGCATGATTATTTCCAATTTCTTTTTGGAATTCTCTTTGCCAATCAGTTATTTGCTCGTGTAAAGGTTCAGCGGCTGGTGCAAAATAGTATGGTTCATCTATTCCTTGTTCATGAAAATCTACATGAATATGTGGAAGCCATTTATTATATATTTTCAATCTATCTCTAGATTCCTTTTGAGTTAGCCAAGCCCAATCACGATTTAAATCAAACAAATAGTGATTTGCTCTTCCACCTGGCCATGGTTCGTTATGCTCTCTTGAATCTAAATCTGTATTTAATGGGTAAGTCACATTTTGGTTGTACCAATTTGCGTATCGATCTCTTCCATCTGGATTAATACATGGATCTAAAATTACTAGTGTGTTTTCTAGCCACTCACTATTTTCCGTTAATAACTTATACAATGTTTTCATTGCAGCCTCGGTACCTGAAGACTCATTACCATGAACATTATAGCTTAGCCATACAATAGCAGTTCCATCATATTTGTCATCTTTAATTCCATCTATCCCAGCATTGTTTAAATTATTATTTCTAATTTTTTCTAGGTTTTTTATGTTGTTTTCTGATGAAATGTATGTGACGTATAACGGTCTTCTCTCATTAGTTTCCCCATATTTTTCAAGAACAACTTTAGTGGAGAGCTTTGAACTAACATATTTAAAATAGTCAACTACTTGATTATGTCTTGAAAACTGAGTGCCAAGCTCGTAACCTAAAAATTCAGAGGGAGATTTTATATTTTGAGAATATATCGATGTAAATGACAGAATAGCAGTGAGTAAAAATAGATTTATATTTTTCATATTTATGATGTTAGGGATGGAGTTTTAATTGATATAAAGAAAACTAATTAATTATACATTTGCAATTATAATATTAAACTATATTATATTTACTACCTAATACGATTTAATGCCAAATAAGCATATAACATATAAAGATACTAATTATTTCAATTCGCTATTTTGTGATTATATTGACAATTCTCAAAATATAAAAACTCTGTATAATAACAGACCTACTATTGAAAGTTTTAAAAATCAGATAATTTCAAAAAAAGCAAGTTTTAAAATTCAAAACAGATTAATATTAAAGAATATTTTAAAAAAGCAATATGCAAATATTAATATTTCTAAAGATTTAAAACAGACAATTGATTCAATAGAAAATACAAATACATTTACTGTAACAACAGGTCATCAATTAAGTTTGTTCACAGGCCCTTTGTATTTCTTATACAAAATTATTTCAACTATAAATTTATCAGAAGAATTAAATCTTCAATATCCTGATTTTAATTTTATTCCAATTTATTGGATGGCATCCGAAGATCATGATTTTGAAGAAATTAGAAGTTTTAATTATGATAATAATAAAATTATTTGGAATTCAGATCAAAAAGGGGAGGTAGGTAAATTTTCAACTAGTAACTTAAAATCTACTCTAGATATATTTTCAAAACATTTACCAAAAAACATCAATTCAGAAAAAATTATTAACCTATTTAAAAACTCATATTTAAATTCTAACAATTTATCCGATGCTACCAGGAAACTAGTCTATGAAATTTTTAAAGATTATAGTTTAATTATTTTAGATCCTAATGAAAAAGAATTAAAAAAAATATTTTCTTCATCAATAAAAAATGAATTAACTAATAAATTGATATTTAATAATTCAAAAGAATCTATTAGTATTTTAAAAGAAAATAATTATAAAGTTCAAGTTAATCCACGCGAGATAAACTTATTTTACTTATCTAATAATTACAGAAATAGAATTGTTCGTACTAATAATGGTTACTCGACTACTGATAAGCTTTATTCTTGGACAGAAAGTCAAATTATTGAGGAGGTGAATATTAATCCTGAAAACTTTTCACCTAATGTCTTGTTAAGACCTCTGTATCAAGAATCAATTCTCCCAAATTTATGTTACATTGGAGGTGGCGCTGAAATTTCATATTGGTTAGAGCTTAAAGATTGTTTTGATTCAATTAAATTAGATTTTCCAATTTTATTAAATAGGAATTCTGTTTTAATAGTTAGGAAAAAACAATTAGAAAAATTACATAAAATTAATACTAAAATTGAAGATTTATTTTTATCTAAAGATAAGCTTCTAACTAAAAAAATTAAATTATTTGCAAATCAAAAGTTTAATTTTAAGGATCAAATTAGTGTTTTAGAGCAGCAGTTTGATAAACTTAGAGAATTAGCAAAACTTACTGATATAAGCTTTTTGGGGGCTGTTAATGCTCAAGAAAAAAAACAACTTAAGGGATTAAAAAATTTAGAAAAAAGATTATTAAAGGCAAACAAAAGAAAACACAAATCAAATTTAGATAGGATTATTAATATCCAAGATGATTTGTTTCCAAATAATTCATTACAGGAGCGGTCTGTTAATTTTGCTGAATTTTATTGTCAGTACGGAGATGAATTTATTAAAACTTTAAAGGATAACATTCATCCGTTAAACAATAAATTTTCAATCATAGAATTGTAAAAAAAATCATTGATTTACTCAATTAATTTAAAATCTATTTCTATTTTTACACATGCAAAATAAGGTATTAATTTTAGATTTTGGCTCTCAGTATACACAGCTCATTGCCAGAAGAGTAAGAGAACTAAACATTTACAGCGAGATATTCCCTTACAATAAAATTCCTGAAGAACTAAATAATTATAGTTCTGTAATTTTATCTGGTAGTCCATTTTCAGTTCGCGACAAAAATTCTCCGAAACCTGATTTAAGTTTTATATTAAATAATTTTCCAGTTTTAGCTGTTTGTTACGGAGCTCAATTAATTGCAGAACAGTTTGGAGGATTAGTAGCAGCCTCTAATATTAGAGAATACGGAAGGGCTAAGCTTAGCTATATTAATCAAGATGATTTATTGTTTTCTTCAATCAACACTGGAAGTCAAGTTTGGATGAGTCATAGTGACACAATTAAAGATCTTCCATCTAACGCTAATTTATTGGCTAGTACTGATGATGTAAAAAATGCAGCTTATAAAATTAATGATCAAAGTATATATGCTTTGCAATTTCATCCTGAAGTATACCATACTACTGATGGAAAAAAAATATTAGAAAATTTTCTGCTTAAAATTTCAAATTTAAAACAAGATTGGACCCCTGATTCTTTTGTAGATATGACAATCGAGTCATTAAAATCTATAATTGGAGACGATAAAGTGATTTTAGGACTCTCGGGTGGAGTAGACTCAACTGTTGCTGCTGTTTTATTACACAGAGCTATTGGATCCAACTTAAATTGTGTTTTTGTTAATAATGGTTTGCTTAGAAAAAATGAATTTCAAGATGTACTTAACCAATACCAAGGAATGAACTTAAATGTTAAAGGGATAGATTACTCTGATGAGTTTTATAGCGCACTTAAAGGAATAAAAGACCCTGAATTGAAAAGAAAAACAATTGGTAGAGTTTTTATTGAAGCATTTGATGAAGAATCTAAAAAAATATCTAATGCTAATTGGTTAGCTCAAGGAACAATTTACCCAGATGTTATAGAAAGTATTTCTGCAACTGGAGGACCATCAGCAACAATCAAAAGTCATCATAATGTTGGTGGATTACCAGATTATATGAAGCTAAGTGTTGTTGAACCATTAAAGTTGTTATTTAAAGATGAAGTAAGAAGAGTCGGTAGGTCATTAGGCATTGATGCTAAATTACTTGGCAGACACCCTTTTCCTGGACCGGGTTTGGGTATTAGAATACTTGGTGATATTACTAGAGAAAAAGTCAATATTTTACAGGATGTTGATCATATTTTTATTGAAGGTTTAAAAGAATGGGATTTATATGATAAAGTATGGCAAGCAGGAGCAATGTTACTGCCTGTCAATAGTGTAGGAGTTATGGGAGATGAAAGAACTTATGAGAAATGTATTGCTTTAAGAGCTGTTGAAAGTACAGATGGGATGACAGCTGATTGGGTAGATCTGCCTTATAAATTCCTTCAACAAATTTCAAATAAAATTATTAATAGAGTTAAAGGTGTGAATCGTGTAGTTTACGATATAAGTTCCAAACCACCTGCTACAATTGAATGGGAGTAAATGTATACTAAAATCAAATTTTCTTTTCTTTTGTTATTTGTTTGTGTAAATATTTCTTCACAAACATTCCATAAAGAAGTTATTCAAACTAATCAAACCATTGACTCTTTTTGCCTTGATAGAGCTATCTCTTCCTTTGATTTTTCAGCTTTAAACCCAAATATTTTAGAGAAAACCCTTAAAGTTGGTGATGAGGTAATAATTCCAAAAAAAATCGATTTAATTTTTGATGACAGTGATTATATTTTACACAAAGTAAAAAGAAAACAAACATTAATTAAAATTTCTAACCTTTATGATGTGGATATAAATTTAATTAAAAAGTTTAATAATTTAAGCTCAGATAAATTAGACAAAGGCACGTCAATTAAAATTCCTCTAGTTCAATTATCAGCAGATTCAATCAAAGAAATCCCAAATCGTGTTAAATACTATGTGGTTAAAGCAAAAGAAGGTAAATGGAGAATAGCCTACAAGTATGGGATAACAGTTGATCAATTAGAATTAATTAATCCTCAAATTGGAAATTTTTTAAAAGTATCAGAAAAAATACTTGTTCCTAATATCAATTTGAATAAACTAAATGTAATTGATGAAAACTATGCTTATTATAAAGTTTTGCCTAAAGAAGGTTTTTATAGATTAAAAATAAAGTTAGGTCTTGAAGAAAAAATTATCAAGTCCTTGAACCCAGTTTTAATTACTAGTGAGTTAAAACAAGGTATGATACTTAAACTTCCTAAAATCATTAATGAGCAAGAAAATTTATTTAAAGATCAAACAATTAACGTAACAGACTTTAGTAAGAAAAAAATTGCTCTTTTATTACCATTTGGACTTAATAATATAAATTTTGACTCTCTACAAATAGCAAAAAGTCAATTAAATAATGACAAGCTCTTAAATTTATCATTAGATTTTTATTTAGGTAGTTCGATAGCAATTGATTCTATTACTAGTTATGGAATTCCTGTGGAGATGAATGTTTTTGATACTAATAATTCTTCTGAAGCTGATATTTATGAAATTGTAAATACTAATGACATAAAAAATTATGACCTTGTAATTGGTCCTCTAACTGCAAAAGCATTTAATTATACATCAAAATTATTAAAAAACGAATCTGTTCAGCTTGTTTCTCCATTAAGTAAAGTTACATATTCAAATAATGTTATAAATACAATTACAGAAGATGATATTTTATATGAAAGGATAGTATCTTTTGTAGAATCAGATACTACTGTAAATAAAAAATATATTATTTCTGATTCTGAAAATCTAATTACAAGTAATAAGCTTAAAGAGAGGTTTAAAAATGCAACTCAATTTTATTCATCAATTAATGACTCTGGAGTTGACACAAAATCTTTGGTTTTAGAAGATTTAGACTCAACTTTTGTTGATAAAAAGAATATTATCTTCTTAGAAACTAAAGATCAAGGATTTGTTTCAAATGTGACAAGCATATTAAATTCATTTGTGAATGATACTGTTCAGATTTCTTTGTACACTACTTCTTCAAATAAAGCATTTTCAGGTAATAATATTTCTAATTATAATTTATCAAATTTAAAATTTCATTATCCATCGATTAACAAGCCACTAGATTTTAAATTATACTCTAATTTTATTAAAAACTTTAGTAGTATTTATAATTTTATACCCAATAAGTATGTGATTCGTGGCTATGATTTAATGTTAGATCTTTTATTAAGGATAAGTTCTGATGAATTTAATTTCAATAGTTCTAATTTTAGCGAAACAGTACATATTGAAAATAAATTTAAATACCTGAAAAACAATGACAGTTTAGGTTATAGAAATATATCTACATTTATCATTAAGTACGAAAATCTTGAATTAAAAGTAGTTGATTAATAATTTGTATAGAATTGACTTAAATTAAAACTAAATCCCTAAATTTGTTTGCGTTTATAACGCATACATGTCATCTACTAAATATATATTTGTCACAGGAGGAGTTTCTTCATCATTGGGTAAAGGAATCATTGCCGCTTCACTTGCGAAATTACTTCAGTCACAAGGATACTCTGTTACAATCCAAAAATTAGATCCATACATAAATATAGATCCAGGAACTTTAAATCCTTATGAACACGGAGAGTGTTATGTTACTGATGATGGAGCTGAAACAGATTTAGATTTAGGCCATTATGAAAGGTTTTTAAATGTTCCTACTTCACAAGCTAATAATGTTACTACAGGTAAAATTTATAAGAGAGTTATAGAAAAGGAAAGAAAAGGTGATTTTTTAGGTAAAACAGTACAAGTAATTCCTCACATTACTGACGAAATTAAACAAAGAATACAGTTTTTAGGAAATACTGGTGACTATGATATTATAATCACTGAAATTGGAGGTACTGTAGGAGATATTGAATCTCTTCCTTACATAGAAGCCTTAAGACAAATGAAATGGGATTTAGGTCAATCAAATGTATTAGCTATTCACCTTACTTTGATTCCATATTTATCTGCAGCTAAGGAGTTAAAAACAAAGCCTACTCAACACAGTGTTAAAACTTTGATGGAGAGTGGAGTGCAAGCAGATATTTTAGTATGTAGAACTGAACATGAGATTGGAGATAATATTAAAGCTAAATTAGCTAGGTTTTGCAATGTTGATAAAGAATCTGTAATTCAATCTATAGATGCATCCACTATATATGATGTGCCAAATTTGATGTTAAATGAAGGTTTGGACAAGGTTGTGCTAAAAAAGTTAAATTTAAAAAACAATAAACCAAATTTAGATTTATGGAACGGATTTTTAAAAAGATACAAAAACCCCAAAAATAAAATTAAAGTTGGATTAATTGGTAAATATGTTGAGCTTCAAGATTCTTATAAATCTATTTTGGAATCATTTATTCATGCTGGTTCTGAGAATGAAGTTGATGTTGAAATTGTATCAATTCATTCCGAGTATATCACGAGAGAAAATATTGACTCTAAACTTAGTTCCCTAAATGGTGTATTAGTTGCACCTGGATTTGGAGAAAGGGGAATTGAAGGGAAAATTTTAGCAATCGAATATGTGAGAACAAATAATATTCCCTTTTTTGGAATATGTTTAGGTATGCAAATGGCTGTAATTGAATTCGCTAGAAATGTTTTAAATCTTAAAGATTCTAACTCTACTGAAATGAACAAGAATGTTGCCCATCCGGTGATTGATTTAATGCAAAGTCAAAAAAATATTGTAAATAAGGGAGGTACTATGCGTTTAGGATCTTGGGAGTGTGAATTAAAGAATTCATCTAATGTTAGAGAGATATACAGTTCTAGTGTTATTAATGAAAGACACAGACACAGGTATGAATTCAATAATGATTATTTAAATGAATTCCAATCAAAAGGATTCATAGCGTCAGGAATTAATTCTAAAACAAGTTTAGTTGAAATTTTTGAGTTAAATAATCACCCTTGGTTTATCGGGGTACAATTTCATCCAGAATATAAAAGTACAGTAAATAATCCTCATCCATTATTTGTTTCTTTTGTGAAGGCAGGATTAACACACAGCAAATCAAATTAATTATGATAGAAAAAAATAATGATAACAACAATTCACTTTTAGGCTTTACTTTAATGGGAGCTATTATGCTATTTTGGCTTTACCTTCAGCCTCCTATTGAAGAATCTGTAGTTGATATCCCTCAAGTAGATTCATCTGAGTATGTTGATGTTATAAAAGATTCTGATAAACCTGTTGATTTAAAAAACAGTTTATTGACAAATATTAGTTCTGAAAACAACTTTAAAAACAATGTTGAATCTGATGATGCTAAAATCACTTTTGAAAATGATTTGATTTACATTGAAATTAATAACAAAGGAGGTTTTATTTCCACTCTCTATCTAAAAAATTTTAATAATCATTTAGAAGCTCCTATTTACTTAATAAATGAAGAAAACTCTGTTTTTAATTTAAATTTCAAAACATTAAATAACACTTCTGTAAATACCAAAAACCAATTTTTTACTTCATCTGAATATGATAATGATGATAATAAAGTTGTTGTTATGAAATTATTAGTTTCAGAAAATCAATATTTAGAATATAAATATATAATTAAACCTGACGATTACATGATAGACTTTTCTATCAGTTCAAATGGATTGAGCAATATAATTAATACCCAAGACGATTATGAACTAACTTGGGATTATAAATCTTTAAGAAATTCAAAAAGTATATCATATGAAAATAGATATTCTAGATTAACTTATGAGTATGAAACTGATAAAATTGATAAATTAGGTCAAACTGGAGATGATGAAGAGACTGTTTCAGATGTAAATTGGTTCTCATATAGACAGCATTTTTTTAGTGCCATATTATTGTCAGCTCAGCCAATTAATGATGTAACGCTTTCTCAAATTAATATGGTAATTGATGAAGACGTCGATACAACATACACTAAAAATTATATTGCAAATTTTCCTTTAAAATATAATAATAAAGAATTTGATGAAAAGTTTAATTTATATTTTGGTCCAACAGATAGTAAAATATTATCATCTTATAATAAAAATCTAGAGAGTTCAATTCCATTTGGATGGGGTATTTTTGGTTATATAAATAAGTCAATTTTTATCCCTTTATTTAGTTTTTTAAGCTCTTATTTTCCTTATGGAATTGCGATTATTATAATGACAATCTTAGTTAGATTAGTTCTATCGCCTGTTTTGTATAAATCTTATCTTTCTCAGGCTAAAATGAAAATTTTAAAACCAGAAATAGCTGAAATATCATTAAAATATAAGGACAATGCAATGAAAAAGCAACAAGAGACTATGGCTCTTTACAATAAAGCTGGTGCAAATCCAATGAGCGGATGTATTCCAGCTCTTATTCAAATTCCAGTCTTTTATGCTTTATTTATGTTTTTTCCAACTGCATTTGATTTAAGAAGAAAAAGTTTTCTATGGGCTGATGATTTATCTTCGTATGATAATGTATTAGATTTACCTTTTTATATTCCTTTTTACGGAGATCATGTTAGTCTATTTCCTGTACTAGCCTCAATAGCTATATTTTTCTATATGAAAATGACTACCGGACAGAATATGGCTTCTCAACAACCCCCTCAAGAAGGTATGCCAGATATGGCTAAAATGATGAAGTATATGATATATTTCTCACCGATTTTAATGTTAGTCTTTTTTAATAACTATGCTAGTGGGTTGAGTTTATATTATTTTATTTCTAACTTAATCACTATTGCTATTATGTTAGTTATAAAACATTATATTCTTGATGAAGAAAAGATTCATGCTCAGATACAAGTTAATAAAGCTAAGCCTCAAAAAAAACCAAATCGTTTCCAAAAGAAAATGAAAGAACTAATGGAAGAGGCTGAAAGGCAAAAAAAATCTCAGAATAAATAGTAATATTTTCTTACAGTTTTAAAGCTGTATTATTAGTAAATTTATCTTATGCAAAAAGTTGTTGTTGGACTTTCTGGTGGAGTTGACTCTAGCGTAGCTGCTTATTTATTAAAAGAGCAAGGTTATGATGTTATAGGCTTATTTATGAAAAATTGGCACGACGATACTGTTACAGTTTCTAATGAGTGCCCTTGGTTAGAGGATAGTAACGATGCTATGATTGTTGCTGAAAAATTAAATATTCCTTTTCAAACTATCGACTTAAGTAAAGAGTACAATGAAAAAATCATTGAATACATGTTTAATGAGTATAAAAATGGTAGAACTCCAAATCCAGATATTCTTTGCAACAGAGAAATTAAATTTGATGTATTTTTAAAAATTGCTAATAGTATTGGTGCTGATATGGTTGCAACTGGGCATTATTGTAAGAAAGAAACGGAAATAATTAATAATAAAAATATATTTAAGTTAGTTAATGCAAAAGATGTAGTAAAAGATCAGTCATATTTTTTATGTCAATTATCTCAAGAGCAGTTATCTAACACGTTATTTCCTCTGGGTGACTTAACTAAAAAAGAAGTTAGAGAGATCGCCTCTAAATTAAATTTGATAACTGCAAATAAAAAAGATTCACAAGGTTTATGTTTTATTGGTAAAGTAAAATTACCAGATTTTTTAAAGCAAAAGTTAAAACCCAAGACAGGTAAAATTATTGAAATTAAAAGAGATAGTTCTAAATATTATCCAATTGATTTTAAAAATAATGACGTTGAGAAATCATCTTCACCTATTTTATATGATGAGTCCGATGGTAAATTTATTGGTAATCATCAAGGAGCATATTATTTTACAAAAGGTCAAAGAAAAGGATTAGGAGTTGGAGGTTATGAAAAACCATTATTTGTAATTGATACAGATGTTGAAAAGAATATAATATATGTTGGTGAGGGTAGTGATCACCCTGGTTTACTAAGGAATAAACTGTTTATTAATAAATCAGATGAACATTGGTTAAGGACAGATTTATCAATAAAAATTGGTGAAACAATGAATGTTAAAGCAAGAATTAGGTATAGACAATCCCTGCAGAATGCTACTTTAATAAAGACAATTCAGGGTCTTTATGTAGAATTTGAGACTCCACAATCTGCAATAACTGAAGGTCAATTTGTTGCCTGGTATTCAAATAAAGAGTTACTTGGCTCTGGGGTAATTTCTTAATATTATGAAGTATTTACTCGTTTTTTTTATCTCTTTATATTCTAATGTCATTCTTTGTCAACAAGAATATGCTTGGGTCTACTTTAAAGACAAAAAAAATGTAGAATATTTTATTAGTAATCCAAGATTAATTTTAACTGAACATTCAATTTTTAAAAAACAAGCTAAAGGTATTACTATTGATTATGACGATGTACCAGTCAATCAAGATTATTTACAGATAATTCAAGGCATTGATAATATTTCGATTTTAGCTAAATCCAAGTGGTTAAATTGTATATATGTAGAGGCAGATTTAGATTTGTTAAACGATTTATTTGATTTAAGTTTTGTAGATAATGTAGTATTTGCTAATAAATCTCTAAACACAAATAAAAACTTAAATGTTCGAAACATATATGATAATCTTTTTTTTGAAAAAACTATAGATTACGGATCTACAACGAATCAAATTGAAATGCTAAGCTTAGATTTTTTACATGATAGTCAATACACAGGAAATGGAATTAATATGGCAGTTATTGATGCTGGATTTGTAAATGTGAATTCTATGAGCTCTTTTTCTAGATTACGAGACTCTGGTAAAATATTATACACCTATGATTTTGTTTTGAACACTGAAAATATCTATCAATATCAAGGAAACTCACATGGTACAAAAGTTTTAAGCACTATAGCTGGATTTGTTCAGGATGAATATGTAGGAACAGCACCTGATGCTTCTTTTTATCTTTTTCGTACTGAAGATGTTTCATCTGAAACTCCAGTTGAAGAATGTTATTGGGTCGAAGCTGTTGAGGTTGCTGATAGTTTAGGGGTAGATATAATAAATACTTCCCTTGGTTATAAAGGATATGATAATTCAAATTATAGTCATAATCAACTTGATATGAATGGATACACAACATTTATAACAAGAGGAGCAAATATTGCTTCTAAAAAAGGTATTTTACTTGTCAATTCTGCTGGAAATTCATCTATAAATGGAATTATTGCACCTGCAGATTCACAAGGAGTATTATCAATTGGGGCTGTAGATTCTGAGGGACTTTACGCATCATTTAGTTCTCAAGGTAGCGATATACAACCAAGTATTAAGCCAGATGTAGTCGCACAAGGTTATCAAAGTAAAGTAATAAATATATATGATCAAATAGTAAGTAATAGTGGAACTTCCTTTAGTTCTCCAATTATGGCAGGTGCCATTGCTTGTTTAATGCAAGCTTATCCTAGATTATCAGCAAATGAAATAATGAATATAATAAGAGAATCTTCCTCTCAATTTAATAATCCAGATTATCAATTAGGTTACGGTATTCCGAATTTACATACTGCTTATGAGTTTGCTTCAAATTTAGTTTTAGATAATTTTATTGTTTACCCTAACCCAGTTATAAACTATTTAAATATAATTTCACAATGGAATATTTCTAATTTTCATATTGATATATTTGATATTAATGGAAAACTAACTTTTTCCAAATATTTTACTAACCCTAGATCAATAATCAATACAAATATGTTTTCAAAAGGAATATATTTAATCAAAATTTCATATTCAATTGATGGTGAAGACAAATCAGTATTAAAAAGAATTATAAAAAAATAATTAGTGAAAAATATACATAAAGATATATCCTCTTTTAATAGGTTATTAGAAATCATGAATCGATTGAGGAATGAATGTCCGTGGGATAAGGAACAAACAATGGAATCTTTGAGGCATTTAACTATTGAAGAAACATATGAATTATCAGAAGCTATTTTATCAAATGAAATTAATGAAATAAAAAATGAATTAGGTGATTTACTACTTCATATAGTTTTTTATTCTAAAATTGCAAGTGAAAAAAAACATTTTGATATAAATGACGTTATCAATGGTATCTGTGATAAGTTAATTCATCGACATCCACACATCTATAGTGATGTCAAACTAGATAATATTGAAGAGGTTAAGAAGAATTGGGAAATTATTAAGAAAAATGAGCATAATAAGGGAGCATTAAGTGGAGTACCCAAAAGCTTACCGTCTTTAATAAAAGCTATGAGGATTCAAGAGAAAGCTTCTGGAATGGGATTTAAATGGGATAATAAGCATGATGTTTTAGATAAAGTAATTGAAGAAATTAGAGAATTTAAATTAGAATTATCAAAATCTAATTTAGATTTAATGGAAGATGAGTTTGGAGATATATTATTTTCCTTAGTTAATTATGCTACCTACAATAAAATTAATCCAGTAAAAGCTTTAGAAAAAACAAATATTAAATTTATTAATAGATTTAATTATATAGAAAAAATTGCAGACAAATTAAACAAACCAATTTCTAAAATGACTTCAGTTGAACTAAAAAAATATTGGGATGATGCTAAGATTTTTTAGTGTTTTGAATTCCAAATTTTCCATGATTCCATTGCTTGATTTTCTAACATTTGATAGCCATTAATTATTGTAGCTCCATTTTCTTCACACCTTTTTAGTAAAAGAGATTTTGATGGATTATAAATTAAATCATAGACTATATGTTTGTTGCTTATTAAACCAATTGGAATTTTAGGAATTTGATCTATATCAGGGTAAGTTCCAACAGGGGTGCAATTAATTATCAAATTATGTTTATTAATTATCTCCTTACTTATTTCATTATAATTTATTTGGTCTTTATTTTTTTTTGACCTTGATACAAACACATATTTAATTTTTAATATTTTTAATGTGTATGCTATTGCCTTTGAAGCTCCTCCGCTTCCTAAAATAAGAGCTTTTGTATTTGAATTGACAATATTTTTAATAGATGTATAAAAACCTAAATAGTCTGTATTATAGCCACTTAATATATTATTATGAAATTTTATTGTATTGACTGCTCCAATTTCTTTTGCAACTGGATCAACATAATCTAATTGATTTATTATAGATTCTTTGTAAGGAATAGTAATATTTAATCCAGAAATATTGTATTTATTAACAAGGGTCTTAAACTCTTCAATTTTTTTAATATCAAAATTTTTATATGTAGCATTTATTTTTTCATTCTCAAATTTGTTATTAAAAAATTTTTTTGAAAAAGAATAATTGATGTTTTTACCAATTAGCCCATATATTTTATTTTGCTTTTGGTCTTTCATATTTACTTAATATAAGTACAATTATAGTGCCGATTATAATGTGTGAAATTGCTATAAGAAAACTGTTATTTATTTCTGGGATATAACGAGTTATATTTAAATTTTCTGGATTTGTAGTTTTCCAAGGCCACAACACTCCTAAAGATCCAATTATAAAGCCAAATATTATTGATTGGATAGTTTCATTAAATTTTGTTAGAAGTATTGACATAACTTTCGATAATACAACTAGCCCTGTTACAGAGCCAAGAGTGAATACAGCTATTATTTTTAATCTGCTTACTGTATAGGAGCTTTGCATAAATTCTAAATCTCCAACAATAATAGATGAAATAGCATCAAACAGTACATTTACACTATCTACTAGTAATAACACATAGTTTCCTAGTATTATCAATAAAAATGAACCAGATAGTCCAGGAATTATCATACCGCATATACTTAAAATACCACATATGAATACAAATAATAAGTTGGTGTTTTCTGTCAAAGGATCGATATAACTTATGAGTAATCCAGTAATTATGCCAATCAAAATTAAAGAAATAGACTTTTTGTTCCAATTGCTTATTTTATGTTTTAAATGAATAATTGTACCAATTACAAGTCCAAAAAATAAACTCCAAACAAATAATTCATATTTATCTAATAAAAAATCTAACAATTTTGATGTAGAAAAATAACTAATTACTATTCCTAAGCAAATATATAATAGCAAAGATGTATTTGAATCTTTAAAAGCATTTTTAAATTTAAATCTTAATAGATGTTTAATGTTTATATTTTTCATTGAATTTAATAATTCGTCATAAAAATTTAGTGCCAAAGCTATAACTCCACCAGAAATACCAGGGATTTTGTTGGCAGTCCCCATAATAATACCATTAAGGATTAATATTAGGTTATCTTTAATTCGATTAGTTTTTTTCAATATTTTGATAATTGTTGTTTTTTTTCTAGCAAGAAAATTAAGAAAAATCCAATTATAAATAATACAATTGATTCGAGTAGGTAATTGTACTCAGAATAATTTTTAGGAAGAACATTTATTTCATTTAATTTCCAAGGCCATAGTTTATGAATAGATCCAATTATTAAACCCGTCATCATAATTAAAATTTTATTTGGAAATTTATCAAAACCCCATTTAACCACCTTACTAAATGATGTTAAACCTAATATCACTCCAAATCCAAAGATTACAATTTTATCTAATTCTACATTTATTAATGCTTTACTCATGGTTTTGTACAACCCAAGTATTACCAAAATGTAAGATCCAGAAATACCCGGTAAAATCATAGCACAGCTAGCTATGAATCCTGCAAAAAATATAAATAATATATTTTCATTTAAGTTGTTTATTTCTGGTAAACTTGTTAGTAAGTATGAAACATAAAAACTTGAAATTAATAAAAACCAGTTCTTTAATATATGCTTAGTTTTGTTATTAAAATCAAATAAATCAGTTGGTTTTAAAATAATATAGATACTAGCAGAAACGAGTCCAAGAAAAAAAGACCAAATTAAAATTGGAAAATTATCGATTAAAAAGCTAGCAAGGTTCATAAAAACTACCAAGCTAGATATAATTCCAGAAAATAGTATTACTAAAAAAGTACCATTTAATTTTTTCCAAAACTCTCTTAAACCTTCTTTTTTTAAAGTTTTAAATAATGAAAAATTTATAATACTAATTGAGTTTACAAGTTCTTTATAAACCCCAAGAATTAAAGCCATGGTACCTCCAGATATCCCAGGAAACGCATCAGCTATACCCATAGCCATACCTTTGAAATATAATTTAATATTTTCTGAAGATTTACTATTCATTATTAGTCGTTAAATTTTTATTTTAGTAGGTTTTCAAGGTATTTGTATTTAGATATAGTACCAAACAACTCTTTAAAAATATATTTATTTTCTTTATTGATTGATAAAGCTTTTTTTAACTGTACTATACCATCTTCAATTTTATTTTGCAAAAAATAAATTCCTGAAAATCGGTATAGTATTATTGATTTATCGTCAAGAAGTTCATAGCATTTTTCTAATATATCAATTGCATGATTGTATTCGCCTAATTTTATCAGCACATCTGTTTTGGCAATCCATATACTTTCATCCGCTTCCCCTAATTCTATGATTTTTTGGAAACCTATGTTTGCCTCTTCATAGAGTTTTAGACCAATATTAATTTTTGCATATAATTTCCAATAATTCTCATTTTCTGAATTTATATCTATAGACTTTTTTATACTTAATATTGCACTATTATATTTTTGATTTTTATAATAAATTTCAGCTAATAGATACCATGCTTTATTTAATTGAGGATCAACTTGAACACACTCGTTGAGGCTTTGTAATGCTTTTTTATGGTTACCTATTTTGTCATAACAAATACCCATTCTCAGTAAAGGGTAGCTAGACTCGTCTTTTAGAGCAATAATTAACTTATAATTCTCTATCGCTTCATTATATTTGTTGATTTTTTCTAGTGCTCTACCTTTTTCTATATATGCACCAACAAAATATTCATCTGAAATTATAGCAAAATCAAACGCTGATATAGCTTTGAGGTAGTTTTTAAATATTAAGTATTGTTTTCCAAGCTGATGCCAAGCTACTTCGCAATATGGATTAGAATTTAAATATGTATTCAAATAATCAATTGCTTTATCGTTTTGTTCTAAGATTTCAAAACAGTAGACAATATTATATAATGCACTATAATCTGAGTCATCATAGTTAAGGCATTTTATGAAATTGTTTTTTGCATTTTCAAAATCTTCCAAAAATAAATATTCTACTCCAATAAGGGAATATACCTCAGGATTGTCTGTATTAAAATCTAATATTTTTTTTAGGCAGAGTATTGCTTTTTTGTGAAGTTTTTTCTTTGAATATATGTTAGCTTTTTGAATGTAAATTTCTTCATTTGAGGGTTCAGACAATATTAAACCTTCTAATAATTTTTCAGCATTATCAAGTTTGTTCTCAAATATTAAAATTTCAATTTCAAATAGAGCTAAATTTGATGAGTCTGGATGTTGCTCTAAACCTAATTTAATAGCTTTTTTTGCAAAATTAATTTTTCCATTTTCTAAGTAATATGAAATAATATTTTCAAATTCATTTGAATCAAAAAATAGAACTCTATTCGTTTTTAACATTTTTTCAAACCTTGTAAGTGAAAGGTTTTTATTGTTTTCAAATTCTTCATATTCCATAAAAATCAATTTGTTGATTTAATCAAAATTAATACAGAATGTTATTAATTAGTTGTTTTTATTGTTTTATTTATAACAAATTAATTAACACTTAAATTTTCTAGTTGCTCAATAATTATTTTGCATCCTATTAAAATTTCTTTTTCACTTATTGTTAGTGGGGGTGTAATTCTAACTGCTTTTTTTTCAATTAATAACCAAAATAACAGTAGACCATTTTCTTTACACTTAATAACTAATTTATCAGCTATTTCTGGACTCTCAAGAATGATGGCTAGCATTAATCCTTTTCCTCTTATTTCTTTTATTAAAGGATGCTTTAATTTTTTTCTAATAAGACTCTCTTTGCTTAATGTTTGCTTCATTAAACTTGATTCTGTAATTATTTTTAGTGTTTGATAGGCAGAAGCTGCTATAACAGCGTTCCCCCCAAAAGTAGTAATATGACCTAATTTTGGGTTATTACTAATAGTATTCATAATTTTTTTTGAGCTAATAAATGCTCCTATGGGCATACCACCACCAAGTCCTTTTCCAGTAACTATTATGTCTGGTACGCAATTGTAATTTTCAAATCCAAATAATTTTCCTGTACGTCCTATTCCAGGTTGAATTTCATCCAGAATTAGTAATGCTCCAACCTCTTTGCATTTTTCGCTAACTAAATGTAGATAGTCATCATGAGGTTCTATAAATCCTGCTGCACCCTGAATAGTTTCTAAAATTACTGCAGCAGTTCTGTATGTTATTTTATCTATATCATTTAGGTTATTAAAGTTTATAAAATTGACCTCTGGTAAAAGTGGCTCAAAAGGTTTTCTGTTTTCAATTTTACCCATTAATGTCAGAGCACCCAATGTACTTCCATGATAGGCATTATTTGCTCCAATTATTTCTTTTCTTCCTGTGTATCTTCTTGCTAATTTTATTGCACCTTCAATTGCTTCAGTTCCAGAATTTGTTAAGTACGTAGAATCTAATTCTTCCGGTAAGTGGTCAGATAATAATTTAGTTAAATCAACAGCTGGTTTAAGTATAAATTCACCATAAACCATAACATGTAGATATTTGTCTAGTTGTTTTTTGATTGCTTTAATCACATCAGGGTTGCAATGGCCTAAACTACAAGCAGAAACACCTGCTATAAAATCTAAATATTTTTTATTATTAATATCATAAATATAACAACCATCCGCTCTTTTAACTTCTATTTCTAGAGGATGTGGAGTTACCTGAGCCTGATATTTGTGAAATTCTTTTTTTATGTTTTATTCTTTTTTTAGTTTAAAAAGATCTTTAATAGATAAGATCTTTTCATTGAGTCTATTGTTAAACCCTTTTAATAATTTAATATTCTCAGTAAATTTTTCTTCAGGATATGTTTTTCCATCAATTTGATTTATTTTTTGAATCTTTTCAATCTCGTTTGATTTAAAATATATTTTTAATTTAGCAGACTTAGATTTATCTATAGAAACTAATTCTTTTTCATCATTTCTTAAATAGTAAATAGATTCTGCATTCTTAATAAGATCTATGCTTTTTAATTCATTATCAATAAATTTCCCTAGTAATGATTTTCCAGAAATTTGATTAAATCCTGTTCCTAAAGAATCTTTTTCAAGAATAAACGCATTATTGAAAACTATTAACGAGTCAATTTTGTTAGTAGTTTTTTCAAATTTCAAAACTATAGTATCTCCAGTGATTTGATTGTTGAAATTAAACAATATAGGCTTTTTTGCATTTGTGAATGATAAATCTAGTTGTTTATTAATATTTATAAATTGAGCTAATCCATTAGATTTATCATAGTGAATAGAATCAGCTCGTCCACTTAAATCTTGTTTGAATATTTTGGCATTTTTAAAAGCTCTAATTACTCTATTTTGTTCATTTCCAGTTATTAAAATTGTATCACTATGAATATATATAGAATCTTTATTTTGCTTGGATGCTATAATAGCACGTTTTGTTATGAACATAGAGTCCTTATTCTTGAATATTTCCGCATAATTACCTTTTGTTATATTTTCATTTATAGTATCTATAATTTTAATATTACTTGTTGCTGATGCAAAATTTAAATTTCTGTCAAAATAAATACTATCCGCTAGTATAGTAGTGTTTTTGAAATCAACTTTAGATTCTTTAATAAAGTATCCAGTATCACTATTGGTATTGTAAAATCCTAACTCACAATATATATTAGATTCTTTACTTTTTATTTGTGTTGGTCCATAGAAATAAGCATGACCATTTTCAGTGTAGAAATCTAATCTGGGTGTATTTATTTTATATTTAGGGTTTTTTAATAAGACATTGATTTTGAATTCATATTTTTTGTTTTCGAGCAAGTAATTTCCAATCTTGCTATCAATTGTGTCTTGTTTTTCTTTAATAACTCGACCGTAATTATTGTAAAACGCTTCTTGTTTATTTCTGTTAAAATATAGTGAGTCAGTTAATAAAACAGAATTAGGTTCTGTTAGTTTTACTTTTCCACTTGCAAATGCGATTTTTGTATCTCCGTCATATTCTAAATACTGAGATTTTAAATTAATTGTATCACCTTGTATTAAAATAACATCACCATATGCTTCGATGTAATTTTTATTTTCATAGAAAAAAGCTTGGTTACACCACATATCAACACCATCATGAGATATTTTAACTTTATTTTTATTATTTCTAGTTAAAATTGTAGCGTTGGAAAACTTTATGTCATCTTTTTCAAAAAAACCAGCACTATCAATTTGGATACGTGTGTTTTCTTGGCAAAATATATTGGTTAATGAAATTAAAAGTAAAGAACTAAATAAAAATATGTTAACTTTTTTTTTCAATTTGATATTGTATGTAATTATACAAATATTGTTTGTTTTCTATCTGGGCCAACAGAAACGATTGATATTGGAATATTTAATTCTTTTTCAATAAAACTTATATAATCTTTCAGTGTGTTTGGTAGATTTTCAAAATTTTCTTTTTGAGTTAGATCTTCATCCCAACCGTTAAAATCTTTATAAATTGGCATTATATTTTCTTGATGTATATCATAGGGAAAATGTTCTATTTTTTGTTCTTTATAATTGTAGGATGTACAAACTTTAATAGTTTTAAATCCAGAAAGAACATCAGCTTTCATCATCATTAATTCTGTTACTCCATTTATTTGACATGCATATTTAAGAGCTACTAGATCCAGCCAACCGCATCTTCTTGACCTTCCTGTTGTTGCTCCAAACTCTTTTCCAACTCTACCCATTGTTTCTCCATCTTTGTCAAAGAGTTCTGTAGGAAATGGTCCAGATCCAACCCTAGTTGTGTACGCCTTAAATATTCCATAAACTTTTTTTATTGCATTAGGAGCCACTCCTAAACCAGTACATGCACCAGCAGCAGTTGTGTTTGATGAAGTTACGTAAGGATATGTACCAAAATCAATATCCAGTAAAGATCCTTGAGCTCCTTCGGCTAAAATCGATTTTCTATTTCTTTGGGCATTAAATATATATTCTTCAGAATCTGTAAAGTTTAAGCTTTTTAATACTTCTACTGCATTAAAAAATTCCTTTTCAAGCTCATCTAGATTGTATTCAATGTCGACATCATAAAAATCAACCATCTTTTGATGCTTATTGGCTAAGTTCCTGTATTTTATTAACCAATCTTTTGATTCTAAATCACCAACTCTAATTCCATTTCTCCCTGTTTTGTCCATGTAAGTTGGGCCTATACCTTTTAAAGTCGATCCTATCTTTTTTTTGCCTTTGGCTTTTTCACTAGCAGCATCAATTATTCTATGAGTTGGTAATATTAAGTGTGCCTTTCTTGAAATAAGCATTGATTTTTTAAAATCTACATCAACTTCTTTTAATTTTTCTAATTCTTTTTTGAAAATTACAGGATCGATTACCACTCCATTTCCAACTAAATTAATTTTATCTTCATGAAAAATACCTGAGGGAATAGTATGTAATACGTGTTTACGTCCATTGAAAACAAGAGTATGTCCAGCATTTGGACCTCCTTGAAATCTTGCTATGATATCATATTTAGATGTTAATACATCGACAATTTTACCTTTACCTTCATCTCCCCATTGTAAACCTAGTAATAAATCAACACTCATATAATTTTAATTTTTTTTAGTTTTTTTTCCATAGAAATATAATGAGTGATTTTCAATTTCAACATCAAAAACTTCTTCTATTGTTTTCTTTATAGTCTCTATTCTTGGGTCACAGAATTCGATAACCTCTCCAGTATCACTTATAATTAAGTGATCGTGTTGTTTATCGAAGAAACATTTTTCGTAATGAGCCTGATTGTTTCCAAACTGGTGTCTTCTTACTAATGAAGAGTCTAACAATAATTCAATAGTGTTGTAAAGTGTAGCTCTTGATACCCTATATTTTTTGTTCTTCATTTTAATATAAAGTGACTCAATATCAAAATGAATATCACTGTTATATATCTCTTGTAATATAGCATATCTTTCAGGTGTTTTTCTGTGGCCGTTGTTTTCTAAAAAATTTGTGAATGCGTTTTTTACAATCTCTTGATTCTTTGAATGTGTCTTTGAACTCATATTGCTAATTTATAAAAATTATATTCTTTTTACCTTCTCTACTCCATTAAGTTTTTTTATTTTTTCCATAACTTTTACAGCATAGTTATTACTCTTAACTAACATTGTAATACTTCCACTAAATACACCACTATTTGTTTCGAAATTTAGTTTTTTCATATTAACATTCATGTTATCTGAAATAACCTTTGTAATATTATTAACTAATCCAAATGTATCTATACCACTTATATTAATTATTATAGTAAAATCTTGTTGTGATGAGTCTATCCATTTTGCATTTATTATTCTGTAGGCATAATTTGACTGTAAACTTAATGCATTGGGGCAATTGAATTTATGCACTTTAATCCCATCATTAATTGTTAAAAATCCAAATACTCCATCACCTTGAATTGGATTACAGCATTGTGACAGCTTGTATTCTAGCTTTTCCTCATCACTACCAAAAACGAGCATATCATATTTTTGAGTAATTTCTTGCTTATCTAAATCAACCTTCTTGGGTTTTCTACTTATCCTATTTTTCAAGAAACTCATTAACACATTACTTCTTGAACTAGCAAATTTTTTAAGCATTGGGTTGTCAATTGTATTAATACCAACACGATAAAATAAATCTAAACTAGTTTTTAATTTAAAGAACCTAACAAGTTCATTTATTGAACTTTCGTTTAGATTAATTTTAAGTTGTTTAAGTTTTCTTCTTAGAATTTCTTTTCCTTCCTCTGCTAATTTTTTCTTTTCATCATTTAAAGACGATTTTATTTTGTTTTTAGCCCTTGCAGTATTAGCGTAATCAAGCCAGTTAGCATTTGGCTTAGTTTTGTCAGATGTTAAAATCTCCACTCTGTCACCACTTTGTAATTTAGAATTCAATGGAACCAATTTTCCGTTAACTTTAACACCTCTAGTTTTTAGCCCAATTTCAGTATGAATACTAAAAGCAAAGTCTAAAGATGTCGCATTTTTGGGTAATGATTTTAACTCACCTGTTGGGGTAAAGACAAAAATCTCTTCTGAATATAGATTAAGTTTAAACTCCTCAACAAAATCAACAGCATTGTTGCTATTGTTATTAATTAAAGTTTCTTGAATTTTATTTAGCCAAAGGTCAAGACTACCATCATTATCCCCAACTTGTTTATACTTATAATGTGCAGCATATCCTTTTTCTGCAATTTCATTCATCCTTTCGCTCCTTATTTGAACTTCAACCCATCTGTTCTTGGGCCCAACAACAGTTATATGTAGAGCCTCATAACCTGTTGATCTTGGTGATGAAATCCAGTCTCTTAACCTTATTGGGTTAGGAGTGAAAAAATCAGTCACAATTGAATAAATTTTCCAAGCTAAAAATTTTTCATTTTTTAAACTTGATTTATAAATAATTCTAACTGCAAACCTATCATATACTTCATCAAAAGAAACCCCCTTTTTTATCATTTTATTTCTAATAGAATAAATTGATTTTGGTCTTCCTTTTATTATATATTTTAATTTTTCAGAGTTTAATTTACCACTTAAAGTATTATTAATTTCTTCTATGTAATGATCTTGTTCTTCTTTACTTTCTATTAATCTACTTGAGATGTCGTTATAAACATCAGGCTCAAGATATTTTAAACCTAAGTCTTCTAATTCACTTTTGATATTGTACAAGCCTATCCTGTGTGCTAATGGTGCATATATGTAAAGTGTTTCAGAAGCTATCTTGATTTGTTTGTCAGGTTTCATAGAATGCATAGTTTGCATATTATGTAATCTATCAGCAATTTTAATTATAATAACTCTAATGTCATCATTTAGAGTTAATACCATCTTTTTAAAATTTTCAGCTTGTAATGAAACATCGGAACTTTTACTAAGTTTGGATATTTTAGTTAGTCCATGAACAATTTTAGCAACGACTTTACCAAACATTTGCTCTATATCATTTATGGAATAATTTTCATTATCTTCAACAACATCATGTATTAATGCAGCAGCAATTGATGTAGCGTCAAGTCCAATTTCAGATGATACAATCTTAGCAACGGCAATAGGGTGAAATACATATGCTTCACCGGATCTTCTTCTTTGACCATTATGAGCTTCAACAGCAAGATCAAAAGCTTTTCTAATGAGTTTTTTGTCTGCAGCTGAAAGAGTTTGATAACTAATTTTAAGAAGCTCTTTATATTCTTTAGCTATTGCATTATTTTCAATTTCTACTTCAGTTAGTGACATATGTATTAAAAATACCACAAACAATTCTATTAGACAATAGTATTATAAATATTTTTATTTGAAGTTTCTTTGGCGTATAGCCTCAAAAATTAATATTGCTGCTGCATTAGATAAGTTTAATGAGTCTACTACCCCTAGCATAGGTATTTTTATATTTTTATATGAATTTTGTGACCAATCTTTAGAAATTCCTTTGTCTTCAGTTCCTAATATTAAAGCACAAGATCCACAGTAATTTTGATTGTGATATAATTCATCTGCTTGAAGAGAGCTAGCATATATTTTAATATTTTTATTATTCAATAGTGAAATTATCTCTGTTGAATTTCCCACATATATATTATTGGTAAAAATAGAGCCAACACTAGATCTAATTATATTTGGATTGTAAAGATCTGTTTTTGGGTTTGCAATAATTACTGCGTCAATATTTGCAGCATCAGCAGTTCTTAAAATTGCTCCAATATTGCCGGGTTTTTCAGGTGCTTCTATTACAATAATTAAAGGATTATTAGATTTGAATTTTATGTTTTTTAAATCGTGATTTTTACAATTTGTAATTGCTATTACTCCCTCTGTTGACTTTCTATAAGCAATTTTTTGATAGACTTCAAAAGAAACTTCAATTTTTTCAAACTTATTTTTAAATGATTTATCTAAATCTTCTTCACAAATTATTTTTGGACAAAAAAGTAGTTGTTTAATTTGCCAATCATTTTTCAAGGCAAGTTTGATTTCTCTTAACCCTTCAATCAGAAAAGTATTTGATATTTTTCTGTGTTTTGCTTTTAAAGTAAGTTGATAATATCCCTTTACTTCTTTGTTGTTAACACTTGTAAGTTTTTTATTCATTTATTGTTTAATAACTTATGTTTTTCTGAATATCTAAATATATAATTTTTACATTATAGTTGTAATTAATTATTTTAACTAATGGCTATGTTTTTTTTAGATAGTTTATAATTAATGAGACGCTTTGGTTGTAACTTTTAATTCCCTGACTAATATTATTAAACTTCAAAAACTTATCATAACCAGACTTCGTAATTAATTCTATTGGATTAGAATAATTTTTCCAAAATTCAGAACTTTTTTTAAAATCTTTTAAAATTCCAATGTTCAATAATTTTATCAACGAATTGTATGTTGGTTTATCATATTTGTAGAGTTCATTTAGGCATTGTCTTAATGCAAATTTATAACCATTATATTTAAAATATAAGTCTTCACTGTTAGTTAAGTTTACAAAAGCAATAAAATTACATTCTAGTTCTTGAGAAAAACCTAATTGATGAGCAATTTCATGTGAAGCAGTATGAGGTATGCTATTTTTAGGAATTAGACTATTTATTTGAGATTCATTCGTAAAGGGATTAATATATCCACTAAATCCAAGATAGGTTAATGGTAAACTAATTAAAGATTTTTTTACAATCAAATTATTTGTATTTATTTCTGGGTAATATTGCTTTAGCAAGCTTAGGTTATTATAACCGTCTGAGGCTATTTTGTTAATTTTTGTAATATTATAAGGAATTTCAGTTGTAGACGAATCAACTGTAGTTATTTGTCTATGTAGTTTATTTGATTTTATTATTAGTTGTTTTGATATTTCTTTTAAATCATTTACTGTGTATGTTAAATCAATTTTTAATTTTTCATGTAAAGAAGTTCTGTGATAATTCAAACCCCATTGAAAATAAAACAAGAAGTGAAATATAGAACAATAAAACAATATGGATTGAATACTTTTTTTCCAATTAAATTTATTATTTAATTCCTTCATTAATAATCTAATAAAGTATATCAATATGATTATGTATAAAAAATCACCAATTGAGAAAGGGAATATAGACAAGGTTGATCTCAATATGTTTGAAGTAAATTGATAAACTCCAAGGCTATAATATTCTTCAATTGTTTCTTGATGTTTGGAAATATATTCAACAAATAGAAGTTGAGGTATTATTGATAGTCCAATATATTTTTTTTTAAATACCATTAATTAAAAATAGTAAAATACTATTAGTTTAATGCTAGTATTATTTAAATTTGAAATGAAATTTAAATACATATTTATGAGTAATGAAATCAGAAACATAGAACCTAGTATTATTTGGAACAACTTTTGTAAACTTAATTCTGTTCCAAGACCATCTAAAAAAGAAGAAAAAGTAATTAAATTTATGTATGATTTTGGAGTTAGTTTAGGCTTGGAAACTCAAATTGACAAAGTAGGAAATGTAGTGATATTTAAGCCTGCTACTGATGGAATGGAAAACAGAAAAACAGTCATTTTACAGTCTCACCTAGACATGGTTCATGAAAAAAACAATGATGTTGATTTTGACTTTGAAAAATCTGGAATTCAAATGTATGTAGATAATGATTGGGTTAGAGCAAAGGGAACTACATTAGGAGCTGATAATGGTTTGGGAGTGGCTACAATAATGAGCATTCTAGAAAGTAATGATATTGCTCACCCAAAAATTGAAGCATTATTTACAATTGATGAAGAGACTGGAATGACAGGAGCTTTAAAATTAGATGAGAATATTCTTAAGGGTGATATATTATTAAATTTAGATACTGAAGAAGATGATGAAATTGGAATTGGATGTGCTGGCGGTGTAGATATTACAATCAGTAAAAGTTTTAATATGACTACTAAGCCAAATCTTTTATTTATTAAAATCATTCTTAATGGGTTGTCTGGAGGACATTCTGGTATGGAAATTCACAAAAATTTAGGTAATTCTAACAAGTTACTGAACAAAATTATTAGTGATTTAAACGATAATTTTTTGATTCATGTTTCTGAAATTAATGGAGGCGGTTTAAGAAATGCAATTCCTCGTGAAAGCTCAATAATTTTAGGGATTAACGAAGCAGACTTTAAAAGTATTAAAACTCAATCTTTAAAGTCATTCGTTGATATAAAGGATCAATTTTTAAATACTGATCCATTAATAAAATTAAATATTATTAAATTAGATTCTGACTTTAAGATTATAGATGCAGATAATCAAAGAGAATTAATAAAGCTAATTGGAGGTTGTCCAAATGGTGTTTACAAAATGAGTAATAATATCCCAGGTTTAGTTGAGACTTCTAACAATCTTGCTAATATAAGTCTCAAAGATGGATACTTAAATATAAAGTGTTTAACAAGATCATCAGATGAATCTTCAAAAGAAGAGTTAAAAAATATTATTAAATCCATTTTTATTAATAAAAGATATACTGTAGATTTTTCTGGAGATTATCCTGGGTGGCAGCCAAATATGAGCTCAGAAATTCTTGCTAAACTCGTTAAAGTTTATAAAGATTTAAATTCTGAAGAGCCAAATGTTGCAGCTTGCCATGCTGGTTTAGAATGCGGAATAATAGGGTCTCATTATCCTGAATTAGATATGATAAGCTTTGGACCTACTATTAGGGGAGCTCACTCACCAGATGAAAGAGCATCTATTAAATCAACAATTAAGTTTTGGAGATTTTTAAAAGAAGTTCTTTTAAATATTCCTTTAAAATAAAAAACAGCCTATACTTAGTATAGGCTGTTAAGTTTGTCTATTTACTTATTTTTGTAAGTTATTGTACACTTACCATAGTTATAATAAAGATTAAATCTTGTTTAGGTTTAATGATACCTCCACCTTGGGCTCCGTAACCTAAATTCCAGGGCAAAAATGCAAATATCTTATCTCCAACACTCATCATTCTTACAGCTTCTTTAAAGCCAGTAATCATCTGAGCATCTTGTGATAATGTCATCGGCATTGGACTATATCTTCCTTTGACTTCTTTATCTGAACTATATCTTCCGTAGCTTTCTTCTATTTCTTTAGAATTTGAATCAATTAAATTTGCTTCAGTATCATACAACTCATAATAAAGTAATACATTATCACCTTCATTTGGTTTGATTCCTTTTCCTTTTTTTAAATAAAGTGTTTTGAGCCCAGACTTGGATGATTTAGACTTAGATTTATAACTTTCTAAAGTTGATATAAAACTTTTAGCTTTTTCTTTACCTTTTATTTGATTTTCTAGTCTATTTTTTTTCTTCTCTTCTTCTAATAATTTATTTTTCTCAACTAATTTAGTTAATTCCAGATTCCATACATTTACAGCATCAAAATTATTTGCTTCATCACCATTTCTAATTATATTTAATTTCTTTATAATTACATCAGATATAGGTCTATCAGCTACACCTGTCTGGACATTAGAAATAGAATCTTGGATTTCAAGACCAAAAACTACTTCACCAAAAACAGTGTGTTTGTTATTTAAGTGTGGAGTAGGAGTTTCTGTTATAAAAAACTGACTACCATTAGTTGCAGGTCCAGAATTTGCCATAGATAAAATACCTGCTTTATCATGCATTAGAGATTCGTCAAATTCATCTGGGAAGCTATATCCAGGACCACCTCTACCTGTGCCCTCAGGGTCACCACCTTGAATCATGAAATTATCCATAACTCTATGAAAGATTAAACCATTGTAAAAAGGTTTGCCTAAATAAATTGAATCTACATCGGGGTGATTACCTTCTGCAAGAGCAACAAAATTAGCTACAGTTATGGGTGTTTTATCATACGAAAGTTTAACTATCATAGTTCCCATATTAGTATCAAATTCTGCAAATAAGCCCTCTCCAAGATCTTTGTATTGTTTATTGCAACTTGCAAAAACGACAACTGTAGACAATAATAAAAGTATTTTTTTCATTTATATTAATTTTGGGTTGAATTTATAGATTTTACTTTGATTGTACAAATTATAGGGGAGTTTGCAGAAATTTTATTTGAGTCACCGTAAATACCATAAGCTTTGTAAGATGGGAATATGAAAGTTCCAACTTCTCCATTTTTTAATAATTGTAATGCCTCCCTCAAACCTGTAATTATCTCTTGTTTTCCCATTACATAGCTTTGGTTACCAATATACTCTTCGTCGTAAATAATCTTATTATTTAAATCTTTTACAGAATAATTAAAGTTAATGTTATCTCCGAAATCAGCTTTTTTATTTGATAAATCATTTTTTATATTAAAAAAATAAAAGAAGCCTTTTTTTGAGTTTAAATAATTATTCTCTTTGTTTTTTAAAATATAATCATCAATTTTCTTGTTTTGCTCAATTATAATTTGATTTACTATCGATGAATTATCTTCTTTGAAATAGTTTACTGGGTATCTTGGTTCATTAGTATTACATGAAATTATCGAAGTAATTATAATTAGATAAATAAACCTCATTCGTTAAGTTTAGTTTTATAATTTGGTAATAGATTTTTAAACTTTAATAAAGTAGCTTCTAAATTTTGTTTACTGTAACCACCAGCAGCATTAATATGGCCACCACCATTAAAATTATTTCTTGAGAATTCATTTACATTAAAATCTCCTTTAGATCTTAATGATATTTTAACGATTTTTTCAGCTTCATTTTCTATAAAAATTGCTGAAAATTTTACTCCCTTTATTGATAATCCATAATTAACAAAACCTTCAGTATCTCCTTTTTTAAAATTGTATTTATTCAAACTTTCTTGAGTTAGATACATGTATGCAGTTTTATGTTGCATATCTACTATCATGTTTGATAGAGTATGACTTAAAAGCAATAATTTATCGTAAGAATTATTATCATAAACTAAATTGTTTATTTTGTTACCATTAGCTCCTTTTTTTATCAGTTCAGAAACTACTTTATGTGTTAAATCTGTGGTTAGCGGAAACTTAAAAGATCCAGTATCTGTCATTATTCCTGTGTATAATGCGCTCGCAATTTTTGAATTAACTTTATCTTCTAAAGATAATTCACAAATAAAATGATATACCATTTCACATGTTGAACTCATGTTAACATCAGAATAAATGTGTTTTGCATAATTTTCAGGATTTTGATGATGATCAATCATTACCTTAAAGGCTTTAGATTCTTTAACAAAATCCCCCATTGGACCAATTCTGGATAAGGCATTGAAATCTAGAGTAAATATAATATCAGAATTCAAGATTTCATTGCTTAATAGTTTATGATCATCTTCATAAATCTTAATTTCATTGTCAACATCCATCCATTTTAAAAAATCAGGAAAATTATTTGGTGAAATAATTAATGACTTGTGTCCTAGCAACTTCAATAACTCATTTAAAGCAACGCATGATCCAATAGCATCACCATCTGGATTTTTATGAGGTATTACAATAATTTTTTTTGAATCTTGTAATTGTGACTTTATATCTTTAATATCAATTTTAATCATAATCTACGAATATACGATATATTAAGAAATCATTTAATTAGTTCTTTAAAATGTATTATTTTTGCAATCAAATTTAAAAAAACAAAAATGATTACAAACAGAACTTTTACCATGCTCAAGCCTGATTCGGTTGAGAAAGGTAACATTGGAGCTATAATGAACAAAATTAATGCAGCAGGTTTTAAAATTTTAGCATTAAAATTAACTAAAATGAGTGTTTTAGATGCTAAAAATTTCTACTCTGTACACAAGGAACGTCCCTTTTTTAATGATCTAGTTGAATATATGACTAGAGGTCCTATTGTTGCCGCTATATTAGAAAAAGATAACGCCGTGGATGATTTTAGATCACTAATAGGAGCTACTAATCCTGCCGAAGCAGCAGTTGGAACTATTAGAAATGAATTTGCTGATTCAATTAGTGAAAACGCTGTACATGGAAGTGATAGTGACGAAAATGCTAAGATTGAAGCTGATTTTCATTTCTCGGGTCGAGAAGTTTATTAAGTCAGTATTATATAAAAAAAAAGAGTCAAATTTAATTTGACTCTTTTTTTTTTCGATAAATCTAAATTATATAATTATACAACTTTTACATTTACTGCGTTAAGACCTTTTTTGCCTTCAGTTAAATCGAATTCAACTACATCTCCTTCACGAATTTCATCGATTAAACCAGAAATGTGTACAAAATGTTCTTTGTTTGTTTCATCTTCAACGATAAAGCCAAAGCCTTTAGTGTCATTGAAAAATTTTACTGTTCCTTTACTCATTTTTTTAATTTAATTGTTTTAATAAGTTGCAAATATACATTAAATATATTCATCTTTTGTTTTTACTAAATAAACTTTTAGTTAATAAATTCAATTTCTATAATTTCAAGCCGAAATTCTTCATTTTTTTTGTTTCCTACTAGTATTCCAAATTCTTCGATTTTGTCAAAGTCAAAATTCTTCATATTTAAGTTATATCCTCTAAATTGAGCTGTAAATTCATTCAATGGAATTTCAATAATTTGTTTTGAATTAGTTGTCTTAAATGTTTTTGAATAGGTGTACCTAATATTTTGACTTGGTTTTATTCGAATTTGATATTCTTTAGAATCACCAATTACAACCATTCTAATTTTTTGATCTTTGTTAACATTTAAGTTTTTTGTTCGATATCTAAAAGAAGCAAATCCACCATTATTTTCTAAAGATACTCTACCTTGAAATACTAAAGTGTTATTTTTACTGAATCTGATGTTTGATTCAGATATTCCACCCATTACATTATCATTGACTACCAACCAATTATTTCTGTTTGAGTCTAAAATGTTGATTTTATTTGTTTGCATTATATTTAGGTGAGATATTATTAGTAATGTGTATATATAATTTATCATTTATCTAAGTACTATTTTTTTAATTGCATCTTTTTCTAAAGCTTCATTAAGTAGATTGATTATTTTTTCTTTACCATAACTTAGTTCTTCCCTAAGTGTTGAAGAGCTAAGGCTCACGTACAAAGTTTTATTTTTTAAATGTACATCAGTAGTATAATTACTAACTCCATTTTTCATGATTTTAAACCAAGCATCTTTAGCATCAACTTTTTCTAGGCCTTTTTCTAGATTATTGTTTTTTAGAAACTTACTAAGTAACGCCCCAATTTTTATTTCTTCATCGTTCATCTAGTCAAACTTTAATTTTTCATATGCTTTATAGTGATATATATAATTTTCTTTGTTGGTTATAAATAGCTCAGTTGAATCTAATTTAACAATTGTTTCTGTAAAAGTATTATTTTTATCAATGTACTCTATAGTTGTTTTTCCGTTTTTTTGAAAAATATTAAAATCAATTTTATGTAAAGATGCTTCAAACTTACCATCAATTTTTGGCATGACTTTTTTTCGTAATCCTTTTCCATTTTCTATTTCAAAATAATCGACTATTCCACTAAAAGGATATGTTTTTAAAAGCTTATTATCTTGTTTGACTGATTGAATTTCCCAATATCCATTTAACAAACTTATGTCTATTACTTGTTTTTCAAAGCAAGAAAAATTCAAACTAATAAAAATAAAGAGAGTAATTTTTTTCAAAGTTTAAAAATTTTGTTGGTATTATTAATTTCTTTTATTGACTCATTAGTTCTTTCTTCATCAGTATCAGAGATGAAAATCTGTCCAAAATCATCGTCACTAACTAAGTTTATTATTTGTTTAACTCTATTTTTATCTAATTTGTCAAAAATATCATCTAACAATAAAATGGGATTGTTTTTGTTTTGAGATTTTAGGAAATCAAATTGTGCAAGTTTAAGAGCTATTAATAAAGATTTTTGTTGACCTTGACTTCCAAATTTTTTAACGGAGTAATCATTAATATTAAAAACCAAATCATCTTTATGAATTCCTTTAGAGGTGTATTGTAAAAACATATCTTTTTCTAAATTATCCTGAAGTAAAACAGATAACTTATCAAACTCTAAGTCAGTTTTATATCTAATATCGACATCTTCATTATTATTGGATATTGATTTATATTTATCTTTAAATACAGGAATGAAGTCATTTAAAAACATTTTTCTTTTTATATGTATCTTCTCACCAATAGATTCTAATTGAGAATCGTAAACCTGAATAGTTTGTTTATCGAAATTTTTATTTTTAAAAAACAGTTTAAGTAAACTATTTCTTTGTGTTAAAATCTTATTATAATTTATTAAGTTTTCTAAATACTTTTTGTCACTTTGAGAGATAACACTATCAATAAACTTTCTTCTGATATCGCTACCTTCTGCAATTAAATTTCTGTCACTTGGAGATATTATAACTAGAGGGATAAAACCAATGTGGTCACTAAATTTTTCATACTTTTTATTATTCCTTTTAATTACTTTTTTATCATTTTTTTTAAAATTTATAATTACAACTTCTTCTTTAGACTCATTTCTATAGGAGCCCTTTATTGCAAAAAAATCCTCCCCATGCTTTATATTTTGTGAAGAGATTGGATTAAAATAACTTTTACCAAATGATAAATGATAGATAGCATCTAAAATGTTAGACTTCCCAACTCCGTTAGGACCAATAAAACAATTAATTTTAGGATCTAAATCTACAGTTTTAGCACTAAAACTTTTGTAATTAGTTAGCGTTATTGATTTTAATATCATTAGAGGGATTAATAAAAAATGGTTAAATTGAAATTTATTACTGCAAATTATTGAAAAATTACAAATATTTTATCCTTTTTTAAGAATAAAAATATATTTTTGCGACTCAAATATTTTTAATTATGGCAACTTATAAAAAAAAAGGTTCTAAATCTAAATCATCTCGAAACAAATTAGAAGAGTTAGAGAATAAATCCGCTACAGCTGGAATTATTAACACTTTAGATGATGGTGCATCAAAGACTGAAGAGTGGGTTGCTACCAACCAAAAATATATATTTATTACTATTGCTCTTGTTGCTTCTTTAGTTTTTGGTTATTTAGGTTTTGACAAATTTATTCAGCAACCTGCTGAAGTTAATGCCATGAACGAAATGCATCCAGCTCAGATTCATTTTGAATCAGCAAATCAAACAAAAAATGATTCTTTATTTAATTTAGCTTTAAATGGTGCTGATGGGAAATTAGGTATGATTGACATAATTGAGAATTATTCAGGGACTAAAGCTTCAAATTTAGCTAATTATTATGCCGGTATGTCTTACCTTAATTTAAATGATTACCAAAACTCTATCAAGTATTTAAGCAAATTCACATCTGATGATGAGATTCTTGGAGCTACAGCTATTGGTTCAATTGCTGATAGTTTTTCTCAACTTAATCAGTTTGAAGATGCTTTTGAGTATTATGAAAAAGCAATAAATTATTCTAGTAATGGATTTACTGCTCCAATGTATTTACTTAAAGCAGGATATATAGGATTAGAAATTAATAAATCTAAAAAATCCTTAACATTTTTTAATAGAATTAAAAATGAATATCCAAACTCTATTGAAGTTACCAATATTGATGCATTAATTGGTATGGCTAGTGCTTCAGCTAAATAATCGTTCATGAGTACTAAAAACTCTAATTTATCAAATTTTGATAGTTCTAATGTACCTAGTGGTGATTCATTAACTGTTGGTTTAGTTGTTTCAGAATGGAATGAAAAAATTACAGAATCTTTATTCAATGGAGCTTACACTACATTAACTGAGTTTGGTGTTAAAGCTAATAACATAAAAAGAATTGATGTTCCAGGTAGTTTTGAATTAGTTTTTGGATCAAAAAAAATGATTCAAGCAAAGGTTGATGTAGTTATTGCTATTGGATGTGTAATTAAAGGTGAGACAGAGCACTTTGATTATATATGTCAATCTGTTTCTAAAGGTATTGTTGATTTAAATATTAATTTTGATACTCCGGTTGTTTTTTGTGTTTTAACTGATAATAATATACAGCAATCAATTGATAGGTCTGGTGGTAAACATGGAAATAAGGGAGTTGAGGCTGCTATTACTGCCTTGAAACTTGCTAATTTAAATTAGTTAAGAAACTCATTCTTAAAAAGATATTATTCATTATTTTTAAGTAAATTTTATTAACTGCATGCTCAATTTTAATTCTAAGAATAATAAAGTTTATAATTATACAGAAAGGTTTGCTAAATCAAAGCTTAAGATTAAACCTAAATTTGATGAATTTAGAACTACTCTTGGTTCTAATGGTGGGATTAAAAATAAACTAACTAAAGCTTTAAGTGATTATAATAACAAATCTGAAAAGTCAGTTAAAATAAGATTACTCATAATAACTTCAATTTTGATTTTTATATTTTTATATTTAATCGAATTTGATCTAAAAATATTTTTTAATTAATGGATAATCTAATTAAATTACTACCTGACCATGTCGCTAATCAAATTGCCGCTGGTGAAGTTGTCCAACGACCTTCTTCAGTTGTTAAGGAATTATTAGAAAATTCAATTGATTCAGGAGCTAAAAAAATATCTTTATTAATAAAAGAATCAGGAAGAACGCTTATCCAGGTAGTTGATAATGGTTGTGGTATGTCTGAAAAAGATGCACTCATTTGCTTTCAACGACATTCTACCTCCAAAATTACTAATGCAGCAGATTTATTTAATCTATCTACAAAAGGATTTAGGGGAGAGGCTTTAGCTAGTATAGCCGCAATTTCTCATACTGAACTAATTACAAAAAATAATACAAGTGAAATAGGGACGTTTATTAAGATTGAAGGAAATAAAATCACTCAAAATAAATCAATAGTCGCTAATGAGGGCTCATCAATTTCTGTAAAAAACCTTTTTTATAATGTTCCTGCACGAAGAAACTTTTTAAAATCAGATAATGTAGAAGTTAGACATATAATAAACGAATTTCATAGAGTAGCTTTGGCACACCCAGAAATTCATTTTGAATTCGAAAATAATGAAAACCAGTTATTTAGTCTGCCAATTTCTAATATTCGTCAAAGAATTGTTAATATATTTGGTTCTAAATCTAATGAAAAGTTAGTTCCAGTTAATGAAACAACAGAAGTTTTAAAATTATCCGGTTTTATTTTTAAACCTGAATTCTCAAAAAAATCAAGGGGAGAGCAATTCTTTTTTGTCAATAATAGATTTATTAAGAGTCCTTATTTAAACCATGCTGTTAACTCTGCATTCGAAGGTTTAATTAACACAGGATATAATGCCTCTTATTTTCTTTTTTTGGATGTTGACCCTAAAAGAATAGATATAAATATACATCCAACAAAGACTGAAATTAAATTTGATGATGATCACACAATCTATGCAATATTACGATCTGCGATAAAACATAGTTTAGGTCAATTTAATATATCACCAATTTTAGATTTTGATAGAGATAAGAATTTAGATATCCCATATAAGTATGCTTCTATGACTTCAACTAATAATATTGATGTTGAAGTAAATCATAACTTTAACCCATTTGATAAGAATCAAAATGAATTAAATTTTAAAGATTTAAATCAATCTAAGGATAATCAACAATTAGAATATTCTGCTTTTCAAGGTGAATTAAATACCCAGTTAGATTTAGACGGCGATTTAACTAACAAGTCGTCATCTAGTGTGTTTCAACTTAAAAACAAGTATTTAGTTAATAAGATTAAATCTGGATTGGTTATAATAAATCAAAATAGAGCACATCAACGAATTTTATATGAAAACTTCCTTAAATATATAACTGTTCAAGGAAATGATTCACAAAAACTAATATATCCTGTTGAAGTTCAGCTATCTATTAAAGAAATTGCAATAATTGAAAACTTTAAAACTCAATTAAATAATTCAGGTTTTTTATTTGACACAATTAATAATGAAACCCTTTCATTTTCATCACTTCCTAGCTCAATTGAAAAAGAGAATTTAGAGTCTGTAATTAGATCTTTATTAGACAATATTAATAATGAAATTCCTGATGATAATTTTAGTCAAACAGATATGATTTCAAAATCATTGTCTAAAAGTATGGCAATTAAAAATGGTCAACATCTAAGTGCTAGCGAAATGGATTTTATAGTTAATGGATTATTTGCATGCAAAGAACCTAATATATCACCATTTAATAAAAGAACTTATATAACTTTAACAAAAGAAGATTTAGATAACAAATTCAATTAAATATGTTTAGATCAATTACAGATGGAGTCAAGCACTTATTAATCATAAATGTGATTATGTTTGGAGCTACAATGCTTATTAGTCCTGAGATGATGTATTCAAGTTTTGGTCTATTCTTTCCAGCAAATAATACGTTTCAGATTTGGCAGATTTTCACTCATATGTTTATGCATGGAGGTCTAAGCCATATATTGTTTAATATGTTTGCCCTTTTTATGTTTGGAACTGCAGTTGAACAGGTTTATGGAACTAATAAATTCTTACTACTATACTTTTCATCTGGTTTAGGAGCAGCTTTAATAGCTCTACTTTTTTCATACTATAATTTTTATTCTATCCTGGATGTATTGGTTTCATCTGATATAAATAAATCAGAAATTTTAGATACTCTAAATCAAGGTAAATATAATACTGGCTGGTTATCAGTAATTAATGAAGTTGATTTTAATACTTTTATTTCGGCATTTAATACAAGTATGGTCGGAGCGTCTGGAGCAATCTTTGGTATTTTAGTAGCCTTTGGTTATCTATTTCCAGAAACTAAATTAATGCTATTATTTGTCCCATTTCCTGTTAAAGCTAAGTACTTTATCCCTGGAATAATTTTATTGGACTTATTTTCTGCCACAACTGGAGTTTCAATATTCAGCCCTAGCAATACTGCCTATATCGCACACCTTGGTGGAGCATTAACAGGTTTTTTAGTTATATATTATTGGAAAAAAAATCAATTCAATTCAAATAGATGGGATTAAACGAGATTAAGTTAAAATATCAATCATTTTCAATCTTTGAAAAGATTATACTTTATAACGTATTAATCTTTTTGTCTTCATTTTTATTTAAAAGTTTTCTTCTTGATTTTTTTCAACTTAACTCAAATTTTCAAAGCCTCATACTCAACCCTTGGACTTTACTAACTTATTCATTTGTTCATATTGGTTTTTTAGATATTGTTTTTAATATGCTAATACTTTTTTATGTTAGTAGATTATTGGTTGATTTGTTTAGTAATACACTTCCTTTAAAAATATATTTTTATGGTATTATAACTGGAGGCATATTTTTTATATTATTTTCTTCAATTTCAGGTATTGATAGTATAGGTTTTAATTTAATTGGAGCTTCGGCAGGGGTAAGAGCCCTTTTAATATTTTTATGTGTGTATATGCCCAACAAGCAAGTAAAAATTGCCTTTTGGAATATAGAACTAAGGTATATAGCTTATTTCATATTAATTGTAGATGTGCTGGGAGCTTTTGGTACAAACTCAGGAGGATATATTTCTCATATTGGTGGAGATTTACTTGGTCTATATTTTTATTCTAATCTATATTCAAATAGTAAAACTTCTTTTTTTAATTGGGAATCTATCAAATCATATTTTTTTAAGAAATCTTCAATGAAATATTATAAAAATAAAAATTCAAAAAAATCCAAACTTAAAAATGATGCATCTACTCAAAAAAGAATTGATATTATTCTAGAAAAAATTAGTAAAAGTGGATATGAAAATTTAACTAAGGACGAAAAAGAATTTCTATTTAAAGTTGGCAAAAAGTAAAATCTAAATGAAGAATCTCAATTTTATTGATAAGCTGCTTTATTTTGTTAATTCAATTTTAGCAATCTTATTACTATTTTCTTTTTTATTACAGTTTATAAAACCAAGTCTCTTTCCTTATTTGTCTTTTATGAGCTTATCAGTTCCAATTTTATTAATAATTAATTTATTGTTTTTTATCTATTGGTTGGTAAAACTTAAAAAACAATTTATTCTATCTTTATTTGTACTGTTAATTGGATATAATCAGGTCCTTTCTTTTTTTAAATTATCTGATAATCTTGAGCGAGTTAGTCCAGATACTATCAGTGTAATGAGTTATAACGTACGTTTATTCAATTTGTATAATTGGATTGATAGTGATGTTGAAAATGATATTATCTCATTCATAAACAGCCAAGAGCCAGATGTGATTAATATGCAAGAATATAGATCTACAGAAAGATTTTCACTTGATAAATATCAATTTCAACATTCATCTTTGAGTGATGGCAATACTAGTTATGGTCTAGCTACTTTTTCTAAATTACCGATAGTAAATAAGGGGAAAATTAAGTCTGATAACCAATCTACAATTGCAATATTTATTGATGTTAAAAAATATTCAGACACCTTAAGGTTTTATAATATTCATTTGCAATCTTTTAAACTTGAATCTGAATTAGAAGTGTTAGATCAAAACAACTCAAATAAAATTTTAAATATTTTTGATAATACATTTAAAATTCAAGAAAATCAATCTAATATTATTTCTAAGCATATTGAAAAATCTCCTTATAAAGTGGTAGTTTCAGGTGATTTTAATAATACAGCTTACTCTTATGTTTACAAGCTTCTGAAAGGAGACTTGGTAGACTCATTTGATTCTGCTGGAAGTGGCTTTGGAAGTACCTATAACTTTAAATACTTCCCTATGAGAATAGACTTTATATTAATGGATAAAACCTTTAGGGTAAATGACTTTAAAACCTTTAGTCAAAATTTATCCGATCATTATCCTATAGTATCTACTTTTAACTTATAAAGTCTATTAGTTTAACTAATTACTCATTAATAACACAGAATTCGTTCCTTCACTAAAGATCAGATCTAGAATACTTAAATTATTTAAATATCCGTGCTTTGATTCAAAAACCTGAATATACTTAGGAGTATCAATTTTCTTTTCTTTTCTAGCATTGCTCAAATCTCTTAAATCAATAATATCACTAGTCTTTTCTACATACTCATTACTAATTTTGAAATCTAAATCTAGATCTAGTAGATTAGAAATCAACTTGATGCATTTAATATTAAAATCAACTATAAATTTTTCTTTTTCAGAGTATAACTTGATAAAATCATCTTCAAAATATTCAAAATAAGGAGAACTTCTATAGGCGCTTTGTAAGGATTTTAGATGTAAATCCATCCAATTACTCTCATAAGAGATTTTAACATCCTTAAATAGTTCTCTGTTTTTATGAGTGTGAATTACTGGAATAAAAAGACCTAGCTTTCCGTTAGCACCATAAATATAGGTTCTGTTTCTAAATGTTTGTTTTTGATAATTATCACTTACCTCGAAGAGAATATTGTTGGCTTTAATTATTTGTCTGAACTGATGAATATTAGGAAAATAATTTGGATGAATTAGAATATCCATTAATCTTCTTTTTTATATTTTTTCCATTTTTTAATTCCAAAATAAATACCAAGGAACACTAAAAATGGCACAAAATAAGAGTTTGGAGTGCCTTCTCCATGAACTGTTGTGAACATTCTATCCCATCTTATTTTATTAAATCCTTTTCCATTTGTATTCCAACTCATCCATTTAAAGACTGGTTTTCCAACAACATGATCAAAAGGTACAAAGCCCCATGCTCTTGAATCCTGAGAGTTATGACGATTATCACCCATTAACCAATAATAATCTTGTTTAAATGTATAGTCTTTAGCAAGCTCTCCATTAATGAAGATGTTATTTCCATTTACTTTCAGGGTATTGTTTTCATAAACTTCAATCACTCTTTTGTAAAGTGGTAAATTTTTAATATTTAAATCTATTGTTGTTCCCTTTTCAGGGATATATATAGGTCCAAAAAAATCATTATTCCAATTGTAATTTTCATTATGAGGAAAAATATTTGAATCTCTTTCACCTTCAATAGATAAATACTTTTCAATAGAGCTTACATTTGGATGATTTTTAAATCTATCAACAGTTTTATCACCTATTGCAACAAACTGGTAAGTGTTTTCTCTATTTATTATACCAAAAGGGTCTGTGATATCATAATTGTTAACCATTACTTTTTTACTAAAAGTTCTGTTTTTAGGCTGAACTAGATATGAGAATTGTAATTCTGCGCGATCACTTAATTCATTTTTTTTTCCATTTATATAAACATACCCCTCTTTAATTTCGAGTGTATCACCTGCAATACCTACAGATCTTTTTACATAATTGGTTTTTTTGTCAATCGGCTTATAATGATATTTATCTGTGTAATACATGTTAAGCATCGTATCTACAGGCCAGTTAAATACAACTATATCATTGTTTTTTATTTTCTGAAAACCAGGAATTCTTAAGTAAGGAAGTTCTAATTCATCAAAATAAGATTTTGTATTTATTAAAGGAATCGTATCGTGAACCATTGGAGCTGCAACTGCTGTCATTGGTACTCTAGCTCCATAATGAAATTTACTAACAAATAGAAAATCACCAACAAGTAATGATTTTTCAAGAGATGATGTTGGAATTGTGTAGGGTTGCATTACATAGTTATGAACTAGTGTAGCTGCAATAATTGCAAAAATAATAGAGCTGGTCCATTCTCCACTAGTACTTTTTGGGTTTACATCTCTATTTGGTATATATTTTACATCTTCAATGTAGTTGAGGTAATAATTGTAAAACCCTAGCGTGATGATTGTAAGAAAAGTATCTATATATGTGTTTTTTCCAAAACTTCTTGCAATTTCAACCCATATTACGAGAAACATTATAACATTTATAACAGGAATGAAAAGTAAAAAAACTAACCACCTCTCACGATTAATTATTCGCATTAAAACAATGGCATTATAAACAGGTACAAAAGCGGCCCAAGGCTTTTCGCCAGCTTTTATATATAATTTCCATGTTCCAAGGCCATGAATGAATTGAACTGCAATAAAAATAATAAACCAATCCTGGTATGACATTTTTTTTAATTTTTTGTAAAATTAATAATTCAGTTTAAACAACATCTACTATTTAACCCATGTTTAACATATCACTTATAGAAAAACAACCTTTCTTATTTACTAACCACTCAGCTGAAATAACAGCACCAAGTGCAAATCCGTTACGATTTAAAGCTTCGTGTTTAATTGAGATTATATCATTTTCAGAGCTATAAGTTACTTTATGAACCCCATTAACTTCCTTTTTTCGATAAGAATTAATATTAATTTTGTCATTAGAGTAAGAATCTGATTCCCAATCTCTATACCTAGAATCTGAAATAATGTCTTTAGCTAGTGTAATTGCTGTTCCACTAGGTTTGTCTACTTTATGTATATGATGAGTCTCATCAATTGAGGTTTTATACTCTTTTTTATCTGACATTAAATGAGCTAACTTTTTATTTAATTCAAAAAAAAGATTAGCCCCTAAGCTAAAATTAGATGCATATAAAAAACTTCCATTTTTCTTATCACATAATCTTTTAATGTCATGAAAACCATCTAACCAACCAGTAGTACCCGATACAACTGGAACTTTACTATCTAAACAATTTTTGATATTTGTAAATGCCGATTCAGGTGTGCTGAATTCAATAGTAACATCTACATCTTTAATTAAATTTAAATTAAAATCATTGGTTTTAAAACTTATTAAATGACCTCTATCAATAGCAATTTTTTCAATCGATTTGCCCATTTTTCCATATCCAATTATACCAATCCTCATAATTTTAATTTTAGACTCAGAGAAAGATCTGATGTTGAGTTTATTTCATTAAAATTATAAACTGGAGCTAGAGATAGATTATCATCAATATTATATTGCATTAAGTGCGCGTCTACATTCGCGTCAATTATATTTAATGCATAGAGACCAATTGTTACTAAAATGGACATTTCTTTATTCCTTTTTAATTGCTTTTGAGCTCTTATAAGGCCGTCATTAGAAATATTTGGTGTAACTCCAGATCCCCAAAATTCATCATCGGAAAAACCAGCTAATCTTCTTTTATATGCTCCACGATAACGTTTGTAACTATCGTTGTTCTGATTATGAAAGTAGATTCCGGTTCCAAGTGCTGCATAAACAATTGGTATTTTCCAATATTTCTTATTGTAAGCTTGTCCTAATCCAGGTAAAACAGCAGAAAAAAATGCAGCTTTTGCAGGAGCTAAAACTTTCTTCTTCTCTAATTTTTCGTCTATTTCTTGAGTAAAAATACTCTGGGATAGAAATAAAGTAATTAAAAATAAAAATAACTTATTGTTTGTCATTAAATAATTTATTAATTCTTTCGAATTCTATTTCGTTGTCAAAATTTACAACAAAATTTCCTTTTCCGTTTTTACCTTTATTGATAAATACTTCTGTTTGAAGTAGAGAACTCTTAAATTTTTCTTTTATTTTAATTGTAACTTTTGAAGGTTTACCTTTTAAATCTCTAACAAGTAATTCGGTATTTCTAACGGATAAATTTTTAGAAATTATTTTTTTGTAGATGTTTAATTGTTCCTTATTAGAATTTACATTTATCAGCGCTCTACCATGACCCATAGAAATAAACCCATCTCTTATGCCACTTTGTATAATAGGATCTAATTTTAATAGTCTTAGGTAATTACTAATGGTTGTTCTGTTTTTTCCAATTTTGTCACTGAGTTCTTCCTGAGTTAAATTGATTTCTTCAATTAACCTTTGATAAGAGATTGCAATTTCAATAGCATCTAAATCTTGTCTATGAATATTTTCTACAAGAGCCATTTCTAACGAATCTTGATCATTAGCCTCTCTGACGAAAGCTGGAATGTTTTTTAAACCAATTTCTTTACATGCTCTAAGTCTTCTTTCTCCAGAAATTAATTGATAATTATTGTTTTCTGTTTTTCTAACCGTAATAGGTTGAATTATTCCAATATTTTTAATTGAAACAATAAGTTCTTGTAAGGAGGTATTATTAAAATTAGATCTAGGTTGAAATGGGTTTACTGATATTTCATCAATATTAATTTCATTAACACTAGATTTAATAGTGTCCGTTTCATTTGAACTTAACATCGCAGATAAACCTCTTCCTAAAACTTGTTTCTTATTAGCCATTTATACTTTAATTTTTTGAAATTAATTCTCTCGCTAGACTTAAATAATCTTCAGCCCCTTTGCTTCCAACATCGTAATTAATAATACTCTCACCATAACTTGGTGCTTCTCCAAGTTTAACATTACGTTGAATGATCGTTTTAAATACCATATCTCCAAAATGATTGTTAACCTCAGCAACAATTTGATTGGCAAGTTTTAATCGAGAATCATACATGGTCAGTAACATTCCTTCTATTTCTAAATTAGAATTGTGTATTTTTTGAATGTTCTTGATAGTATTTAATAGCTTAACAAGACCTTCAAGTGCAAGATACTCGCATTGAATAGGAATTATTACTGATGTTGCTGCAGTTAATGCATTTAAGGTAATAAGACCAAGTGAAGGAGCACAGTCAATTATAATGTAGTCATAGTCTAAATTACATTTACTTATGGCTTTTTTTAACATGTATTCCCTTTCAGCAGTATCAACTAATTCAATTTCTATAGCCACAAGATCAATGTGAGAGGGGATAATATCTAAATTCGGAACATCAGTTTTTTGAATACAATCTGTTATCTCTTTTGTATGTTCTAAAAGCTGATAAGTACCATTTTCGACAGACTCTGTATCAACGCCTAAAGAAGAGGTAGCATTAGCCTGAGGATCAGCATCAATAAGTAACACTTTTTTTTCTAAAACACCCAATGAAGCTGCTAAATTAACTGAAGTAGTTGTTTTACCAACACCACCTTTTTGATTAGATATAGCAATAATTTTAGTCATTTATGTATAGGTATTTACAAAAATTAAAAATACAACTAATTAGGTATAATTAAAATATAACTTGTTAACATTTTAAGATGGGAAAAATTAATATTGATACTATTTATTTAGTAGTATGGTAAGAATGGTTTTAGCTGTTTCACTAATTTTTGTACCAGGTCCAAAAATTGCAGCAACTCCCTCACTTTTTAAGAATGCGTAATCTTGTTTAGGAATTACCCCCCCAACAATAACCATAATATCTTCTCTTTGATATTTTTTTAGTTCTTTAATAACTTCTGGCACTAAGGTTTTATGTCCACCAGCTAAAGAAGATATACCTAATATATGAACATCATTTTCAATAGCTTGTTTGGCTGCTTCGAAAGGCGTTTGAAATAAAGGACCAATATCTACATCAAAGCCTAAATCGGCATAACTAGTAGCAACTACTTTTGCTCCACGGTCATGTCCATCTTGCCCCATTTTTGCAACTAAAATTCTTGGTCTTCTGCCATCAATGACAGAAAATTTATCTGCTAATTCTACAGCTTCTTTAAATGAATTGTCGTTTTTAATCTCTTTACTATACACCCCTGTAAAAGTATTAATTTTTGCTTTGTACCTTGTGAAAACTTTTTCTAAAGCAGTACTTATTTCTCCAATAGTAGCTCTGTTTTTAGCGGCTTCTACTGCTAAAGCTAATAAATTTTCATTCGTACTAGCTGCATTTTTTAAATTAGTTAAAGAAATATCTACTTTTTTTTGATCTCTGGCTTTTTTTACTTTTTTTAATCTTTCAATCTGTAAATCCTTAACCTTTTTGTTATTTATTTCTAAATATTGAATCTGTTCGTCGTAATCAACTTTGAAATCATTTACACCTACTATTATGTCTTTTTTAGAATCAATTTTTGCTTGTTTCTTGGTTGCTGATTGTTCAATTCTCATTTTTGGAATTCCTTTTTCAATTGCTTTTGTCATCCCTCCATAACTTTCAATCTCTTCTATGTGTTTCCAAGCTTTTTCAACAAGACTATTGGTTAGGTTTTCTACATAATAACTACCTCCCCAAGGATCTACAGTTTTTGTGATTTTAGTTTCATGTTGCAAATATAACTGAGTGTTTCTGGCAATTCTTGCAGAGAACTCTGTAGGCAGAGCTATAGCTTCATCTAAAGAGTTAGTGTGCAAACTTTGAGTTCCTCCAAACACAGCTGCGCTTGCTTCTACGCATGTTCTTGTAACATTATTGAAAGGATCTTGTTCGGTTAAACTCCAACCACTAGTTTGACAATGAGCTCTAAGCATTAGTGATTTTTTGTTTTTAGGATTGAATTTTTTCATGAGTTTACTCCACAAAAGTCTACCGGCTCTAAGTTTTGCAATTTCCATAAAATGATTCATTCCTATTCCCCAGAAAAAAGATAGTCTGGGCGCAAAATCATCAATATTTAACCCTGCTTTAAGGCCATTTTTAACATATTCTATTCCGTTACAAAGTGTGTATGCTAATTCTATATCATTAGTAGCACCAGCTTCTTGCATGTGGTAACCAGAAATGCTTATACTATTGAATTTTGGCATTTTTTCAGATGTATATTTAAAAATATCTGAAATTATCCTCATAGATTCTCTTGGTGGATATATGTATGTGTTTCTAACCATATACTCCTTTAAGATATCATTTTGAATAGTTCCTTTTAAGTTATTGATTTTAACCCCTTGTTCCTCTGCGGCAACTATATAAAATGCCATTATAGGTAACACAGCGCCATTCATAGTCATTGAGACGCTCATTTGATCTAAAGGAATTTTATTAAAAAGTATCTTCATGTCCTCAACAGTATCAATAGCTACACCAGCCTTTCCTACATCTCCTGAAACTCTTAGGTGATCTGAATCGTAACCCCTATGAGTTGCTAAATCAAATGCTACTGACAATCCTTTTTGTCCGCCTTTTAAGTTTTTTTGATAAAAAGCATTACTTTCCTCAGCGGTAGAAAAACCAGCATATTGTCTAATTGTCCATGGCTTTGTTGTATACATACTTGAATAAGGTCCTCTCAAAAAAGGTTCAATACCAGCACCAAAACCTAAATGTCCTAGTTGATCTAAGTCATTAACATCATATCTAGATTTAATATTTATTTCCTCTGAAGTTTCAAAATCTTTAGTATTAACTTTTGAAATTGACAACTGTTCTAATTTGATATTTTTGAATCTATTTCTATTCATTGCCGATTCGTGTTTTTTCGCTTTCAGCGGCTAATCTTTTTTTAATTAGTGGCTCTATGAAGGTTTTTTTAGATTCTTTAGTAGGGAAGGGGTTGATTTCTAATTGGTGCTTCATTTTCTCATCCATATTAGCATAACAATTAGAACCAACTAGAATTTCTAATTTAGAATTATAATTTGTTTGTTCCTTAGACGCATTTTCTTTGACTTTTCTTTGAATTGTGCCATTTTTTAGATGATCTAAAAAACCCGACTTACAATCTAATTCTTTAAATAATTTAAATGATTTTTTCGAAAATTCATCAACAAGGTAGCTGATGTAGTAAGATCCAGAAATTGGATTTTTTACTTTATCAATATGGCTTTCATGCTTTAGAATTAGCAATTGATTAATTGCTATCCTTTTGGAAAACTCGTTTCTATTTTTATAAATTGAATCGTAATTAAAGTTTTTTACAGAATTAGCACCCCCTAAAATGGCAGCCATGCACTCAGAAGTAGATCTGATAAGATTATTGTTATAATCATAAATAGTTTTATTTCTACTAGTAGGAATTGCTATTATATGAAGGTTATTAATTGGAATTCTATACGAATTACTTATGGTTTTCCATAATATTCTAAACGCCTGAATCTTTGCAATTTCAAAAAAATAGTTAGAACCAACAGCTATCTCGAAATTTAGTTGTTTAATAATATTAGTGCCAAAGAGATTTATGTACTCATTGGCCTGACACATTGAATAACTGATTTGTTGTACAATATTAGCTCCTGCCTCTTGAAAGTTTGAGGATTTAAGCTGTATGACCGACTTAAAATGTGTTATTGTTTTTAGTATTTTTTTAAATCTATTAACTTCATCCTTGTAATTTGTTTTCCAATTTCCGTTAGATAAATAATCACCTAGTAAATCGTGGTCAAGATGAAATAGAGATTTATTCTCTTTAGCATATTCATTTAATTTTGATAAAATCAGATCATCTAAATCTTCTACCTTAAAATATATATTTATATATGTCAGATCAATATCATCAAATAATATATCAAGATTGATATTTTTCTTATGAATATTAATAGTTATGTCATAAACTTCTTGGGTAATGAGTTTTTTTATTTCTTTATTTGATTTAGACTCTTTGGTTAAATAAATTTCTTGTGAAATATTCCAGTTTTCAGGAACAAAGAAAGTGTTAACAGATTTATATTTATCTGTAAAAAAAGGTTTAACATTAATGCCTTCATAAGAAGTCCAATTAACCTCAGAATTAAAATCTTTTCCAGCCAAGTCAAATTGAATCTGTTGTTTCCAGTGTTTTTCTGATATTAAATCAAATTCTTTAAACAAATTAGACCTCATTGTTATTTCTTTACATTACTACTGTCAAATTCAATTATGAAAATATCTTCGTTTTCCCTTTTCATAAATAACTTTTCTCTTGCGTACTTTTCTAGTCCACTGTCAGATTGGATTTTAGACAATTCTTTTTTGTCTTTTTCAATCTCATTTTTATAGTACTCAGTTTCCTTTTCTAATTCATTTATTTGTTCGTTTAGTTCAAGATGAACTAATGTTGAGTTACTGTCAAAAAAAACCATCCATGTGGCAAATAATAAAAAAATTATTACATAAATGTTTTTAAAAATAGATGGAATTTTAAATTTCATTTTTCAATACTTTTTTTATAAAATTACTGATTATTACATCACAGCCACTATCCAAGTTGTTGTTTTCTAAAATTAGATCGCAGTATTTTTTTACAGGCTCGATATGTAAATTATGCATAGGGTGAAGTAATTCTTTAAATAATTTTATTGTATTAAGCTTCTTTCTTCCTCTATCAACAAAGTCTCTTTCAACTCTTCTATTTTCACGAATATTTTCAGCAACATCTATATAAATCCTATGGTTTAAAATATTTCTAATATTTTCATCACTTAAAATCAGTATTCCTTCAATTATAATGATTTTTTTTGGCTTAATTAAGGTTGTGTCTTTACTTCTCAAATGATTAGTAAAACAGTAGTTAGGTCTATTTATACTAAATCCATCTTTTAATAATTTTAAATGCTCATAAAATAGTTTAAAGTCCAGAGCTTCAGGAATATCGTAGTTTAACTTGTCCCTTTGCTCAAAGGTAAAGTTTGAATTATCATTGTAGTAAGAATCTTGAGAAAGAACACATATATCTTTATCAGAAATTTCGTTAATTATTTTATCAACTATTGTTGATTTACCACAGCCAGTACCGCCTGTTATTCCAATTAAATACATTTAATAAAATTTATTAACCAAAGTTATAATTAATTTGGTAAGATTTTAATAATTCCAAGATTTTCAACTCCAGCATATACATAACCTTTTGGACCAATTTCTAAAGACCTGACCCTACCAATTCCTTCAAATAATTTCTCTTCCTTTGTAACACTATTACCATCTATTACACAAAGGTGTAGATATTCAAATTTTAAAGAACCAATAAGAAGGTTATTTTTTAGTTTAGGATATAAGTCACTTGTTACAAATACCATTCCACTTGGTGCAATTGAAGGTACCCAATAATGTATAGGGTCTTCCATGCCTTTCAATGTTGTATTATCTGTAAACTTAGTTCCAATATAGTTAACTCCATAACTCGCTAGTGGCCAACCGTAATTTTTACCAGGACTTATTATGTTAATTTCATCTCCTCCTCTTGGTCCATGTTCATGAATCCAAATTTCATTTGATAAAGGATTGATAGCTATTCCTTGAGGATTTCTATGACCATAAGAGTAAATGGCTTTTTTTGCATATCGGTCTTTTACAAATGGATTGTTAATTGGAATACTTCCATCATCATAAAGACGATATATTTTACCACCATCTCTTTTGATATTCTGTGGGTTCACATTTCTATTTCCTCTGTCCCCAATTGAAAAATATAAATCATTATTATCATCAAAAATAATTCTACTCCCAAAATGTTGTCCTTTTTTGCTATTTGGAGTTGCACTATATAAAAGTTCTTTATTCGTAATTGTATTTCCACTTATTTTAAATCTCATTAATGAAGTATTAGCTCCATTTTTATCATCATTTGAAGAAGCGTAAGTAATGTAAATCCAGCCATTATCTTTATAGTTTGGATGAAGTTCAATGTCTAGCAAACCACCTTGACCTAAATCTACAATTTCAGGTAATCCGTTTATAGTAGTTTTAATTCCATTTTTAAAATGAATTAGTTTACCTTCTTTTTCAGTAATTAATATAGATTTTTCACTTAAAAAAACAAACGACCAAGGGTTGTTTAGGTCAGATACAATTAATTCATAGTTTTCTTTAAGAGTTAATCCATTTGAGAAAACTTGTACTGTAAGAAGAAATATTGATAAATTAGATAGTATTTTTTTCACTTTATTTTTTGGTTTAAATTACAAAAAAATCAGAGAGATATTAAAAGAAAATTATATATTTGGCTTCTATAATTATTCGGGGTGTAGCGTAGCCCGGTTATCGCGCCGCGTTTGGGACGCGGAGGTCGCAGGTTCGAATCCTGCCACCCCGACTAAATTATTAAATTACTCATATTTAACTTTTCAATTATGAAATCTAACTCTCAAAAAATTAAGTGTCTAATTATAGGTTCAGGACCTGCTGGATATACTGCCGCTATTTATGCTGCAAGAGCTAATATGAGTCCAATTTTATATCAAGGAATTCAACCAGGCGGACAACTGACGACTACAAATGATGTTGAAAATTTTCCTGGATATCCAGATGGAATCACTGGCCCTGAAATGATGATTCAATTACAAAAACAAGCTGAGAGATTTGGTACTGATGTTAGAAATGGTTGGGTCACAAAAGTTGATTTTGACAAAGGATTAAGAGTTTGGGTTAATGACAGTGAGGAATTAAATTGTGAAACTATTATAATATCTACAGGTGCCTCGGCAAAATATTTAGGTTTAGAATCAGAACAAAAATATTTGAAACTAGGTGGTGGAGTTTCTGCTTGTGCTGTTTGTGATGGTTTTTTCTACAAAAATCAAGATGTTATAATTGTTGGTGCAGGAGATTCGGCTTGTGAAGAGGCTCATTACCTTTCTAAGTTATGTAACAAAGTTACTATGCTTGTAAGAAGAGATGAGTTTAGAGCTTCTAAAATTATGCAAGAGAGAGTTAAAAAGACTGATAATATTGAGATTCTATTTAACACTGAAACTGTTGAAGTTATCGGCAATGATCAGGTTGTTGATTCAGTTTTGGTTAAAAACAATAAGACCGATAAGCAAACTACAATTCCAGTTACTGGTTTCTTTGTAGCTATTGGTCATAAACCTAATACTGATATATTTAAGCCATATTTAAACATGGATGAAACTGGTTACATAGTAAATGAACCTGGGTCTAGTAAAACTAATGTAGCTGGAGTTTTTGTCTCTGGTGATGCAGCTGATCATGTTTATAGACAGGCAATTACTGCTGCTGGAACGGGGTGTATGGCAGCCTTAGATGCAGAAAGATATTTAGCATCATTATAATTATATGAATCAATTAAAATATACTTTTTTTCTACTTTTCCAACTTCCATCAGCCTTTTTCTGTGGAGTTAGACTAAAGTATTTAGATTCATTAAAATCAATTGTTTCAATTAATCATTCATGGTTTAATAAAAACCCTTTTAAATCAATTTTCTGGGCAGCACAGGGAATGGCTGCTGAACTAACAACAGGCTCACTAATAAAAAATGCTATTAAAGAAAGTGGAGTGAATGTCTCATACCTTGTAGTTGAAAATAAATCATCTTTTTATAAGAAGGCAACTGGAAAAATAATTTTTGAATGTAATCAAGGTAAAGAGTTACAAGATTTATTTAATTCTTTTGATCATGATAATAATAAAGCAATTATTGAGCTTAAGTCTATTGGGACAGACTCAAACAATATAAAAGTGTCTGAATTTAGTTTTACTTGGTCATTGAAGGTCAGGTCTTAACTTTTGAAATTTTTAAATATATACTGTCCTTTAAGTACCTCTTTTTTATCATTCAAAACATCATCCATTTTATTAAATTCAATTACTATTTTTTTTGCCTGATTAATTATCTTTAATCCAATTTCTGATAATTCAATTGGTTTTTTTGTTCTATCAAATATTTTGACCTTTAATTCTTCTTCAAGTTTTTGTATTTGCATACTTAAAGTAGGTTGAGATACCTTACATAAATTAGCAGCCTTAGTAAAATTTCTAGTTTTTTCTAATGTTATTATGTAATTCAACTGTGTGATGGTCATCTTAATACTTTTACATTATTAATAAAAATATTACTTATTGGCCAATCTAAATCATCAGTATCTACACCAGCAATTTTATCTACTACATCCATTCCCTTTGTAACTTTACCAAAAATAGTATAGTCTCCGTCTAAAAAGTGTGCTCCTGATTGACTTTGTACGATAAAAAATTCGTATGGTGAGGCTAGTTTGTGAGGGTTTTTTATAATACTACTAGGCATACTAACCATTCCTCTAGAGTGTTTAAATCCATGGTTGTTATCTACTGGCAATAAATATTTTCCGATTGACTTTCTTTTTTTCCAAATTTTCCTATTATCGCTATTACCCCCTTGAATTATGAAGTTATTAATAACTCTATAGAACTGTGTACTTTTGAAATAATTTAGTTTAGATAAATACAAGAAATTAGATCTATGAAACTTAGTTTCATTAAAAAGAGTTATCTCAATCTTACCCATGTCGGTGTCTAACTCTACAACATTTTCTTTATGAATCTTATCATATTCTAAGAAAAAATCCATTGAGTTTTTTTCTGTTAAAATAAATTTAGATTTAACTTTTGAGCTTTCTTTTTTTACTTTAGTAATACTGGTAACTTTAGTTTTATTTATATTTTCATTATCTTTTTTAATGCATGAAGATAATATCGAAGCAATTAATAATATATATAGTAATCTCATTACTTATTAAAAATGAATTTTAAAGATTTAAAACGTATAATACCAAAGTTAAAGTTAAGTAATTTAAATTCAAAAACATCTCAGATTAAACTAGCACCGAGCTTTAGAAAAGAATTTATAAAACTTAATAATAATAATAATAATAATAAACTTTTAAGCTCAAAGAAAGCTGCTGTAATAGCTGCTTTATACGAAGATGATGATAAAGTAAGGTTAATATTAATTTTAAGAAATACATATAACGGAGTTCATTCAAATCAAATTGGTTTTCCTGGTGGTAGGGTAGAAGTCTATGATAAAACTCTATTTGATACAGCAATTAGAGAAACCCGTGAAGAAATCGGAGTAATAGTACAAAAAAATGAATTAATTAGAGAATTACAAGAAATTTATATCCCTCCAAGTAATTTTAATGTATATCCTTTTTTAGTTATTTTAAATCACTCACCTTCTTTTGTTAAAGATGATAAAGAAGTTAAAGAAATTATTACAATTGATTTAGAATCTTTGCTTAGTTGCGAAATTACTCAAACTCTAATACCAATTCCTGCTAAATTAAATGAATTAATTACACAAAATGATGTGGAAGTACCAACCTTTAAATTAGCTGGCTATAATGTGTGGGGAGCTACGGCGATGATACTTTCTGAAATAAAAGATTTAATCAACGATGTTATATAACTTTTATTAACTTAGCATTTTAATCATTTATAAACACGTGGGTCTTTTTAAGAGAAATCCTTTTGGACATATTTTATTTGTAAAGAAATGGTTAATTCGTATTCTTGGTACTTTATCCCATCGCAGGTTTAGGGGTTTCAATGAACTAAAAATTGAAGGCTCTGAGATAATCAAAAATTTACCTGACAAAAATGTATTATTTATTTCTAATCACCAAACATATTTTGCAGATGTAGTTTCTATGTTTCACGTATTTAATGCAAGTCTAAAAGGAAGGGTTGATTCTATAAAAAATGTAGGCTATCTATGGCAACCTAAACTTAATATGTATTTTATTGCTGCGAAAGAAACAATGACATCTGGCTTGTTTCCAAAAATAATGGCATATGCTGGATCTGTGAGTATTGAGAGAACTTGGAGAAGTAAAGGGAAAGATGTTAAAAGGCAAGTTAAAATGAGTGATATTTCTAAAATTGGTACAGCTTTAAACGATGGTTGGGTAATTACCTTCCCACAAGGAACTACAACTCCTTTTAAACCTATTAGAAAAGGAACTGCATTTATTATTAAACAATATAAACCTATTGTAATCCCTATTGTTATTGATGGGTTTAGAAGATCATTTGATAAAAAAGGGTTAAGGATTAAAAAGAAAAACATTCTTCAATCAATGGAAATTAAAGCTCCTTTAGATATTGATTATGAAAATGATACTCCAGAGGATATTGTTAAAAAAATTGAATATGCAATAGAACAACATCCTTCATTTTTAAAAGTTATTTCTGAGGAAGAATTAAAAAGAAATAATGAGCTAAATAAAAAAAGAGAGTGGTAGTTATTTTTTTGGAGGTAATGGACCTCTAAGATGAATAATTAAAGCATTTAGAAAGTTTCTTAACATTTGATCTCCACATTCCATATATTTTGGGTGATTCTCATTTCTAAAAAACGCATTAAGTTCACTTTTTGAAACTTTAAAATCAACAAGTGTAAATATTTTTATAATATCGTTATCTCTTAGTTTGTGAGCCACCCTTAGTTTTTTAAAAATGTCATTATTAGTTAGTCCCATTATCTATTTTTTTATTTTTTACATACTTCTCAAGCCATTGATCCTGTTCCCATAATACATGAAAAATACTTTCCTTAGATCTATATCCATGACTTTCCTTTGGCAGCATAACAAGTCTTACTGTAGCGCCTAGTCCCTTTAAGGCATTAAAATACCTTTCACTTTGCATTGGATATGTTCCTGAATTATTATCATCCTCACCATGAATTAATAATAGTGGTGTTTTCATTTTGTCGGAGTGCATAAATGGTGACATTGAATAATATATATCTGGTGATTCCCAATAGCTTCTTTCTTCACTTTGAAAACCAAAAGGAGTTAAGGTTCTATTGTAAGCTCCGCTTCTGGCTATGCCAGCAGAAAATAAATTACTATGAGATAACAGATTAGCAACCATAAAAGCTCCGTAACTGTGTCCTCCAACCGCAACACGGTTAGTGTCTATATAGCCCAGTTTATTTACAGCATCAATTGCAGCCTTTGCATTATCTACTAACTGTGTTCTGAAACTGTCATTTGGCTCAATATTATCTTCTCCTAAAATTGGAAAGGAAGCGTCGTCTAAAACAACATAACCTTTTGTAATCCAATAAACCATTGAACCATAATATGGATATGTGAATTTATTTTCATTCTTTGTACTTTGCCCTGCACTAGATTTATCTTTAAACTCTCTTGGATAAGCCCATAAAATCATAGGTAACTTTTCTTTCGATTTCTTATCATAGTCAACAGGAAGATACAACACTCCAGAAAGTTCAAGCCCATCATTTCTTTTATATTTAATAACTTCTTTATGAGCATCTTTAATTGGATCAAAAGGATTTTTAAAATATGTATACTGAGTAATTTTGTTATTATTAATTTTTTTTATGAAATAATTTGGAAAATCAATAGCAGATTCAATTCTTACAAATAATTCATTATTTCTAGGATTAAAATCAATTATTGATTCAAATTTATCAGTATAGTCAGATTCAAATATTCTATTTTTTTTAAAGTCCATTATATTGATTTTATCAATAAATGGAAATTGTCCACTTTTGGTATATCCGTCACCAATTAGAAATGCATTTCCTGATTGTAATTTAATTACATTTCTATTAAAAGAATTTTTTTCTTTTATAAAATACCCAGGATCACTGTAATTATCTTGATAATTTCTGTTTGTTATGATTGATGTATTTGAAACTTGTTTAGATGGATTAAATGCATAAATTTTTTCATTTCTTGTATTCCACCAATAGTCATAAGCAATTGCAAAATTATCATTTCCCCAATCAATTCCTCTAAATCTATTAATAGTCTTTAAAATGCTACTACCATCCCCATTAAATGGTTTGTTGAGTTCAAATACTTCATCTCTATATTCTACATCAACTAAGGGGTCACCTGAGTCAAGAGCTTTAACATATGTTAAAGTTGAAGCTTTGTCTGATCTCCAACTGAAATTTCTTTTTCCTGTTCTGACAGACATAAATCCTTTTGGAAGCTCTTCAATTAATGGAACATCAATTAGTTTTTGTATTAGCTCAGAGTCTTTTGAATATATTTTAACAGAGTTAGGAAATCTTCTGTAGGTAACTATGTATGAAAACGGTTTTTGAATTTCACTAATCATAACGTAATTGCCATCTGGTGAAACAGAAATATTTGTATACATCCCTTTATTCAACCATTTTTTATAGGCACCATCCAATGTTACTTTATATATTTCTGAAGTTGCAAGTTGTTCAAAATTAAATTCGTCTGTTTTGTTTTTTAACAAATCTTGATATGTTCTATTTTGTGCTTTTTCTCCAAAATTTGAAGAAATTGTTGGTCCTGACGGAACAACATTTGTTGATTCAAGTAAATCCATTTTATCCTTTGGAATTACTTTTACAAGTAAACTGTTACTATCTGCAAACCAATTAATTACATTTCCAATATTCGAATTTAATTTAAGATCAAATACTTTGTTTGCTGAGTTAGATTTTAAATTCAATATCCACAATTCAACCCCAAGATCAGTTGTATTAGTAAAGGCAATCATCTTTTCATTTGGAGACCAACTAAGATTAGATATTTTGGGGTTTTTTGGCATCCCAACGATTTCTTTAGGATCAGCTTTGGAGTCATTAAAATCTTTTAACTTAATATTATTATAATATGTAATTCTACTACCAATATTAGTTTTAGGATTGATTCTAAGTCCTGCAAGTCTTAACTCTTTTGTAGAAAGTTCTTCGATTGATTTATAGTTACTTCTGTATAAAAAAATCAAATATTCTTTATTATTATCGTAAATAACTGAGGGAGGTCTATCAAATTCAACTAAGTCTAATATTTCAGAAGAAGGTTTTTGGTATGAAATATTTTCTTGTGAAAAAGAATTTATTCCTAACAGTATTAAAATTGTAAGGAGTGTTTTTTGCATGTTGTTTATATTTATGAAAAAATTAATTATATATTAATTTAAATGTAGCAATTAAAATAATTTTATTCTAAAATTACTTTTCTTGTTGATGGATTAAAAGGAGTTTCGATTAAATTGCCACTTGAATCAATTAATTCAAGCTTAATATTAATCTCTCCTTTGGGAAGTCCTTTTATATAATAAGGGGCCCATTCATCTATTATAAACTCTTTGTCTTGAATTGTAGCTCTTACTTTATTTCCGTAACTGGAAATTTCTGTATTAACTAAATAGAAATCAAGTAATAATCTTTCTGTATCAGTCCCTTTATAAGTTCCTTTTGGTCTACTGTAAAATAAAAATTCACTTTCTAGATCAACTTGATTCTCTCCAACTTGGGTTAATATGAAAGCATTTTTATTTTTTACAGACTCGTGATATGACCTTGACAAAAATGCAAGTATTACATTGCTCTCTTTTTCAAAATCTTTTGAAAAACTGTCCATGTAATGAGCAGAGTAAGGCCCATTATTAACAATAAAATGTATATGTTGACCTTTTGCAGAATTTGCAAGCTGATAATCAAAGTTCTTTGAAGTTTGTATACCAAGATCATAATTCTCTATATTAAAAGAGAATTTTGATTTTTCATCGCCCATTTCTATAGACTTAATATTTAGTGATGCATTTTCATATTCTGGGGAACCTTGAACCTTTGATAATGTAATATTTATTACATCATTAGATGAATTTGTAGAATTATCTTTTTTCTCAGTAGATAAACAACTATAAATAATAGCAATAACTCCAATTATAAAAGGAATTATAAATTTGTCTAAGTATTTTTTATTTTTCATAATTATTAAAATTGTTTTACATCCTTAAATTCTGAATACTCTAGTTTATCCATTTGCTCTCTATAACTTTTCCATTTCTCTGTAAAAAACATATTAACAAGTTTAACAGCTTTGCTAAGTGAGTTATTAGCATGTTTCATTAAATTAGTCTCAGTTATTGTATTTCCGTTAGGTCTTGAACTAATATAATAATAAGCTTTATAAACCTTTTCCTGAACATTACTCTCTTTATTTCTAGTTATCCCTTGTCTTTTGTCAATTTTACCTAAAAATAATGCCACTAAGCTATCTGTTTGTTTAACCATTTCAGATGATAAATTTATTTCATCTTTAAATTTATCTATATCAAGTTTACTTAATCTAGATTTTAAACCATTGGCAATATTTTTACTTTCTACCAATTGTCTTACAACATCTGCTGATTTTTGTAAAAGGTCATCAATTTCTTTTAATGAATTATATTGTTGGTCAATATTTTGATTATCATCAACTCTTGGGTCATTTATTACATTGATATTTGAATAAGATTTTTCATCATTATAAGTTAGTTCAATCTTATAATTTCCTGCTTTTACAGAAACTCCACTAGATTCAAATTTATTTTTCCTTATTTTTCTAGATGGTCTTTCTTTACCTTTTTCATCCATTCTCCATGTCCACTTATAAAACCCACTTTCTTTTGGTGATTTTTTCTTTAATGTTCTAATTAGCCTTTCACCGTCATAAATATTCAAAAACAAACTGTCTTTCAATTCTTTATTTAATGTATCATTACTTTTTTCTTTATTAAAATAATATGAGATTAATGAACCAGATCTTCTATTTTCACCATTATATAAAGCATCTCCACCAAACCTACTTCCAGTAGGTTGTTGATAAGATGCCAGTACTGACGTTGATGGTTGAAATAATTCGATTTTATTTTCTAAAAGCGAATAATTGTCAGCTAATTCTCTCAAAGGATTTATGTTGTCTATTACCCACGCAGATCTACCAAAAGTCCCAATAACTAAGTCATTTTCTCTTTCCTGAATTACTAAATCTTTTACTGGAACAGTAGGAAAGTCTTTTGTCCATTTTAACCAATTATCTGCATTGTCAATTGAAACATAAAGTCCATCATCTGTACCTAGGAATAATAAATTAGGAGATGTTTTGTCTTGTATAATTGATAATGCATAACTTTCAACGTCATCAGCATCTACAATTCTAGACCACTTTTTCCCATAATCCAGTGTTCTGTAAACATAGGGTTCATAATTAAATCTTCTGTAATCATTTGCCACCAATATAGCTTCACCTTTATTAATTTTTGAAGCCTTAATTTGTGGTATCCAACTCCCTTTTGGTAAACCTTTAATATTTTTACTTACTTCTGTCCAGCTAGTACCACTATCACGAGTATAATGAACTCTTCCATCATCAGTGCCGACCCATAGCATATTTTTTTCTACCTCAGAGGGTTCAATAACTAAAATAGTACAATGGTTTTCTGCACCAGTTGCATCCATAGTCAAGCCACCACTTTCAGATTGTTTTAATTTACTAGGATCATTTGTTGTAAGGTCATTAGAAATTATTTCCCATGTCAAACCTTTATCCTTTGATTTGTGAACAAACTGACTACCAAAATAAATAGTACTATTATTGAATGGATCTATATTTATAGCTGAATTCCAATTAAATCTTAAGTTTGTTGTTCCATCAGGATGGGTAGGTTGAATGTTATAATTATTTCCTGTTTTCCAATCATACCTGCTAACATATCCTTGTTGACTCATAGTCCAACCATATCTTGAATCATCTTTGTCAGGGACTACATCAAATCCATCTCCGAAAGATATCTCTTGCCAATAAGAATTTCTAATTCCTTGATCTCTCAAAACATAAGCTGGCCCTCTCCAAGATCCATTGTCTTGCATGCCCCCATACACGTTATATGGATATTCATTATCTACATTTATGTGATAAAACTGAGCTACTGGAAGATTTTCAATAAATCTCCATGATTTACCACCATCTTTTGTGATATTTAAGCCACCATCGTTACCATCTATCATGAATTTCCCATTTTCAGGATGTATCCACCAAGCGTGATGATCTGGGTGTACTCCATTAGAAACCCCATACGCAGGCATTAATTGTTTGAAGTTTTTACCACCATCCTCACTAACATTAACATAAGTAAAAATTGAGTATACTCTATTTTCGTTTAGAGGATCCACATAAATTTCAGAGTAATAAAATGGCCTTCCACCAATATCATTTTTATCATTTATTTTATTCCAACTATCTCCACCGTCTTCACTTTTATAAAGTGCATTTTTTTTAGATTCTATAATTGCGTAAACAATGTTAGGACTACTTGGAGCTATAGCTATTCCTATCCTACCTAAATCTCCTTCTGGTAACCCTTCTATGCTTGAAAGTTTTTTCCAGGTTTCTCCTCCATCATGAGTAATGTGTAATCCTGAACCTTTTCCACCTGAGTTAAAATACCATGGTTCTCTTTTATGTTCCCACATCGCTGCAATAAGTTTATTTGGATTTTCAGGATCCATTACAAGGTCCGCTGCGCCAGTTTTATTATTTGTAAATAATATTTTTTTCCAATTATTACCTCCATCAACAGATTTGTAGACACCTCTTTCTTTATGTTCTCCCCATGGAGAACCAATAGCACCAACATAAATTATGTCTGGATTAGTAGGGTCAATCACAATTCTATGAATATGTCTAGTTTCTTTTAATCCTTTTTCTATCCAAGTTTTTCCTCCATCAATAGATTTATATATACCAAAGCCTCCATTTAAACTATTTCTAGGATTTCCTTCTCCAGTTCCGACCCAAATAACACTAGGATTAGATTGTTGAATCTTTACTGCACCAACTGAAGCTGTTAATTCGTTATCAAAAATTGGTGACCACTTGATTCCTCCTGATTCAGATTTCCATAAACCTCCAGACGCTGTGCCAGCATAGATGATGTCGGTATTGTTTAGCACTACATCTATTGATGTAACCCTTCCGGACATTCCTGCTGGACCAATATTTCTTGGACTTAAGTCTTTTAAAAGATCCATTGTGAAATCTTGTGATAAAGCTGATAGTGTAAATATTAAAACAAATGTAAATAGTGTATAGATCCTTCTTTTCATTATAATAAATTAGATTAAAAAATATTTTTTATAAATATATTATTTAGAATTAACTAATGCTAATTTATCATTATCAGGATTTATTGCTATACGTGATATATTAGTTATTCCGTATTCTTCAAGTGAACATAGAAGTATCCAATCATTAGAAAATTTACTATTGAAGATGTAAAGATTATTTTTATGAGAAGTTAAAATAGAACCATCTTTAAACCAGCAAATATCTTCGTTATTATTCAATGTTGTTGTTATGGTTTTAGTTTTATAATTACTTAAATCTACGTAGTTAATATTCCATATAGAGTCTTTTTTTGAAATGTAACTAATTTTTTCCTGTCCAAATTTATTTTTAGGAATGTTATGAATAGACCTACCAGTATTATTATCAACATAAGTATGTTCTTTTGTTTTTAAATTTGAAGTATATAACACTAGCTCGTTATTTTCTAAAACAGAGGATATAATTAGATTTTTTACTTTCTTAGAATAATTATAATATCCAACTATTTTATCTGTAAATGGAATATTGTATGTATTATCATTTACATTATATATACGCAAATATTGCTCTCCTTTTTTATCCAAACTGACCGCTGAAACTTTATTTTTTTTATATATAATAGGGGAGTACTCGCTTGTTTGTGTATTAGTTAAATATTTTAAACTATTATCTAAACTATTATATTGAACTATATCATTTTGAAAATTTCTTTCAGAAGTAAATAAGACTTTATTATTTGATGTAAATATTGGCTGATTATTGTATCCTTTATTAGTTGATATTTTTTCTACATTATAAATTTCAATTTTAGCATGTTTAAATTTAATATCTAAAAGAAATATTTCAGTATTTGTCTGTGCAATAAACTTTGTGCAATTAAATAATAGGAATAAATTTAGTACTATCTTATATAAAATATTTCCCTTCATTTGTAAATTTTTCTGAAACCTTATTACGAAGTTTAATTATGTTAATATCAGAGTAAGATTTTGTTTTTCTATATAAATAATTATGGAGTTTTTTTCTTTTTGGTCCTGTAGAAATTAAATTTATCACCTCTTTTGCATTTTTATTTATTATACCATTTGCGTTTGATAAATAAATACTTGTTAAGTCAGCTTTAATCTTATAATTATTTTCTTTGTTATTTGTATTTTTTTCTGTCCTCAATACTGCTGATTCTGACATGTAAATTTCAATTAAAATATTAGATAACCCGAGTAAAAGTTGTTGATTTTTTTCAAGATCAATTTTGTCTTGCAAACAGTGACCAAGAAGCGTTAGAAAAAGATCTTTATAATTACTTACTGCTTCTTTTTCTAATTTGAATATTCCATTTTGTTTTTTCTTTTTTAAAAACGAAAACTTTGAATTAATTGTTGAATCAGTAATGGCCTTTTTAAGGTTGATTTCTTTTTTAAATGCTTTTTTAAGTAAATGTCCTACTGAAACCATTCTGTTAATTTCATTAGTTCCTTCATAAATTCTGGCGATTCTTGCATCCCTCCAATAAGACTCCATTGGGGCTTCTTCTGAGAAACCCATCCCACCGAAAATTTGTAATCCTTCATCAGCAGCATTTTGAACATCTTCAGAAACAGCGACTTTTAAAATTGAACATTCCACAGCAAAATCTTCAACTCCTTTCAACTCTGCCTCTTGATGGGTCATTCCCTCTGCTACAAGTCTGTTAATATTGTCTTCGATATCTTTTGCTGCACGATAGCATGCAGATTCTCCTACATAAGTATTAGTTATCATTTCAGCAATTTTGTATTTAATTGCTCCAAAATTGGAAATGCTAGTTTTAAATTGTTTTCTTTCATTAGCATATTCAATTGATGTCGTGGTTAACCTTCTTTGTGAATCTATACCAGCAGCACCTAATTTAATTCTTCCAACATTTAAGGAGTTCATAGCAATTTTAAATCCTTCACCTCTCTTAGCTAACATATTTTCTTTTGAAACGATTGTATCATTAAAAAAGACCTGTCTAGTCGAAGATGCTCTAATTCCTAACTTATGCTCTTCTTCGCCTAGTGTAATTCCATTTTCAGAATTATTTTCAACTATAAAAGCTGTTATGTTTTTATCATTTTCAATTCTTGCAAATACAATAAAAAGGCTACAGAATCCTGCATTAGATATCCACATTTTTTGCCCATTAATTTTATAACTATCTCCGTTATCGGAAAGAGTAGCAGTTGTTTTTCCAGAATTAGCGTCACTTCCAGCGCCCGGTTCAGTTAAACAATATGCTCCAAACCATTCTCCACTTGCTAATTTTGGCACATATTTATTCTTTTGCTCTTCTGTTCCGTATAATGTTATTGGCATAGTTCCTATGCCTGTATGAGCACCAAAAGCTGTACTAAAGGATCCACTACCACTTGAAATATATTCACAAACTAACATTGTTGAAACAAAACCCATACCTAAGCCACCATATTGTTCAGGAACAGCAATACTAAGAAATCCCATTTCACCTGCTTTTTTCATAAGATCTTCAGTTAACTTATAATCCTTTTGTTCAAATCGTGATCTAAATGGTATAATTTCACGTTCGTTAAATTCTTTTACTGAATCTCTCATCATAATGTGTTCTTCAGTAAAATCCTCAGGTGTGAAGACATTGGAATGATTTGTTTGATGAGTAATGAATTCCGATCCGCTAATTAAGTTTTCTTTATTTTTCATAATAATTATTTTAAAAATTCAAATATTCCTGCTGCACCTTGACCAGTTCCAACACACATAGTCACCATTCCATATTTACCTTTCATACTTCTTTTTCTCATTTCATCAAAAAGTTGAACAGACAACTTAGCACCAGTACATCCCAATGGGTGACCTAATGCTATAGCACCTCCGTTAACATTTACTATATCTTGGTTTAAATTTAACTCGCGCATTACTGCTAAAGATTGTGATGCAAAAGCTTCATTTAATTCAATCAACTCGATGTCATTTTGTTTTAATCCTGATTGTTTTAACACTTTTGGCACTGCTGCTACTGGTCCAATACCCATAATTTTTGGTTCTACGCCTGCAGCCGCATAATTAACCATTCTTGCAATGGGCTCAATATTTAATTCTTTAACCATATCTTCACTCATTACCATTACAAAAGCAGCTCCATCACTCATTTGAGAAGAATTTCCTGCAGTTACACTGCCGTTGTTTGCAAACACTGCTCTTAATTTACTAAGTGCAGATATGCTAGTTCCTTTTCTTGGCCCTTCATCTTTTGTAACCTCATAGTTTCTATTAACTTTTTTTCCATTTGAATCCAAATAAGTTTCTTCAACTTTAATTGGAGCAATTTGATCTTGAAAACGATTTTCTGAAAGCGCCTTTAAAGCTTTTAAATGAGATTCATATGCAAATTTATCTTGATCTTCTCTTGAGATATTGAATTGATTAGCAACAGCTTCTGCTGTATTTCCCATTCCCCAATAATAATCAGCATGACCTGAATTAATTGTATTATAGTTTAGTTCAGGTTTAAATCCGGTCATAGGTACAGAGCTCATACTTTCTGCTCCACCTGCAATAATACAATTAGCCATTCCAGCTTGAATTTTTGCTGTTGCCATACCAATGGTTTCAATTCCCGAAGAACAAAAACGATTTACAGTTACACCTGGAACATCAACAGAATTTAAACCAATTAATGAAATAAAGCGCCCCATATTTAAACCTTGAGCACCCTCAGGCATTGCGTTTCCAACAATTACATCATCAATTCGCTTTACATCTAAATCTGGTAATTCTTTCATAATGTGTTGAATTGTTTCGGCACCTAATTCGTCTGCACGTTTAAAACGAAATACACCTCTAGGTGCTTTTCCAACTGCTGTTCTATATGCTTTTACTATATATGCTGTTTTCATAATATTTTAATTTCTTAATGGTTTACCAGT
>CABXVR010000005.1 GCA_902515565.1 uncultured Bacteroidota bacterium | reverse complement strand
AAAAAAATAAGAACTTTTTCATATATGATTTTTTTTAATGTTTTTAAAGATAATAAATACATGTTATAAAGAGCGTAAATTTTTAATTCATATTTGTACATTTACTCCAGAATATCAAAAATCTTGGAAAATACCATTTTAATTGGAGTTATAACTCGTGATCAAGACAAAGAAAAGTCTAAAGAATATCTTGATGAGCTAGAGTTTTTAACAACTACTGCTGGAGGTGCTGTTGTAAAGCGCTTTACACAAAATTTAGAAACTCCAAATCCAAAAACATTTTTAGGCAGTGGAAAAATTAAAGAAGTACTTGATTTTATTAATGTTGTAAAAGTTCAGACCATAATATTCGATGATGAGTTATCTCCTGCACAAGAAAGAAATATTAGTAAAATTTTTAATTGTAAAATTCTTGATAGAACAAATTTAATATTAGATATTTTTGCTCAAAGAGCTACAACAAGTTATGCCAGAACACAGGTTGAGTTAGCTCAATGTCAATATTTGTTACCTAGATTAAAAGGTATGTGGACTCATCTTGAAAGACAAAAAGGGGGTATTGGAATGAGAGGTCCAGGAGAAACAGAAATTGAAACTGATAGAAGAATTGTTAGAGATAAAATCTCTTTATTAAAAAAGAAAATTAAGAACATAGACAAACAAATGCATATCCAAAGAGGCAACAGAGGCAAGATGATAAGAGTTGCTTTAGTTGGATATACAAATGTAGGGAAGTCAACCTTGATGAACGTTTTAAGTAAATCAAAAGTGTTCGCTGAAGACAAGCTGTTTGCCACTTTAGATACTACTGTAAGAAAAGTTGTTGTTAAAAACCTTCCTTTTTTAATGAGTGACACAGTAGGTTTTATAAGAAAACTACCAACACAGTTAATAGAATCTTTTAAAAGTACTTTGGATGAAGTGAGGGAAGCAGATTTATTGATTCACGTTGTTGATATTTCACATTCAAATTTTGAGGAGCATGTAGAATCAGTTGACAAGATTCTTGAAGAGATTAAAAGCTCTGATAAACCAACTATTATGGTCTTTAATAAAATTGACAATTACTCATTTGAAGAATTTGATGAGGAAGATCTGATTGCAGTCAGAGATAAGTCTAATTATAACTTAGACGATTGGAAAAATACCTGGATGAGTAATAGTGATAATGAGGTTAGATTTATTTCCGCTTTAAATAATGAAAATATAAATGATTTAAAAAATTGTTTGTACTCTGAAGTTAGAAAAATTCATATCACAAGATTCCCTTACAATAAGTTCTTATACCCAGACTGTTAATTTACTTTTTAAATAATGGGACAGTTGAACAAGCTTCGCCAAACATAATTCTTTTAGCAATTGGTTTTAATCTGTTTATTAATTGTGAGTAGGCATCAATTGGAATATTTTTTTTTGAACACCCTTTTATAACAATCGACTTATCATTAAAGTTTGAAAAATCTATTGATTTTATAATTTCTGAAAAGATTTGTTTTTCTAAGTAATCTAAATCTCCAACAATATTCATAACGCAATTGTCTTTTAATTTAGTAGCAATAAGCAAATAAGCCCAGGTTGGAATTATAGCGCCACTACTACAAAAAACAGCAACATAACCATCATTAAATTTAGCCCACTCAAAATTCTCAATAAATGACCTAAACTCTTTTTCTCTTAAAACCAAACCTTTATAAAGCCAGTTTTTAATATCTAATAAATGTCTTTGACCATTTGGATAGTAATCTTCTAAGTCAATTGTGATAATCTTACTATTGGCAACTCTATTTATAATTTCCTTTGACATTTACTTTATGTAGAGTATTTATAAAATTCCTATTTCTAGTTTTGCCTCATCACTCATTAAATCTTGAGACCAGGGAGGATCAAAAGTAATTTCAACTTCAGCGTCATTAACTTCCTCCATTGATTTAACTTTATTTTCAACATCTAACGGTAATGATTCTGCTACTGGACAATTTGGAGTGGTTAAAGTCATTAAAATTTTAACATCTCTATCTTCATTTATCATTACATCATAGATTAGACCTAACTCATATATATCAACAGGAATTTCAGGGTCAAAAACTGTTTTTAAAACCTTAACAATTTTTTCACCTAAAATATTTGGATCAAAATTTTCTTTACTCATTATTTATTTTTGTTTGATAAGCTAAAGCGTATAATTTTAATTGTTTAATCATACTTGAAAGACCATTTGCTCTGTTAGGCGAAAGATGATCTTTTAGTCCGATTTTATCTATAAAATCTGTATTAGCTTCTATTATTTCATTAGGTTCATGATGAGAAAATACTCTGATTAAAATTGCAATAATCCCTTTACTTATGATCGCATCACTATCTGCCTTGAACACTATTTGTTTATTAACAAGTTCGGCTTTTACCCATACTTTACTTTGACAACCATTTACTAGATATTCATCTGTTTTAAATTTTTCATCAATTAAAGGTAAGGATTTCCCTAAATCAATCATATATTCATACCTCTGCATCCAATCATCAAACATTGCAAATTCGTCTATTATCTCGTCTTGTATTTGTTTTATTTTCAAGCTTATAATTTTAGTAAAAATACGATAACAAAAAGATTATTCAATTTAAAGTATTGAATATTGTACTATTTTTTATTTAAGAAAGCATTAAAATTGCTTTGTGAAGTGCTTTAATAAATTTATCAATCTCTTCTTTTGTGTTATAAAAACTAAATGAAACTCTTATAGTGCCAGGGATTTTAAAATAATCCATTATTGGTTGAGCACAGAGTTGTCCAGTTCTTGTAGCTATTCCAAATTTATCTAGAATAGAGCCAATGTCATAAGGATGTATATTGCCAACATTAAAAGATATTACGGATGTTTTTTTTGTTGAAAACCCGTAAATCTTTAAATCTTTAATTAGTAGAAGCTCTTTGGTTGCATATTCAAGCAATTCATTTTCGTATTTGTAAATCTCTTCGAGTCCAATTGAATTTAAATAATCTATTCCAATTCCAGATGCAATTACCCCACTAATATTCGGAGTCCCAGCTTCAAATTTATTTGGAAGACCAGCATATGTTGATTTTTCAAAAGTAACTTGATCGATCATTTCTCCACCTCCTAAAAAAGGAGGAATTTTATTTAACCACTTTTCCTTACCGTAAAGGATTCCAACTCCAGTAGGGCCACATATTTTATGAGTAGAGGTAACATAAAAGTCCACATCTAGATCAACAACATCAATTTTCATATGTGGAGTTGCTTGAGCGCCATCTACTAAAACAATTGCATTAAATTCATGTGCTTTTTTAATTATATGCTTAATTGGATTTACAATCCCAAGTGCATTTGATACATGATTAACAAACACTAATTTAGTTTTTGAATTTAGGAGATTTTCGAATTTGTCAATAATTAATTCACCATTATTGTCAATTGGTATAACTTTTATTTTTGCTCCAGTTTCTTCACAAAGCATTTGCCAAGGAACTATGTTACTATGATGCTCTAATTGAGAAATGATAATTTCATCGTTTTTTTTCAATATCTTTTTGAATCCATTTGCAACTATGTTAATACTGTGTGTAGTTCCAGATGTAAATATTATTTCATATGAATTATCAGCATTGAAGTGTTTTTGAAATTTAACTCTAGATTTTTCATAAGCATCAGTAGCCTCTTGACTTAAAAAGTGAACTCCTCTATGAATATTTGAATTGTATTTTGAATAATAATCAGCAATTGAATCAATTACTATTTGTGGAGTTTGAGAAGTAGCAGCATTATCAAAATATATTAAATTTTGACCATTTACTTTTCTTTTAAGAATAGGAAAATCGTTTCTTATTTGATCAATATTTGTATGTATATTTTTTTTCATTTATAAATTAAACCCAATATTCACACCTAATTTTCCAGCAATTATATTAGTAATTCTATTTTTTAATTCTGGAATTTTTACACTTTGCATAACATTGTTTGCAAAACCATACATTAATAAAGCTTTAGCTTCTTTTTCAGGAATACCTCTTGATTTTAGATAAAAAAGAGCATTTTTATCTAGTTGACCAATGGTACACCCATGAGAACATTTTACATCATCGGCAAAAATCTCAAGTTGAGGTTTAGTGTTAATTGAGGCTTTATCACTTAACAACACATTATTATTGGCTTGAAAAGCATTTGTTTTTTGAGCCTCTTTTTCCACAACAACTGTACCATTAAACACTCCTGTAGAGCTATCGTCAAAAATACCTTTGTAGTCTTGATGACTTTCGCAATTTGGTTTTATGTGATGAACCAGCGTATTGTGATCTACATGTTGTTTTTCTTCAATAATTGTAATCCCCTTCATTATGGATTCGATATGCTCTCCTTTTTGAGAAAAAGTAAGATTGTTTCTTGTAAGTTTTCCGCCAAATGAAAATGTATGTAAAGTACATACGCTATTATTTTCTTGAACAATTGATGTAGTATCTATTATCGAAGCTTGCTTATTATCGTTTTGAATTTTATAGTAATCTACTATAGATTTTGGGTTTACAAATATCTCAGTTACTGAATTTGTTAAAACTTCATTTTTGCCCAGATTTTGATGTCTTTCAATAATTTGTAGTTGAGAGTTTTCGTCAACAATTATTAGATTTCTAGGTTGCAGCATTAAAGAACTTTCATTGCCACTATTAAAATGAATAATTTGAATTGGCTTTTCAACAAGTTTATTTTTAGGAATGTGAATAAACGCTCCTTCTTTAGAGAATGCAGTATTTAAATCGCTAATACCATCTTTTTTTAATGCTTTATTAAAATAATTTTCTATAATTGGAGCATATTTAGGTTTATTCAAAACTGAAGACATTAAACAAATATCCATTCCTTCATGAGTAGTTTCTGATAAGTGAGAGCTATATATGCCATCAACGAAAATAATTTTATAACTATCTATATCATCAATCAAATATTTTTCAATTTTAGAATAAACAAGAGCTGTGTTTTTACTTGGAAAAATGCTATAATCAGTATCTAAAACTTGCTTTAAAGAAGTATATTTCCAGGATTCATTTTTTTTTGTTGGAAAGCCTATACTTTCAAAATTTTTAATAGCCTCTGTTCTGATGTCATGGACATAACTGTCTATATCGACTTGATTTTCAAAAGCTATGAAGGAGGAAACTAGTTTTTCTTTTAAATCCATTTATTTAGTTTTTTACTTCTTCTTTAATCCAATCATACCCTTTTGCTTCTAACTCTAATGCTAAATCTTTATTGCCTGATTTGACAATTTTCCCATTATATAAAACATGTACATGATCTGGAACTATATAATCTAATAATCTTTGGTAATGTGTTATTAGGATTACTGCATTTTTAGAACTTTTTAATTTATTAACTCCGTTGGCTACAATTCTTAAGGCATCAATATCTAATCCAGAATCAGTTTCATCTAAAATTGCTACACTAGGTTCTAACATTGCCATTTGAAAAATTTCATTTCTCTTTTTCTCTCCCCCAGAAAATCCGTCATTAATAGATCTAGATAAAAACTTTCTATCAATTTCTAAAAGATTAGATTTATCTTTTAAAAGTTTAAGCATTTCTTTGGCAGGCATTTCTTCTTGTCCTTTTGCTTTTCTTGTTTCGTTAATCGCTGTCTTAATGAAGTTAGTTACAGAAACTCCAGGAATTTCAACTGGATATTGGAATGAAAGAAAAATACCTTTGTGAGCTCTTTCTTCTGCGGATAAGTCCTCAATAGATTCTCCATTCAAATTAATATCTCCATTTGTAATTTCATATTCTTCTTTTCCGGCAATAATAGATGCTAGAGTGCTTTTCCCAGATCCATTAGGACCCATTATAGCATGCACTTCTCCCGCTTTAACCTCTAGATTGATGCCATTTAAAATATTTTTATCTTCAACTTTAGCATGTAAATTCTTAATACTTAACATAACTTATTTTTATTTATTAATAATTTCAACTATTTCTGTAATTTCTAATTTCACTGACCATCCCTCATCATTTTTATCTTTATTTTTCAATCTTCCCTTTAGAATAACTGGGATGAAATCAAATTCATCTTTTTTGATTGAAGACAATTTTTCATTTAATTCATTAACCTTTTCATTAATAATAATTCCATATACATTCTTGTTAGTTTGTAATACTGCTGCATTATTGTAAAAAACATAATCTCCTGATAATATAATCAAATCGTCATTTTTTGTTTCAACAACTTCATTTGTAACTACTTTATTTTGTTTAGAATCACAACTAAATGTGATAAGCAAAAAGAGTATTAATATTTTATATATTTTCATATTAAAAAATTTTTATCCGACAGAGCCTTCAAGTGAAATTTCCAAAAGTTTTTGAGCTTCAACAGCAAATTCCATTGGTAGCTTATTTAACACGTCTTTACTAAAACCATTAACGATTAATGCTATTGCTTTTTCAGTATCAATTCCCCTTTGATTACAGTAGAAAATTTGATCTTCACCAATTTTACTTGTTGTTGCCTCGTGCTCAATCTGTGCTGTTTTATTTTTAGCTTCGATGTAGGGGAATGTATGAGCACCACATTGATTGCCCATAAGTAAACTGTCACATTGTGAAAAATTTCTAGCATTTTCAGCTCTGGAATTAATTTTTACAAGACCTCTATAGCTATTTTGTGACTTTCCTGCAGAAATGCCTTTTGAGATGATTGTTGACTTGGTATTTTTCCCAATATGAATCATTTTTGTTCCTGTGTCTGCTTGTTGATAATTGTTGGTTACTGCTATTGAATAAAACTCTCCAATTGAATTGTCACCTTTTAGTATGCAAGAAGGATATTTCCATGTTACAGCACTACCTGTCTCAACTTGTGTCCAAGATATTTTAGCATTGGTTTCACATAGTCCTCTTTTTGTAACAAAATTAAAAACTCCACCTTTGCCATCTGGGCTTCCCGGAAACCAATTTTGCACTGTACTATATTTAATTTCAGAATCATCTAAAGCTATTAATTCAACTACAGCGGCGTGCAGTTGATTTTCATCTCTGCTAGGTGCTGTACAACCCTCAAGATAACTCACGTAACTTTCTTTATCTGCAATAACAAGAGTTCTCTCAAATTGTCCTGTACCAGCTTGGTTAATCCTAAAATAAGTAGAAAGTTCCATAGGACATTTAACTCCTTTGGGGATATAACAAAATGAGCCATCACTAAAAACTGCTGAGTTTAAGGCAGCATAATAATTATCTTTCACAGGAACTACTGATCCAATATATTTTCTTACTAAATTTGGATGATTTTTTATTGCTTCACTGATTGAACAAAAAATTATTCCTTTTTCTGAAAGAGTTTTTTTAAATGTTGTAGCAACAGAGACTGAATCAATAACTACATCCATTGCAACTCCGCTTAGTTTTTTTTGTTCGTCAATAGAAATTCCAAGCTTTTTAAATGTTGCCAGTAATTCAGGGTCAACTTCACTTAAATCATTGTATTTTGGTGTGTTTGATGGAGCTGAATAGTACGATATTGCTTGAAAATCAGGTTTGTCATATTTAACATTTGCCCAGTCAGGCTCTTTCATTTCTTTCCATACTTTGTAGGCTTTTAGCCTCCAATCCGTCATCCATTCAGGCTCATTTTTTTTCTTAGAGATAGCTTTTACAATATTTTCATTTAGACCAACAGGGAATGTGTCAGAATCCATTTTGGTATAAAAACCATACTCATATTCTTTTGTTTTTAACTCTTCTCTTAAATCGTCTTCTGTGTATTTAGCCATATTTTTTTATTTAAAGTGAAAAACTTTCTCCGCAACCACATGTTCTATTTGCATTAGGATTTGAAAAAACAAATCCTGTGCCGTTAAGACCACCAGAGTATTCTAAAGTTGTTCCAATTAGGTATAAAAAACTCTTTTTATCAACCACTATCTTTATATTTTTATCCTCAAATATTTTATCTTCTTCAGTTGTGTATTTATCAAATTTCAAATCATAGGAAAGCCCTGAGCATCCACCACTTTTAACGCCAACTCTAATAAAGTCTTCTTCAGGGTTATAGCCATCGTCAGACATTAGCTCGATGACTTTGTTTTTCGCTAAATCAGAAATTTTAATCATAAATATATGTATAAAATATATTAGCATACAAATATACAATATAACTCTTATTTTTACATAAAATTTAACCTATTTATATGATTGAATTAAAGTCTATGTTCTAAAAGAATACTAAATTTGTAAAATGATTGAAGATAAAAATACAAGTAGAACTAATTTAAAGGACTTAGGTGAATTTAAATTAATTGATAAGCTAACTGAAAATTTTGAGATTAAAAACTCAAGCACCACTAAAGGAATAGGAGATGATGCTGCTGTTTTATCATTTATTAAAAAAAAAGTAGTTGTTTCCACAGATTTACTAGTTGAGGGTGTCCATTTTAACCTTGCATACACTCCTTTGAAGCATCTAGGATATAAAGCTGTTATGGTCAATTTATCTGATATTAATGCAATGAATGCGATTGGAACGCAAATTACAGTTTCATTAGCAGTTTCAAATAGATTTACACTTGAATCTCTTGAGGAACTTTATTCTGGAATTAGATTAGCAACTAAAGCTTACAATGTTGATTTAGTTGGTGGTGATACTACTTCTTCAACATCTGGTTTGACAATCTCTGTTACAGCGATTGGAGAAGTTGATGAGAAAGATATAGTCTACAGAAATGGGGCTAAGCAAAACGATTTATTAGTAGTTACTGGTGATCTTGGAAGCGCTTATATGGGGCTCAAAGTTCTTGAGCGCGAGAATGAAGTCTTTAAAGTAAACCCTAACAATCAGCCTGAGCTAGACCATTACACGTATCTAGTTGAGAGACAACTTAAGCCAGAGTCAAGAAGAGATATAATTAAACTATTAAAAGATTTAGACGTCAAACCTACTTCAATGATTGATATAAGTGATGGTCTTTCATCTGAAATCATGCATATCTGTAGTCAAAGCAGTGTTGGGTGTGACCTGTATGAAGAAAAAATCCCTATAGATCCTCAGTTAATTTCTACTTGTGAAGAATTCAACGTCGACAGCACTACAATTGCTCTAAATGGAGGAGAAGATTACGAGTTATTGTTCACAATTTCTCAGCAAGATTATTTAAAAATTAAGGCAAATCCAAATTTTACAGTTATTGGTCATATGACAGATAAAAATTCTACACCAAGTCTTGTGACAAGATCAAATTCTAAAATACCTCTAAAAGCACAAGGTTGGGATTCAATTAATTAGAATTCATTAAGCTTTCAATTTCATCAATTTCAATTGGGATATTTTTCATCAAATTTATTGGTTCACCAGTTTTTTGTATAACCACATCATCTTCCAACCTAATACCAAACCCTTCGTCAGGCAAGTAAATTCCAGGTTCAACAGTGAAAACCATATTTTCTTGCATGGGTTCTTCTAATAAACCATAGTCATGAGTATCTAAACCCATATGATGTGATGTGCCATGCATAAAGTATTTTTTATAAGCAGGCATTTTTTTAGTTTGATTTTGAATATCTACTTTATTTAATAACTTTAAATCTAGTAATTCAGATGTCATTAGCTTCCCTACCTCAATATGATACTCAGCCCAGTCAGTTCCAGGGACTAGTAGTTTAGTGGCTTCATTTTTAACTTTTAAAACAGCGTTGTAGACAGCTTTTTGTCTTTCATTGAATTTTCCATTCACAGGGATGGTTCGTGTCATGTCACTTGAATAATTAGCGTATTCAGCTCCTACATCTAAAAGAATCAAATCACCATCTTTACACTGCATATTGTTTTCAATATAATGAAGAATGTTTGCGTTATTTCCAGATGCAATAATAGGTGTGTAGGCAAATTTTTTGGATCTATTGATTAAAAACTCGTGAATAAATTCTGCTTCAATTTCATATTCCCAAGTTCCGGGCTTTACAAAACTTAAAATTCTTCTGAATCCTTTATTTGTTATATCACAAGCTTGCTGTATGAGTTTTATTTCTCTGGGATCTTTAATCGACCTCAATCTTTGTAAAATTGGGTTACTTCTTTCTTTATTTTTCTTTGAATATTTAGTTTCGAGCCAACTATTAAATCGAGCTTCTCTAGTTTCAGTTTCAATTTTTGCTCGGTAGTGTTCATTTTTGTTGATGTATATATTTTGACAACTACTAATTAATTTATCAATAATTTTTTCTAAATCGCTTAACCAAAAGACTGTTTTAATTCCACTTATTTTTAAAGCTTGACTTTTATTTATTTTTGGCCCCTCCCAAACCGCAATGTGATCATTAGTTTCTTTTAAAAATAATATTTCTCTTAAATCTGGGTTGGGATTATCTGGATTTAAAACTAGTACACTTTCTTCTTGATCAATACCACTTAAATAGAAAATATCTCGGTGTTGTTCAAACGGTAATGTTGAGTCGGCACTTACTGGATATATGTCATTTGAATTAAAAAAAGCAATGCTATTTTTTTTCATTTCTTTAGAAAAGTTTGCTCTATTTTTTATAAATAGCTTACAGTCAATTGATTCGTACTTCATATTTTTATTATTTATATTTCAAATGTAATAATATTCTTTTTGATTTATTTTTTATAATCATTATAAATAGATTTTTTTCTTGTGTAACATTTTTTTCAGTGTTACTTTTGTAGTTAATATATTTAATTATAAAACAAATGTCACTATTTTTTGATTCATCAATTGCGAGAAAAGTTTCTATGGCTCTATCAGCTATTTTTTTAATGGTTTTTCTGTTACAACATTTCGCAATTAATCTTACTTCTGTATTTAGTGCTGAAATTTTTAATCAAATATCCCATTTTATGGGTACCAACCCACTAGTTCAATTTGTGCTTCAACCTATCCTAATATTTGGTGTTATTTTTCATTTTGTAATGGGTTTTATTTTAGAATTTAGAAATAATAGATCTTCCAAAGTTAAATATGCATACAACAACGGAGGTGCTAATTCTTCGTGGATGAGTAGAAATATGATTTGGAGTGGACTAGCGATATTATCGTTCATGGTTTTACATTTTATAGATTTCTGGTTTCCAGAAATTAATACTAAGTTTATTCTTAATGATTGGTCCGGTTTACATAATGGAGAATTCAGATATTTTACAGAGTTACAACATAAGTTTTCTTACGGACCCAGAGTGATATTTTATTGTATTGCTTTTTGCTTTTTATCTCTGCATTTATTGCATGGATTTACTTCTGCGTTTCAATCAATGGGATCTACTGTTGGTAGAAAAAAACTTTTGCAAAATCTAAGTTATCTCTACTCAATCTGTATTCCATTGGGTTTTGTTTTCATTGCTTTATTTCATTTTTTTAATCATTAATTATAATTTATAACCAAGTGCGTGTTAAATTTTTTTTAATTAATTTTGTAACACATAATCAAATCAACTTATGAATAAAATTACTTATTCTCTAAATTATAGAAAACCTAAAGAAGAATATTCACCCGATGAACAACTGCTTGTTTGTGTTAGGTATTACCATAAAGTGAATAATTGCACTCCCAAAATCATTAAGAAAAGCACTGGTGTTAAATGTAAATTAAAAGATTGGGATACTAATTGGCATAAAAAGGATTGCAGATCACCCATTATGAAATCTGATAAAGATTTCAAGTCCAAAAATTCATTAATTGAACAAGCTGCTAAAAATTTCGAACAATATTTAAAGGAGTTACAATCAAGCCCCAAACTAAAGTTTAGCCCAAAATTAATATCGAATGAACCCAAAGGTGCTATTAAAGACAAATGGACTAATCACAAAAATAATATTAACCTAGTCAATCCTGCAAACAAAAGACTTATTGATATTATTGTTGTTGGAACTGGACTTGCTGGCGGTTCTGCTGCTGCTACTTTAGCTGAACTTGGTTATAATGTTAAAGCTTTTTGTTTTCAAGATTCACCACGTCGTGCTCATTCTATCGCAGCACAAGGAGGCATTAACGCTGCTAAGAACTATCAAGGTGATGGTGATTCAACTTATAGACTCTTTTATGATACTGTTAAAGGAGGTGATTATAGATCAAGAGAATCCAATGTTTACAGGTTAGCTGAAGTATCAACAAATATTATAGATCAATGTGTTGCTCAAGGAGTCCCTTTTGCTAGAGACTACGGTGGTTTATTAGATAATAGATCCTTTGGAGGAGTATTAGTTTCTCGAACTTTTTATGCTAAAGGACAAACAGGACAGCAATTATTGCTGGGAGCTTACTCTGCTATGAACAGACAAATTAGTAGAGGTAAGATTAAAATGTATAATAGACATGAAATGCTTGATGTTGTTTTAGTTGATGGAAAGGCTAGAGGAATTATTACTAGAAACCTAATAACAGGAGCAGTAGAAAGACACTCTGCTCATGCAGTTGTTCTTGGTTCAGGAGGATATGGAAACGTCTTTTATTTATCTACAAACGCTATGGGCAGCAATGTAACTGCTGCATGGAAAGCTCACAAACGCGGTGCTTATTTTGCCAATCCATGTTTTACTCAAATTCATCCAACTTGTATTCCAGTTTCAGGAGATCACCAATCCAAGCTTACACTAATGTCAGAGTCTCTGAGAAATGACGGAAGAATTTGGGTTCCAAAAAATAAAAAAGATGCAGTTTCTATTCGTGAAGGTAAAATAACTCCACTAGAAATTAGTGAAGATAATCGAGATTATTTTCTTGAAAGAAGATATCCTGCTTTTGGGAATCTTGTTCCTCGTGATGTAGCCTCCAGAGCAGCCAAAGAAAGATGTGATGCAGGATTTGGTGTTAATACAACAGGAGAAGCAGTTTATTTAGACTTCGCAGCTGCAATAATAAGGTATGGTAAAGAACAAGCCCATATTAACGGAGAAGATGAGTCAAATCAAGATTTAGTCAATAAATTAGGAACATCGGTTATAAAAAAGAAATATGGAAATTTATTTCAGATGTATGAAAAGATAGTTGATCAAAATCCTTATAAAACTCCGATGATGATTTATCCTGCTGTTCATTATACTATGGGTGGAATCTGGGTTGATTACAATTTGATGACTACTATTCCTGGATTATATGCAATTGGAGAAGCTAATTTTTCCGATCATGGTGCAAACAGATTAGGTGCTTCAGCATTAATGCAAGGTTTAGCTGATGGATACTTTGTATTACCTTACACAATTGGTGATTATCTATCCGATGATATTTCAACGGGACCTATTCCAACGGATACAATTGAATTTGAAAATGCTGAGTCAGAAGCAATTAAAAAATTAGACTTCTTTGTAAATAATAAAGGAAAACATTCGGTTGATTATTTTCACAAAAAACTTGGTAAGATAATGTGGAACAAATGCGGAATGGCTAGAAATTCTAAGGAATTAAACGAAGCAATTAATGAAATATCTGAGCTAAGAAAACTTTTTTGGAAAGAAGTCAAGGTTCCTGGTTCAAAGGATGAGTTTAATGAAGAGCTTGCTAAAGCGGGTAGAGTAGCTGACTTTTTAGAGTTAGGAGAACTTTTTGCCAAAGATGCTTTATCGAGAGAAGAATCCTGTGGTGGTCATTTTAGAGATGAGTACCAAACTGCTGAAGGTGAAGCAATGAGAGATAAAAACTATCAATTTGTTTCTGCTTGGGAATATACAGGTGAGCCTAAGGATGCTATATTGCACAAAGAAGAATTAAATTATAATGATATTGAAGTTAAAGAAAGAAGTTATAAATAAGAATTTATGAAATTAAAACTTAAAATTTGGCGTCAGAAAAATTCAACTTCTAAGGGAAGTATTGTGAATTATAATGTAGATAATATATCACCAGATATGTCTTTTTTAGAGATGTTAGATGTTTTAAATTCTACATTAATTAAAAATGATGAATCTCCTGTGTCATTTGATCACGATTGCAGAGAAGGAATTTGTGGATCATGCTCGTTATATATCAACGGTCAAGCTCACGGACCTGATAGAGCTATTACAACTTGTCAGCTACACATGAGAAAATTTAAAGACGGAGATACAATTTATATAGAGCCATTTAGAGCTACTTCTTTTCCCGTAATTAAAGATCTTGTTGTTGATAGAAGTGCATTTGATAGAATTCAACATGCAGGAGGATATATTTCAGTAAATACATCTGGTAACACACAAGATGCTAATTCAATTCCAATCAATAAAACGGATGCAGACTCTGCATTTGATGCAGCAACTTGTATTGGTTGTGGTGCATGTGTTGCTACTTGTAAAAATTCTTCAGCAATGTTATTTGTTGGCGCTAAAGTTTCTCAATACGCCCTTTTACCTCAAGGAAAAGTTGAGGCTGCAGATAGAGTTGTCAAAATGATTGATCAAATGGATTTAGAAGGATTTGGAAATTGCTCAAATACTGGAGCATGTGAAGTTGAGTGTCCAAAAGGAATCTCTTTAGATAATATAGCAAGAATGAATAGGGAATTAATGAAATCTAAGGTATTATAATGTTTTATTTTAAAATAAACTCTTGAACTAAATCCCAACCCGCTCGAATATCTAGTTCTTCATCTAAATGACTTACTCTCTCAGAATAATAATTACTTAAGTAATTTCCAGGGTCATATTTGCCATTTTTATTTTTGTCAAAAATTACCCTTACATAATATTTATTAGGTATAACATGCTTAAAATCAATATTTCCTTGAGCAGATATTATTTTTTCATATTTAACTTCCCCTGTTTTGGTAGTTAATTGAACAATAGCAGGATAATTAACATTTCTTAAGGTAAGTCTTAAATTTCCATAATCATCATATGTTTTAGTTTTATATGAATAATTTAAAGTGTCATTTGTAGTCTTATATAAATCCGTAAAGCTACCAGGCAAAAATTGAAAATTATAATCTTCCTCTTCAAGTTTTTCAAAATTAAAACTATAGGTATTTTGTAGTGTATCTAATGATATTTCAAAATCAACTTTTATAGAGTCTTTGTTAATTAGACTAATCTTCGTTGTATCAATTTCATCAAAAGGAGTGTTAGCGTGAAATTGTATATTCTCTAAAAATGAGATATAATTATTTTGCAGTGGTTTAATTTTTAGAGTGTCAATATTTGAATTTCTTAATTTTACAGACATTGTATCAATTAAATCATTATTTCTAACTACAAATTTTAAGGAGTCTAATTCTTTGATACTATTATACCAATAATACAAAGTGTCTTTAACATCCTGATCACCAAAAATTATTTTACTTTTAAATGTATCATCTACATCTGAGATCAAATCAATTTTATAGTTTTCTAATATTCCACTAAATCCAAAAGAAATAGAATTTTTAGATGAATGTTTTGGTCTACCAAATTTGAAATCTAAATTTTCTTTGAATAATTTTAAATTATAATTTCCAGTATCTTTTGGTAGAGTTATTATTTGGTTATAAAATGCAATTTTATCATTCTCATTTTGATATATATAATCCTTGTTTTCTTCTTTCAAGGCTATTAATTTATATTTTCCTTCTTTTAAATTTTCTAAATTAAATTGGCCAGTACTATCAACTAACTTGGTTATATATTTTGGCTTTGACTTATAAATAATAGAGTCAGTTGTACTGCTGACAATCTCGTATAGCATAACATCAATATCTTTCGGATTAGACATTTCTAAAGCATCCTGGAGGTTACCACTTATCTTTAGAGAGTCAATATATTTACCCGTTGATAAAATGTATTTATAGTTTGAAAACACATTGTCTGCATTATTGTCTACAATACTTTCACCAAAATTAAATACATAAGTAGTGTTTAATTTTAAAGAATCTTGAAATTTAATCTCTAAATATTTACTAGCTGTTCCAAGTGGAGTTATTTCTGGAACTGGATCAATTGGAGGAGATATAATTAAATACTTTTGTAAGTTTTTAAATTTTATATATTCATCAAAATACACTCTTATTTCATTTGACCTAAAGTTTAAAGTATAGTTTTCTGGACTAGATTTTGTTATAGAGGGCGGTGTTTCATCTATTTCTCCACCAGACGGTGTTCCTCTATTTGCACAACTTGCTAAATAGAGAAACAAAATTGTAAAAAGGAATAATTTTTTTATTTTTCTCACCTCTTTTATTAGATTAAATACAAATTAACGTATAATTTTCAAAAAACCGTTCCTTTAGTTCAAAAGGGTTTCATATTTTTACATTATGAGTTTAAATTTAGATAAGTTTAAAAGTGTAATTTCTCACGCAAAAGAATACGGATTTATTTTTCAAAGTAGTGAAATTTATGATGGATTAAGTGCGGTATATGATTATGCTCAAAATGGAGTAGAGCTTAAAAATAATATTAGACAATATTGGTGGAAATCTATGGTCCAAATGCATGATAACATTGTAGGAATTGACTCGGCCGTTTTAATGCATCCAACTGTATGGAAAGCTTCTGGACATGTTGATGCTTTTAATGATCCATTAATTGATAATAAGGATTCTAAAAAAAGATATAGAGCAGATGTTCTTGTAGAAGATTATTGTGCTAAAATCGAAGGAAAAATAGAGAAAGAAATAAAAAAGGCCACAAAACGATTTGGTGATAGTTTTGATAAAGAGCAGTTTATTAATACCAACCCTAGAATTATTGGTTATAATAATAAAATTAGTGATATTTTATCAAGACTTGCTAAATCATTAGAAAATGAAGATTTAGAAGATGTCAGAAATCTAATTATCGAACTAGAGATTGTTTGCCCTATTTCTGGTAGTAAAAACTGGACTGATGTAAAGCAATTTAATTTGATGTTTGGGACAAAACTTGGAGCTTCTGCTGATACCGCAACAGATCTTTTTTTAAGACCTGAAACAGCACAAGGTATTTTTGTCAATTTTCTCAATGTTCAAAAAACAGGTAGAATGAAAATCCCATTTGGAATTGCTCAAACAGGTAAAGCATTTAGAAATGAAATTGTTGCTAGACAATTTATATTTAGAATGAGAGAATTTGAGCAAATGGAAATGCAATTTTTTGTTAAACCAGGAACCCAAGCTGATTGGTACAAAAAATGGAAAGAAACTAGAATGAAATGGCATCTGTCCTTAGGAATGGGAGAAGATAATTATCGTTTTCATGATCATGAAAAATTAGCTCATTATGCAGATGCAGCAAGTGATATAGAATTTAATTTCCCATTTGGATTTAAAGAATTAGAAGGGATACACTCAAGAACGGATTTTGATTTAAAGCAGCATCAAGAGTTTTCAGGAAAAAAACTTCAGTACTATGATAATGAACTAAAAGAAAGTTATACACCATGTGTTGTTGAAACCTCAATTGGTTTAGATAGGATGTTTTTGGCAATTTTGTCTAATTCATTGAAAGAAGAAATGTTGGACAATAACACAACAAGAACTGTGTTAAAAATACCCCCATTTCTTTGCCCATACAAAGTTGCACTACTTCCACTTGTTAAAAAAGATGGTTTACCTCAAATAGCTAAAGATATTTATAACACTCTTAAGTTAGAATTTAATGTGACATACGATGAGAAAGATGCTGTTGGTAGAAGATATAGAAGACAAGATGCTATTGGAACTCCTTATTGTATTACTGTCGACCATCAAACAAAAGACGATAATACAATAACTATTCGTGAAAGAGACTCTATGCAACAAGTTAGAATTCCCTTAACTGATATTGAAAAATATATTAAAGACAAGGTTAGTTTCAATCCAACTCTTTTAGCAATGTGATTCATTTCAGCTATCATTTTAACTTTTTCACAATCTTCAAGAATTAATTGGGAGCAGTTTTTTATTGTTTCACATTTTAATATTCCAATGAAAATACATACATTGGCGTTGCAAATTTTATACACACATCAAATCAAATACATATCATGGTTAAAAACATAAAATTATTAGTTAGTTTGTTTGGATTTTTTTTATTTATTTCCTCATATTCACAACAATCAGAGATTCAAAAACCTTCATGGACTGCAACTCTTGACTACAGATTTGTTCCGAGTATTTCAGATCAAATTAAGGATGGAACTTTTGTTCCTGCAGATGAGGATGCTCACAAAAAGTTAGGTAGAGAAAAAAGATGGCATGGGAACAAAGTAGTTCCTGGTAAAGGACTTCCAAATGGAGATGACCCATTACTTTATTTGCAAGAAAACGTGGTTACAAAAAGTAGCAGAGATCCCATTTTAACATTTGAAACAACTTCTAATACTGCAACTCCTTCAGATCCTACTGGAGAGATTGGTAGAGATTATTATTTCGCATCTTGGAATTCTTCATTTAGATTTTTTAATATTGATGGTACTACCGCATCTCCACCATCAAGTTTATCTACTTTGTTTGGGAATGACGAATCTGGTGATCCTATTGCTATGTATGATAGTGAGGCTGACAGATACATTATTACTTCAATGGGAAGTTCTGGATTAAATTTTGCTATTTCACAGACTAATGACCCTATACTTGGTGGATGGCACGTTTATAATGCTATGTCTTTTGGCACTGATGGACAATTTCCAGATTACCCAAAATATTCTATTTGGTCTGACGGATACTATTGTACAACTAATACGTCTGCAAACAACTTATATGTTTTGGAGAGAGATAAAATTATTGAGGGTGACCCAACAGCATCAATCCAAGGATTTGATGCCCCTCAAATGATTACTAGTGGATTTGCTTCTGCTCAAGTTTTAGATATTACTAATGATGATCATCCAGCAGCTGGAAATGCAACAATGGTTTACATGCAAGACGATGCTTGGAATCAAGTCTCAACAGATCATCTTAAAATATGGACAATTAATATTGATTGGGAAAACTCTAATAACTCGTCTATATCTACACCATATCAATTACCAACTTCTTCTTTTACTAGTGTTTTTGATGGAGGAAGTTTTGCAAATTTAACTCAATCAAGTGGCCCTGATATTGACGCAATGCAAGCAACACTTATGAATCAAGCTCAATTTAGAAAATTTCCAACTCATAATTCAGCTGTGTTTAACTTTGTTGTTGATGTTCTTTCTGGAAGTGATGAACTAGCGGCTGTTAGATGGTATGAGTTAAGGCAAGATGCTGATGGAGAACCATGGGTTATTTATCAGGAAGGAACATACACAGCACCAGAAGGTAGACATGCATTTGGAGCTAGTATGGCTATGGATATTCAAGGAAATATTGGTATGGGATATACATCAATGAGCGCTACAGCCCCAATTACATTAAGATACACGGGGAGATATGCTAATGACCCATCTGGACAAATGACTATTGAAGAAAATCTTATTGGTCAAAGTAATGCAACAAATCCAAATACTAGATATGCGGATTATGCACACATGAGTGTAGATCCATCCAATGATAAAACATTTTGGTTTATATCAGAATACTTTAAACCTGGCAGAAGAGATTTAGTAGGAACATTTCAAATTGCTGCTAACTACTCAAATGATATTGGAGTTGTAAGTGTTGATACACCAGTTTCTGGACTTTTATCCAATTCTGAATCTGTTACAGTTTCTATTTTTAATTATGGAGAAGATGCAGTTTCAAATTTCGATGTTTCCTATCAACTAGATTCAGGGACAATTATTACTGAAACATATTCTGGAACTGTAGAATCTACAGAAACAGTTCAACATACTTTTTCAACAACTGCTGATTTATCAACTGTTGGTCAAACATATGTGATACTTTCTTATACTTCTTTATCGGGTGATGAAGATTCTTCTAATGATGGAATTACTGAAGATGTTCAGCATTTAAATCCAAATGATTTAGGTGTGACTGGAATTTCATCTCCAGTTTCTGGGACAAATCTTTCTGCAACTGAACTTGTGACTATTGAAATAACTAATTTTGGAGGTGCAGAACAATCCAATTTTGAAGTTTCATATGAGTTAAATGGAGAACAAGTAACAGAAACTGTCGATGGACCTTTAGCTGGAAATAGTTCAACAGATTATATTTTTACTCAAACTGCAGATTTATCTGCATTTGGTCTTTACGAAATTACTGCAACAGTAAACATTGAAAATGATTCTGATGATTCAAATAACTCAATTTCTGCCAATATAAATAACTCGAATTGTACTCCAACTGGAGACTTATCTTATGGAGATGGTTTCCATTTATTTCAAGTAGGGGACATAAATAATAATACTGGATCTGGCGGACCAGGTTATGAAGATTTTACTAATTTATCCACCGCTTTAGAACAAGGTTCTACAAATGACTTAACAGTTACCACTGGATATGGTAATCAGAACATAAGAGTTTGGATTGATTTTAATGATGATTTTGTGTTTACTTTAGATGAAGTTGTTGTAGATAACTATGTTATCGCACCAGGTGGAGCTGCGGGTAGTTACACTGAAACTATGCAACTAGTTGTTCCTGATGATGCTACATTAGGAGAGCATATAATGAGAGCTAAAACAAATTGGAATGCACCTGTGCCTGATGATGCATGTGAAGAAACTAATTATGGAGAAACTGAAGATTACATTGTAAATATAGTCGAGTCACTTGGAATAGATGATAGTGTTTTAGCTAATTCTGAGTTTAGAATTATTTCACAAGACAATAACCAATTTAATATTAGCTTATCAACATTATACAACGAAGACATCTCTTTTAGTGTATATAATATATCTGGACAAGTAATTGTATTTAACAATATTTCTAAAAACACTGACAAGTATTTATATGACTTAGACATGTCATATGCTGCAGCAGGTGTCTATCTAGTTAAAATGGGTAATTCTTCCATTGGATACAGAGTAGGAAAAATTATTGTTAAATAATTTTACATATAGATTATATAAAAAAAGAGAAGTAATATACTTCTCTTTTTTTATTTCTAAAAATTTGCTTTTAGCTGAACATTCCCATTATGAATGACTGGGTTATAGTCTGATTTTCTTGCAAAATAATTTAAGTTTAAATCGACGTATTTAGTTACTTTCTTTTGGATATTTAACGCCCAGGTTAAATTATCACCAGACTGTAAACCTTCCATCATTATATAACCAATTATAGAGTTTGGGTTGCCTTGAAACTTGTTTTTGTAGTAGTTTAATTCCCCATTAATTGCTAATTTGTTTTTATTAGAAAATGAACTTGAAATACCAAATTTATTTTGTGTTAGAGTTTCAAAACTCCCAATTAAATTTTCTTTATTTGAGTATTGATAATAAAAATCTATTTTATTATTATTTTCAATAAAGTAAGTGAATTTTGGAATGTATTTTATTTGTTCAAAAGTATAGTTCTTACTTTCAAAATTCTCACTTTTGCTCTTTCTGTTATCAATAGAAATCAATGTGGAAAAAAGTATACTATTTAACTTATGTTTAAAAGTTAATTGATGACTCAATATATCATTTTGAATATTTCCAAAAGATAAAGAATTTTTCGAACGATTATTTGTGAAGTTATAAGTAGTAGAGTAATATTCTTTACCTCTATTAAAAAACAAACTATTTCTTAAATTCATTGTTAATCCAATTAAATTATTTGATGATATTTTAAAGGGATTTAAATCAAAATTATTATTACCTTGAGCGCTTTGTTTTTGAATTAAGTATTGAGTTTGATTTTGAAAGTGTGACAATAGTTTTTTAAATTTTGATTCATCTTTTGACCAGCTTTTGAAATTAATATTTAAAGATTGACTAAATTTATTTTGATAAGTTTTAATGAATTTTTGATTAGGTAACAATACTCTAAGATATATGCCTTCATCTTCAAATTGTGCAATCTCAAACTCCTCCAGTTCCTGTATGTTATTTTCATTAATATCAATCCATTTATAATTTCCAATTCCAGGTTCAACTTCGATATAAGTATATTCTTGTTGGGCTAAATTTCCTGAATTTGATTCATATAAAATATTAATTTTTATTACATCATCTGAAGTTTTTTTGAAATAATCAATTCTTGAATTCAAGAATTTTTCTTTTCTTTCGTTACTATTTCTGTTTAGTATTCGATAATTGCCAAATATGGAAAGTTTGCTGTTGGAGTTATTTATTATTTGAGAATTAATAGAAAAATTATTTGATGTATTTACTTTTTGAATTGAATTATTTACAACACTATCATTTACTATATGATTATAACCAATCTCAACAAATAAGTTTTCTTTTTCTCCAATCCCACTTTTAACTCCGTAGGATTTATATTGATGACTGTTTAAAGTCAGTGAATCTGTGATTATATTTTTTTTTGAGTTGTCTTCATAGTCTAAATTTATTTCTGTCCAGAAATCATTACTGTCTAAACTCATTGAGTTATAACTTCTATTAAAATTTGACTCAATTAAATTTGATTTTGATTTTAGAAAACTACTTCTAGAGTTAATTACTATATTATTTGAATCATATTTTAAAACAGTATTATGTTTAGTTCCTTCAAAATTATCAATAAACTCTAAGTTTTGATATTTATAATCAATCGACCCTATGTTATTTTTCAAAAATTTTAATTCTGCTGAGGATTGATTTTGAGTTTTGTTAAATTGATTATTTATATCTAGTAGTGTTGAATCTAAGTTCCAGTCTCTTAAAAATTCTGTATTATAATTATTTTCTATAGATCTAAAATCTTCATTTATATGTTTGTATTCAATTTTATTAATAATTTTAAAATTATCATTTCTTACAAGAGAGTTTTTTATTTCAATTTTAGTTGCTAATCCTGTATTATCATCATCATTAATTGTTGAAAATAGATTTTTATCACTATTGCTATTTGCTAATTCAAATTTAATTTCTGAATTCTCACTAATTTGATACTCACCATTTATTATAGCAAGCTGAATTTTCTCTGGTGCTATTAAATTTAGTATTGGGTCATAATCACCCTGTTTATCTCCTGAAATTTGAGGTATATATTCGTAAATGTTTGAGATGGCATTTGTATTAACTAATCCATAATCCCCTTTGTTTTCCCCAACATAACTAAATTTTATTGAATACAACTCTTCATTTGGATTATTGGAAAACTCGTAATATTCTATATTATTTTCAATTATTTTTTTGTATAAAATTCTATTTTCATCAAATTCTGCCTCAATTATTGATGAAGATTGCATAAGCTCTAAATCATCTCCTGCTTGACTTAATACATCAATATTCTCTGAATTTAAATTTTGTTGTAATTGCTGATTCTTCAAATCATTTTCATTATAAATCATCACATTTAAATTCATTTTATCTGTACTGTATTTCCCACCACTATAGGCCATGAACCTTGAATAATTTCTGTCACTTATTTGATATTCAATTTTGACCCTCATGTCGGATCTTACTGGATAAGTTGTATTAAAAATTATCTCCCCAGCATTATAATTAATGATGTAATCTTTATTTTCCCCCCTTTGTAATAATAGCCCATTTGCATAAACTTTTTCGCTCCCTGAAACAACTAAAATATATAGTTCACCTAGTTGGCCTTGTAATTTATATGGTCCTTGGTTTCCATCTTGGATATTGATATTACTGCTTTTAAATTGTCCTTTAACAATTGCTCCAGAAACATAAGCATTATCTGTTTCATTAATTTTAGCTGACACTAATAGTCCTTGAATTCTTTTCTCAAACTTACCGAAATATGTATTTGAGTTATTCAAATCAACATCTCCAGCTCTTATTTTCCACTTTTCACTTTTTAATTCGATGAAAATCTGATCAAACTCGTCAAGTTTTTGAGAATAACCACCATCTTGAAGCGGAATATTAGCGTCTTGGATTGATGCTGTTACCTCTACTTTATCATTAAGTTTTCCAAAAATCTGTAAATCTAACTCACTATTTAATACAGCATTTTGATTATTCCCTAAAGTTATTCCCCTCGAGATACTCCCGTAAGTGTTAAGACCTACAAATGGACTATTACTAATATCTATATTTGATTTGGAAATTTTATATAATTTATCAAGATTACTTGTATTTTGAATTATTAAATCATTACTTAAAAAAGTATATTCTTTTGTTATAAATTCAGGAAAGTAAATACTATCTAACTTTTTTTCAGTAATATTTATTTTTAAGTCTAAACTATCTTTTGAAATAGTTTTTTCATTTGACAGATTAATGTCATTTGCTAAACTATTTATAGCCCAAAAAACAAGTATAAAAAAATGTAAAATCTTCATGGTATAGATTAAACTCTAAATTATCTCAAATATTTTATATTTTTTATTAAAACTTATGATCTAATCTAGTAATTAATTATTTGATTATATATTTTAGTAAAATGAAAATAATATCATATAATGTTAACGGAATTAGAGCTGCTATAAAAAAGGGTTTTATAGAATGGATAGTTGATGAATCCCCTGACGTAATTTGTTTACAGGAAATTAAAGCATTAGAAGAACAGTTAGATTTAGATTTATTTGTTAATGCTGGATATAAATACAATTATTGGTTTAGTGCACAAAAGAAAGGTTACAGTGGTGTTGCAATTTTAAGTAAAACTAAGCCTAATCATGTTGAATATGGCACAGGTATTGAATCTATGGATTTTGAGGGAAGGAATATCCGCGCTGATTTTGATGATTTTTCTGTTATGAGTCTTTATTTGCCTTCAGGAACTAATCTTTTAAGACTAGATCATAAGCTCAATTATATGAAAATATTCAAAGAATATGTAGACAAACTCAAAACTTCTTTAAATAAATTAATTATTGTAGGTGACTATAATATATGTCATAAAGCAATTGATATTCACGATCCTGTACGAAATAAAAATGTCTCAGGCTTTTTACCAGTAGAAAGAGAATGGTTGGATAGTTTTATTTCAAGCGGTTTTGTAGATTCTTTTAGAGAAGTTAATGACTCAAAAGATATGTATTCTTGGTGGAGTTACAGGGCAAATTCCAGACAAAATAATAAAGGATGGAGAATTGATTATGCTATGGTGTCAGAAAACTTACAATACAATATTACAGATGCTAAAATACTCAGTGAAGTGAAACATAGTGATCATTGCCCCATTGTTGTAAACCTAAAATTTTAATAAATGTTATATAATACTATTCCGCACACAGAAATTAAAGTAAGTAAGATATGTTTAGGAACTATGACTTGGGGAAACCAAAACAGTGAAAAGGAAGCTTTTGAGCAGTTAGATTTTTCAGTTGATAGTGGTATTAATTTTATTGATACTGCAGAACTTTATCCGGTTCCAGCAGAAGCTAAAACAAGTGGTAGAACTAGTGAAATAATTGGTAAGTGGTTGACACAAAAAAAAAATAGAGATAAGCTAGTTATCGCAACAAAAATTGCTGGACCTGGAGATTACACAAAACATATTAGAACTGGTGGTTTCTCTCCAAAATCGATAAAAGATGCTATACATAAGAGTTTAAAAAGACTTCAAACAGATTATATTGATTTATATCAATTACATTGGCCGGAGAGAAGCACTAATTTTTTTGGAATAAGAGACTACAAGCATAATTATAAAGAAAAATGGAATGATAATTTTAATGAAATATTAAATTCTTTAGATGGTTTTGTTAAGGAAGGAAAAATTAGAAACATTGGGATTTCTAACGAGAAATCATGGGGGGCAATGCGTTATATTGAAGAGTCAAATAAATGTAATCTACCTCGAGTTGTAACTATTCAAAATGCCTATTCTTTATTAAACAGACCATTTGAAGGGGATTTAGCAGAAATATCTATTAGAGAAGGCATTGGATTGTTAGCTTATTCCCCATTAGGTTTTGGTGTTTTAACAGGCAAATATATAAATGGAACTGCTTCTGATAATTCAAGACTAAAATTATTTCCAAGGTTTTCTAGATATAGTAGCCCTGAAGCGACAAATGCAACAAAAGAATATCTAAAAATAGCATTAGATAATAATTTGAGTTTAGCTCAAATGTCTTTAGCTTTTGTAAATCAACAATCATTTGTTACAAGCAATATTATTGGAGCTACAAATCTAAAACAACTTGCAGAAAACATTTCTAGTATTGAAGTTACACTTGGAGATGATGTTTTAAGTAAAATAAACGAGGTTCATTCTAAAATACCCAATCCATCTCCATAAAAAAAAGCCCTATTTTTCAATAGAGCTTTTTTTGTTATAAATTAATGTTTTTACCGTTTTTGTCGGTAAAATGATATTCTAGATATGTGTAAGCATCCCTTGGATTAATTTTAATCCATTGCTTATACTGCAAGATCCATTTATTTCTAAAAGAGTAGAGACCTTTATTAAGAAAGGCTGCTATAAAAGGATGTGCATTTAATCGCACATTTTTATAACCTTTTTTCAATATTAATTCTAAATCTTCTGCAATTTTATTAACAATAAGAATTGGCGCCTCAATTTCGGCTCCATTAATATTGTTTGGATTTTTTTCTCTAGTTTTTATTGTCATTTCAGGCCTAACCCTTTGTCTAGTGATTTGAATTAGCCCAAATTTACTAGGTGGAAGAATTTTGTGTTTAGCCCTATCATCCTTCATTTCATCTCTTAAGTGATCAAATAGCTTTTTTCTGTTTTCTGCAGATCCTAAATCTATAAAATCTACTACAATAATTCCTCCCATATCACGGAGTCTTAATTGTCTAGCAATTTCAGTTGCAGCTATTAAATTTACTTCAAGAGCAGTGTCCTCTTGGTTATTAGATTTACTTGATCTATTTCCACTATTTACATCAACAACATGTAGTGCTTCAGTATGTTCTATGACTAAATATGCTCCTTTAGCCATTGATACATTCTGACCAAAAGAGGTTTTTATCTGTCTTTCTACTCCAAATTTTTCAAAAATTGGAGATTCATCCTTGTGTAATTTGACAATAGATTCTTGTTTGGGTGCAATTTCTTGCACATACTCTTTTAATTGATAATAAAGAGTTTCGTCATCTACCACAATTGAGGTAAAGGTGTCATTAAATAGATCTCTTAAAATTAAGGAAGATTTATTCATTTCATCTAGTACTTTACTCGGGTAAGTGGCTCTATGTAATTTTTTACACATTGCAATCCATCTGTCATGCAACGTTTGTAAGTCTTTATCTAGTTCAGCTACTTTTTTGCCTTTAGCAACAGTTCTAATAATAACTCCAAAACCTTTTGGAGCAATACTTTTAACTAATCTTTTTAATCTCTCTTTTTCTTCATTTGTGTCTATTTTTTGAGATACAGAGATGCGATTAGAAAACGGAACTAAAACCAAATATCTACCAGCAATTGAAAGCTCAGAGCTAATTCTAGGCCCTTTTGTAGAGATTGGTTCTTTTATTATTTGCACTAACACAGTTTGATTAGGCTTTATAGCTTCGCTGATACTGCCATTTTTATCAATTTCTTTTTCAAATGTAAAATTTTCTATAGAGTAATTTTTTAGTTTACCTGAAATTAATCCTTTAATAAACTTTAAATATGTAGGAAGTTTAGGTCCTAAATCATGATAATGTAAAAAACCATCTTTGTGATATCCTACATTTACAAAAGCAGCATTTAATCCAGGAATGGACTTTCTTATTTTGGCAATAAAAATATCACCAACACTATATTTACTACTTTCTTTATCTTTTTGAAACTCTATTAATTTTCCATCTTTAAGTAAGGCAAAATCAACAATATTTGAACTAGAACGTATTATTAGTTCTTTATTCATAAAGTTATTTTTTATTTATGCATAAAGCATAAATTGATTATTAATTTTAATGTGAGTCGACAAATTCATGAATACGAAATTGATGATCGTAAATTTTACATGAATTATATTTCAATGAACTTGATAAAAGAAGTAATAATTAATTATTTCTTCTTGTGACGATTAGCTCTACGTCTTTTTTTACGTTTATGCGTAGCTACCTTGTGTCTTTTTCTTTTTTTACCACTTGGCATAAATTTTTGTTTTTTAAATTAATATTTATAAAGTAATTATCTAACCTGAACTTTAGATTTCACACCTTCTAAAAATGTTTTAGCAGGCTTAAAAGCAGGAATATTATGAGCAGGTATTTTAATCGTAGTATTTTTTGATATATTTCTGCCGGTTTTTTCAGCTCTAGTTTTAACTATAAAACTTCCAAATCCTCTTAAATATACATTTTCACCATTTTCAAGAGAACTTATAACCTCTTTCATGAATGATTCTACTGTTGCTTGAACATCTGCTTTTTCTATTCCCATTTTTTGAGAAACATTTGATACAATTTCAGCTTTTGTCATTTATTTTATCTGTTTTTTATATTTTTCAACGCCAGCAAATATATGTATTTTATTATCAATATTTCAAGTCAAATTAATTTAATTTATTGATTATAAACTTTATTTTTACTCTCAATCCTCTCAATATATGAATTTTACCTCCCAAATAGATAATTGGTATACTAAAAATAAAAGAGATCTTCCATGGAGAAAAAATAAAGATCCATATTCCGTTTGGCTGTCTGAAATAATACTTCAGCAAACACAAATACAACAGGGCCTTCCGTATTATACAAAATTTATTAAAAAATACCCCGATGTATTTTCATTGGCCATAGCACATGAGGAAGAAATTTTAAAACTTTGGCAAGGATTAGGGTATTACTCTAGAGCTAGAAATCTACATAAAACTGCAAAAATTATTGTCAGTGATTATAGTGGAATTTTTCCTAAAACATTTCTTCAACTATTAAAACTCCCAGGGATTGGTAAATACACAGCTAGCGCAATCTCTTCAATTTGTTTTGAGGAAAAACAAGCTGTTTTAGACGGAAATGTTTTTAGACTACTATCCAGATATTTTGGTATTGATATTCCAATTAATTCCTCAAAAGGAATAAAGACATTTGAGAAATTATCATATGATCTTTTGCCAAAAATTAATATTGGAGATTATAACCAGGCATTAATGGACTTTGGTTCTCTAGTATGCAAACCAAAAATGGCTAAATGTGATATTTGTATTCTTCAAGATGATTGTAATGCTCATGGCAATAAAACAACTTACTTACTTCCTGTTAAGATTAAAAAACATAAAGTTTTAACCAAACATTTTAATTTTATAATATTCATTGATTCATATAATAACACTAAAATTGAGCAAAGAAACGATAAGGGAATTTGGTGGAAACTTTATCAATTTCCACTTATAATTTCTGATAAAGAGCTAAATATCACTGAACTAATTAGCAATCTAAAAACATTAAATCCGATCTTATCTTCAAAATATGAAGTTGAGTTAATAAATCCTAAACCAGAAATTCATAATTTAACTCATCGAAAGTTATATATTAAGTATTGGAAAATACAAATGGATGATTTAAGTCCAAATCTAACTCCAATTAAAAACTTAGTTAATTATCCTTTCCCAATTGTACTAAGTAGATTTATTAAGTCGTATTTTTGAACAATTAAATAATAATTACTTAATTTATATAAAAAAAATTTAATCAATAAAAATCATGACAGGTACATTAAACAAAGTAATATTAATTGGTCATTTAGGTGATGATGTTAAAATTCATAATTTCGAAGGAGGTGGGTGTATCGGTAGATTTCCTCTTGCAACAAATGAATCATATACAAATAAACAAACCAACGAAAAAGTTACCAATACTGAATGGCATAACATTGTTGTTAGAAATAAAGCTGCTGAAATTTGCGAAAAGTATTTATCCAAAGGGGATAAAGTATATGTTGAAGGAAGGATTAAGACTCGAAAATGGCAAGATGATAAAGGAATTGATAGATATTCAACTGAAGTTAATTGTCAAGAGTTTACTTTTTTAAACACTAAAAACGAAACTAATCCTACAAACTCTAATTCACAGGCACAAGTTGAACCTAAGCCAAATGTAGAGCCAACGTCAGAAAATGACGATTTACCATTTTAATTAAATATTTATTAATTGAGTGATCCGATTATATACTACAGTTTAATATTAGCTGTTTTACTTGTTTTTTCTGGTTTGATTTCTGGTTCTGAAGTAGCCTTATTCTCATTATCTAAGTCACAGTTAAAAAAAGAAGATAAGTCTAGTTACGTTCAAATAATTCAAAAATCACTAACTAATCCAAATAAATTACTGGCAACAATTTTAGTTGCCAATAGTTTTATAAACATTGCAATAGTAATTTTATTTACCCAAATAGGAAATGTGATATTTAAAAATATCACTTCCCCATTTTGGCAATTTATAATTGAAGTTGTAGCAGCTACTTTTTTAATTTTATTATTTGGAGAAATATTACCAAAAATTTATGCTAGTAGAAATAATCTAATATTTTCAAAATTTGTTATATACCCTCTTGTATTATTAGATTTTATGCTTACTCCAATTAGTTTGCCAATGCAAAAGTTATCAAATTTCATTAAAGATAAATTAAGTATTAAAAAACAAAACATTAATCTTAATCAAATTTCATCCGCTTTAGATTTAACTAGCCCTGATGAAACAACAAAGCAAGAGCAAAAAATACTTAAGGGAATTTTATCCTTTGGTAATACAGAAACTAAGGAAGTAATGCGTCCAAGATTAGATATACATGCATACAGCAATTTGTTAAATTATAAGGAAGTTTTAAAAAACACAGTAGAAAATAACTTTTCTAGAATTCCAGTTTATAAAGATGATTTAGATAATATTATTGGAATATTATATGTGAAAGATTTGTTGCCTTTTTTAGATAAAAAAGACTTTGATTGGCTTTCAACTTTGAGAAAACCATTATTTATCCCTGAAAACAAAAAGTTAGACGATTTAATGCAAGAATTCCAAGAAAAAAAGATTCATTTAGCTATAGTAGTTGATGAATTTGGAGGTACTTCTGGAGTTATTTCATTGGAAGATGTAATTGAAGAAATTGTTGGAGATATTTCTGACGAATTTGATGACGACAGTTTGCTTTTTTCAAAGTTAGATAACTCTAATTATGTTTTCGAAGGTAAAACATCCATGAAAGATTTTTATAAAATCTTGAATATTGATTCAAGCCCATTTGATAAGTTTAAAGGTGATTCAGAAACAATAGCTGGGTTTATTTTAGAAATTTCACAAAGTTTCCCAAAAACAAATAGTAAGATAGTTTTTGAAAATTACACATTTACTATTGAATCTGTTGATAAAAAAAGAATTAAGCAAGTAAAAGTTTCTATTAAATGAATTTAAAATTAGTTTATTTCCTTGTGTTTTTATTTTGTTCATGTAAAAATGTTGAACTACCTAAACCAAACGCATATTTAAGATTAGACTATCCATCACCTACATACAAAGAAATTGTCTTAGGAACTAACAACGCAACTGTAGAACTAAACACTGCATCAACATTATTTACAAATATTAAAACTATCACTAATGCCAATTCAGTAATTTCAAAAAGTATTTCATACCCACTGATAAATGCAGAAATCAAATTAGAATATTATAATTTAAATAAAAGCAATAAACTAAATGATAGACTCAAATATTTGAATGATTTTACATCAATACATTTAAAAAAATCTTCAAACTCTCCTCAAATACAAGAATTTACAAACCAAAATAAAAAAGTATACGCCTCAATTATCAATATTAAAGGAGATGTAACTTCTCCAACCCAATTTTATGCCACAGATAGTGTAAATAATTTATTAATTGGAATTTTAAATTTAAAATCTAAAACTAAATATGATTCAGTTTTGCCGGCTTTAGACTACATCAAGACTGATATTTATCATCTAATTGAATCTGTTGAATGGAGTGATATATGAATATAGGAATTCAAAAGAAATGGACTTATTTAATAGCTTTATCTTTAATTTGGGGTAGTTCATTTATACTTATTAAAAAAAGTTTACTTGGTTTATCTGCTTTACAGCTTGGTTCATTAAGAATTGTATTTTCTTCAATTATTATTTTTTTAATAGCATTTAATAGGATAAGTACTATTCCTATTAAAAAATGGAGATGGATATCTTTATCTGCTTTTGTTGGCACTTTTTTTCCTGCTTTTTTATTTGCGTACGCTGAAACTCAAATTGATAGTGCTGTAGCATCCATTTTAAATTCTTTAGTTCCGATGAATACTGTTTTGATAGGTTTTGCAGTATTTAAAATATCAACAACAAAAATTCAATCATTAGGAGTTTTAATTGGCTTTATAGGTACTTGTACATTGATAATCTCTGGAGCAGATTTAAATCCTGATCAAAACTATTTATACTCTGGTCTAGTAATAATTAGTTCTGTGTTATATGCAATCAATGTTAATTTAATAAAAAAACATCTCTATGATGTAAATGCAGTTTCTATAGCTGCAGGTCAATTTACAGTTATTTTTATTCCTTCAATTATAGTATTATTTTATTCTGGCTTTTTTAATTTAGAATTTATTGATAATTATTTGCTTTATGACTCTTTAATTTATGTATTTCTCTTATCATTTTTTGGTACGGCTATGGCAAAAATATTATTTAATAAGTTAATTCAAATTTCTTCGCCTGTTTTTGCTTCTTCTGTAACTTACTCAATGTTAATTGTTTCTGTAATTTGGGGTATTTTAGACGGAGAACTATTTAATTTTTATCAAGCAGTAGCTACAATATTAATTATTGTAGGGGTTTATTTATCTAACAAAAAAAAACTCATCAATTAAGATGAGTTTTTTTTTTAAAAATAAATATCTACTACTAGTAGAAGTCAGAGTCCTTTAATTCAGTATTTACCATTACCTCACTAGTATTAAATTCTAAATTTTGCCCACCAGCATTTACTTGCATAAAATAAGGCATCATAATACCATTTACACTGCGATAGTCACCATACTTAGTTGAGGAGATATTTTTATTTTCATCTTCTTCTTCAATTGAAATTAAATATCCACTCTCAACAGCATAATACCTGTATGAAGTTTTTTCATTTTTCACAACTTTAACTTTGTACACATCTTCTCCATCTATAGAATTAATACTGAGAAGTTCAGTTTGATTTTTAGAGTAGTATAATTCTTCAAATATTCCTTCGACATTTTTAGCTTCCATAATTTCTTCTTCACTCATCAACATTTTTTGACCTTGCTGTTCCATGTAACCTTTTTCCCCACTGAAGTTTCTTTTCATTAGTGACATTGTTTGCCCACCCATATTAGCTTTCATTTCAAATGAAATTTTATTAGGCATCATTTGTTTTGAAATTGCCATAGGCTTAAAAGGAGCTCCTGGAATTGTTACATCCATGTTAGATACTAATGTATTGACATTAAGAAGCATATCTTTACCACCAATTGCTTTAATATAATTATCTACTACATCTAGTGCCGTCATTCCTTCTGGAATAGCTTTATTAAATACTGGCTTAGCAACAGCGTTGGCATATTTGTCAAAGTAATTAATTGGAAATCCTACTTTTTCTAAATTTTCAACAACGTCACTACCTTTTCCAACAACTATAATTCTAGTATTTGCGATTTTAAAATATTTATTCGCAACTCTTTTTACATCTTCTGCTGTTACAGCATTAATTTTTTCAAGATAAGTTTCATAAAAATCTTCAGGTAAGTCGTTTAACTTTATATTAAGAGCATAATTAGCAATAGTTTGAGGTCTTTCTAATCTCATTATAAAATTACCAACATATTTAGCTTTTGCATTTTTTAATAATTCAGCATCAACTAGTTCAGTTCTAATTCTAACTATCTCATTGACAATTTCTGTTACTGCGCTATCTGTTACCATATTTCTAACTTTAGCACCAGCTGAAAATCTTGCAACTCCATATCTACTTGAACCTAGGCTAGAATATGCACCATAAGTATATCCTTTATCTTCTCTAAGATTTTTAAATAAGTAACCTTCACCACCTCCACCTAGAATATTGTTAGTAATCAAAGCTGTGAAATAATCTTCATCATTCATTTTTAATTCAACATTGTTAGTGACCCCAATGCTAGATTGAGTAGCACTAGGAAGATCTATAAAGTTAACTTCAGTTAACCCAACATTTGGAGTAAGAACAGGGACATCATTTTCAACTTTCTTAGCTTTTTTCCACACGCTAAACTTTTCTGTAATTGATTTTTTAACTTCTTTATAATTAACATCCCCAATAACAACTATATATGCACTATTTGGATATGTATACTTTTTGTGGAAATCTATTACATCTTCGTAGGATATTTTATTAAGAGTTTCTTCTGTAATAAATTCCCCGTAAACGTGATTTTTTCCATATGATAAAGCATTACCTACTCTACTTCCAATAGCATCAATACTCTTTTCATCTGCTTTTAAACTTTCAATTAGTTGATCTTTGGTTTTATCAAATTCTTCAACGGTCAGTAATGGGTTTATGATTGCATCTGCCATTAATTCTAAAATTCTATCATTATGTTTTGTCAAGGAACTTGCAAAACTACTTCTGAAACCAATACTAACATTTGCTCCTAAATAATCAATCTCTTCATTAAAAACATCTTTTTCGATTGATGTTGTTCCATTTCCTAACATTTCTCCTAAAATAGAAAGAACTCCAGCCTTTTCACCCTCTAGAATTGGGGTCCCATCTATTCTCAAACTGTAAGAAACTCTTGGAAGTTTATGATTTTCAACAACTAAAACTTTAATTCCATTTTTAAGTTTAAATTCTTTAGGCTTATCCAATTTTATCTTAGGGGTTGGCCCTCCAACTGGTTGAATTGATCTGTCTAATTGCGCGCTAACACCAAATGTTATTAGCATTGTTGTAATTAATAATATTATTCTATTTTTCATTTTAAATATTTTTAATTTTATTTATTATTTAGAAGGTTCAGGTAAATATTCTATATCTACTCTTTGATTTTTGCTTAAATATTTTTTAGCAACCATCTGAATTTCTTCTCTTGTGATAGATCGATATATATCAATTTGTTCATTAATTAAATTAACATCTCCATATAACATGTAATATCTTGCAAGTGAGTTAGCAATTCCAGCAATACTTGAATTTGAGTTTACAAATTGGTTTTCAAATTTATTTAATAATTTTTCATATGATCTTACTGAGATTAACTCGTTTTGAACTTTAGTTATTTCCTCTTCAATTTCTTCAAGAAGGGTGTCAAGTTCAACTTCTCCTAGAGGTAAAGCTAGTATAGCAAAAATATTATAGTCTACTTGCCCTAAGTTAATTACTTGTGTTTGCAGAGCTTGTTTTTGATCATCAACCAATTTTTTGTAAAGTACTGAACTTTTTCCATCGCTTAAATATGTAGAAATCATGTCTAATACGTAAGAATCTCTATTTGCGAATCCTGGAGTTCTAAATGTAGCCAATAACATAGGAATTTGAATATTTTCATCATACGCAAAAGCTTTTGTATTTTCACTTATTGGTTCTTCCATCGGAAAATTTCTTTCAACTACATTTCCTGTAGGAACTTCATCAAAATATTTTTTGACCAGTTTCTCTGTTTCTGCCGAATCAATATCACCTGCAACAATTAAGACCGCATTGTTAGGTCCATAATATGTTTTGTGGTATTCTCTAAATTCTTCCAAGGTTGCAGCATCAAGGTGCTCCATTTCACCAATTACTTGGTCTTTATAAGGGTGAACCTTAAATAAATTATCATTTAAAGCTTTTAATAATTTACCATAAGGAGCATCATACCTTTGTCTTTTCTCTTCTTTTACTACTTCATTTTGAGTGTCAACTCCAATTTGATCCATTACAGGGTGAAGCATTCTTTCTGATTCTAGCCATAAACCAAGTTCAAGCTTGTTTGAGGGAAAAGTCTCATAATAATATGTTCTGTCCTGAGAAGTATTTGCATTAAAACTTCCTCCATTTGCAGGAATAATCTTCATAAATTCTCCTCGGCCTATATTTTTTGAACCCTCAAATAAAAGATGTTCGAAAAAGTGAGCAAATCCAGTTCTTTCTCTGTCACCATCTTTTCCTCCAACGTCATACATTACAGATGTAGTAACTACTGGAGCAGAATTATCTTGATGTAAAATTACATGTAGTCCGTTATCTAAGTCAAACTCTGTAAAATCTACTTGTTGAGCATTTAATGCCGTACTACTAACTAGCACTGCAGAAAATAATAAAATGATTTTTTTCATTATGTTTTATTTTAGTTATAATTTTCTTAAAATTAAATTGGGGAAAGCAAAACTACAAAAATTATTACAAAACATATTTACTAATAACTTTAAATGACCGTATGAATAGTTTAATCTTGTGAATTAGTGTAATTAGTTTTAGTTAAAAACATTTGTTGGTTAATATATAAACTTTATATTTGCACTCGTTTTTAAACAAAAAAATAATATTAAATATTAAGCTATGTACGCAATTGTAGAGATAGCAGGGCAACAATTTAAAGTTGAAAAAGACCAAAAATTATTTGTTCATCGTTTAGAAAGTAAAGAAGGTAGTAAAGTCACATTTGATAACGTTCTTTTACTTGCAAACGGAGACAAAATATCAGTAGGCGCCCCAGCTATAGACGGAGCTCAAGTAGGAGTTAAAGTCTTAAAACACTTTAAAGGCAATAAAGTTATTGTTTTTAAGAAAAAAAGAAGAAAAGGTTATAGAGTTAAAAATGGTCACAGACAAGCACTAACTGAAATTCAGGTTGAAAATATTTTAGCTTCAGGAGCTAAAAAAACAAAAAAAGTTGAGAAGTCTGTAAAAGCTGATGCTAAGCCAGCAAAAAAGGTTGAAAAATCTAAAACTAATGAAAAAGAAAATGTAGATTTATCAAAATTAACTGTTGCTGCATTAAAAGATATGGCAAAAAATAAAGGTGTTAAAGGAATCTCATCAATGAAAAAAGACGATTTAATTAAAGCACTTAGTTAAAATATTAAAATTTATTAATCATGGCACATAAAAAAGGAGTAGGTAGTTCTAAAAACGGTAGAGAATCAGAATCGAAACGTTTAGGAGTTAAGATATTTGGTGGTCAAGCTGCAATAGCAGGAAATATTCTTGTTAGACAAAGAGGTACTGTTCACAATCCAGGTGAAAATGTTTATGCTGGTAAAGATCATACTTTACATGCTAAAGTTGATGGTATTGTGAAGTTCGATAAAAAGAAAAATAACAAATCTTTTGTTTCAATAGTACCATTTGAATCCTAACAAATTACTTTTTAAAATTATAAAATAAACCCTTTCTAATTAAGAAAGGGTTTTTTGTTTAGTAATTGTACTAATTAAGTTTGAGAAGGGAAGTATTTAATATTTTTTATGATCAAAATTGTATATTTATTGCTTTGTTGATTAAGATTGAAAATTAGACATAATAAGTTTTTGTAATCAGATGCCAATTTATAAAAGTTACATCCCTAATTCTTTTACTAGAGTCAAAGTGTGGAAGATTTCAGAAAGCTACCAGGAATTACTTTCATCAATTGATTTAAGTAAAAACACTTTAGAAAAATTAAACAAAGTTCAAAGTGATGTTGGGAAACGTGAAATTTTAAGTATTAGACATCTTTTAAATGAATTTGGATTTTCTGACAATGATCTTTACTACGATGAAAATGGCAAACCAATGTTGTCAAACAAACAGAATATTTCAATAAGTCACTCCAAATTATTTTCATCAATTATTATTAGTGACTTTAATGTTTCAATTGATATTGAAAAAGTAAGTGATAAGATCGCTAAAGTTTCTGAAAAGTTTATAGATTATGAATACTCATTTCTTGGGAATTTAAATAACGAACTAGAAAGACTTACCTTAATATGGTGTATTAAAGAATGCATTTATAAAATATCAAACGAAAAATTACCTTTTATTTTTAAAAATAATTGTATTGTCACCCCATTTAATTTACAAGATAGCTCAGTGATTTCTTGGCTAAAATTTAATAGAATTATACTTTCTTTTAAGTCTTACCTTTATAGTTTTGAAGATTATAAGCTAGTATATTTAATCCAAAATAAATAATGGACAGCGTAGTTAATTTTTTTATAGAATCTTACTCCAATACATCATATATTATGATATTTCTTGAAATGATTGCAGTCTTATTTGGAATCATTAGTGTTGTTTATGCCAAAAAAGAGAATATTTTGGTTTATCCTACAGGGATTATTTGCACAGTTATTACTGTTTATATTTTATTTAAAGCTGAATATTTTGGCGATATGATGATGAATATTTATTATTCATCGATGAGTATTTATGGATGGTGGAACTGGACAAGATATAAAAATGATAATACCAGGATTATAATTACATATACCAATCATGGAGAAAGACTAATTGCTAGCTTATTTTTTTTAATTACATTAATTATAACGTATTCTGTTTATTTAATAAATAGCTCTATTATTTATTTAGAAAATTATATAGATATCTTCACATCTGGGATATTTTTTGTGGCTATGTGGTTTATGGCAAATAAAAAAATAGAAAGTTGGATTTTTTGGATAGTTGGTGATTTAATTACAATACCTTTGTATGCTTACAGAGGATTAGGTATGTTATCTCTGCAATATTTAATTTTTACAATTTTAGCAATTCAAGGATATAATCAATGGAAAAAGAGCTTAGTCAAGTAAAATCAAATTGTATTAAAGTTGTCTTATTTGGGCCGGAGTCAACGGGAAAAACTACTCTCTCAAGACAATTAGCTAGACATTATAATTCGGTTTGGGTTAGAGAGTTTGCAAGACAGTACTTACAAAATAAGTGGAACAATGAAAGAAAGACTTGTGAACCATCTGATTTAATTCCGATTGCAAGAGGGCAAATTAAGTTGGAGAATGAATTAGTATCTAAAGCTAATAAAGTTTTAATTTGTGATACAGATTTATTAGAGACTAAAGTATATTCTGAAGCCTATTACATTGGTAGCTGTGACCCAGTTCTTGAAAAATATGCAATTGAAAATTCTTATGACCTTTACTTACTTACTTACATAGATATTCCTTGGGAGCCAGACGATTTAAGAGATAAACCAAAACAAAGAGAAGAGATGTTTAACGCTTTTGAATCTGAATTAAAAAAACATAACAAACCTTATGTAATATTAAAAGGTAATAAGGAAACTAGATTGAAAGATGCAGTTAATTTAATTGATAAATTAATTTTAAATAACCCTAAATAATTTTTTTTAAAAAAAATACTTAATACATTTGACAAGTCTCAAAAGGGGTGCTTAATAGCTGAGATTATACCCATTGAACCTAGAACAGATAATGCTGTTTAGGAATTTGTAACAAACCATTAATTATATAAAAATAATTGACCCCTTTTTATTTGATAAAACTTATCATATGAAAAATCTTTTATTTTACTTTTTATTTATTTTCACATTTTCACTCTTTTCTCAAGAAATAAAACAAGATACAACCAGGATACAAAATTTAGAGGAAGTTATCGTTTCTTCTATTCGAGTGAAACAAAATGCACCAATAGCTTTTACAAATGTTTCAAAGGACGAGTTGGGTAAAAAGAATCTTGGACAAGATTTACCTATTTTACTTAATTCTTTAACTTCAGTTGTTACTACTTCTGATTCAGGAGCAGGAGTAGGGTATACAGGAATTAGAATTAGAGGAATAAATGCACAATCAACTAATATTACAATAAATGGAATTCCATATAACGATGCTGAATCTTTGGGTACTTTTTGGGTAGATTTGCCTGATTTTGCATCGTCAGTTGAAAATCTTCAGTTGCAACGAGGAGTAGGAACATCCACAAACGGTTCTAGTGCCTTTGGAGCTAGTATTAATATACTAACAAATTTAATTTCAAAAACTCCTTACTTTGAAAACTCTAACTCCATTGGTAGTTACAATACTACTAAAAACACCTTTAAATTTAGTACAGGTATACTTAATGATTATTTTGAATTTTCAGGTAGACTTTCTAAGATAGATTCTGACGGATATATTGATAGATCTAGTTCTGATTTAAAATCCTATTTTTTACAAGTAAACTACAAAAAAGAAAACACGTTAATTAAGGCTTTAAGTTTTGGTGGCCATGAAATAACATATCAAGCTTGGAATGGAATTGACGAAGAAACACTTCAAAGTGATAGAACATATAATCCTTCTGGAATGTATATTGATCAGTCTGGTGATATTCAATTTTACGACAATGAAGTTGATAATTATAAACAAGAACACTACCAAATACATTGGAGTCAAATTATAAACTCAAGACTAACTTCTAATTTATCATTTAATTTAACTAATGGTCTTGGTTATTATGAGCAATATAAAGAAAATGATAATCAAGATTTTGTAACAAGAAAGTGGTTAGATAATCAATTTATAGTTGGAAACTATTCTTTAAATTATCAAAATAATAAAGTTAACATGAATTTTGGTTCATCATACAGCGAGTACGATGGAGATCATTTTGGAAAAGTAATTTGGGCTCAAAACACAGCTGGGATCCAAATAGATGATCGTTTTTATGATGGTAAGGGAATTAAAAAAGATTTTAGTAATTATATTAAAACGACTTTTCAGTTAAATTCTAAACTATCATTATATGGGGATATTCAATTTAGGAATGTAAATTATAAAACATCAGGAAGTACAAATGATATTGCTAATTTTATAATAAACAAAAAGTATAATTTCTTTAACCCTAAGGGAGGAATAAATTATCTGTTTAATAATCATAATAATTTATACTTTTCATTTGCAAGATCAAATCGTGAACCTACAAGGAGTGATTATGAAAGTAACCCTAATATAAGATCAGAACAACTAAATGATTTTGAATTTGGTTGGAATCTTACTAAGAAAAAACTTAATGTAACTACTAATTTTTATATGATGCGATATAAAAATCAGCTTGTTTTAACCGGTTCTATTGATGATGTGGGATCTCCAGTTAGAGAAAACAGTGGAGAAAGTTATCGTATTGGGTTAGAAGTTGAAACAGTTTTTAATTTATCAGACAAAATTTCAATTTTAGCTAATTCAGCTTTTAGTGATAATAAAAACAAAAATTTTGTAACGTCTATGGATGGAGAATTAGTAAGCCTAGGAAAAACTAATATCTCTTTCTCACCAGAAATAGTCTCATCTTTAAATTTAGTGTATTCTCCTAAAGAAAATGTGGTGGTTTCTATATTAAATAAGTATGTTGGTGAGCAATATATGAGTAATACTGATTCTACATTTTCAAAACTAGACGCTTATTCAGTTCTTGATTTTAATTTTAACTATGATTTTAAAAATACTTTTTTCTTTTCTGAAATAGTATTGTCAGCGCTTGTTAGTAATTTGTTTGGAACTGAATATGTTTCCAACGGATATTATTATACATATGATGATACTTGGAGTGACCCTAATAGTATATCAACAATTGAAGGGGCTGGATACTATCCTCAAGCTACAAGGAACTATTTGCTTGGATTAAAATTTAAATTATAGATTAAAAATTAGATATAAAAAGGTTGCTGCCATTTATTTCAACCCTGTAAGCTTTCAGACCGCACTCCAGAGCTACAGTTAAAGATTGCCCAGTGATAAGACTGTAAGAGTTTTCGTCAGGGCAATTACTAATACATTCTAATCCATTTATAGTCATTGTTGAACAACTAGTGGGTATTCGGTTAGGATCGCTTGCATCCCATGCTAAAAATCCAGTTCCAGAATTAGTTACTATTATACCTCCATTTCCAATATTAGGAATATATACTGAATTACTAATAAAGTTTAACTGGTTATACTGCGGTAGATTCAGATTGATTTCATAATTAACTTCAATATTTGCCAAATATCTGCAGTTAGATGAAATTTCATCTTTTTTGCATGTAAATATCGTAAATACAACAAATGCTAAAATGATTGATGTTTTTTTCATTTAGTGAAATTACAACAAAAACATTTTTCATTTAAATATTTTGTATATTTGATTTATATCTCGTGAGAACGGGATTTTTTGTATATATATAACATGGTTTAATTAATTATAAAGTAATGAGTAGTATTTCATATTATACAAAAGAAGGCTTAAAGAAATTAAGAGACGAATTGAGTCAATTAAAGGATATTGAAAGACCAAAAGCCTCAAATGCTATTGCAGAAGCAAGAGATAAAGGAGATTTGAGTGAAAATGCAGAATATGATGCTGCTAAAGAAGCTCAAGGTATGTTAGAAATGAAAATTTCTAAACTTGAAGAAACTTTATCAGGAGCCAGAGTAATCGACGAATCTCAGTTAGATAATTCTAAAGTATTGGTTTTATCTAAGGTCAAGATTAAAAACAAGTCAAATGGTATGGAAATGTCATACACTTTAGTAGCAGATGGTGAGGCAGATTTATCAGCTGGAAAACTTTCTGTTAACTCTCCTATTGGTAAAGGTTTATTAGGTAAATCATTGGGTGACATAGCAGAAATTAAAGTTCCTAACGGAACTATTAAATTCATTATTACTGATATTTCTCGATAATGGCATCTGTTTTTTCTAAAATAATATCTAAAGAAATCCCTTGCTATAAAATTGCAGAAAATCAGGACTTTATCGCCTTTTTAGATATTAATCCAAATTCATTAGGTCATACACTTTGTGTTCCTAAAATTGAGGTTGATAATTTTTTGGATCTAGAAAAAAAATCATATAATAAATTAATGTCATTTTCAAGAAATGTAGCACTCGCAATCAAACAAGTAGTACCTTGTAAAAGAATAGGGATGTCATTAATTGGTCTAGAAGTACCACATGTTCATGTCCATCTTATACCAATCTCTAATATGAAGGACATGCAGTTTATAAAAAAAATCAAATTAAATCACAATCAATTTGATTCATTAGCAAAAGAAATAAATAGTGTTTATACTTTGTCAAATTCAATTTGAATAATAGTTTTGACGTTTAATTCTGAATATTTTACAAATATTTTTCCACTGTGATAATCTTCTATTATTCTTTTAGATAATGATAATCCAAGACCCCAGCCTCTCTTTTTACTTGTGAATCCGGGATTAAATATTTTTTTAAATTGACTTTTCTTTATTCCAGTTCCATTATCAGTAATTGTAAGTACTATTACATTCTTTTGTTCACTAAGTTTAACTAGTATATCTCCATCTCCTTTAATTGCATCAATACTATTTTTTATAATATTTTCAATTGTCCAGCTATAAAGTTGTTTATTGATTTGACAGTATAATTGCTTTTTAGGGAATTTAAATTCAATATTTACTCTGTCGGACACCCTTGTCATTAAATAATCTAGTGAATCTCTAGTTAGTTTTGTAAGGTTGGTTTTTAATAATATGGGTTTAGAGCCAATTTTATTAAATCTTTCACTTATAATATTTAATCTATCAATATCCTTTTCAATCTCAATTAAATAATTTGAGTCTAGCTTTTTACTTTTCAAGATCTCTATCCACCCCATCAACGATGTTAATGGGGTGCCAATTTGATGAGCTGTTTCTTTTGCCATTCCAGTCCAAAGCATATTAAGTGTAGCAATTTTAGAGCTCTTATAATAAAAGTAAATTAAAGAAATAAATAATAATATTATTAAGATTAGAGCTAATGGATAATACTTTAACTTATTTATAACATCAGAATTCCCATAGTATAATGTTTCTATAACTTTATTATCATAATAAATTTTGATTGGAGTGTTTTCGTTTTTAAATTTTCTTATAAGTTTATTAATTTTGGTAGAATCATCAATTTTTAGATTAGCAATATTATTAAACTCTATTTCTCCATTTTTATTAACCTTTATCATTGGAGTTGTAGAGTTATTTTTTAATACCTCCAGAGTAAGATTAGAAATATTATCATCATCTATAGATTTTGTTAATTCAGCTTGAGCCAATGACCATATTTGCATTTTAGATCTTTCTTCTGTTTTAAATTTTTGAAAAAACAGAAAAGTATTCCATAAAATAACAGAAATAATTATCAATGATAAGGAAACTAAAATCCAGCTAGATATATTGTTTTTTTTGTTCAAAATTAAGCTCGTAAAATAATTTATTAAATAAATATAATCTAATTATATCAAACTATAATAACACATAAATGATTAGAAATCTTTATTTTAGACAATCAAAAAAATAATTAACAAATTTAATAATTAACATGGAATTACAAGGAAAAATTAAATTGATTGGTAATACTCAAGCTATTACTGATAGTTTCAAAAAAAGAGAAATAGTTATTACGACTAATGAACAATACCCACAAACAATAATGACCGAGTTTGTACAAGATAAAGTAGATCTTTTAAATAATTATGAGGTAGGTAATGATGTTAAAATCAGTATAAACATCAGAGGAAGAGAATGGAAAAACCCAAAAGGTGAGATTAAATATTTCAACTCCATACAGGGTTGGCGTATTGAAAAGTTAAGTGATCAAGTTGATTCAAGTCAATTACCTCCTGGAGCTCCACTTCAATCATTTGAAACTACCAATGATGTAAAAGACGATGAACATGATGATTTACCATTTTAACACATGTATTTAACAAAATTCATTGAAAATATTTTTAAAAGGTTTTTACCTTCTCCTTTTATAATAGCAGTAATTCTGACTTTTACTACAATTATTCTTGCTCTTATATTTTCAAATTTTGTTGATTCAAATTCCTCTCTATCTTTTTTAGAAATTTTATCCTCTTGGGAGAAAGGTATTTGGAATAATGATTTATTGGTATTTGCTTATCAAATGATACTAATACTAGTTTTAGGAAATATATTAGTTTTAAGTTCTCCTGTTAGCAGATTAATATTAGTAATAGCAAAAAAGGCTAATAGCACTGAAAAAGCAGTAATTATTGTTAGTGTTTCAGTAATGTTGGTCGCATTTTTTAATTGGGGTTTGGGGCTTATTTTTGGAGCTATTTTAGCAAGAAAAATAGGAGACTACTCAATTAAAAATAATATAAAATTAAATTATCCATTAGTTGGTGCAGCTGGATATGTAGGGCTTATGATATGGCACTCAGGAATAAGTGGGTCAGCTCCAATAAAAGTTGCTGAAGACAACCATTTGTCTAGTCTTATGTCTTCAAGAAGTGATTCTTATTTGTACAGCGATCTCCCAACTAGTTTAAATTTTGATTTAACAGTTTTAAGTTCAGCAAATTTAATCACTTTCTTAGTGCTTCTAATTTTGGTTCCACTTACTTTTTATTTTCTTTCAAAAAATTCATTACCTCAAAATACTGCATTATCAAAAGAAAACATAATAGATAATGATGTTCAGGTTGAGATAGTTAAAAATAACCTCGAAAGTTCAAGAATATTTTCAACAATATTTGGACTAATTTTACTTACTGCTTTCTTTTATCAATATTCAGAAGAGCTAATTAATTTTAAAATCACACCAAATAGTCTTAATTTTTTCATGTTAGGCCTTTCAATTTTATTGCATTCAAATTTTAAATCATTTCTTAACGCTTTACAAGAGTCTATTAATGGCGCATCAGGTATATTAATTCAATTTCCTCTGTATTTTGGAATTATGGGAATTATGAAAGAGTCAGGACTGATTGTTTATGTATCTGATTTTTTTATTTCTATTTCAAACGAATTTACACTTCCTATATTTACTTTTTTTAGTGCTGCTATTGTAAACGTATTTGTTCCTAGTGGTGGAGGGCAATGGGTTATACAAGGTCCTGTAGTAATTGCAGCTGCGACTGAGTTAAATGTGCCAATTCAGAAAGTTGTAATGGCTTTGGCTTATGGAGACCAATTAACTAATATGTTACAGCCATTTTGGGCTTTACCATTATTGGCAATTACAAAATTAAAAGCTAAAGAAATTTTACCTTATACGCTTATTATTATGCTTGTAGGATTACTAGTTTTTATTTCAAGTTTAATCATATTTAAATTTTAATTTATGCTTAAAACTAGCGAGATCTCAACTTATTTAGATAAAACTAATTTTTTAGAAATACTTAAAGATAGATTTTCAAAAAAAAAGTACAATTCAATTATACGCACTGTCAGCTATAACAAGGAACTTCTTGAACTACAATCATCATTAGTAGATCTTCAAAACTGGATTCAAAAGAATAATAAAAAAGTCTGTATAGTCTTTGAAGGCAGAGATGCAGCTGGTAAAGGAGGTGCAATTAAAAGATTTACACAGCACCTTAATCCTAGAACAACTCGAGTGGTAGCTTTAGCAAAACCAACAACAAAAGAAAAAGGCCAATGGTATTTTCAGAGATATATCAAAGAGTTGCCAAATAATGGAGAAATAGTATTTTTTGATAGAAGTTGGTATAATCGAGCAATTGTAGAACCAGTTATGGGATTTTGCACTGATAATGAATATAACATTTTCATGAATCAAGTAAACAATTTTGAAAAGATGATTACTCAAGAAAATATAATTTTAATTAAATTTTGGTTTTCAATTACTAAAAAAACTCAAAAAAATCGATTTAATAGCAGATTATCAGACCCTTTAAAAAGGTGGAAATTTAGTATTGTAGATAAAGAAGGGCAAAAAAAGTGGGATGTTTATACTGATTATAAAAACAAAATGCTTGACAAAACAAACACACCTGGAAATCCTTGGAAAATTTTAAAAAGTGATAGTAAAAAAAGCTCAAGATTAGAGTCAATTAAATATGTATTATCATTATTTGAATTTTCAATTAATAATTTAAAAAAATGAATAAGTACTCATTAAGAGATTTAAAATTGTTGAGCTCAAAAAAAGCCTTAGTTTACCTTTTAACCCAAGAAAGTGCAACTATTGCTAAAACTTTGAGGTATGTTAAGTATGAAACTAACTTGAAAAGGCTTCAGGTTGAATTAATTAAACTTCAAAAATGGGTTTCGGACAATGATAAAAAAGTAATTATAATATTTGAAGGAAGAGATTCAGCCGGTAAGGGTGGTGCAATAAGAAGAACTATTGAACATTTGAATCCAAGAAAAATTAAAGTTGTTGCATTACCTAAGCCTACAGAAAATGAAAGAAGTCGCTGGTATTTTCAGAGATATGTAAACCATTTTCCAAGTAAAGGAAATATGGTTTTTTTTGATAGAAGTTGGTATAATAGAGCAGTAGTGGAACCAGTAAATGGTTTTTGCAGTGATAGTGATTACTTATCCTATATGAGTCAAGTCAATGATTTTGAAAAAATGATTACAGATTCAAATACATATCTTATTAAATTTTATTTTTCTATCTCTAAAGATGAGCAATTAAAGAGGTTTAATGAAATTAAAAATAGTCCATTAAAAAAATGGAAATTTAGTAGTGTTGATAGTAATGCTCAAGAATTGTGGGATAAGTATACTTTTTATAAAGATCAAATGTTTTTAAAGACAAATACAATTAATGCCCCTTGGAATATAATTGAAGCTAACAGAAAAGTTAACGCAAGAACTCAAGCTATAAAGACAATTTTAGAAAAAATTCCATACACCAAAGATTTAGACTTAGAATCAGATGAAGTTGTTTTTTAGCTTATATTCTCAGTAAATTCTTCAATTGATATTGATTTATTTACTGAGTATTCACCAATTTTAGTCCTATTTAACTTATATAATGTAGCCCCCGAATTTAATTTTTTCCCAAAATCGTTTGCTAAAGCTCTAATATAAGTTCCTTTACTGCATTCTACTTCAAAATCAATGTGTGGCATATTAATTCTTGAAATATTAAAATTTAATATTTCAATATCACGATCATTTATTTCAATATTTTCTCCTATTCTTGCAGACTCATATAGTCTTTTGCCATCTTTTTTTATTGCAGAATAAATAGGTGGTTTTTGTTTTATTTTACCAATAAAACTTTTGGTTGCATTAATGATTAAATCCTTATTAATATGATCTACTGGAAAACTGTTATCTGGTTTTGTTTCCAGGTCGAATGATGGAGTTGTTGAACCAATAAGAAAAGTCCCTGTGTATTTTTTTGTTTGATTTTGAAAACTAGAAATTTTCTTAGTCATTTTTCCTGTACAAATAATTAGTAGTCCTGTTGCCAGAGGATCTAATGTTCCTGCGTGACCAACTTTAATTTTTTTTATTCCAAACTTATTTTTAATCAGCCATCTGATTTTGTTTACAACTTGAAATGAGGTCCAATTTAGTGGTTTATTAATTAGCAAAACTTGGCCATTTTTAAAATCCTCAACATTCATTAACTCTAATTTTTAAATAATTAATTTAAAATTGAATAACCAATTGCAATACAACCAATAACCCCGCAGTAAATTGAGAAGTAAGAAAGTTTACTTTTCTTTACAATTAAAATCATCCATTTACATGCTAATAAACCTGAAATAAAGGCAGCAAGAAAACCTACTATAACAGGTGTTAATTCAGAAGACTGTAAGTCTAAATTACCACTTAAAAGGTCTTTGCCTATCTTTCCGAAAATTAATGGAACTACCATTAGAAATGAAAATTTTGCAGCTCTTGCTCTATCAATACCTAATAAAACTGAGGTAGAAATTGTTGCTCCCGATCTTGAAATCCCTGGGAGCATTGCTATTGCTTGAGAAATACCAATTATTGCAGCAGCTAAATAAGAAACTTCTTTTTTTGTATTTTTTGCTTTATCTGCAAGCAGTAGTAATAATGCAGTTAACAATAACATACTGCCAACTAGCAATATTTTCCCCCCGAATAATGATTCAAGCTCTTTTTCAAAAAATAAGCCAATAATTACTGCTGGAAGCATAGAAATAATAATTTTTAATGAAAATTTAAATTCAGTGTTCCATTTAAATTGTAATAACCCTTTAATGATTTCAATAACCTCTTCTTTGAAAACAATGATAGTGCTTAACGCTGTAGCAAAATGTAATACTACGGTAAAAGTCAAGCTTTGATCTGCTGCAGAGTTATTCCCTAAAATCACTTTTACTAATTCTAAATGACCACTTGACGAAACTGGCAAGAATTCAGTTAAACCTTGAATTACACCAAGTACTAAAGCTTCTAAAATATCCATATCTATTCTTTATCTGTGGTACTCAATATAGCATAAATCTGTATTCCAAGGCCTAAAAGCACTAGAGTAGGAGCTAGTCTTATTCTTCTAAAATTATATATGTCAGGACTAAAGATGTTGGGGTCTTCACTTCCTCCACCAGACATTAAAATGAATCCAACGGCAATTATAATTAGCCCTAAAATCATTATTTTATAGTTTCTTTTTTTAAAAATAAAATTATTTTTATCTCTTCTTTTTTTTTCTCCCATTTCTTAATTATATAATTTTTCTGTATTTAAATTTAAAAGTTTTTGAGTTGCAAAATAGGTGCTTATCCAACTTATCAAGACTCCCAAAATTATTATAGATGAAAAAACATAAAAAATATAGATATTATTAAACATATCTATAAAAGGAATTTTGTTGTCTATGTACAAAATTGTGAAATATAGAAGAGTTGAGGCTAAAATAGAACTAAATAAGCCGAGGAAAATATTTTTTATGATAAAAGGTTTTCGAATGAACCTTTTTGTTGCTCCAACCAATTGCATTGTTTTGATAGTCCATCTATTGGAGTAAATAGCAAGTTTTATTGAACTATTGATAATTAGCACCGAAATAATAAACAGGATAATAGTTGTTGGAAACATCCATAATGTAATTTTCTTTAAATTCGCATTCATCATACTAACCAAATCTTTGTCATATTGAATGTCATCAATAAAATTGTTATTGTTTGCCAATAAATTAGAGATGCTGTCAATTTTTTTACCATCTACATATTCAGATTTTAGATTAATGTCAAATGAATTTATTAATGGATTGTAACCAAGTTCGTTAATGAAATCTTCTCCAAATTCAGTTTTCATAATTGAAACTGCATCATCTTTTGAAATGTACTTTAAATCTTTCACAAATTCAGAACTTATTAATGAGTTTTTTATTTGGTTTAAATCAACACTTTTAGCTTCATCTTTTAAATAAATTGACATAGTCAATGATTCCTTAAAGTTTGCAGAAACATTTTTAATATTTACTATAGTAAAAGATAATATGCCAAATAAAAACAGTACCATTGAAATACTTACAACTACAGAAACGTAAGAAGAAAAAATTCTATGTCTATTTGATTTGTTATTATTCATTTAAACTAATGATTTAATGTAAAAATAAAGAACTAAATCTATATCTAAAAAGATTTTCTATTATAACAAGAAAATGTAAATTTGTTAGCATATCTACTTTTGATCATTCATGAAATATAATTTTCAAACAATTGAAAAAAAATGGCAAGCTAATTGGGCTGTAAATAAAACTTATAAGTCTAAGATAGATCACACAAAACCAAAATTTTATAGTTTGGATATGTTTCCATACCCAAGTGGCGCGGGGCTTCACGTTGGACACCCTCTTGGCTATATTGCCTCAGATGTATATTCTAGATATAAAACATTAAAAGGGTTTAATGTTTTACATCCACAAGGATATGATAGCTTTGGATTGCCCGCTGAGCAATATGCTATTCAGACTGGACAACATCCAAAAAAAACAACCTTAAATAATATTAATACTTATAGAAGTCAGCTTGATAAAATAGGATTTTCTTTTGATTGGTCAACAGAGCTAAGAACAAGTGATCCAAATTATTACAGATGGACTCAATGGATTTTTATTCAATTGTTTAACTCTTGGTATGATTATGATAATCAGAAAGCTAAACATATTGATAAATTAGTCGATATTTTTTCATCAAATGGAAATAGTAATATTAGGGTTGAAAATGATAGTGAAATTGAAGTCTTTACATCATCAGAATGGAATAATTATTCGAATGATAAAAAACAACGAATTCTACTTTCATATAGAATAGCATATTTAGCAGATTCAGAGGTTAATTGGTGTCCTGAGTTAGGAACTGTATTAGCAAATGATGAAATAGTTAATGGAGTTTCTGAAAGAGGAGGTTTTCCAATTGAGAAAAGAAAAATGCGACAGTGGAATATGAGAATTTCATGTTACGCAGATAGGCTGTTAAATGATTTAAATAAAATAGATTGGAGTTATTCAATAAAAGAAACTCAAAAAAATTGGATCGGAAAGTCTACTGGATGTTCTTTGTTTTTTGATATAGTTGATTTTGAGGATAAAATTGAAGTTTTTACAACTAGGCCCGACACAATTTTTGGAGTTAGTTTTATGACTTTAGCACCAGAGCATGAATTAGTTAAAAAAATTGTTACAATTGATAAATTAAATGAGGTAACAAACTATATCAAAGAAGTTAACACAAAAAGTGAGAGAGACAGACTTTCTAATGTAAAATCAATTTCAGGTGTTTTTACAGGTGCTTATGCAGTGCACCCAATAACTAAAAATCCAATAGAAATTTGGATTGGCGATTATGTATTGGCTAGTTATGGAACTGGAGCAGTTATGTCTGTCCCATGTGGAGATCAAAGAGATTATGATTTTGCTAAAAAATTTGATATTAAAATTGTAAATATTTTCAAGGATATTGATATTTCAAATGAGGCTTTTACAAATAAAGAAAAATTTAGTTTATGTGATAGTGACTTTCTTAATGATTTGTCATTTAATGAGGCAAACCAAAAGGCTATTAACTATATTGAACAAAAAGGTTTTGGAAAGCAAAAGGTGAATTTTAGATTAAGAGATGCTATATTTTCTAGACAAAGATATTGGGGAGAGCCTTTCCCTGTATATTATAAAAATGGCCTTCCTTACATGATTGATGAAGCATATCTGCCTTTGAAACTTCCGGAAATAGAAAAATATCTACCAACGAAAGATGGAGACCCTCCACTTGGCAGGGCCGATGAATGGGCTTGGGATACTGTATTAAATAAAACTGTTAGTAATTCATTGATTAATCATACTACAATTTTTCCTTTGGAACTCAACACGATGCCTGGTTGGGCAGGCAGTTCTTGGTATTTCTTAAAATATACAAATAGTTCAGGGACTAATCCAGTGAAAAAAAATGACGGTTTGTCTTATTGGAAAAATGTTGATCTTTATATTGGGGGTAATGAACATGCTACAGGTCATTTATTATATTCTAGATTTTGGACTAAATTTTTATATGATTTAGATTTTATAAGTTTTGATGAGCCATTTAAAAAACTTATTAATCAGGGTATGATTCTTGGTTCTAGCGCAATCATTTATAGGGATTCAATATCGAAGAAATTCATTTCTAAAGATTTATTGAATAATCAAGATGTAGATGAAATTCATATTGATGTTAATTTAATAAATAGTTCAGATGAAGTGGATATTAATGCTTTAAAGTCTTGGCAGCCACAATTTAAAAATGCTCATTTTGAATTTGTTAACGATAGCTTTAAGGCTGGAAGAAAGATTGAAAAAATGTCAAAAAGATGGTATAATGTTGTAAATCCAGATTTAATTTGTGAGCAGTATGGTGCTGATAGTTTAAGGTTATTTGAAATGTTTTTAGGTCCATTAGAACAGTATAAACCATGGAACACTGCAGGAATTTCAGGCGTACATAATTTTTTAAAAAAATTATGGAAACTTTACACGAACGATACCGGTATAAGAAATTTTAATTCAAAACCCTCAAAAGAAAATTTAAAAACATTACACACAGCAATTAAAAAAGTTGAAAATGATATTGAAAATTTCTCATTTAACACTCCAGTTTCGTGTTTTATGATTGCTGTAAATGAATTGACAGCTCAAAAATGCAATAGCAAAGAAATATTGGAGCCACTACTTATTTTATTATCTCCATATGTTCCTCATATCTGCGAAGAACTTTGGCAAATGTTGGGACACTCTAATTCAATTACCGTTGAATCATTTCCAATATTTGACTCTACTATGCTAGTTGAATCTACTAAAATTTATCCAATATCAATAAACGGTAAAGTTAAACTTAAGCTTGAGCTATCTTTAGAATTAAACAAAGAAGAAATTGAAAATGTTATTTTAGCGAACGCTGAGGTAATCTCAAAATTACAAGGTAAGCCTCCTAAAAGAGTAATTGTTATCCCCGGAAAAATAATTAACATAGTTGTATGATAGTAGCTCTATTTTTTGTTAATATTATTTTTATAGCCATAGCTAAGTACATAAATACTGAAAATGCTAAATTCATTCTGGCAGGATATAATACAATGTCAGATAAAGAACGAGAAAACTTTGACATAGTTAATTATTTGAAATTTTTTAAAAGTTTTTTTATAAAACTTACTTTTTATTCAACTTTAATATTTGCATTTACATATTTTACATATTCCGAAGAAATTGCGGCAATAGCTTGGTGTATTTCCTTAACGATACCTTGGCCTTATTTTATAATTAAATCTCAAAAGTATTCTAAATAGCAATTTGTCTATCAATTTGTTGATCTAAAGAAATATATGTTTCAGTTCTAGAAACACCATTAATGGTTTGAATTTTTTTATTTAATATTTGCATTAAATTCTCATTGTCTACACATAATATTTTTGTCAAAATACTCCAATTACCGGTTGTATAATGACACTCTAAAACTTCAGGAATATTTTTTAATTCACGAACAACTGATGCGTTATCTCCAGCTTTTTCTAAATAAATTCCAATAAATGCCATAGTTTTATGTCCTAAAACTTTTGGATTAATTATAATTTTTGAACCCTCAATCAGTTCAGAATTTTCAAGTTTTCTTAGTCTTTGGTGAATTGCAGCACCAGAAACTCCAATTTTTTTTGCTATTTCTAAAATAGGGGTCCTTGCATTAGTCATTAGTGATCTAATGATTTCTTTATCTATGCCATCAATCGTAATTGTGTTATTTATGTTTTTCATAAAGTTTAGTCACTAATTGTATTAGTTTTGAGTTTGAAACGGAATTTCGTATTCATTAAATTCTATTCCATAGTCAATTAATTCTTTTAAGATTGGGTTATAAATAGCCTTGTTAACTGGAAGTTGCACTCCTTTTACTGTAATTTTAGAATTTAAAATTGCTAATGTTGCAATTGCTAATGGAAGCCCTACAGTTTTTGCCATTGCTGTATATGTTTGATCTTCACCAATACAAACCATATTTGAGTCAATTTGATATTTTTTGTTGTTTAGCTCGTAAATGAATTTATGAGTCATTACTATCATATCTTTATCATTAGGATCTAATGACCAGCTTTTGCAAAGAATAAATTCTAATATTTGTGCGGGAGTTGCTTTGTCTATTGTAATAGTCTTTTGGCTACTGAATAAATCTATTTCTAATAATTTATTCCAAATAGGTTCTGATTCATAAATGTTTAATTGTTTTTGTAATTTTAATTCAACCTTGTCTTTCGCGCTATATGGTAAAAATAAATCTACAAAATCTCTAAAAGTCATATCCATGCTATTTTCAATTGTATAGCTATCATCTGTCATTCCTAGTTGAACAAAAACATCCCAAGATTCACTAAAACCAACTTTTCTAATTGTACCTCTACATAGAGTTTTGATATCCTCTAATCCATAAATTTCTCTATATTTTAATGAGTCTCTATTAGCATATCCTTCAAAACTTCCATAATTTTTGACTTCTAATTTTTGAGTTCTTTTAAAAAGTTTATTATATGGTATATATTTATTGTGTCCTTGCTGAACGAATTTTGCAGGTCCTCCTTGACCAGCAAGCACAACATTTCTAGGATTCCATGTAAATTTATAGTTCCATAAATTATTATCGGATTCTGGCGCAATTAATCCTCCTGTATAAGACTCAAATAAAGTAATTTTTGCATTTTTTTCTTTAATGTGATCAATAACCTTCATTGCACTCATATGGTCAATTCCAGGGTCTAAACCAATTTCATTCATAATTACTATGTCTTTTTCTATAGCCTTATTATTTAAAGCAAGCATTTCATCACTTATATATGACGCTGTCAACATGTTTTTACTGTGTTTAATGCAGTCTTTTGCAACCATTAGGTGGAATCGAGCAGGTAGCATAGAAATTACAATATCAGCTGCAAGAATTTCTTTTGCTCTAGAAACGTTATCAAATACATCAAGTTTTAATGCTTTTGAATTAGAATGATTATTTAATAACGCTTTAGTTTTTGAAATATATTTATCTGCAATTATTATAAATAAATTTTCTTTTTCAGATTTACTTAATAGATATTTAATTAAGTATGAAGAAGACTTTCCAGAACCAATTATTAGTATTTTTCTCATAAAGATAAAAGTAATACTATAAATTTAATTTTTTAATTTTTTAAGTCTTTATATAATTTGCTTTCTTAATAAATTCATACATTTGAAAGGTATATTTAAATAAAATAAATGAATTTAGATAAATACGGATTACACAAGTCTAATACTTTCTATCAAACACCAGTAGATAAGTTACAAGAAATTATAGTTAATCAAAAACAGGGATTTATTGTTGACTCCGGAGCGTTATCTATTTATACCGGTAAATTTACAGGAAGATCTCCAAAAGACAGATATATTGTTAAGGATAAAATCACAAAAGATAAAGTATGGTGGGGTGATATTAACATTCCAATTGCTGAATCTTATTTTGAAAAATTATATTCGAAAATAACCAATTATTTATTTGGAAAAGATTTGTACGTCAGAGACAGTTATGTTTGTTCATTAGAGTCTTCAAGACTTAATGTAAGAACAATCTGCGAATTACCTAGCAGTGATTTTTTTGCTAACAACATGTTTTTAAGATTAGATAAAAAATCTGTTGAAAACTTCCAAGAAGACTGGTTATTAATAAATGCGCCAGGATTTAAATCTAATCCACAAATTGATGGAACAAGAAGTGAAAATTTTGCTATAATAAATTTTTCAAAAAAAATTATAATTATTGGCGGAACAGGGTATACAGGTGAAATTAAAAAATCTATCTTCTCTGTACTTAACTTTATCCTTCCCGTTAATCAAGATATTTTACCTATGCATTGTAGTGCAAATGTAGGTAACGATGAGGATACTGCAATTTTCTTTGGTTTATCTGGGACTGGTAAGACAACACTTTCTGCTGATCCAAATAGACAGTTAGTAGGAGATGATGAGCACGGTTGGAGTAAAAATCAAGTTTTTAATTTTGAAGGAGGTTGTTATGCAAAAGTTATAAATCTAAATAAAGAAAGTGAACCAGATATTTATAAGGCTATTAAAAAAGGATCTCTTTTAGAAAACATTATTGCTGATAAAAATGGTATAGTTGATTTTACAGACACTTCTATTACCCAAAATACCAGAGTTAGTTATCCAATTAATTTTATTGAAAATATCAAATATCCGTCAATTGGTAGTACCCCTAAAAATATTTTTTTTCTTACGGCTGATGCTTTTGGTGTATTGCCTCCAATATCTAAACTAACATCTAGTCAAGCTGCTTATCATTTTATTTCAGGCTATACAAGTAAGGTTGCTGGAACTGAAGCTGGTGTAATAGAACCACAACCATCTTTTTCGGCTTGTTTTGGAGCACCTTTTATGCCTTTACACCCTGCCGAATATGCGCAAATGTTGATAAAAAAAATCAATGAGTCGGGAGTTAGAGTTTGGCTAGTCAATACTGGTTGGACAGGTGGTCCCTATGGAATAGGCAAAAGAATGGAGTTAAAATATACAAGAGCTATGATAAATGCTGCCTTAAGTGGTGAATTAGAAGAAGCTAACAAAGATAATTATCATATTCACTCTGTTTTTAATTTAAGACAGCCAAGAATTTGTCCAAATGTTCCCACTTCTGTTTTAAGTCCAAGAAAAACATGGAATGATGATATTAGTTATTATAAAACTGCTTATAAATTAGCAAACTCATTTGTAACTAATTTTAAACAGTTTGAGTCCTATTCAAATGATGAAATAATGTCAGGAGCTCCAAACGGTAAATAATAGAATTTATTTTTTCTTATTGACTTTTTTGATGTAATCATCAAGTGCCATAGTCATTGATGGGAATTTTTTAGAAGGGGCGGATATATCAACTACAAGACCATTTTCCTCACACGTTTTTTTAGTAATAGCTCCGAAAGCAGCAATTCTTGTATTTTTTTGTTTAAAATCTGGATAATTGTGCAATAAAGATTGAATTCCAGTTGGACTGAAGAAAACTAAAATATCATAAGAAACATCTGCTAAATGTGACAAATCACTAATGACAGTTCTGTAAAATACAGATTGTTTCCAATTAATTTCTAATTTGTTGAGTAATTTAGGAACTTCAGCTTTTAATTTGTCTGTTGTAGGAAGTAAGAATCGTTCAGTATTATACTTTTCAATTAAAGGGCAAAGATCAGCAAATTTTCTTTGACCCACATAAATTTTTCTTTTTCTGTAAACAACATATTTCTGTAAGTAAAAAGCTACTGCTTCAGATTGACAGAAATATTTCATAGAATCTGGAACCTTGTATCTCATTTTTTCACAAACTCTGAAATAATGATCTACTGCATATCTACTAGTAAGAATAATTGCAGTAAACATTGTTAAATCTATTTTTTGAAGTCTAATTTCTTTTACTGAAACAGGTTTTACATGAATAAATGGTTCAAAATCAATTTTGATTTTTCTACTTTTTTCTAATTCAAAAAAAGGAGAGTGAGGTATTGTAGGTTTAGTTTGAGAAACAAGAATAGTTTTAACTTTCATATAGTATACCTTTTTGACTTTGAAACTATATTAATTCATTTATAAAAAATAAAATAGGAACAATTTCAAGAGTGCAAAGATACAAAATAAAATAAAACATGTTTGATAATATTAAATTATCATTTAATCTAACCACTTTATAAAGACCAATTAGGTATAGTGAAATAACAAAAAATATACTAATTTTTATAAATGTTACTGAGCCTGGAAAACTGTAAATTGATAATGAATTAAATAAAATTATAATTATCCCAATTAATTTATTGAAGCTGTTTTTTTGTAAATTAAAAGCCATAATGAATTTTCTAATATTGAATGACCAGCCTACTAATATTTCAAACAAGTATTTTGTGTAAATAAACATAGCAACAAAAAGTAATGTTTTGAAAAATATTGATATTTCAAAATTATTATTAAAACCAGATGAACTGTAAGACAAAAGAATAGAAATATATACACTTAACGAAATGAGATAATTTATGTTTAGTAGACTATTAAAACTACTAAAAAAACTATTGTTGTTAGTGCTAAATTTTAAATATGAATTGTTTAAGTAAATAAAAATAAATTGTTTGAATTTAGAGTTATTCAATGCTTTAGCAAGTGTTACAATTATTATATTTAATAATATGATAATTGTAAATCCATCAAATAAAATATAGTCTCTTATCATTAAAGCTAAATTATGAAGAATATTGTATAATAATAATCTACTAAATAACTATTTTTACTAAAATATGTACTCATGAAGGATGTTTTAATTATTATCCCCACATATAACGAAATTGAAAACATTGAAAACATTATTATTTCTACTATTAACCTATATCCAACAATAAACATTTTAATTGTTGATGATAACTCTCCAGATTTAACGTTCAAAAAAGTAGAGGATTTAAAGTTAAAATTTAAAGATCAATTATTTTTATTGAAAAGATTAAAAAAAGAAGGTCTTGGAACTGCATATGTAGCCGGTTTTAAATGGGCTTTGAAAAAGAAATTTAATTATGTGTTCGAGATGGATGCAGACTTATCCCACAATCCTAAAGACATTAAAAGAATTTTAGAACCAATGTTGGAAAATAATTATGACATTTCTATAGGTTCGAGATATATAAATGGGATCAATGTTGTTAATTGGCCCTTGAGCAGGATAATTTTATCTTACACTGCGTCTTTATATGTTCAACTAATAACTAGAATGAATATTAAAGATTCAACATCAGGATATATATGTTATAAAAAATTAGTTTTAGAGTCAATTGATTTAGATAATATTAAGTTTACAGGATATGCTTTTCAAATTGAAATGAAATATAAATCATATTTAAAAAATTTTAAGATAATTGAAGTGCCAATAATTTTTTCAGATAGAAAATTTGGTATTTCAAAATTAAATGGCAGTATAATTTCTGAAGCTATATTTGGAGTAATAGCAATGAGAATTAAAAAAATATTTAATATTAAATTTTAGATAATGAACCAGATTTTAATTAAAAATGCAAGAATAATTAATGAAGGTAAAATTATTAGTTCTGATATTTTTATCGAAAATGAAATGATAAAAGAAGTGTCTAAATCTATAAGTTTAAAATCATCATCTATTCAAATTATTGATGCTGAAAATAATTTCGTAATGCCTGGGATTATAGATGATCAAGTACATTTTAGAGAACCTGGATTGACACACAAAGCTGATATTAAATCTGAATCAAAAGCAGCTGTTGCGGGTGGTATAACTTCATTTATTGAAATGCCTAATACAAAACCTCAGGCTACAACTTTATTAGAATTGGACAAAAAATTTGAAATAGCATCAAAAGATTCATTGGCAAATTATTCATTTATGTTTGGAGGAACAAATGATAATTTAGATGAAATTCTAAAAGTTGATACTAAAAATGTAGCTGCATTGAAATTGTTTTTAGGTTCCTCTACAGGTAATATGCTAGTTGACGATTTAGATATTTTAGAAAAAATATTCTCTCAGACAAATATGCTTATCGCAGTTCATTGTGAAGATGAATCAACAATTAAAGAGAATCTAAAATTGTTCAAAGATAAGTATGGTGAAGATATTCCAATGAATTCTCACCCTTTAATTAGAAGTAGAGAAGCTTGTTACATATCATCTTCAAACGCTATAAAATTAGCTAAAAAAACTGGTGCTAGATTACATGTGTTTCATCTTTCAACTGCTGAAGAGACTAAATTGTTTTCAAATAAGGAAAAATTAAAAGATAAAAAAATCACCTCAGAAGTCTGCATTCATCATTTGTGGTTTTCTGATTCAGATTACGATGAATATGGTTCAAAAATAAAGTGGAACCCTGCTGTTAAAAGTTCAAGTGACAGAGATGCTCTTTGGAACGCATTATTAGATGATCGAATTGATGTGATTGCAACTGACCACGCTCCTCATACTGAGGAGGAAAAGAAATCTAAATATTTGAATTGTCCATCTGGAGGACCACTTGTACAGCACGCATTACCAGCAATGCTAGAGGCTTACCACAACAATAAAATATCTCTTGAAAAGATTGTTGAGAAAATGTGTCATAATCCAGCTATTCTTTTTCAAATTGAAAAAAGAGGATATATTAGAAAGGGTTATTTTGCTGATTTGGTTATTTTTAATTTAAATAATCCTTGGACTGTCAACAAGGAGAATATTTTATATAAATGCGGTTGGTCCCCTTTTGAGGGAAAATCGTTTAAATCTAGAATTTCACATACAATTATAAATGGGAATTTGATATACAAAAACACTTCTTTTCTTAATGAAACAAGAGGTAAAAGACTAACATTTGAAAGATGAATAAATTACAACGTATAATTATTTTGTGCTTAGTCTTTAGTTGTAACAACACGCTTAATCAAAATAATAAACCACCAGAGAATTTAATTTCTAAAGAAAAAATGGTTGATATTATTTATGATATGACATTGATCAATGTAGCCAAAGGGGTTAATAAAAGTATTTTAGAAAATAATGGTATCATACCTGAGCAATATCTCTTTAACAAACACTCCATAGACAGTATGTTATTTGCAAAGAGTAATGAATACTATTCTTATGATTTAAAAACTTATCAAACAATTTATGATAATGTAAAAATTAAACTTGAAAAAAATAAAAAAATCATTAGTGATAGTATTGAAATATTAAAACAGATTTCGGGTGAAATGAGTAAAAAATTAATCAAAGAAAGTAAAAAAAATAAAATATTAATTGACACTATTAAAATAGATAGTATTTCCAAAATAAAATTAATTAATACAAATTAGTATTGCTTATTTTTTATATTTTGCCATAAACATTGAATAACAGATGAAAAATTTTATTGAAGAAATTAGATGGAGAGGGATGATTCATGATGAAATGCCTGGGATTAATGATCATTTAAACGATTCATGTAGAGTTTCTTACACTGGATTCGATCCAACTTCTGATTCTCTTCATATTGGAAGCCTTGTGCCTATCATGCTACTAGCCCATTTTCAACGATCTGGTCACAAGCCTATCGTTTTAATTGGTGGTGCAACAGGTATGATTGGGGATCCATCTGGAAAATCCTCTGAGAGAAATTTATTAGATGAAAAAATATTATCTAAAAATCAAAAAGCAATAAAAAAACAGTTGTCTCATTTTTTGAATTTTGAATCCAATGAAAAAAACAGTGCATTAATTCTCAATAATTTTGATTGGATGAGTAAATTCACTCTGTTAGAATTTATTCGTGATATAGGAAAGCATATTTCTGTCAACTATATGATGTCTAAAGATTCTGTTAAAAATAGAATTTCATCTGAATCTTCCTCTGGAATGAGTTTTACAGAGTTTACTTATCAGCTAGTTCAAGGATATGATTTTTTACATTTGTATAAAAATTATAATTGTACAATTCAAATGGGTGGTAGTGATCAATGGGGTAATATTACAACAGGAACAGAGTTAATAAGAAGAGTAGATTCAGGAAAAGGATTTGCATTAACTTGCCCACTCATTACTAAATCTGATGGCTCAAAATTTGGTAAAACTGAAGGAGGAAATATTTGGTTAGACCCTAATAAAACTTCAGTATTTAAATTTTATCAGTATTGGTTAAATACAAGTGATTTAGATGCTGAAAAATATATAAAAATATTTACTTTTTTAAGTAAGGAAGAAATTAATAATCTTATTAAAACGCATAAATTAGAGCCTCATAAAAGATCACTTCAAAAAGTTTTAGCCAAAGAAATAACAATTATTGTTCATTCTATAAATTCATTTAAAAAAGCTGAGCAGGCCTCTTCAATATTGTATAGCAAGACATTTAAACAAGACATTGAACTTATTGATGAAAGCACTTTTTTAGAAGTATTTGAAGGTGTGCCATTTGTAGAAATGAATAAAGCCGATTTATTAAATGGAGTTGATATGATATCTGCATTATCATCCAAAACAGATTTTTTAAATTCAAATTCAGAAGCAAGAAGGGCAATTAAAGAAAATTCAGTTTCGATTAATAAATCTAAAGTCAAAGAGGATTATTTAATTCAAACTAAAGATTTGATTAACGACAAATACGTAATAATTAATAAAGGTAAAAGAAATACATACATAATAAAGTTTATATAAAAACTTAAACCATTTGGTTGCAACCACGAACATCTGTATTATCAAACCTGCCTAATATTTCAAATTCATTTTTATTTTTAGTTCTACCCAAATCATCAGTAGCTATAAAAGAACAAGAATTAATATTTGCTAAATCAATTATGTTAATTCCGCCAGTTGAACCATTATTTTTAAAAGATAAAGCATCTTGAGGTTCTCTAATTAGTATTTTCATCCACGGTGGACACTTAAAAATTCCATTCTTTTGTGAATACGCTTGTGAAAGTAACTCAGTCATCCCATATTCACTACATACTTGATTAGTACCAAAGCCTTGTTTTATTATTAAATGGAGTTCTTCTCTAATTATTTCTTTTCTTCTACCTTTCATTCCACCAGTTTCTATTACAGTCAGATTGGGTAATTGAAACGTAAATTTCTCTAATAAATTTAACAATGCAAAAGTGACGCCAAACAATAAAACCTTTTGATTTTTTAGAGATATTAATTTCTCTCTTAATTCATCATAATTGTTGAGATAAAAACCACTATTTTTATTATCGGTTTTTAATATTAATTTATCTATCATATAAATTAATGATGAATTCTTATTCTCTAAATATGAAGGTAGTAAAGCCAAAATTGTATACTCCTTAATATCGCCAAAAAAATATTCAAATGAATTTTCAAAACTAGATTCATAGACTTTGAGATCCATTATATAGTGTTTGCTAAAATTAGTTTTTGTAGTACCACTACTAATAAATGTCTTTTCTATGGATTTATTAGAACTTATAACTTTATGAGATTTAAAAAACTTAATGGGTAAGAAAGGTATTTGTTTTGAATTTGTAACATCAGACGGGCTTTTATTAATTAAATCACAAAATGATCTATAGATATTATTGTTATTAAATTGAAATTCAAATATTTTATTTGCCATTAATTCAAATTCATCTTCACTTTTTATTTTAAAAATATCCTTAATGTTTATCATATATTCAAAAGTATTTAAAATAATATATATCGTTACAAGAATTGAACATTTATTTAATGTTCTCATATTGTTATCATTTAATTATTTTTATTTACAATAGTATTTACTTCATATATTTGTAAATAATACACAGCTTTGAATATGGTTTATAAAATTTTATTGGTTGATGATGAGCCAGATATATTAGAAATTTTATCTTACTCACTTGAATCTGGTGGATTTAAAATTTATAAAGCAAATAATGGCTTAGAGGCCATTGAAATCGCTGAAAAAATTATTCCAGATTTAATCATTATGGACGTTATGATGCCTAAAATGAATGGGATTGAAGCATGTAACCGTATCAGAAAATCTAATAATTTAAAAGATGTAATTATTACTTTTTTATCCGCTAGATCTGAAGATTTTTCTAAAATCGCTGGATTTGAAGCTGGCGCTGATGACTATATTACTAAGCCTATAAAACCAAAAGTATTATTAAGTAAAGTTAAAGCCCTTTTGCGCAGAAAAAATTCTGGAGATAATCAAACAATAATTCAGATAAACGATTTAATTATTGATCGATCAAAATATACTGTTAAACTTAAAGGTATTGACATCTCCTTACCCAGAAAGGAATTTGAATTACTATATTTGTTAACATCAAGTCCTAACACAGTTTTTACAAGGGGTAAGATTTTAGATATCGTTTGGGGTAATGACGTTATAGTTGGAGATAGAACTATTGACGTACATATCAGAAAATTAAGAGAAAAAATTGGAGACTCTTCGTTTAAAACTATAAAAGGTGTTGGGTATAAGTTTGTAAGCTAATGTCCTTTAAATTTAAAAATTCATATTCATTTGCATTTAAGACCTCTTTTGCAATTTCTTTAGTTATTTTACTAATTCTTGGTTCTATTCTTTGGATTGAGCCTTCACTGAGTTATTTATATTTTGAACTCATTTTTATAATAGTATTAGTGTTTGTTATTTCTTTTTTAATAATTCAGTCAAGAATAGAAGTATTTATTTATTTAAAAATTAAAAATTTATATAAAGAATTAAATTTAATTGATTCGATTTCACTCTCTAAGACTGAAATTACAACAGATATGAAATCGTTATTACAAAATATTAGTGAAATCAGTAAGGTTAATAAATTAGAAATAGAATCTCTAAAGGTTAGAGAAGAATTTAGAAAAGAGTTTATTGGAAACGTTGCACATGAGTTAAAAACTCCAATATTTACTATTCAGGGATATGTTGAAAACCTTATTGATGGAGCTATAGATGATAATTTAGTTAGAGATAAGTTTTTAAATAGGGCCAAAATAAGCGTTGAGAGGTTAATCTATATTATTAAAGATTTAGATATGATTACAAAGTTAGAATCGGGAACTTTAAATTTAGATCAAGATTCATTTGATATAATTGAGCTTATTAAAAATACTTATGATCAATTAGAAATTCAAGCTCAAAAAAAAGATATAAAGTTAATATTTAATAAACTTTATTCAGATCCAATTATTGTTTTTGCAGATAAAGATAAAATTCAACAAGTCATTACTAATTTAGTTATTAATTCAATTAAATACGGAACTAACAAAGGAACAACAGAGGTTAGTTTAGAAGATATAACTTCTGATAAATTAATCATCAGAATCACTGATAACGGAGAGGGCATTAAAGAAGAGCATATTACAAGACTTTTTGAAAGATTCTATAGAGTTGACCAAAGTGGATCTAGAAAACAAGGTGGGTCTGGTTTAGGTTTATCTATCGTTAAGCACATAATTGATGCACATAATGAAAATATTTATGTTGAATCAAAGTTTGGAATTGGGAGTGAATTTTCTTTCACTTTAACAAAAGATTTAAATTAATTTGTTTGTAAAAATTAAGATTTGGGAAGTAAAAATAAACTTAAAAGATTTAAAGAAAACGAAAACTTTAATAATGTTTTTCAACCGACTAGAGAAGAATTACTTTCGGGTAATTTCAAATTTAAAGGAAGTTGGGCAAACAAAGTTTTTAATAACTCTAACCCGATTACAGTTGAACTAGGATGCGGTAAAGGGGAGTATTCAGTAGAGCTTGCAAGACAAAATCCTAATGTTAATTTTATTGGAATAGACATTAAAGGAGCTAGATTCTGGAGAGGAGCTAAAACAGCTAACGAAAATAATATTGATAATGTTAAGTTTATTAGAGCTCAAATTGAACTTGTGGAATATTTGTTTGATAATAATGAAATTTCTGAAATATGGATAACATTTCCCGATCCACAAATCACATTTAAGAGAACAAAACATCGTTTAACTAATTTAGAGTTCTTAAATAAATACAAGAGAATTTTAAACATCAATGGATGTATTAATCTTAAAACTGACAGTGAGTTCTTACATGGCTACACAATTGGACTTTTACAAGCAATGAAAAACGCTGAAATATTATATTCTAATCACGATATATATAAAAGATCGGGTAGTCCAAAAGAAGCTACAGAAATTAAAACGCATTATGAAAACTTGTTTCTAAATAATGACAAGCCTATCACATTTATAAAATTTAAAATTTAGTTTTGACCCCAAATACAGATAATTTTTTTGATAGAGTTTATGATGTAGTAAAACAAATTCCTTATGGAAGAGTAACCAATTATGGATCTATTGCTAAATATTTAGGTTCTGCTAAAAGTTCAAGAGCTGTTGGCTATGCTATGAACGCCTCTCACAATATAGCTGATGTTCCTGCTCATAGGGTTGTTAATAAAGTAGGCCTATTAACAGGGAAGCATCATTTTTTTGGTTCAAATTTAATGAAAGACCTTCTAGAAAGTGAAGGAATTGAAATTATTGACAACCAGGTTAGTCAATTTGACACATTATACTGGGACCCTAGTATTGAACTATAAGTCTAATACATTTATTAAAATCAAGTTTTCGCACTATATTTGCATAAATAATTATAGGCTTTGAAAATAAATAAAATAGAAATACTCAGACAATTAAATGAGTTAAATATTAATGACTGTAACTTTATTAATATTGTAAATTTTTCAGATGAGATTATTTTAGATGTTAACATATCCAATCCTACTCTTCAAGCCAAGAAAAAAGCTGAAAAAAAAATAAATAATTTCTTTAACTCAGAACCTCTTTCTTCATTAAAATTAAAAATTAATTTTAAGCATGTTGAAGCTAAAAAACAGAAAAACCAAATAATAGCTAAAAAAATATCTGGCATAAAAAATATCATTGCAATTGCATCTGGAAAAGGGGGGGTAGGAAAATCTACTGTGACTTCAAATTTGGCTGTTTCGCTTGCAAAAATGGGCTTTACAGTTGGACTTCTTGATGCTGATATTTACGGTCCTTCTATTCCAATTATGTTTGATGTTGCTGAGGAAAGACCTAAATCAATTATGATTGAAGGTAAAAGTAAAATGGAGCCTGTAGAAAATTATGGAGTTAAAATTCTTTCTATTGGTTTTTTTACTAAGCCTGATCAAGCTGTTATCTGGAGAGGACCTATGGCTTCAAAGGCTCTAAATCAAATGATTTTTGATGCTAACTGGGGAGAATTAGATTTTTTATTAATTGACTTGCCGCCAGGCACAGGTGATATACATTTAAGTATCCTACAAGCATTACCAATTACAGGATCTGTAATTGTCAGTACCCCACAAAATGTTGCTTTAGCAGATGCTAAAAAAGGAGTAGCCATGTTTAAGCAAGATCTAATCAATATTCCTGTTTTAGGAATTATAGAAAACATGTCTTATTTTACACCTAAAGAATTACCAGAAAATAAATATTACATATTTGGTAAGGATGGTGCAAAGAACTTGGCTGATGACTTAGAAGTGCCATTTATAGGCTGTATCCCGCTAATTCAAAGTGTAAGGGAGGCTGGGGATTTTGGCAGACCTGTTGCAATGCAAGAAGAGACCATAATTAGTGAAGAATTAAAAAAAATTACACAAAACATAGTTTCTGAAGTTATTAAAAGAAATAAAGACCTTCCAGTTTCAGAAGCAATTAAAATTACAACTATGGCGGGTTGTTCAGCAGTTAACAAATAAATAAATTATTATGCCTGAAAATATTAAAGAAAAAATTGAAAATGCATTAGATGAAATTAGACCATTCCTTCAAAAAGATGGTGGTGATATTTCATTAATTGAAATTCAAAAAAACACTGTTAAAGTTAAATTAGAAGGAGCTTGCTCTACGTGTACTATCAATCAAATGACCCTTAAATCAGGAGTTGAGATGACTATAAAAAAACATGCTCCTGAAATTCAAAATGTTATTAATATTGAATCATAAATGATAAAGTCTGATATTTTAATTATTGGAGCGGGACCAGTTGGCCTATTTGCTGTATTTGAAGCAGGGTTGATGAAAATGAAATGTCATTTAATTGATGTTTTACCAAAACCTGGAGGTCAATGCTCTGAAATATATCCTAAAAAACCTATTTATGACATACCAGCTTACCCTGAAATATTAGCTGATGGTTTAATTGATAAGTTAATGGAACAATGTTCTCAATTCCAACCTGGATTTACTTTGGGAGAAAGAGCTATGACTATCGATAAACAAGAAAACAGCTCTTTTATTGTAACAACTGATAAAGGAACAAAACACTTAGCACCGATTGTTGTAATAGCTGGCGGCTTAGGTAGTTTTGAACCAAGAAAGCCATTAATTAATAATATTGAAAAATATGAAGGTTCTGGACTTGAGTATTTCATAAAAGACCCTAATAAATTTAAAAATAAAAAAGTTGTAATTGCAGGAGGAGGAGATTCGGCACTTGATTGGGCTGTTGTATTATGTGATATTGCATCAGAAGTAACATTAGTTCATAGGAGAAATGAATTTAGAGGTGCTCTTGATTCTGTAGAAAAAGTTCAAAATCTTAAAAATTTGAATAAAATTAACGTTATAACTCCAGCTGAAGTAGTAGGATTAACTGGTCATAACAATTTAGAGTCTATTATTGTTGAGAATTCAGACAAATCTAAAACAGAGATTAAAACTGATTTTTTTATCCCTCTCTTTGGTCTTTCACCAAAATTAGGTCCAATTGCTAATTGGGGATTAGAAATTGAAAAAAATGCAATAAAAGTAAATAACTCTTTAGATTACCAAACTAATATTCCAGGAATTTTTGCTATTGGAGATGTAAATACATACCCGGGTAAACTTAAATTAATATTATGTGGTTTTCATGAAGCTGCTTTAATGTGTCAGTCCGCTTTCAAAATATTAAATCCAAACAAAAAGTTCCTTTTAAAATATACTACTGTTTCTGGAGTGCAGGGTTTCGACGGATCACATAAAAAGGCTGAAAAAACTGTTGTTAAAACTATTTCATAGTGACTGATATTAATATTATTATAATTGATAGATTAGGGAAAAAACATAATGTTTTAGCTCCGTTAGATATGTCCATGAATATAATGGAATTAATTAAGTCTTATGAACTAGCCGATGATGCATCGATTGGTATATGTGGTGGCATGGCTATGTGTGCTTCATGTCAATGTTATATAGAATCCACTCATAAATTGAATCACAAATCAGATGAGGAAGAGGCTATGCTTTCAGAGGCCTTTAATTTAAAATCTTCAAGTAGACTTTCATGTCAAATACCTATTACAAAAGACTTAAAAGATTTGATTATTAGAATTGCCCCAGAATATTAATCTAATATTTTTTCTAGAGCAGCAGGAAAAATTCTTTCTACGAACTTTTTATAAGCTAGCTCTGAAGGGTGTAAATTATCACTTGCAACAAGTGCAGGGTTTATCAATCCTTGCCTTGTAATGTCTGTTATGTTAATGAAAGTGATTCCATTTTCTATGCAATGATTCTCAGCAAAAGTATTATACATGTCTATCTCTTGACTTGTAATAGAAGGATTGGGTCCTGACTGCCCAAAAGGAGTAAATGCATAATCCGGAATTGATATGACTATTAGATCATTACTACTTTGGGATTTTGTTAAACTTATAGCTTTATTTACTAACTCAGGAAATTCATTTTCATATAATTCAAATGGTCTATTTTGGTATTGATTATTAACTCCAATTAACAAAGTGACTAAGTCATTTTCTTTAAAAATATTATCAGGACTATTATTTTCAAGAACAGGATCTACACTATTAATTAATGCTGTAGTTGTCCATCCTGTAACTGCAATTATTTCAACATTTAAAGTGTCTAATCTTAATGTGTTTTGCAGAGAATCCTTAAGTTGCATTGGAAAGTTACATTCATCACAAACACTTTGACCAATTGTATAACTGTCACCTAGTGATAATATTTTATAGTTTACTGGATAAATACCCATATCTTCTGCGTCTCGAAAAATATCACAACTATATACACTAATAATAATAATATATAAAATCGCATTTCTCATTTAAACTAAAACCTTTTTTCTTACAATAATGTTTTCAATTGAATTCCACAATTCAATTCTTTTTTTTAACGCCTCTATTGATACTTCTTCAATTTCTTTCCATTTAGTTGGATCATTTTCTGCTAATTCTTTAACCATTTCTAGAGCCATAGGCCCATGTTCATCTTCATCCAATTCAATATGTCTTTCAAAGTAATAAATCAATTTTGAAATATCTTGCTCAGGAAAGTTCTTTTGAAAGTTTTTTAATATTGATGTAAACATACTTGGAATGAGGTTTTCTCTACCAAATGTAAAAGCTGCAGCAACCTTGTGAGGTTTTCCTTCTTCAATTATGCTAAAGGTAAATTCCAAAAAATCTTTGACCTCTTTTGGAATATTTGAGGATTTAATGGCGCTAAAAACATCTTCATCATTTAATTTATTTAAAAACTGATCAATATCACTAGTTTCTGCACCAAAACATTTAATTGCATCTAAGTATAACTGATAATGACTTTTTCTTTCTCCATTTTGATCTATATCAGTTTCTTCCGCTAAAACAATTTCGTTTATTAGATAAGCAGTTTGAGAATTTCCGTTTGGTAACCAAGGCGTTGATACACAGGTTAATTTTGTTTGAAGAGATTTTAATAATGACATAAAATCCCATACTGCAAAAATATGAATTTCGACAAAATCTCTTAAGTCGTCAATTGTTTTAATATTTGAATATAGACTATGATTAAGCAATTCTTTTCTATGATTTGAAATCGAATTGTTGATTTTTTCAACTGTCATATGATTTATTTAAATGCATTTAACCCAGTAATGTCTAATCCAGTAATAAGTAAATGAATATCATGTGTGCCCTCATAAGTAATTACACTTTCAAGATTCATCATATGTCTCATTATTGAATACTCACCTGAAATTCCCATCCCACCTAGAATTTGTCTAGCTTCACGTGCTATTTTTATAGCCATTTCTACATTATTTCTCTTGGCCATAGAAATTTGAGCTGTAGTAGCTTTACCTTGATTTTTTAAATTACCTAATCTCCAAGCTAGGAGTTGTGCTTTAGTAATTTCAGTTAACATTTCTGCTAATTTTTTCTGTTGTAATTGAAATCCACCAATTGGTTTTCCAAATTGAATTCTTTCTTTAGAATATCTTAAAGCTGTATCGTAACAATCCATAGCTGCTCCAATGGCTCCCCAAGAAATACCATATCTTGCTGAATCAAGACACCCTAATGGAGCTCCTAATCCAGATTTATTAGGAAGTAAATTTTCTTTAGGAACTTTGACATTGTCAAAAATTAACTCGCCTGTTGAACTAGCTCTTAATGACCATTTATTATGAGTTTCTGGAGTAGAAAATCCTTCCATTTCTCTTTCTACAATCAAACCATGAATTCTTCCTTCTTCATTTTTTGCCCAAACTATAGCAATTTGTGCGATTGGTGAGTTTGAAATCCACATTTTAGCCCCATTAAGTAAATAGTGATCTCCTTTGTCTTTGAAGTTTGTTACCATACCTCCGGGATTTGAACCATGATCAGGTTCAGTTAACCCAAAACAACCCATATATTCACCAGAAGCTAGTTTTGGTAAATACTTCTTTTTTTGTTCTTCGTTTCCATATTTCCATATTGGAAACATTACAAGTGACGATTGAACCGAAGCAGTAGATCGAACTCCTGAATCTCCTCTTTCTATCTCCTGCATTATTAATCCGTATGAAATATAATCAAGTCCAGCTCCGCCATATTGTTCAGGAATATATGGGCCAAAAGCTCCTATATTAGCTAGACCACTCACAATTTGAGATGGAAATTCAGCTTTTTGGGCATATTCTTCAATAATTGGACTAACGTCTCGTTTAACCCATTCTCTAGCAGCATCACGAACTAATAAATGTTCTTCAGAGAGCAAATCGTCTAAACTATAATAATCCGGTGCTTCAAATAAATCTGGTTTCATATAATTGATATTTTATTGTACAAAAATAAACAAAGCTTCTTTATTTATTGTATGTGAGATAAATTTTTTTAGTTCTCTTAACAAGAATTTAAGAGTTTAAAAACTTAGACATTAAGTAGTGAAAATGGTGAACACCTTTTTCTTTTGTTGCTGAATATCTTCCAGATTTGTAAAATGCTGAATTTATCCCCTTTTGTACGTTTTGAACAACAAACTCGTCCTCTTTTTCAACTTTGTTTAAATCACTGCTAGCTCCTTTGTTTAATTTTGTTTTATCAAAAACATAAGATATAAAATCTACTTCTGTTAATTTTAAATTAATTGGCTTAACTACATTTATAGAAATTCCCCAGGGGTAAAAGTTAAACATCATATTTGGATAAATCCAGAAATAATAAGCAGCAATATTTTTTCCGTAATCAATGTGGTTTTCAGGAAAAATAAAACAATCCTCTTTCTTGTTGCTGTATCCAATTTGTAAATTACAATGGTCATAAATCTCAGTTTCATAACTATTATAATCCAAAATTTCATTCAAGTCTTTGTGTACAAATGGAACATGAAAACCTTCTAGGTAGTTGTCGCAGTATAAAGCCCAGTGCGCATCAATTTTAAAATTTTGAGAAAGTGAAGAATCAAATATTGCTTTACTAAGTGGTAAAAATCCAATTCTTTTGTCCATAATTTTAAGAACTTTTTCTATATTAATAATAGGGTCAAAAGCGGTAAAAAGTAACTTATTCCAACTTTTCACTAAAAAAGAATTTAAATTATCGCACTTCCTTGGAAAATTCTTAGTTTTTTCAAAATCAGGCATAAATTCAAATTCACCATCATTTTTAAAACGTCTACCATGATACATACATCTAATTTTTG
>CABXVR010000004.1 GCA_902515565.1 uncultured Bacteroidota bacterium | reverse complement strand
GACTGTTTCTCCTGTATCTTGAGTTATAAAATTAAAAGTATTGGTTGATTTTTGATAATAAACAGATGAATTAACTGTAAAGGAAGATTCAAATGTTTTCAAATAACCAAAGTCAAAATTATTTGAATATGTAGGGTCTAAGTTTGGATTTCCCCTAAAAATACTAGTTGGACTATTTTTAGATGGAAAAGGGTTTATAAATCTTGACCATGGTCTTCTTAATCTTCTGTTATAACCAAACGTTAAGCTTTCATCTTCAGAAATTTCAAATCCAAAATTAAATGTTGGAAATATACCTGTGTCATCTTTTTTGATTAGTTCATCGGTAGTGATTTGAAATATATCTTTTTTAGTTTGTTCGACTCTTACGCCAAAAAGAAAAGAGTATTTATCTTCAACTTTAAATCCATATTGAGAATAGATAGCATTAATCTGCTCTTTATACTGGAATACATTACTTTGATCAACATCTAATACTAGGCTATTGTTTAAATCAGAATAAACTTTATAATCTTGATTTAAATCTGATTTTTCAATTTTAAACCCTGCCTCAAATTGCTTGTTTTTACTTATTGGTAAAACGTAATCTGCTTTTATAAGTTTATTATCTCTAGTTTCGTTGGATGTAATTTGCTCAAAATCAAAACTATTTTGAGTTAAAATAGAATTTTCATTATCTGTATTTTCTCCAATTTGTAAATCAACTACTAATTTTTCCCCTTCATCATTAAATCTTTTGTCAAAATTAAGTGAGTACTCATAATTTTCATTTTTAGAAAATTCGTTTTCAATCCTGAAAGTTTCATTAATGATATTTTGGCTACTGTCTAACTCTAAAGTTGTATTTTCATTTAAGTTATTTCCGTCAGAATTACTGACTAAAAATGATGTTGTAACAGATGTTTTATCGTTAATGTACCATTCTAAACCAGTATTGGAAAATAAACTATTACTTTCTCTTTCCCAATCTCTATTGTCTCTAATGAAAGAACTTTCATTATCACCATTATAGTATTCTGAGTAAGCATAAGAATCTCCAATTCTAAGTCTATTACTAATACCAGTTGAGTTGAATATGTTAACATCGCCAGTTCTGTAATTTAGATTTGTAGATATTCCTGAGCTTTTAGGATCTCCAACATTAGCATTTACTGTACCATTAAATCCTAATAATTTATTCCTTCTTAAAATTATATTTATGATTCCTCCATTTCCTTGTGCATCATATCTTGCGGATGGTGAAGTTATAACCTCGACCTTCTCAATAGATTCAGATGGTAGTTGCCTTAAAGCTTCTGCGGAGTTTAAACCAACTAATCCGGATGGTTTACCATTAATTAAAATTCTAACATCGTCACTTCCTCTAAGAGCTACATTGCCTTCAACATCAACAGAAATAGAAGGTACATTGTCCAGAACATCACTAACTGACCCACCTTTAACGGTTAAGTCTCTTCCAACTGTGTATATTTTTTTATCCAGTCTAATATCGACAGTTGTGTTTTCTGCAATAATCTCAACTTCGTCCAATGATTCGATATCAAGATCTAATTCGATATTTTTGAATTCAATATTTTTAGAAATGTTTAGATCATTAAAAAGATAATTTTTGTAAGAAATATATTCAATAAGTAAATTGTAATTTCCTTTTTTGACCGCTATACTATAATTTCCATTTTTGTCAGATAATCCACCAGTAACAACACTATTATCATTAACATCTAGTAAAGTTATTGTGGCATACTCTAGCGGGTCTTTATTTTCTGACTCCAATATAGTACCGGTTAATTTAAATTCTTGATAATTCCATTGTGAAAGAGTATTACAAATAGTAATTGTTGAGATTAAAAAAGATAGAAGGATTTTTTTCATCAAAAATATAGTTTATGCAAACATATATTCTACTATTTGAATTCATAGTTAAAAGTATGTTAATTTGATTTTAAAAAATCAATTAAATTTTCTAATGGCCTACCAATTACAGCTTTGTTAGAGTTTTCTATAATAGGTCTTTCTATAAGTTTAGGGTTTGAAACTAATAAACTAATAATGTCCATATCTGAATGTTTTAAGTTTTTAAATTTTTCTTTCCAAATATTTTCATTTTTTCTAACTAGATTTATGGGGTCTATATTAAGTTTACTGATTAGTATTGTCATTTCATCTATCGATAGATTCACTTTTAAATATTCGATTATTGTGAATTTAATTTTGTTTTCTGTTAAATATTGAACAGCTTCTCTAGATTTTTTACATCTGTTATTGTGATAAATTTTAATCATATTATAATTCGTTTGTTTTTTTAGTTTGCCCTGACATCATTAAAAATGATTTTAAAAACGGTTTTATTTCTCCATCCAAAACAGCATCAATATTGCCTGTTTCATGACCTGTTCTAACATCTTTAATAAGTTTATATGGATGTAGAACATAATTTCTAATTTGGCTACCCCATTCAATTTTCATTTTTCCTGCTTCAATGTCAGACCTTTCTTCTTGTTGTTTTTTTATTTCAATTTCATATAGCTGAGACTTTAGCATTTGAAGGGCTCTAGACCTATTGTCATGTTGTGATCTAGTTTCTGAACACGATATTTTTATCCCTGTAGGTTTATGAGTTAGCTGAACTTTTGTCTCAACCTTATTAACATTTTGACCTCCAGCACCACTTGATCTGGCTGTTGTAATTTCAATATTAGCAGGGTTGATTTCGATTTCAATTGAATCATCAACTAATGGATACACGTATACTGAGGCAAAACTGGTGTGTCTTTTGGCGTTACTATCAAATGGAGAAATTCTAACTAACCTATGCACTCCATTTTCCCCTTTTAGCCAACCAAAAGAAAATTCCCCTTCAATTTGTAATGTTACAGTTTTTATACCGGCAACATCACCATCTTGTAAATTAAGTTCTGTTAATTTAAAATTATTTTTTTGACAATACATGATATACATCCTCATTAACATTTGAGCCCAATCGCAGCTTTCAGTTCCTCCAGCGCCAGCAGTAATTTGAAGAACAGCACTCATGCTATCACTTTTTTCAGAGAGCATATTTTTGAATTCTAATTCCTCAAGAAAATCTAAACAAGACTTATAATTTTCAATAATTTCATTTTCTGTAGACTCTCCTTGCCTATAAAATTCCATTAAAACTTCTATATCATTGATTTGATCTTCAAGCTTATTATAATCTTCTAACCATTTTTTATTAAAGCGTAATTCTTTTAGTAAAATCTCGGCAGCTTTAGAATCATTCCAAAAGTTTGGATCAAAAGTTTTTTCTTCTTGATTTTGAATTTGAATCTTCTTAACATCTAAGTCAAAGATACCTCCTTAACGCACCAAGGCGATCTTGAAGATTTTTAAATTGATCTGTAGTTATCATTTCTTTTACATATATTTCTTTGCTAAACTACTATTATATAATTTGTCAAAAAATTATTTATTTCAGTTTTTGTTATTTTTTTGGAATAATTATTCGTTATTTTTATGATAAAATATTTATTATCATGAAAAATTTAATGCAACTTATTACTTTTTTATTTTTTTTTAGTGGATTTTCACAGTCTATTTTGGATAAAGATTTAGTGAAATATGAAGGTTTTTTTGACTTTTACTATGACATTAAGAGTGATAAAATTTATCTTGAAGTAGAAAATTTAAATTCTGATTTCCTTTACATAAGCTCATTGGCAACTGGAATTGGATCTAATGATATTGGTTTAGATAGAGGGCAGTTGGGAAGTGAAAGGTTAGTTAGTTTTCAGAAATCAGGAAATAAATTGCTTTTAATACAGCCAAATCTATCTTTTAGAGCTATCACAAAAAATAAAGCAGAAGAAAATAGTATTAAGGAAGCTTTTGCTAAGTCTGTTATTTATGGTTTTAAAATCTTAGAAACTAACGATAATAAATATTTAGTGGATTTTACTTCATTTTTAATGCAAGATAAGCATGGAGTCGCTGATAGATTAAAACTAGCTAAACAAGGAGTTTACAAGATTGATAAAACAAAAAGTGCTTTAGAACTAAGCCACACAAAATCTTTTCCAAAAAATTCTGAATTTGAAGCATTACTTACGTTTTCAGGAAAACCAACAGGCAATCTTATAACTAGCGGAGTTTCACCAGACCCATCACTTGTTTCTGTTGTTCAACATCATTCTTTTATTGAACTTCCAGATAGTGAATATAACCCAAGAGAATTTGATCCAAGAAGTGGTGCTCTAGCAATTTCTTTTATGGATTATGCAACACCAGTTGAGAATGAGATATCAAAAAAGTATATTACTCGTCATAGATTAGAAAAAATCGACCCCACTCTTGAATATAGTGAAGCCAAAGAGCCAATTATTTATTATTTAGACCCTGGAACCCCAGAGCCTGTAAGATCAGCTTTAATTGATGGTGCAAGTTGGTGGAATGAAGCTTATGAAGCTATAGGTTTTAAAAATGCTTTCCAAGTTAAAATATTACCTGAAGGGGCTGACCCTATGGATTGTAGATACAACGTGATTCAGTGGGTTCATAGATCTACTAGAGGCTGGAGTTACGGAGCTAGTGTAGTTGATCCAAGAACTGGTGAAATTATAAAAGGCCATGTAAGTTTAGGAAGTTTAAGAATTAGACAAGATTTTTTAATCGCACAAGCTTTATTATCAAAGCCTTTTGTTGATGATAACAATAATGACCCTATGTTAAAAATGGCAATTGCTAGAATTAGACAATTAAGTGCCCATGAAGTTGGTCATACAATTGGTTTTGCTCATAATTTTGCTGCTAGTACTAACAATCGTTCATCAGTAATGGATTACCCACATCCATTGATTAAAATTACCAACGATGAAATTGATTTAAGTGAAGCTTATACTGTAGGTATTGGTGAGTGGGACAAGGTTTCTGTTGCTTACAGTTATTCAGAGTTTAACTCTGAAAACGAAAAAAATGAGTTAAATAATATTTTAGATAATGCTTATAATGATGGTTTAAGATTTATAACTGACTCAGATGCTAGAGCCAAAAGTGGCGCACATGCAAATGCTCATTTATGGGACAACAATAATGATGTCGTAAATGGTTTAAATAATATATTGTCAGTCAGAGATAAAGCTATAAATGATTTTTCTAAATTCAATATTAAATCTTATGAAACATACAGTAAGCTAGAAGATGTTTTTGTCCCTTTATACTTTTTACATAGATATCAAACAGAAGCAGTTGTTAAATTAATTGCTGGACTTGATTATAACTATGCTACAAGAGATGATAATCAAACTATTGTAGAAAATGTTTCTTTTGATAGGCAAAATAAAGCGCTAACATCTTTACTTAAAACCATCAATGTTAAAAATTTAGTGATCCCAAAATCAAAGTTAAAGTTATTCCCACCGAGAGCTTATAATTACCCAAGAACTAGAGAATCATTTAAAAGTATGACTGGTGTTAGTTTTGATCCATTTAGCGCTGTTTCTACAGCAAGTGATATGTCATTATCATTACTACTTAATCCAGAGAGAATGAACCGATTAGTTGTACAGAGTAGTTTGTCTAATGCCTCATCGAAAAATATGAATTTAAGTTATTTGCTAAAGACTTTAACAATTAACACTTTTAAAACACAATATAACCATGCAGATGAAGATAGTAATAAATACATTTTTGAAAATCAACAAGTAATCAATAATAACTATCTTAAATTTTTATTAAACCTAGCTTCCAATAGAAAATCATTTTTTCATGTAAAGTCTAAGGCTAACAAAGAAATTAGAAGTATTGCAAGGTTTTTATCATCTAAAAAAAATAAAAACATTTATAGTTCCGAATATTTAAGAACCATAAATAAATTTAATACAAAACCTGAATTATTTGAACTGAAAAGTAGCCCAAAAATACCAGATGGCTCTCCAATAGGTTCAACATTTTGTAATTTAATTGATTAACATGATAGTAGATTTAAGAAGTGATACAGTAACGCTACCCTCTCAAGGGATGCTTGAGTTTATGATGAGTTCAAATGTTGGAGATGACGTTTATGGAGAAGACCCTACTGTTAATTTATTACAGAGTAAAGTTGCTGCAATTTTTGGTAAACAAGTTGGAATGTTTTTTCCTAGTGGTACAATGGCAAATCAGACAGCAATAAAATTACATACTAACCCTGGCGAACAGGTTATATGTGATAAGTATTCACATATTTACAATTACGAAGGTGGGGGAGCTTCATTTAACAGTGGAGTTTCATTTAAATTAATTAATGGTCAAAGAGGAATGTTCACAAGTGAACAAGCTGCTAATTCAATAAATCCTAAGGATTTTTATCATAGCCCTTTAACTAGTCTTATAGCAATTGAAAATACTACAAATAAAGGAGGAGGTGCTTGTTGGGATATTAAAGAAATAATTAAAATTAATAAGATTGCTAAATCGAATAATTTAGGTATGCATTTAGATGGCGCTAGAATATGGAATGCTATGGTTAATACAGGTGATAACCCAATAGATATCGGTAAAAATTTTGATACAATTTCTGTATGTCTAAGTAAAGGTTTGGGTTGTCCAATAGGCTCTGTTTTAATTGGTGATAAAAATATTATGAGCAACGCTTTAAGAATCAGGAAAATTTTAGGCGGTGGCATGAGACAAGCTGGATATTTGGCCAATGCAGGTATATACGCTTTAGAAAATAATATCAATAGACTGGCAGAAGATCATAAGAAAGCAAGTGAAATTGGTGAAGTTTTAACGAAATCTAAATTTGTTAAATCCGTTGAAAAAATTGAAACCAATATTGTTATTTTTGAACTAAATGACGAAATAAACGAGGTTGCTTTCATAAATAAGTTAAATAAATTAAATATTAAATTAATTTCTATGGGAAGCAATAAGTTAAGGCTAGTAACTCATTTGAATTACAATAATGATCATCATGAATATTTTATTTCATCAATTAAATCCCTGTAAACCTATCAATACAATAATTAAATTTTAATTTAATTGTATTTTTCTATAAATAAGTTTGTATTTCGTGTGATTTAAAAAAAAACACTTATTTTTGCATTTGTTATTGTTAAAAGTCAGTTTATTTAACATTATTATGTTTTTAAAATAAATGAAAAAACACAAATCAGTATATAACAATGTTTTACAATTAATAGGTGAGACTCCTCTGGTCAAACTAAACAATATAACTTCAAATCTTAATGGCAAATTTTACGCTAAATTAGAATCTTTTAATCCAGGTCATTCTTCAAAAGATAGAATTGCTTTATTTATAATTGAGGAAGCAGAAAGAAAGGGTATTATTAAACCTGGAGATACTATCATAGAAACTACGTCTGGAAATACGGGATTTAGTATAGCTATGATAAGTATAATAAAGGGTTATGATTGTATTTTGGCCGTTAGCTCTAAATCTTCATCTGATAAAATTGATATGTTAAAAACTATGGGTGCTAAAGTTTATGTCTGTCCTGCAAATGTAAGTGCAGATGACCCAAGATCATATTATGAGGTTGCAAAAAGACTAAATCAAGAAATTAAAGGATCCGTTTACATTAATCAATATTTTAATGATTTAAATATTGAAGCACATTATAAAACTACTGGTCCAGAAATTTGGACACAAACTCAAGGTAAAATAACTCATTTAGTTGCTTGTAGTGGAACTGGTGGGACAATTTCAGGAGTTTCTAAATTTCTAAAAGAAAAAAACCCTAACATAAAAATATTAGGTGTTGATGCTTATGGTTCAGTGTTAAAAAAATATCATGAAACTAAGGAATTTGACGAAAAAGAAATTTATCCTTACAGAATAGAAGGCCTTGGTAAAAACTTAATTCCTTCAGCTACTAACTTTAAACTTATTGATAAGTTTATGAAAGTAAAAGATGAGGATAGTGCACATACTGCCAGGGAATTAGCCAAAACCGAAGGATTATTTGTTGGATATACAAGTGGTGCTGCTCTTCAAGCCGTTAAACAATATGATTCTAAAAACGAATTTAAATCTGAAGATATTGTTGTAATTATTTTCCCTGATCATGGTTCAAGATATTTAAGTAAAATTTACAGTGATAAATGGATGGAAACTCAAGGATTTTTTGACAGTGAACACGAAAAAACAATTGAAAAAATACAGTATATAAAATAATTTTTAATGAGAGATTTATTTGAAAGAATTTACAATGATAAAGGACCACTAGGTAAATGGGCTTCAATCGCTGAAGGATACTTTGCTTTTCCTAAATTAGAAGGTGCTATTTCGAATAGAATGAAATTTCAAGGTAAAGAGGTGATAACATGGAGTGTTAATGATTATTTAGGTTTAGCTAATCACCCAGAAGTACGTAAAGTTGATGCTGAAGCTGCATTAAAATATGGATCTGCTTATCCAATGGGTGCTAGATTAATGTCTGGGCATACCGATTTGCACGAGAAACTTCAAGATGAATTAGCTGAGTTTGTAAATAAAGAATCAGCTTACCTCTTAAACTTTGGTTACCAAGGTATTATGTCAACAATAGACTCTTTAGTTTCCAAAAATGATATTATTGTATATGACGTAGATTCACATGCTTGTATAATTGATGGAGTAAGACTGCATATGGGTAAAAGATTTACTTACAAGCACAATGATATAGAAAGTCTTGAAAAAAACCTTGGTAGAGCTACAAAGATGGCTGAAACTACTGGTGGAGGTATTTTGGTAATTTCTGAGGGTGTCTTTGGTATGAGAGGTGAACAAGGGAAGTTAAAGGAGATTGTCGCTTTAAAAGAAAAGTTCAACTTTAGACTATTAGTAGATGACGCTCATGGATTTGGAACTCTAGGTAAAACTGGAGCAGGTGCTGGAGAAGAACAAGGAGTACAAGATGAAATTGATGTTTATTTTGCAACTTTTGCTAAATCTTTGGCAAGTACAGGTGCTTTTATTGCCGCTGATAAAGAAGTTATTGATTTTTTGAAATACAATTTAAGATCACAAGTATTTGCAAAATCTTTGCAAATGCAATTAGTGGTTGGTGCTTTAAAAAGATTAGAATTAATAAAGACTAAGCCTGAAATTAAACAAAAGCTTTGGGATAATGTACACGAATTACAATCTGGGTTAAAAGAAAAAGGTTTTGATTTAGGATCTACTCAGAGTTGTGTAACTCCAGTTTATTTAAATGGTACAGTTCCGGAAGCATTTGCTTTGGTCAAAGATTTAAGAGAAAACTATGGTGTATTTTGTTCAACAGTAATTTATCCAGTTATTCCTAAGGGTTTAATTCTACTGAGGCTAATCCCAACCGCATCTCACAATTCAAAAGATATTCAAGAAACTCTCGTAGCATTTTCTTCAATAAGAGAAAGGTTACTCTCTGGTGTTTATAAAAAACTTTCAGAAAATTTACCTGTTATAGACTAGATAAGTCTTTTGTATATGTACATCTAGTCTTGTAAGTAACTGGACTAAAATTTTTCCAAAGATTACTTATAGCAGTGTTATCTTTCAACTCTGGGGTCCTTATACAATCCTTAATACCTTTATTTTTTAATGTTTTTAATAGTGAATCGAAAAGTACTGCAGTCACTCCTTTGTTTTGATAGTCAGGATGTACACCAATTAGAAAAAGAGTAACATTCTTTGGGAATATTTTTGCATATAATAAACGAAATAATCCAAATGGGTATAATTTTCCATTTGCTTTTTGTAAAGGTTTTGCAAATGAAGGCATTATAACAGCAAACCCTATTAATTTACCTTCATTGTCTAGAGTGAATTTTATAAATTCTGGATTTATAAATGAAATAAATTTTTCTTTCATGTATTTAATTTGCTTATCATTTATTGGAATAAATGAAGATAATTTAGAGTAGGAGATGTTAAATAAGTAAAACATATCATCTACATAACTTAAAACTTTTTTTGTACTATTGAAACTTATTGATTTAAGTGAATATCTTTTCTTTATTATTGTAGCCATTTTTGAATAATATTCGGTGTCAATATTATCGAATTCAAATTTATTTTCTAGATACTCTTTACCAATATTAAAATTTAATTTCTCAAAATGATCCTTATAATAAGGGTGATTATACCATGTAATCATAGTACTAATTTCATCATAACCACTAGTTAATACGCCAACTTTGTCTAAGTTAGAAAAACCTATTGGACCTTCTATAATTTCTAGTTGATGTTTTTTCCCAATCTTGCTAACTTCATTAATTAGAGCCTTAGTAACCTTAATGTCATCAACTGTGTCAAACCATCCAAATCTAATTTTTCTAATCTTTTGCGTCTTTACTTCATACCAATTAATTATTGCAGCAATTCTACCAATAATTAAATTATCCTCAACTGCTAAAAATAAATTTAAATCACAATCATCTAGATTTGGGTTAACCCCATGAGTAAAATTGTTAATCTCTTCACTAATTATAGGGGGGACCCATTGTTTTGAATTTTTGTATAAGTCAAATGGGAATTTCACAAACTGAGTTAACTGTATTTTAGTATTAACTTTAATTATTTTCATTTTGTAATAACTTTATCTTTATGAAAATCAAACCTGTAACTTAAACCAAATGATATTTTATCAACTTTTGGAGTTTTTTTATTGTTAGCTGTAAATGAAGTATCAGCTTGAAAATTTTTATTAAAAAGATATGCAGCACCTAAACTATATAAATTATCTGCATAAAAATCACTTTTAATTCCTTGTGTTTCCAAAAATATTACCCAATCTGTATTTAATGCTTTAGTTAATGTTATTATATATTCAAAATCATTTTGATTTGATCCAATTCTATCAAATAAAATATTGGCTATTAATACAGTATTATTTTTAAAATTATTTTGTGTGCTTAGCAGAGCAAATGGGCTAATCCCATTTACTCCAGTCGCTGTGTAAGGATTCATTTTAGAATCAATATTTACCCCTGACATTAAAGCTATTGCAGGAATAAGTGATCTCCATTTAAATTTTTGATTAGCTCTATAACTATAGACATTTGGACTGTCATCATAATTTTTGTGAGGGTCATATATTAAATATTTGAATCCAATTTTAAATTCTTTTATATTTTTTCTAGTAATTTCATTTGTAGGATTATATCTGTAATCATAAAAAATATCAGTTTGATAAGTACCAAAACCAATAAATTCTAATTCTTCCTTAAAAAAACCATACCTAAGTGAAAAATCAAAACTATTACCCACAAATTTATTGTTCAGTAATTTATGTTCTTGTTTTAAAAAATTAGTAGTAGTTTCTATTTGTAATAAATTAGTTCCGACAGAGAAAGCGCTAAACGATTCTCCAGGTTTATTACTGTTTATAACGTCTGTATATTGCCCCAATATTAAATTTGGAACAATTGTTAAAAACAAGAATAAAGTAGTTTTGTTCATATTAAATCAATTTATTCAAATATATAATTTTTATTATTTTATTAACTTTTTTAATCTACAATAATTGTATTTTTGGAGTCTATGGGTGTAATTTATTTTTTGTTGTGGTCTTATCTGATTTATCGCATTTTAGGTTTCTTAATGAGACTTGCTGCTCCTTATTTGTTAAGACATATGTCAAACAAAATGAACGATAACTTTAGTCAAAATAAAAGAAGTAAGCCTAAAAAAAATGAAGGTGAGGTAAGTATAGATAAAATGCCTAAAAGAAATAAAGAATCTAACAACAACATTGGTGATTATGTCGATTATGAAGAACTTGACTAGTATTTCCGAACATATAAAAAATAACTTACATCACTTTTTAGTATTTATTTTATTTGTTGTTATTTCTGTTTCTTATTTTTCTCCTATTCTAATCGGAGAAAAGATTTATCAAAGTGATATAGTTCAATACACTGGAATGGCTAAAGAACAAAATGATTTTAGAAAACTAAATGATTCTGAAACATATTGGACTGATAGTAGTTTTTCAGGAATGCCCACTTATTTACTTGGTGCAAAATACCCTCATAATTATATTAAACAGATAGATCTGTTTCTTAGATTTTTACCAAGACCTGCTGATTATCTACTTCTATATCTTATTAATTTTTATATTTTTTTACTTGTTCTTAAAATGGATTACAAGTTAGCATTTTTAGGTTCGGTATTTTTTGCATTTTCTACATACCTCATAATCATAATTGGTGCTGGTCACAATTCTAAAGCACATGCCATAGCTTATATGCCTTTAGTTCTAGCTGGTATAATTTTAGTATTTAATAAAAGTTACTATAGAGGTTTTTTTTTAACCACTTTAGCACTTGGTCTTGAGATTTGTGCAAATCACTTTCAAATGACCTATTACCTAATGTTTATTGTTGTTTTGCTGGGTATTTATTATTTTATTAATTTCAATAAACAAAAGTTGTTGAGAGAATATTTCAAATCATTGACTATATTATTTACAGCTTTATTTTTAGCAATAGGTCTCAACGCCAGTACTATCATGAGTACTTATGAATATTCCAAACAAAGTACAAGGGGAGTTAATGAGATAACTATTACACCTGGTGGTGACCAGATTCAATCTGATGGTTTAAATTATGATTACATTACAGAGTATAGTTATGGTTTTTTTGAAAGTATAAATTTATTTATTCCTCGAATAATGGGTGGTGGAAGTGTTGAAAAACTAGACTCTAGCTCTGAAACTTATAAATATTTTAAATCTATTGGTGCTAATACAATACAAGCTAGAGATGCTATTGAGTTTAGTCCTACTTATTGGGGGGATCAACCAATTGTTGAAGCTCCTGCTTATATCGGAATTGTAGTTTTCTTTTTATTTGTTTTATCTATATTTTTAGTTTCTAACAAAAATAAGTATTGGTTACTTTCTTCAATTATAATTTCTCTGTCATTGTCTTTTGGCAAAAATTTTTCACTACTAACAGACATTTTTATAAACTTTTTCCCATTCTATAATAAGTTTAGAGCTGTTAGTTCAATACAAGTTATTTTAGAGCTTTGTATACCAGTTTTAGCTGTATACTCTATTCACACAATTATTAATAAAAATAAAGATGTTAAAAATGCTTTAAACAAGACTTTAGTTTTGTTTGTGGTATTGATTGTAGGTTTATATTTATCTATTGACCTATTTGATTTTAGAGGTATTAACGACTCACTTTACGTAAATGCATATGGTCCTGGATATTTAGAGGCATTAAAACTAGATAGAATAATATTGTTTAAATCAGATTTATTTAGAACTTTCATTTATGTAATTTTATCCTTTTTAATCCTAAGCTTCTATAGAAAAAAAATTATCTCATCTAATTCTTTAATTATTCTTTTTTTAATTATTGGGTCATATGATTTAGTTACCTTCAATTATAATTATGTAAATTCTGATGATTTTGTTAATTCTAAAAATGTTGATATTCCTTATGCAGCCAATAAAGCTGATATTTCAATATTAAATGACAAATCTAAATTTAGAGTCCTAGATTTAACTAGTAATTCAACAAAAGCCTCTTACTTTCACAATTCAGTTCTAGGATATCATGCTGCTAAACTTTCTAATTATGATGCACTTTTAAAATTTTACGTCTCAAACAATCATATGCCAGTTTTAAATATGCTTAATGTTAAATATTTTATAAGTAAAAATGACAAAGAAGAATTTGAAGCTTATGTTAATGAAGATGCACAAGGTAATGCTTGGTTTGTAGAAAATATTCACAAAGTAGATTCTCAAAATGAAGCTATATTATCTCTTGACTCTTTAAATTTAACAAAGAGTGTAGTATCTACTAAAATTAAAAGTCAAAAATTTACAATCCCTAATAATTCAAATATAAATTTAGTAGAATTTAAATCTAATTATTTGAAGTATACTGCTTCAAATAGTGAGAATGGTTACGCTGTTTTTTCAGAAATATTTTATCCCAAAGGTTGGAAAGTTTATGTTAACGGAATCGAAACTAATTATGACAATGTAAATGTGGCTTTAAGAGGATTGTATTTAAATAAAGGAAATAATACAATAGAGTGTTACTTCACCCCAGGTGTTGTCAAAAACTCTTCTTATGTTAGTCTAGGAAGCTCTCTGTTATTATTGCTTTTAATGATTTCATCATTGTTATATAACAATAAAAAAAGCTTAATAAATTGAAAAATAAAGTATTAATTATAACTTATTATTGGCCGCCATATTCAGGTCCTGGTGTACAAAGATGGTTAAAATTTATAAAGTATTTCAATCAATTTGATATCCAGCCTTATGTGTATACCCCACAAATTTCAAACATTAACCAATCAGATGATTCATTAATTACAGATATTCCAAAAAATATAGATATAATAAAAAAACCAATTTTTTCATATGATAAATTTTTGAAATTGTTTTTACCTAAATATTATGCTAATTATAGTAAGGGGATAATTCCAACCAAAGAGAGACTCACTATAATTGATAAAATATTACTTTTTTTTAGAGGTAATTTTTTTATACCTGACCCAAAATTATTTTGGGCTAAAGGTTCTGTTAAATCTCTAAAGAATTACATAACTTCAAATGAAATTGATACAATAATTACTACTGGTCCACCACACAGTATGCATCTTTTGGGAAAAAAATTAAAATCATTAACTAATGTTAAATGGTTAGCTGATTTTAGAGATCCTTGGACAAATATCTGGTACAATAAAAAGTTTTTTTTTACTAAATCAACTTTAAATAAACATAAAAATTTAGAAAAAAGTATTCTCACTGAAGCTGATCATATAATTGTTACATCGAACCGTTTAAATCAGGATTATAGTAAATTAACTAATAGTCCAATATCAACTATAACAAATGGTTTTGACTACATTAATAATGATGATTCTATTTTAGATGATAAATTTTCAATTTCACATATAGGTTCAATGTTATCAGATAGAAATCCTGAAATATTATGGAAAGTCTTAAATAACTTAATAAAAGAAGAGAAAATTTTAAAAAACTATCTTAAGTTAAATTTAGTTGGAAATGTTAGTTTTGAAGTTAAAGAATCAATTAAAAAATATTCATTGGAACCTTATGTTGAATATATAGGCCATGTAGCATATGATCAAACTAGTAAATATTTAAAAAATTCCCAGGTACTGTTATTAATTCAAACAAATAAATTAGAATCTAATTATATTATCCCAGCTAAACTATTTGAATATTTAAATTCTATGAGACCAATTATTTCCATTTCAAATAACGATGATGTTGATAATATTATAAAAGATACTAATGTTGGTTCTAATTACAAATATGATCAAGAACTTGAGCTTTATGATTGTATTTTAAATTATTTTGAAAAATTTTTAAAGGATGGAATTAGCATTTCCCCAAAAAACATTAATAAATATAATAGAATTGAATTAACTAAGTCTATCTCAAATATTATAAAAAATCTATAATGGGAATAGTAATCAATCAATCTATTAATAATACAATTACAACATATCTTGGATTTGTCTTAGGTGCGTTTAATGTCTTGTTTTTATATACCTATTTTTTGTCAGATGAGTATCATGGATTACTTGCTTTTATTATTTCAACTGCAACTATAATGCTTCCTTTTATTTCTTTAGGAACTCACAATGGTATCATTAAATTTTATTCTTCGTATACTAATAAAACTGATAAAGATTCTTTCATAAGTATTATGTTGATTGTCCCATTATTAAGTGTTATACTTTTAACTGTAATAGGTATAACTTCAATGGATTATATAAAATTAGTATTACCTCAAAATCAATATTTAAGTGAAACGAATATTTGGGTAATAATAGTTACGGCAATCAGTTTTGCATATTTCGAGGTCTTCTATTCTTTAGTCAAAATTAAATTAATCTCAGTATTTGGAAATTTTTTAAAAGAAATATTCCATAGAGTTTTAATTTCAATTTTACTCGTATTCATATATTTTGAATTAATTAATGAACAAGAATTTATTTTAAGTGTTTTATCTATTTATGTATTGAGAACTTTGATTATGATGATATATGCGTTTAGATATAATTCTTTTGTTTTTAAGATAGCTATACCTAAAAATTCATTTTTAATTTTTAAATATTTGATCATTATCTGTCTTGCCGGAGCAGTTGCAAATATTGTTTTAGAAATAGATAAATTTATGATAGCTCAATATTTAGATATTTCAAAAGTTGCTTATTACTCTGTTGCAATATATATATCAACTTTAATCACTGTTCCAAGAAGATCATTATTTCAAATTGCAAATCCTTTAAGTGCTAAATTATTGAACGAAAAAAAGTTTACTGAATTAGGTGTCTTGTATCAAAAATCTAGTTTAAATCTTTTAGTTGTTTGTGGTTTTGTTTTTCTTCTAATTGTCTATAATTTAAGTGATATTTATGCTTTTATTCCAGAAAATTACAGACAAGGTTACTACGTTGTATTAATTATTTCATTTACTAAGATTTATAATGCTTTTTTAGGAAATGTTGATGGAATAATATTTAATAGCGTCTTTTATGATAAAATAGTCTTTATAGGGGTTTTATTAACAATTCTAACCATTTATTTAAATTACTTGTTAATTCCATTGTACGGCCTAGAAGGTGCTGCTATCTCGTCATTTGTAGCTATTTGTTTATATAATTCTATTAAAATGTATTTGGTTTACTTGAAATTTAATTTACAGCCACTAACAAAAAATTCTTATAAAATTGGGATAATAATTCTTTTAGGTTTTATAATTTCTTTTTATTTTAAATTAGAGTTTTCTCTGTACTTAAAATTATTTATTCAAACTTTATTTGTGAGTATAGCCTACATATTTTTTGTTATTTATTTCAAAATATCCGTTGAAATTAATAACATATACACTAAATATATTCTTAAATTAAAAAACCTTGCAAACACAAAGAAGTGATTTTGCAAGGTTTCTAACTAACTATCTAATAAATTAAACTAACTACTGTATTGTATACAAAGAGTGTGCCAAAGTCAGTTATTTTAAATATTCTTTTAAATATTTAGCAGTAAGTGATTTTTTATTTTTGATTAAATCTTCTGGGCTTCCCTCAGCTATTATGTATCCACCCTTTTTTCCACCAACTGGACCTAAATCAATAATGTAGTCAGAACATTTAATTAATTCTAAATTATGCTCAACAATAATTATAGTATTTCCAATATCTATTAATGCATTAAATGAAGTAAGTAGTTTTTTTATATCATCTGTGTGTAACCCAGTAGTTGGTTCATCAAATATAAAAACACCTTTTCTATTACTATTTGCCTTACCTAAAAAATAAGCTAATTTAATTCTTTGAGCTTCACCACCAGAGAGGGTGGAGGAGCTTTGTCCTAACTTAACATATCCTAAACCTACTTCTTTCAAGGGAAGTAATTTCTTATATATTTTTATTTCTTCATTTGACTCAAAAAAACTTAGCGCTTCATTAATGGTCATATTTAAAATGTCAAATATATTCTTATTTGAATATTTAACATCTAAAATCTCTTTTTTAAACCTACTTCCTTTACATTGATCACATAACAAATGTACGTCCGCCATGAATTGCATTTCAATTGTTATTTCTCCATCTCCCTTACATTTATCACATCTTCCACCGTCAACATTAAAAGAAAAATGTTTTGGTTTGTACATCCTTTGTCTGCTTAGATTATGTTTTGAAAAAAGATTTCTAATATCATCATAAGCTTTAATGTAAGTTACTGGATTTGACCTTGATGATCTTCCGATTGGATTTTGATTAATAAATTCAACAAAATCTATTTTTACTAAATCCACATCAATTTTCGTAAATTCACCTGGCTTGTTTTCAAATATCCCTAACTCATTTTGTAGCGCGGGGTATAATATGTTTTTCACTAATGAGCTTTTACCACAACCTGATACACCTGTAATAGTTGTAATTACACCCAAAGGTATATTTACATTTATATTTTTTAAATTATTTTCACGTGCTCCAATAATTTTAATATAATCACTACTATTTTTTCTAAATTTTGGTACAGAAATTTCTATTTTTCTATTTAAATATTTAGCAGTTATTGATTCTTGTTTTAAGAATTTTGTATAATTTCCAAAAGCAACTAATTCACCACCCTCAGATCCTGCTTTTGGACCAATATCAATTATATGATCAGCCTGTTTCATTATATCATGATCATGTTCAACAACTATCACTGTATTTCCTAGGTCTCTTAAGGATTTTAAAACTTTTATTAATCTAATTGTATCATTAGAATGTAATCCTATACTTGGTTCATCTAATATATATAGTGAACCTACTAAACTACTACCCAAAGATGTTGCTATATTAATTCTTTGACTCTCACCGCCAGATAAACTTTTTGATTTTCTATTTAAGGTTAAATAATCTAAACCAACATTTGAAAGATGACCTAATCTAGCTTTAATTTCAATAAGTATTCTCTTTGATATTTGTTTTTCAGAATCTGTTAATTTTATTTTATTAAAAAACAACAACAATTCTTTTATGGATAGATTAATTAATTCAGAAATTGATTTATCATTAACTTTTACAAAATTAGATTCCTCTCTTAATCTATTGCCTTTACATTGAGTGCAGAGTGTTTTTCCACGATATCTCGACAAGAGAACCCTGTTTTGAATTTTATATGATTTTGATTCAATTTTATTAAAAAATGCATTTATACCTTTGAAGTACTCATTTCCATCAAATAGTAAGTTCTTTTGATTTTCAGAAAGTTCATAATAAGGTTTATGAATTGGGAAGTTAAACTTATGACTATGTTTGATAAAATCATTTTTATACTTACTTAATTTCTGTCCTTTCCATGGAAGAATAGCATCTTCGTATACGGAAAGTTCCTTATTTTTGATAACAAGGTTTTTGTCAATTCCAACTATATCTCCATATCCTTCACATTTAGGACAAGCTCCATAAGGATTATTAAAGCTAAAAAGATTGGTTGAAGGTTCTAAGAAAACTTGACCATCTAATTCAAATCTAGTATTAAATTCATGTAACTTATTATTATCTAAATCTTCAATAACACAAACACCATTACCCTCAAAAATTGAGACTTCAATAGCATCAGCAAGCCTATTGTAAAAGGACTCATCATTTACAGTTATTATTCTGTCAATAACAAGAAAAAATTCATTTAATTCTATGTAATTAAAATTGTCAATTTTATCAACTACGTTATTATATTTTATACGGCTGTAGCCTTGATTTTTCAGTAAATCTAATTTTTCATCAAAATCCCTTTTGTTTTTACATTTAATTGGAGATAATAAAAGTAATTTCTTATTTACTTTAAGTTTTTTTATAAAAGATAAAATATCTGTAACTGTGTCTTTTTTTACTTTATTATTTGAAATCGGAGAGTATGTTACTCCAATTCTAGCATATAAAAGTTTTAAATAGTCATAAATCTCAGTACTTGTCCCTACAGTTGACCTTGGATTTGTAGTGTTAACTTTTTGTTCAATTGCAATTGCAGGTGATATTCCTGAAATAAAATCTACTTTGGGTTTATCTAATTTTCCTAAGAATTGCCTAGCATAACTTGATAAACTTTCTACGTATTTTCTTTGCCCCTCTGCGTATAAGGTATCAAATGCCAAAGATGATTTTCCAGAGCCAGAAAGTCCTGTGATTACAGTTAATTTATTTCTAGGAATTTCGACATCAATATTTTTTAAATTATGAAGTTTTGCACCCTTAATATAAATATTTTTATTCCTATTTTTCTCCACGATTTTATAAAAATATATAAAAGAGTAAATATAATATTAATTAGAATTATCTGAAGATAATGTCTACTTTTTTATTCGTTTTTTTGGAATTTAAACCAATAAGCCTATATTTGAATATAATTATTAACAACATACTGCCTATAGGATAACATTACTTTTTTAAATTTTATTTTAAATAATTCACAATTTATTTGTGACTAAATGTAATGTTATGATTAATAATAAACTTTCAGATTCCCAGTTAATAAGTGATTATATCAAAGGTAATGAGTATTGTCTTGAGATTTTAATTAAAAGACATAAACAAAAGCTATACAATTTTATTTATTCAAAAATTCAAGACAGAGATTTAACAGAAGATGTTTTTCAAGATACTTTTATTAAAGTAATAAGAACATTAAAATTGGGAAATTACAACGAAGAGGGGAAATTTGTGTCCTGGGTAATGAGAATTGCACACAATTTAGTTATTGATCATTTTAGAAAAAATAAAAGACTACAGAAATTTCAAAGTTCTGAGAACTTTGATATATTTTCGGTTTTAAGGGATAACACACTTGGAGCAGAAGATACCTTAATAAAAAACCAAATTGATAATGACGTTAGAGATCTAATAGAATTACTTCCTAATGATCAAAAAGAAGTTCTTATTTATAGATTTTATAACGATTTAAGCTTTAAAGAAATTTCTTATAAAACAGGTGTAAGTATTAATACATCACTTGGAAGAATGAGGTATGCACTTATCAATCTTAGGAGTATTATTTCAAAAAAGAACATATCTCTTACTAAATAGCAATAACTTGTTTTATTCTTCGTTATTAAGAAAAAACAATATGCAAAAAAATTACTCTAAGAAAAAATTATTAATTTCTTCATTACAACCAAAATCTGAAACAATTAATTTTTTAATTAATTATTCAAAATCATTAGGTATAGTTAAACTTAACTCTAAGAAAATAGAAATTAATTTAAATTAATTTCTATTTAATTTATTAATAAGTTTTTTTCTTCCAATTGTCTTTGTTATAATATCTTTATTTATATCCCATCCTCTTGCTGGAGAATACTCTCTACCGTACCAAATAATTTGTAAATGTAATTTATTCCATAATTCAATTGGGAAAACTTTCTTTGCATCTTCCTCAGTTTTTTTTACGTTTTTACCGGTAGAAATTTTCCAACGGTATAAAAGTCTATGAATATGAGTATCTACAGGAAATGCAGGGATATTAAAAGCTTGAGACATTACTACACTAGCAGTTTTATGACCAACTGCAGGTAATTGTTCAAGTAGTTCAAAATCTGCAGGAACCTTACCTTTATGTTTGTCTATTAAAATTTTAGATAGCCCATAAATTCCATTACTTTTCATGGGAGATAATCCACATGGCCTTATAATATCTTTTATCTCTTCAACACTCATTTTGACCATGTCATAAGGGTTGTCTGCTCTTTTAAATAAAATTGGGGTTATTTTATTCACTCTAACATCAGTACATTGAGCAGAGAGAAGTACCGCAATTAATAAAGTGTATGGATTTTTGTGATCTAAAGGAATAGGCACCTTTGGGTATTTTTTTTCCAGCTCTTCAATAATAAACCTAATTCTTTCTTTTTTATTCATTTATAGTATATTTACCTAAAATTCAAATATACTAATTATGGGATTATTAAAAGTAGGGGATAAGATACCAGATTTCGAATGCCTTGATGATAAAGGAAATATTGTTAGGACAGAAGATTTATTATCTAATAAATGTGTTATTTTTTTCTATCCTAAAGCCAATACACCTGGATGTACAGCTCAAGCTTGTAATTTATCTGAAAATTTTTCTGAGCTAAAGAAAAATGGATATTCAATATATGGAGTCAGTGCTGATAAAGTAAAGTCACAATCATCTTTTTCTACTAAGTTTGGAGGCTTTCCTTACCCATTACTTGCCGATGTTAACAAGGATATAATAAACTCTTTTGGTGTGTGGGGATTGAAAAAATTTATGGGAAGAGAGTATGAAGGTATATTAAGAACCACTTTTATAACAGACGATAAAGGTATTATTACTAGAGTTATTGACAAAGTAAAAACCAAGGATCACACAAATCAAATCCTTAGTTAATAAAGATTTATTTATAGCCAAATAGTTTCTGCTCTTTAATCAGCTTACTAACACCTTTGGGAAGCATATCTTCCCATTTTGGGTCTCCACTGTTTATTAATTTCAAAACTTCTCTTGAAAATATTTTTAAATGTTTAATATCATAGTCTACAACATCTTCAACTTTACCATTATATTTAAAAAATTTATATAATTCTTTCATTCTGGGATGGACCTTCAAATTATCACTATTGACTATTTGTCCGTTTTCATCAAGCATTGGATATGCAAAAACTTTCACATTTTTAAAAAATAATTTACCAAAAGCTTCAAGAATTCCTCCACTTAGTTGTGTATAATACTTAGGATTAAAAATTTCTATTAAATTATTAATACCCATTGTAATGCCTATTTTTTTCTTTGTATATAATGAGAAATATTCAACAAGTTTATAATATTCTTTAAAATCAGAAATTAATACCGTTTGTCCTAAAGAACATAAAAGTTTAGCTCTATCTAAAAAATCTTGCTCATCAATTTCACCATCAGATTTTAAATTTGATAATGTGATTTCAAACACAACTTGTGTTTTTTCTAATTCAACATTTTTTTGCTTTAAAAATAGCTTTATAGAGTTTAGATACATCTCTACATTGACCTTAGTCACTGGTCTAAAACTTCCCCTCAGGGCAAGAATATTTTTTTTGTATAATATCTTAGCAGGTAAAACATTTATACCCTCTGGAGAAAACATTACCGCATCAGTCATTCCTCCTTTAACAAGTTGTAAACTGACCAATCTATTATCAACTTCTTTGAACACTGGCCCAGAAAAATTTATGGTATCAATTTCTAACTGATCTTTGTTAAGATTATCGTACAGATATTTTAATATTTTTTTTGGTTGGTTGTACTTATAAAAAGCACTGTAAATAAGATTAGTTCCTAAAACACCAAGAGTTTCTTGTTGAAGTCTAGCATCATTTTCTTTAAACCTAATGTGAAGAATTATTTCATTATAATCACCATTTGGTTCAATTTGAAATCTAAGACCAACCCAACCATGTCCTTTAAATTTTTTGGCAAAATCTATTGTTGCAACAGTGTTTGCGTAAGAAAAAAATAATTTTTCAGGATGTTTGTCTCTGGTTAATCTTTCCTCGATTAAACTAGTTTCCCAATCAAGCATTTTTCTCAACCTATTTTCAGTAACATATCGTTTATCATCTTCAATACCATAAATTGCATCACTAAAATCTTTGTCATATGCTGAAATAGATTTTGCAATTGTGCTTGAGGCACCTCCAGCTCTAAAAAATTGCCTGACAGTTTCTTGACCAGCTCCAATTTCAGCAAAAGTTCCGTAAATGTTGTCGTTTAAATTGATTTTTAAAGCCTTCTGTTTTGTAGTTGGAACAGTTTTTACTTTTGAATCGCCATTATGAATTATATCCATAGCTATATTTAATAACATATAAATTATGCAATACAAATGTATTAAAAATTGATTTGGTCAAAGAAAAATATTCTATTTTTATATTAATAATTTATTTATGTTAGAAATTACCTTTTTAGGAACAGGGACCTCACAAGGAATACCTGTGGTTGGAAGTAATCATCCCGTTTGTAAAAGCATTAACCAAAAAGATAAAAGATTAAGGTCATCTATATTGATAAAATGGAAATCTTTTAATTTTGTTGTTGATTGTGGCCCAGATTTCAGATACCAAATGCTTCGAGCTAATTGTAATAAGCTTGATGGTGTTTTTTTTACACACGAACATAGTGATCATGTTGCAGGAATTGATGATTTAAGGCCATTTTATTTTAATCATGGATATATAGATATTTATGCGCACAATAGAGTATTATCGAACTTAAAAACCCGTTATAATTATATTTTTGATAATGATAATAATTATCCTGGTGTTCCGGTTATAAATCCTATTGAAATTGATAATAATGTTTTCAATGTAAAAGGATTAAATATTACACCGATATGTGTTAGACATAATAAGTTGCAAGTTTTTGGATATAGATTAGAAGATTTCGCCTATGTAACTGATATGAAATCTATTTCGGACTATGAATTATTAAAATTATCCAACTTAAATGTGTTAGTTTTAAATTGTTTAAGAGTAGAAGAACATCACTCTCATTTAAATCTTAAAGAAGCACTTGATTTAGTTAAAATTATAAACCCTAAAATATGTTATTTTACTCATATTAGCCACTACTTAGGATTTCATGAAGAAGTAGAGAGTAATTTACCAGAAAACATCTTTTTGGCTTATGATCAATTATCTATAAAAGTTAGTTAGATTCTAACCAGTTTTTGAAATCATAAAAGTTTTCAGGAGAAATTGTATGTCCTGAATTGAATTCATTAAATGAATAGTTAATTTTATTATTCTTGAGTATCTCAATTGATTTTCTAGCCCAATCAACTGGGATTACTGGATCATTCTTTCCGTGCGAAATATATAGATTTAATTTACTGTAATCAATATCAATAGATTTTACATTAATCATAGCCTCATCAATATATCCACTAAAACCAATAATGTTTTTAAACTTTTCTGGATAATTTAAACATAATGCGTAACTAAGTATAGTTCCCTGACTAAATCCTAAAAGAGATACATTATCATTATCAATTAAGTATTTGTTAGATAATTCATCTATGAAACTAAGTATCATGTTTATAGAATCCTTAGCCTGATCATGATCATTAAACTTATTCATATCATTGTCAAAACTTATGTTATACCAAGCAAATCCTCCACTTGCTAACTTAAAAGGTGCTCTAATTGATACTATATAGTGGTTTTCAGGAAGATAATTAGCAAAAGAGTGTAAGTCAGACTCATTACTCCCAAACCCATGTAGTAGTATTAATAATGGTGATTTAGATTTTTTAGATTGAGGCTCTTTAATTAAATATTTAAAAGATAAATCTTCATTTAACATTACTTGTGTATTGATAGTTTATTTTTATTAATTGTACCATAAACAACACCTCTTAATTTTGATTTTTCAAAAATTGAGTTTTTAGATTTAGATAAAATACTTTCTTTATCAAAAATATATTCCTTGTCTGGGTTGAATAGAGTTAAATTGGCTGTTTCTCCAATTTCAATTTTATTTTCTTGGATATTAAAAATAGATTTGCCGTTAGTTAATATCTTTACAGCCATTTTTGTTGAAAAAATTGAATTTAATGCACCAAAAAAACTTTCCAATCCAATGGTGCCATATTCAGCATTGTCAAATTCTGTTTTTTTAAGCTCAATATTCAGTGGGTTATGATCAGATGTAACCATGTCAATTGTTCCATCTTTCACTCCATCAATTAAAGATTGAATATCTTTTTTTGTTCTCAACGGTGGTTTTACTTTGAAGTTTGTATTAAAGTTAAGTAAATTGTTGTCAGAGAAAAATAAATTGTGAATTGCAACACTACAACTAACGTTTAGGTTTTTTTTCTTTGCTTCTCTGATCATATCAACTGACTTAGAAGTGGATATTGTTGGTATGTGCAAATTTCCTCCTGTATATTCAAGAATTGACAAGTCTCTCATTATTTGAACATGTTCAGATACAGAAGGGTTACCTTTTAGCCCTATTGAAGTACTAGTAATGTTTTCATTCATTACCCCATTATTAGATAAAACTTTATCTTCTGGAAAAGAAAGTATTATTCCATTAAAATTAGACGAATACAATAAAGCTAATTTTAATGTGTTTGGATTAGTTATGGGAGTTTTATAATCTCCAAAACATATTGCTCCTCCAGATTTCATGTCGAACATTTCGGTTAATTCGGATTTTAGATTAGTTAGAGCTCCTATAGGATATATTTCAACTAAGTCATTAATTGATTTATTCTTTATGTACTCTATCTGGGATCGACTTTCTGAAGCTGGATTTGTATTGGGTTGAAGCGCGATGGAAGTGAATCCAGATTTAGAGGCTACTATCAAACCATTAGCTATAGTCTCTCTGTCTTCATAACCTGGTTCACCAAAAGATACGCTTGAATCAAACCAACCTCTGGAAACATGAAGATTAGTTAAATTAATTTCTTTATAATTTTTAGGGTTAATTATATTAAAATCAATATTAGATATTATGCCATTTTCAATCAATATATCAACTTTGCTGTTATGAAAATCACTTGTTTTGTCAACAATAGTAACAGATTTTAATAAAGTGTTCATTTATATTGTATTTAAAAATGAAAATTTTTACAAAAATAATAAAAGGATTTCAATTCAATAAACTAAATGTTATTTTAATAATTAACAAAAAAAATAATAATCTTTCATTTTTATAAGTCCTTTAGATTTAAAAAAATTATTTATTAATAATTGCGATTTATCATTTGCGACTGTAATAATAGTCTGGTAATTATTTAACTGATTTAAATGTTCAACATTTTTTAATTGTTTGTTGTAAATTACTTGATCAATTTTATTTGGATTGTTACAAACCCAAACAAAATCAATTTTATATGCACAAAGCTTTTTTGCAACTAACTTTCCTCTTCTTCCGGCTCCCCAAATCACTAATGTTTTATTAATATCATAACTTAATTCAACAAAGTACTTTAACTTTAAGTCTATGAAACTATTATCTGCGTAATTTGAATGATTTCTGGATGTTCTCATTGGATAATCTCTCCATAGATGAAGTACATTTTCTGATGCTATTGTTTTTATTTTATTTTTGTATAATCTAAATACTAAGTCATAATCTTCTGGATAAATATTTGAATCAAATGCCCCACATGCAATTAAATCATCTTTATGTAACAACCAATTAGGAGAAGGGATGACACATTCTTTAAATATTTGATTAAAATTATCATTGTCCTCCATCATTTTATTAAGCCAATTCTCATATTTTCTATATCCATCACCAACTCCTTTTTTTGAAAAATATTCAACTTTTGATGTTGAAATATAACCTTTACCTTTAATTTTTAGTAAGTTGTATAATTCCTTTAATTTGTTTTTGTGCATTATGTCATCACTATCCATCCTAGTTATGTAATTTCCAGAGCATTTAGTAAGACCAAGCCTAAGGCAATTAATTATACCTTGTTCTCCTTCATTTTTATAAAGTTTTATCCTTTTTTCGTTTTGAGAAATACTATAAACTTTATGAAAACTGTCATCAATTGAATAATCATCGATTATAATTAATTCCCATTTCTTATAGCTTTGATTAATAATAGATTTCAAACAATCATTAAGAAATTGGGAAGAGTTTTTAAATGGGGTTATAATACTGATAAGATCACTATTAGTCAAAATTCGAATTATTAATTAGAATAGTTTTTATATGATTTTTATTCCCAGAATTTGTCCAAGATATAAGGGTTTTATTTTTATTAATTATGTTAATTTTTGGAAAACCAGCAGATCTTGTATTTGATATTTCGTCAATAATTATTGATTTATTAAATCCGTTAAATCTATCAACTCTTTGTAATTTTATAAATGCTTGATCATCTATATAATCCATATAACTAATAATTGAGGTATTTTCATTAATCATTTCAATATCTACTCTGCCTAAAGGATCTGTTGTGTTAATTAAAATTGGATCATCAAACCCTTTTGTAATATCATTTGTAAATGCAACTTTTATCTTACTTTCACCATCAATTTCTGTGTACCAAATAACAGAAGAATAGTTATCAAAAGTTGAAATCGCTGGACCATTGACTGGGCATCCAGCAATTATCCAATTATCATCATGTACTGGAAGAGGAGTAGACCATTTAGAATTTTTAAAATACGAATAAAAAATATCTCTGGTTTCGTTATTAGATCGATCCCTATAGACTGTTATTGGCGTGTTATTTGATGTTAAAGCTATATCAGTTTGACAGCAGTCACAAACCTTGTTATCTATTAATTCGTCCATAAGAATTACCCCATCTATGTTGTAGGAGGTTGCCCTTAAAGTCATTTGTGGTTTAAGTTTTTTGTTTTTCTTTGATAACTCGTTTTGTCTTCCGTCTAAATAGGTAGATAGAAAATTATTATTATAATTGACAGTTGATACAAAACCATGCTCTGTTTTTGTATTGTCACTATGAAGTTTAATAGGATTATTCCAGCTATTTCCATCATCTTTTGAATTCATTACTTTGATATCATAAGAATATGTTTCTAATCCACTTTTTTCAAGATAGTGTACAGAAATACCATTTTGATTATTGGTGGTGATTCTAGGGAAGTCAGCCCAGTTAACAAACCAATCAGTTGAGCTGTTAATTAAGGTTGGTTTACTCCATTTCAATTTATCTAATTCTAATTTAGAAAAATATAATTTACTAAGATCTGAATTCTCAGATGAAGAGATAAAACTTAAATATGTGTCACCTTTTATTGAAGTATATAGGTTTGGTTCAGAAGATTGATAGTCCTTAGTTAGACTAATATCATATAATTCATTTGATTGATTACAGCCAAAAACAAAACTATATAAAAGTATATATATTATTAATTTTTTAATATTTAGCAGATTTTCCATTTGACAATGAGTTTTTTATAAAAACCCTTAAATCTTCATTTGAAGATTCTAAATCCTCAGCTCTTAAATACATCATATGACCACTTCTATATCCTTTATAGGTAAACCTGTCTTTCATTTTACCGCTAGGATCTACATGCCACATTGTATATTTTGCTTGAAAATAGGTGGTTGCTCCATCATAATAACCAGACTGAACTAAAACTTTTAGATATGGATTTTGAGCCATTGCCTGTCTTAAGTCATCTCTTGTAGAGTCATTTCTATTATCCCATGGTCTAACTGAACCAAACAAATTATACTTTAAATCTGTTTTAAAGCCTAAATTATTTCTTAAATAGTGGTTGATTGCAGGGGTAAACGAATGCTCCCAAGAGTCTAGCTCTGCATTAGAGTCTGGTCTAGAACCTGCCAACATTTTATCTAAACCAAGATATCTAGAGTCTAATCTACCTATTGTGTAACCACTAGTTTCTCTTAATAAATCTTTCCAAAAGAAGCTAGTAGGAACATCTAAATTATGTTGTAGAATAGATTTTTCACTTAATCCGGAGTAGTAAGACATTTTTTTAGCTATATTTTTTCTTTCATTTTCTGAAATAAATCCTCCTTTTGCTAAAGCTGGTATTAAAGTATTAATAGTAAATTCTTCAGATTCTGGTAAAATATCAAGCAAATCTTTGTTTTGTAATTTTTCATCCAATGCATTATGATACCATGCAGCAGCTGTGTAGTATGGTAAGTTGATCGCTGAACCTACAGCCCCTCCTGTACTATAAACTTTATAATCAGCTGGAGAAACCAAAATCACTCCGTTTAGATACATCCATTGTCTTTCTTGCAACTCTAGTGATAAACCCATGACTCTAGTACCACCATAACTTTCACCAATTATATATTTAGGTGATTCCCATCTATTATTCCTTGAAACGAAGGTGTTAATCCATCCAGCTAAATATTTAATGTCAGCATTAATTCCAAAAAATAAACTCTTATCTGGCATTTTACCGTTTTTATCTGGAATCATTCGTGAATAACCTGTATTAACAGGATTAACAAAAACAATATCAGCAACATCTAAGATTGAATGGGGATTATCTTTAACTCCGTATGGTTGAACTGGAAAACCCTCGTCGTCAATATTTAATATTTTAGGTCCAGTGTAAGCTATATGCATCCATACTGATGCAGAACCAGGACCACCATTAAAAGAAATTACTAAAGGTCTCTCAGTAGTATTTTTTATATCAGTTCTTTTGTAATAAGTGTAAAATAATGAAGCTATTACCTCTCCTTTTGAGTTCCAAACGGGTTGAGTTCCTGTAGACGCAAGATAATCAACTGATACATTTTTTATCTTTGTAGTATGGTTACTAGTAATAATCGTATCAATAGGAAGTTTTAAATCTTGAGAATAAATAAGTGTAGGAATTATAAATGATAATAAAGTTAAATATAGTTTCATAATGTGAGTTTTAATTAAATAAATTTAAGGATTTTATAGTTAAGTAATTACAAAGTCTTCTAAAATGATTCAAAAGCACCTAATCCAAACAAAGCATAGTCATATTTAACTGGATCTATAGGATCGAACTCTCTAAGTTTTTTATCTAATTCAATTAGTGCCTTTCCATCGTTTTGTTTTCTTTTCAATAAGCCTAATTTTCTCGCTACATTCCCAGAATGCACATCTAATGGAATAGATAAATAACTACTAGGTATATTTTTCCATATTCCAAAATCAACACCATTATTATCATATCTAACCATCCATCTTAAAAACATATTAATTCTTTTTGCAGACGATCCTTTATAAGGATCAGCAACATGTTTCGTTGTACGATTTTCATGAGGTAATTCAAAAAAAATCCTTTTAAATATATGAATTGAATTTTGAGTTGATTTGTTCTTGCAATTATTTGTAAATATTAATTCTAATCCATCATGGTTTGAGTAAATATTATTTAAAGCTTTTACAAAATAAATTAAGTCATTAGAGTTAAATGTGCGATGAACAAAGTTGGTAAATGATTTTAAATCTTTCTCGGAATGATGTAATATAAAATCATAAGGAGATTCATCCAATAAACTCATCATTTTTTTTGCATTTTTTATAATCACTTTTCTATTTCCCCAAGAAATAGTTGAAGTTAAAAATGCAGAAATTTCAATATCCTCTTTTAAAGTAAAGGAGTGAGGAATCTGTATAGGGTCGGAATTGATAAATTTATAATTATTGTACTGAATATACTTTTCATCTAAAAAAGACTTCAAATCCGTATTGTTTAAACTACTTAGCATTACAAATTAGTATTACCATCGATAATTTCAATTTTTCTGTCTGCTAAATCAGCTAACTTTTGATTATGGGTGACGATGATAAAAGTTGTTTTATACTTGTCTCTAATATCAAAAAAAAGTTTATATAGTTTCTCAGCACTAGTAGAATCTAGATTTCCAGAGGGCTCATCTGCAAATATTATTTGCGGATTATTAATTAATGCTCTAGCAACTGCAACTCTTTGCTGTTCACCACCTGAGAGTTCACTTGGTTTATTATTTATCTTATCCTCTAAATTTAGGTAACACAATAGCTCATTTGCTCTTTTTAGTAAATCAAATTGATTAGTTTTTTTTATGTACCCCGGAATACAAACATTTTCAATTGCAGTAAACTCAGGCAATAACTGATGAAATTGAAAAATAAAACCAATCTTACTATTTCTAAACTTACATAATTTCTCTTCGTCTAAATTCAATACATCAATATTATCGATAATTAACTTACAATCTTTGTTAGATGGTTTGTCTAAAGTTCCTAATATTTGTAATAAAGAAGTTTTTCCAGCTCCAGAAGAACCAACAATAGAAACAATTTCAGATTTGGATATATTTAAATCAACTCCTTTTAAAACTTCTAGAGTATTATATTTTTTTTTTAAATTTTTGGATTTAATCATTGTAAATAATAAATAATATTGTGAAATTACCAATTAATAATCATTAGACAAATTAGTTATTAATTATTATAATATGAAAGATTCAAATAAAGCTTACTTTGCAGGAGGTTGTTTTTGGTGCACTGAGGCAATTTTTTCTAGGATAAAAGGAGTAATTGAAGTTTACCCAGGATATACTGGTGGGGGAGTTGCTAACCCTAAATACAAACAAGTCTGTTTAGGTATTACTGGTCATGCAGAAGCTGTTGAGATTTTATACGATCAGACAATTGTTTCTTATAAAACACTTTTAGAAGTATTTTTTAGCACTCATAATCCTACAACTTTAAATAAACAAGGAAATGATATTGGTACACAATATAGATCTGCTATTTACTGTGTTAATGAAGAAGAATTAAAACTAGTAAATAGATATGTAAACGAGTTAAATGATAAAAAAATATTTTCAGAAACAATTGTAACAGAACTTAAAATGTTAACTAGATTTTATAAAGCAGAAATTGAACATAAAGACTATTACGATTTAAACTCTAATCAACCATATTGTTCTGCGATAATAAGTCCTAAAATAAAGAAACTAATGCAGCAAAATAAAGAAATTTTGAAATAGCTATTTTTTAAATAAATAACCAAAGCTCATTAACCTCATCATACCTTTAGACATATTAGCTGACATTTTGTAGAAAAAATTAAATATAAATTTATCTTTTTGAAAAGTCAAAAGACTAACAATTACTCCAAATACAAAGCCAAAGCAAATTAATAAAACTTGATATATTGGAAACAAGATAAGTAATCTTAATGGCCAATATATCATTGGATGAAAATTTCCTTTACCTATATTTAGAAATTCTAGTACTGGACCTGAAAATAAAGTTGAAGCTGAACCTGTCACTCCAAATACAATAAAGATAACTACTACTTGAAAAAAGGAAGTTATACCCCACTTTTTTTTTATTTTTTCGAGCATTATTTTATTTTAAAATTTCAATAATTTGATCTGCAAGTTCTATGCCAATTCTATCTTGAGCTTCATTAGTAGCTGCACCTATATGTGGAGTTAAAGATATTTTTGGATTCATCAAAAGTTTAATTTCTGGATTGGGTTCATTTTCAAATGTATCTAATGCTGCAAAAGAGATTTTACCATCGCTTATGTTTTTGTCTAGAGCCACTTCATCAACAACACCGCCTCTTGCTGCATTAATAAGTCCAATACCATCTTTCATTAAGTCAAACTCTTTATCTCCAATAACATATTCTTTTTGAGCTGGAACATGTAATGTAATAAAATCTGATTTACTTAAAACTTCATTAAAACTAGACTTTTCGAGATTAAAATTTAAAATCTGTTTATCAAAAAATTCTAATTTTAAATTGACTTTATCATTGTGTAAATCATAATAAATAACATTCATTCCAATTCCAAGACCAATTTTTGCAACCTCCTGACCAATTCTGCCAAATCCAATTATGCCTAAAGTTTTACCTCTTAATTCTACTCCTTTAGCAAAGGCTTTTTTAAGTTGTTTAAAATTAGAATCACCTTCCAAAGGCATATTTCTATTTGAAATATGTAAAAATCTAACACAACTGTATAAGTGAGCAATTACTAATTCGGCAACTGATTCAGATGAAGCAGCTGGGGTGTTAATTACTTTAAGACCTTTTTCTTTAGCATACTCAACATCAATATTGTCCATTCCAACACCACCTCTTCCTATTATTTTTAAGCTAGGACAATTATCAATGATATCTTTTCTGACTTTTGTTGCACTTCTTACAAGTAAAACTGTAATTTCATTTTTATTTATATAATCAATTAATTGACCCTGCTCTACAGTTATAGTTTTAATGTCAATCCCATTATTTAATAATTTTTCTACTCCACTGTTTGAAATACCATCATTTGCTAATACTTTCATTTTTTATGCTTTTGTTTCTAATTCACTCATTACTTCTACAAGAACTTTCACGCTATCAAGCGATAATGCATTGTACATAGACGCTCTATACCCTCCAACACTTCTGTGTCCATTAACACCATCAACACCTGCTTCTTTTAACATCGATTCAAAAGTGTCTTTTAAATCGTTGTTTGTCAAATTAAACGTTGCATTCATGGTAGATCTATCTTCAATAGCGGCAAAACCTTTAAAAAGCGGATTTAAATCGATTTCTGAGTACATAACAATAGCTTTTGTTTTGTTAATTTCATCGATTGCTTTAATTCCTCCTAAGTTTTTTAACCATCTCATGGTTAATAAGGAAACATAAATAGAAAATACAGGAGGTGTATTAAACATGCTGCTTTTGTCAATCATGAGTTTATAATTCATCATTGAAGGTATATTTCTAGTCACTTTTCCGAGAATTTCTTCTTTAATAATAACGATTGTTGCCCCTGCTGGTCCCATATTTTTTTGTGCACCAGCATAAATTAAATCAAATTTTGAAAAATCTAAATCCCTGGAGAATATATCACTACTCATGTCACATATTACAGGAACTGATGATTCTTTAAAATCTTTTATTTGAGTTCCAAAAATTGTATTGTTAGAAGTACAATGAAAATAGTCAGAATCAGAAGGAATTGAGTAATCTTTTGGAATATAATTAAAATTTGAATCTTTTGAGCTTGCTAACTCATTAACAGAGCCAAATAGTTTTGCTTCTTTTATTGCTTTATCACTCCAAGATCCAGTATTTAAAAAAGATGCTTTAGTCTCTAAAAGATTGTAGGCAGTCATTAAAAACTGTGTACTAGCTCCACCCTGTAAAAAAAGAACTTGATATCCTTTATTTTTTAGAGCCAATAAATCTAATGCAATATCTTTAGCTTCTTCAATTACATCAACGAATGCTTTGCTTCTGTGTGATATTTCTATAAGAGATAATCCACTTTGATTAAAGTCCATGATAGATTCAGAAGCTTGTAGTAATACTTCTTGTGGGAGTATACAAGGTCCAGCACTAAAATTATGTTTTTTCATATTTTAAAATTAAACAACAAATTTGGTAATTATTAATCTAAATATTTTGTTTTTTAAGATAAGTTTTAAACTATATTGTTAACAAAAAACTCATTACATCTATATTGTCAGCATATTGATTTAAGGAGGGGTTTTGAGTTTCACCAAAATCAACTTTGCCTTTGAATTCAATGTTACTAACTATGCATTGAATATTATCATCTTCTAGATTGATTTTTTCTCTTAAAATAGAAACTTTATCATAGTACTCAAAATTAATTGTTGAAATAGGGGAGTGCATTTCATTTCCTTCTTTAACAATGAAAAAACCATTATCAAGAAATTTATATTCACTCATTAAGTAAATTGCCTTGTTGTAGTCATAGTTATTAGCATATTTATGATTATTGATTAGTTCTTTATAACCAAAGATTGAATTAAAAAATAAATCAAAATTGTAATTTTTAGGGACATATAATTTGGATACATTTCTACATCCAAGTCCAAAATAGGTAAATATATCTTGACTTAAAGATTTTAAATCATCATCAGATTCTTCACCGTTTAAAATTGCTATTGAATTTCGATTCTTTCTAATAATAGATCCCTTATTTTTAAAATAGTAGTCAAAATATCTACTCGTATTATCAGACCCTGTAGCAATAACACCATCATAGTCTTTTAAAAAACTGTCTGAATAAACTATTCTTTCAGATGACACTTTCATTAAATCTGTTAAAAATGGAAGAATAAAATTATCACTGTTAGATAATTTAATAACAGAATTATGACCAGATAAAAAAACACAAATAAAATCATGAAAACCAACAAGAGGAATATTTCCTGCCATAATTATTGCAATATTTTTTCTTGAAATATTGTTTAAATTGTATTTACTTAACCATTTATTTAAATTATGTTTAGTTAATTTATTGGACCAATAAGTTAAATTGACTTTAATATTTTCATCTGTAAACCATGGATTTTTGGATTGGGCTTTAGTAATGATATCTTTGAATTTAACTAATTTATCATCTGTACTGTTATCAAAATCTTCATCTAAATAATTTTTCAAAAACTCACCTATATTAGAAATTAATTCTATTCTTCTATTTATATTCATTTATCTACTTGGTTTTAAATTCTTTTAAAATTACTTTTGTATCAAATTTATAAAACAATAATCATATGGCAATCATAATTACCGACGAGTGTATAAACTGCGGTGCATGTGAAGCTGAATGCCCAAATACAGCCATATATGAAGCGAGTGATGATTGGAGATATTCAGATGGGACTAGCCTTAAAGGAGATATAGTTTTAACGTCTGGTAAAGAGGTTAACGCTGAAGTTGTACAAGAAGCAATTAGTGATGAAATATTTTATATAGTTCCTAGTAAATGTACTGAATGTGTTGGTTTTCATGAAGAACCACAATGTGCAGCCGTTTGTCCTGTAGATTGCTGTGTTCCTGACGAAAATAATGTTGAAAGTGAAGATATTTTAAAAAGAAAGCAACAATTTATGCATCCCAATAACTAATGAAAGCAGGAATAGTAGGATTACCAAACGTTGGGAAGTCAACTTTATTTAATTGTTTATCAAATTCAAAAGCGCAAAGTGCAAACTTTCCTTTTTGTACTATCGAGCCTAACATTGGAGTGGTTAATGTTCCAGATAACAGATTATTAACTTTAGAAAGCCTTGTTAATCCAGAAAAAGTTATTCCAGCTACAGTTGAAATAGTTGATATTGCAGGATTAGTTAAAGGAGCTAGTAAGGGTGAAGGTTTAGGTAATCAATTTTTAGGCAATATTAGAGAAACTGATGCTATTATTCATGTCTTAAGATGTTTTGATAATGACAATATAGTACATGTTGACGGCTCTGTTGATCCAGTTAGAGATAAAGAAATTATTGATTTAGAATTACAATTAAAAGATCTTGAAACTATAACCAAAAAATTAGAAAAGACAGTAAGAACAGCTAAAACGGGAAATAAAGAGGCTCAAAAAGAATTAATTATTTTAAACCAAATTAAATCTCATTTAGAATCTTTTAAATCTGTACGATCTATTGATTTTGATAAGGATAATTATTTAGCTTTTGTATCTCCACTGCAATTAATTACAGATAAACCTGTTTTATATGTTTGTAATGTTGATGAAAATAGTGCGACCACTGGCAATCATTATGTTGACACAGTAAAAAAACTTGTTTCAAGTGAAAACGCAGAGGTAATCACCCTAGCAGTTGGAATTGAAGCAGATATAAATGAGTTAGATGATTTTGAAGAACGAAAGATCTTTTTAGAAGATTTAGGTTTATCTGAACCTGGTTCATCTAAATTATTAAGATCAACTTACAAGTTACTGAATCTTCAAACTTACTTTACTGCTGGTTTGAAAGAAGTTAGAGCCTGGACTATTCCTATTGGATCTACGGCCCCTCAAGCTGCTGGTGTTATTCACACGGACTTCGAAAAAGGTTTTATCAGAGCTGAAGTAATTTCATATAACAACTATGTAACCTATAAAAATGAATTAAAAGTCAAGGAGGCAGGAAAAATGAATATTGAGGGTAAAAATTACATTGTCAATGATGGAGATGTGATGCACTTTTTGTTTAATGTCTAATTTTCAACATTCATTGAATACTTTGTTAATTACTTTACCTATTCTTGATTTCTTTTTTTAGTTTGATATACTATATTAGCATCGTTCTTATTTATTTAAATTAAATGTCACCAAACAACAATTATACAGAAGATAATATTCGTTCTTTAGACTGGAAAGAGCATATTAGAATGCGTCCTGGAATGTATATAGGTAAACTTGGTGATGGATCATCACCCGATGATGGTATTTATATACTATTAAAAGAAGTATTAGACAATTCAATTGATGAATTTGTAATGGGGGCAGGTAGAACTATTGAAGTTTCTATTAATCAAACTAAAGTGACTGTTAGAGATTTTGGGCGTGGTATTCCTTTGGGTAAAGTTGTTGATGTTGTTTCTAAAATGAATACTGGTGGTAAATATGACTCTAAAGCTTTTAAAAAAGCTGTAGGATTAAACGGTGTTGGTACAAAAGCAGTTAATGCACTATCTGAGTATTTTAGAGTGGAATCTACCAGAGAAGGATTTTCAGTTGCTGCAGAGTTCAATCAGGGGTCTTTAATAAACCATGACGATAAAATAGAATCTTCTAGAAGAAAAGGTACAAAGGTAACTTTTATTCCTGATCAAACTATTTTCAAAAATTTTAAGTACAGAAATGAATATATTTCAAGAATGCTTAAAAATTATGTTTATTTAAACCCAGGTTTAACTATAATTTTTAACGGGGAAAAATTCTTTAGTGAAAATGGATTAAAAGACTTACTAAGTGAAAGAATTAATGAAAACGATATGTTATATCCAATTGTACATATTAGTGGAGAAGATATTGAAGTAGCAATAACTCACAGTAAGACTCAATACAGTGAAGAATACCACTCATTTGTTAATGGTCAAAACACCACACAAGGAGGAACTCATTTATTGGCATTTAGAGAAGGTTTAGTAAAAACTATTAGAGAATTTTATGGTAAAACTTATGATTCATCTGATATTAGAAAATCCATCGTATCTGCTGTTTCAATTAAAGTAATGGAACCAGTTTTTGAAAGTCAAACAAAAACAAAATTAGGATCTACCGACATGGGTGGTGATTTACCAACAGTTAGGACATATGTTAATGATTTTTTAAAAAATAGTTTAGATAATTATTTACATAAAAATCCAAATATCGCTGAATCAATACAAAGAAAAATATTACAAGCTGAAAAAGAAAGAAAAGAACTTTCTGGTATTAGAAAATTAGCTAGAGATAGAGCTAAAAAAGCAAGTATTCACAATAAAAAACTTAGAGATTGTAGAATTCATTTAGGTGATCTGAAAAATGACCGAAGACTTGAGTCCACTTTATTTATAACTGAGGGTGATTCTGCGTCTGGAAGTATTACAAAATCAAGAGATGTAAACACTCAAGCAGTATTTAGTTTAAAAGGAAAGCCACTTAATTCTTATGGTTTAACCAAGAAAATTGTTTATGAGAATGAGGAATTTAATTTACTTCAAGCTGCATTAAATATTGAAGAATCAATCGAATATTTAAGATACAATAATGTAGTTATTGCTACAGATGCTGATGTTGATGGAATGCACATTAGATTACTTTTAATTACATTTTTTCTTCAATTTTTTCCAGAGCTTATAAAGCAAGGACATATTTATATTCTTCAAACTCCACTTTTTAGAGTAAGAAATAAAAAAGAGACCATTTATTGTTACACTGAAGATGAAAGAGTCGATGCAATTTCAAAATTAAAACCAAACCCTGAAATTACTAGATTTAAAGGATTGGGTGAAATTTCTCCCAATGAATTCAAACATTTTATTGGAGATAATATAAGATTAGACCCTATTATGTTAGATGAAGGTATGTCAATCGAAGATTTACTTAGTTTTTATATGGGTAAAAACACACCTGACAGGCAAAACTTCATTATAGATAATTTAAAGGTTGAGCTAGATTTAATTGATAATAAAAAATAATGATAGAAGAAGATATTAATCATATCAATCAAATTGAAGACAATAGTGAATCTATCACTAGAGTAACAGGGATGTACAAAGATTGGTTTTTGGATTACGCATCTTATGTTATTTTAGAACGTGCTGTTCCTGCTATTGAAGATGGTTTTAAGCCTGTTCAAAGAAGGATAATGCAATCAATGAAAGATTTAGATGATGGAAGGTATAATAAAGTAGCTAATATTGTAGGCCATACAATGCAATATCACCCACACGGAGATGCAAGTATAGCTGATGCTATGGTTCAAATTGGTCAAAAAGATTTATTAATAGACACCCAAGGAAACTGGGGTAATACATTAACTGGTGATAGAGCTGCAGCATCAAGATATATTGAAGCTAGAATATCAAAGTTTGGATTAGATGTTATATTCAATCCTAAGATTACTAAATGGCAAGCATCTTATGATGGCAGGAGAAAAGAACCTGTTAATTTGCCAGTAAAATTCCCTCTATTATTAGCTCAAGGCGCTGAAGGTATTGCTGTTGGTCTTTCTACAAAAATTTTATCTCATAATTTCATTGAATTAATTGATTCATCAATCAAACATTTACAGGGGAAGAAAATAAATATTTTCCCTGATTTCATTACAGGAGGTATTGCTGATTTTTCAAATTACAATGATGGTAAAAGAGGAGGAAAGGTCAGGCTAAGAGCTAAAATATCTACTATTGATAAATCTACATTATTGATTTCAGAAATTCCATACGGCACTACCACTACATCTTTAATAGATTCTATCTTGAAAGCGAATGATAGAGGCAAGATTAGAATTAAAAAAATTGATGATAATACTGCGTCAAAGGTTGAAATTTTAATTTATTTACCAAATGGTATTTCTCCAGATAAAACAATTGATGCACTTTATGCATTTACCAATTGTGAAACATCAATATCCCCATTAGGTTGTGTTATTGAAAATAATAAACCTCTTTTTATAGGAGTTTCTGAAATTTTAAAAATATCTACAGACAATACTGTAGACTTATTAAAACAAGAGCTTCTTATAAAACTAGGTGAATTAGAAAACCAATGGCATTACTCTTCTTTGGAAAGAATTTTTATTGAAAATAAGATTTATCGTGACATAGAAAATCAAGATACATGGCAAGGTGTTTTAAAAGCTATTGATTTAGGTTTACGTCCTTACACTAATAATTTAAAAAGAGATGTAATTGAAGAAGATATTGTTAGGTTAACTGAGATTAAAATCAAAAGAATCTCAAAGTTTGATATTGATAAAGCAAGTGATAAAATTATCGATCTTGAAAATCAAATCAAGAATGTTAAATTTAACTTAGATGATATTGTTAACTTTTCTATCAATTATTTTAAAAGCTTAAAAAAGGATTATTCTGAAAATAGACAAAGAAAAACAGAAATAAAACTATTTGATGATGTTGATGCTGCAAAAGTAGTTATTAGAAACACTAAACTTTATGTTAACAGAGAAGAAGGATTTATTGGAACATCTCTTAGAAAAGACGAATATGTTTGTGACTGTAGTGATATTGATGATTTAATAGTTTTTACAAAAGATTGTAAGGTAGTTATTACTAAAGTTGGCTCTAAAACATTTATTGGCAAGAACATTATCCATGCTGCCGTTTTTAAAAAGAAAGACAAAAGGACCATATATAATATGATCTATAAAGATGGAGACAAAAACTTTTATTATCTAAAAAGATTCGCTGTCTCTGGAGTAACAAGGGATAAGGTTTATGATTTGTCTTCTGCAAAAAAAGAATCTGTTGTTTCTTATTTTTCTGCAAATCCCAATGGTGAAGCTGAGATTGTTTCACTAATTCTCAGGCAGTCTGCTAAATTAAAAAAGTTTAAATGGGATATTAATTTTTCTGATTATCTAATCAAAGGAAGATCCTCTAGAGGTAATATAGTTACAAAACATAATGTTAATAAAATTGAATTAAAAGAAAAAGGTGTATCAACTTTAAAACCAAGAAAAATTTGGTTTGACGACACTGTTCAAAGACTAAATGTTGACGGTAGGGGAGAGCTGTTAGGTGAGTTTAGAGGAGAAGACAAATTATTAATAATAAGACAAAATGGTATACTTAAAACTATATCTCCAGAAATTACAACACGTTTTAATGAAGATATGATTGTTTTAGAAAAGTGGTTACCGAAAAAACCTATTTCAGCAATTTACTTTGACGGAAAAAAAGAAAAATATTTTTTAAAGAGATTTTTAATTGAAAATGAAAACAAAGAAGAAACATTCATTTCTTTAAATAAAAATTCCTTTTTAGAAATTGTCTCTACTGATTGGAAACCAGTTGTTGAATTAGTTTATAATAAAGAGCGTAACAAAGAACAAAGAACTAACACTAATATTGATGTTGAAGAATTTATTTCGATTAAAGGGATAAAAGCACAAGGAAATCAGTTAACTGGATACAAGGTTAAACAAATTAATATTTTAGAATCTAAAGTTTATGTACCACCAATAGAAGTTTCTGCAAATGAAATTGAAGTTATTGATGAAAACGAAATAAAGATAGAGCTAAATGTTTCCGGAGAAAATGATACAGATAAAGGTCAAACTACTTTATTTTAAAACTGTCGCAGTTCCTTTTTGTTTTGTTGTTTCACCCACATAAGAATATTCAAAATCATAAGAATCTTTAAACGTTCTTAATATCTTAACTAGTACTGGTTTTTTTTGAAGTATATTTTTAGGATTAATTGTAGTGAAAACTACTTCACAATCATTAATCCATCTTACGTAACTTGAATCAATCACATTATTAAAAGTTTCAACTTGAATACTGTCATTTCTTTTAAAAATTGATATATATTCCACTCCTTCAATACTAATAACACTTTTAAAAGAACCTGTTTTAAAATCATTGCAAATTCTTTCTTGATTTATGTTACAACTAAATAACGAAATTAAAATTGTGAGATATAAATATTTCATATTTAAAATAATTCATTTAAGCTGCAATTTAATTAAATATTATAACTTAGCTCTTATCATAAAAAAAGAATAAATCATAAAACGTTTAACAAATATTTTTAACAAATCAAGAATAAGTCACTTGTCTAGTAAATATTTGACAAATGATGATTTACATTTAAATCGGTTAAGTTCTATATTTAAAATTAGTAAAATTGGTTACAGTGTTAATAATGAAGATATAAATGTTATTAAGGTTGGTAATGGAAATATTAAAGTTCTTGCTTGGTCGCAAATGCATGGAAACGAACCCACCTCAACAAAAAGTTTACTTGATTTTATTAATGCTTTAAATAACAACGAGTTTTTAAATATTTTAAATGCATGCACACTCCACTTAATCCCTATATTGAATCCAGATGGAGCTAGGATTTATACAAGAGAGAATTATAATAAAGTTGATTTAAATAGAGATGCTAAAATCAATTCTCAACCAGAATCTAGAATACTAAATGATTATTTTCTGAAAATAAAACCAGATTATTGTTTCAACCTTCACGATCAGAGAACTATCTATGGCAGTGATAACGATTTGAATCCTTCAGGGTTAAGTTTCCTTTCTCCATCTTATGATTCAAAAGGGTCTATTAACAGTACTAGAAGTAAGTCTATGTATATAATTGAGCATATGTATATGAAACTATCTAGTGTTATAAATGATAGAATAAGATTATATAATGATGATTATAATGAAAATTGTTTTGGAGATCATTTTCAAAAGAAAGGTTCTTCAACAATTTTATTTGAATCTGGTTTTTTTGAAAACGATTACAACAGAGAAGAAACTAGAAAGTATATGTTTTTTTCCCTTGTCATTGCTCTGGAATTAATTTCAAGTAAAATCAATGATAAAGTTGAAGCAGATACATATGAATTAATTCCAAAAAATAAAGAAAGATTTTATGACATTATTTTAAAAAAAGTACCAATTGATGGTTCAATAATTAATATTGGAATTAATTACAAGGAAATACTCATAGATAATTCTATTTTATTTGTTCCTTATATTGAATCCATAGGAAATTTAGATAATTTCATAGGTCACAAAGAAGTTGTATTTCCAATTAATCATTTAAAAATCATCAATTCAAAAGTTTTTAAGATAGGCTCGAAAATGGATGAATCTTTAATTAAATCCCTTAAAATTTAGTTAAAGTATACTTAAAATGACGTTTTAATGAGAATAATTCAAAGATTTTCTATAAATTAGCGTAATAATTAAAGATTCTACATATGCAACCTAAATTTAAATTAGACGAAATCGATCATCAAATTCTTGACATGTTGATTGATAATACTAGAATACCATTCACTGACATTGCAAAAAAATTATTTATTTCTGCCGGTACAGTTCATGTAAGAGTTAAAAAAATGGAAGATGCAGGGTTAATTAAAGGTTCTTCACTAATTCTTGATTATAATAAGTTAGGATATTCTTTTATTGCTTATGTAGGAATATATTTAGAAAAAACTTCACAACTATCTTTTTTAATTGAAAGAATTAAAGAAATTCCAAATGTTACAGTTGCTCATATTACTACTGGTAAATTTAATATCTATTGTAAGATTCGAGCTAAAAGTACTAAGGATGCAAAGGAAATTATATTTAAGTTAGATGATATTGAGGGTGTTTACAGAACTGAATCAATGATATCTTTGGAAGAGAGCATAAATGACAAGAAAAGACTTATGCATGCTATTTTTAATGATATTTAAATAGTTTTTCAAGAAAATTCATTTAAGAATTTGAAAGATTCTTTTATGGTTTTTAAATCTATACTTTGATCATATACGGGTTTTCCTATTTCTTTTAATAAGACAAATTTAATTTGTCCATCTTTATTTTTTTTATCAAACTTCATTAGTTTAATAATTTTTTCTATTTCTAGGTCTGAAAATATTATCTTTTCAAAGTTTCTTAATATAAAGCGATTTATTTCTGCGTTTACTTGCTTATCAAAATTTAGTATGATAGTGGACAAGTAACCTTCAATGATCATTCCTAATGCAATACTATGACCGTGAGTTAAATCTTCACGAGTCTTTGAGTTTAAACAAAAGGTTTCGATAGCATGACCTGCTGTGTGCCCGTAGTTTAAAATTTTTCTTAATCCTTTCTCATAAGGGTCTTTATCCACAATTTTACTTTTGATTAAAATCGAATTATAAAAACAATTACCTGGATAAAATGAATTGATATCAATTAGTTTTATGGATTCCCAATATTTTTTTCCTGTTATTAAGGAATGTTTGATCATTTCACTAAAACCTGATTTTAATTCTGGCAATGTAAGTGTATCTAGAAAGTCGGAATCTACAATAACCATAAATGGATTACTAATAACACCAATTTGATTTTTTATATTATTCAAATCTATACCAGTTTTACCTCCGATTGACGCGTCGACCATAGACAAAAGGGTAGTAGGAACATTAATAAACTTTATCCCTCTCATAAATGTTGATGCAACAAAACCTCCAAGGTCAGTTACTACTCCGCCGCCTAAGTTAATAATCAAAGAATTTCTATCTAAGCCAAGTTCGGAGATATTGGTCCATAGGTCTTTACAGGTTGATAGATTTTTATTTTTTTCCCCAGGTGTGAAAGAGATATTATATGTTTCAGATGTTTTATCAAATTTTGAGTAGAACTTTTCAAGGCATAGCAGTGTTGTATTTGAATCTGTTATTACAATAATCTTAGAAAAATTATTTTCTTTTACAAAATTATTTAGCTTTTTATATGCAGATTTGTTAAAATGTAAAGGGTAACTATTTGTAATTATTGAGTCCATAAATCAAAAATATATTATTAATAAAAATACTAGTTTAAAGTTTATAAATTAGAATGGATATGAATATATTTGTCTTGTATTTTTTTATAATATGCAAGATAATTTATTTGACAACACTGAAATAGCCTTTAAAGATAAATCTATATTTGACCTTTATCGTGGTTATTTTATTTTTAAAATTATTTCTTTTCCGCGAATCGTGTATATTTCCAAATTTATTTTAAGTTTTAAATTATTTTATCCTTTAACAAAATTAATTCTTAAAAGTACAATGCTTAAGCAGTTTTGTGGTGGTCAAAATGAGGATGATTGTAAGGAAATAATAAATGATTTAAATGCAAGATATGTATATTCTATTTTAGATTACTCGGTTGAAGGACTTGAAAATGAAGTTAGCTTTGATGAAACTGTTTCACGTACAATTAATTTGATAAAGTTAAATACAAACAATAACTTTCCATTTATTGTTTTTAAGCCTACTGGAATTGGTCGTTTTGATTTATATGAAAAAATCTCATCTAATACTAACTTGTCTGAAAAAGAAAATATTGAATGGTCAAAAGTAAAATCCAGATATGATGCAATTTGTAATGCAGCGCTAGCCAACAATGTTTCTGTATTGATAGATGCTGAGGAAAGCTGGATTCAATCAAGTATTGATGAAATATATGAGAATTTAATTTTAAAGTATAATTCTGAAAAAGCTATTGTATATAATACCGTTCAATCCTATAGAATTGATCGATTAGAATATATTGAAAAACTTTATCATTCTTTCTCAACATCTGATGTACATATAGGTATCAAATTAGTAAGAGGTGCTTACATGGAAAAAGAAAGAGAAAGATCCAAAGTTTTCAATTATTTAGACCCTATTCATAAAACTAAAAAAGATACTGATGAAAGCTTTAATAATTGTATGACATTTATGTTTAAAAATGCTCAATTATTTTCTGTTTTTATAGGCAGTCATAATGAGGAAAGTAATTATTTAGCTTTAAAGCTTATAAATAAATATAATATTATAAAGGATAAAGTTTGGTTTAGTCAATTATATGGCATGAGTGATCATATTACTTACAATCTTTCCAATCAAGGATTTAATGTGGCAAAATATCTACCCTTTGGCCCTTTTAAAGGGGTGATTCCTTACCTCTTTAGAAGAGCAGAGGAAAATACAGCTGTTGAAGGACAAACTTCAAGAGAGTTATTTCTTTATGCAAAAGAAATAAAAAGAAGGAATCATTCAAAGCTGTAATCAAAAACTCTAACTTCATTTGTGCAATTCTCCAGACTAATTGAATAATTTTTTGTGCTTAATTTTTTTTCAATTACATATATCTTACAGCTGTCAAGTTTAGTATTGCTTTTAGAAAAATTTACATTGCCATTTTTCAATATATCTTGAACCTGACTTGCTGTAATAATATTTTTAGCAAATGCTGTATGAAGTTTATTTGAATAATGAACATTCTTACTATTTACATCATTTATAACTCTTGCATCAGGCATATAAGGAAATTTTGTGTTTTTTTTATCCCATATAAAAATCAAAATACAAATACCAATCAAAAATCCACCCATAAAATAAATTAGTCTATTGCTTAATTTCATAATATATTGTTTATTTCGTTATATTTTATATCAAGTATTTGACTTATAATTAGGTTTGTACTCAATCCGTTATATAAGTAAACACCTTTTTTAAAAGAATTATTATTTCTTATAAAATTTTCAAAACTTCCAAATTTAACAGACTTAATTAAGTAGGGGGTTATAATATTACTTAAACATAAAGATGAAGTTCTTGAATATCTTGAAGGTATATTAGGAACACAATAATGTATTACATTGTGTTTTTCAAAGGTAGGTTTATCATGAGTTGTTAATTCACTTGTTTCAAAAGTTCCGCCGGTATCAATACTTACATCAATAATAATGGCTCCTTTTTTCATTTTCATTACCATATCTTCAGAAATTATAGATTCTGAACTAGTACTACTTTTAATCGTCCCTATAGCAACATCACATCTCATTAATGCTTTTGAAAGTTGTTTTTTTTGTATTGTTGAACTGTAAATAGGATTGGTAATCAATTTTTGAATTTTATTTAATTTAAAAATTGAGTTACTAAAAACCTTTACTCTAGCACCTAATTTTGTAGCAGCTAATGTTGCTGACTCAGCTATCTTATCAGAACCAATAACAACAATTTCTGTAGGAGGAACTCCACTTATATTTCCTAAAAACAGTCCCTTGCCGTTGGTATTTACATTTGACATGAGTTCAGAAGATATTAAGACTGCTGCTTGACCTGTAATAACACCTAATTGATCTGCAACAGGAAAATATCCATCATCTTCTTCTATAAATTCAAAAGCAATGCAGGTTATCTTTTTTTTAATAAGTTTAGTAAGATATGAAGCGGACTGTTTTTTTAGTTCCAAAGCAGATATTAAAATTGAATTTGGTTTGATTAAATTAATTTCAATATCAGTTAAAGGGGCGATTTTTAAAATTACAGGACATTCATATACTTTTTCTTTAGAATCTACAATTTCGGCACCAGCTTCTGAGTAATCTAAATCTGAAAAGTTAGAGCCTATTCCTGCTCCTGATTCTATAAATATTTTATAGTCGTTCATCACAAGATAATTAACAGAATCAGGTGTTAAACAAATTCTTTTTTCATTGATATCATCTTCTTTTGGAACTCCAATTATAAATTCTTTTTTTATTTGCTTAAGCTCTAACCTTTCCTCTTGCGGTAAAAGTTGTTCTTTACTAAATGGATAATCTATTTTATTCATTTAAATCTATTTCTATTGTTCTATAATTTCCATCAGACAACTTAAAATTAATATAATTTATATTATTAGGTATTAAATTTGGTATTTTTTCTGCCCATTCTAAAAAGCACCAATTATTCTTCGACATATAATCTTCAACTCCTATATCAAGAGCTTCAAATTCATTTTCGATTCTGTAAAAATCAAAATGGAATATAGTTGATCCATTTAGTTTATATTCATTTACTATTGAAAATGTTGGACTAGATACATTATCTGTACTGCCTAATCTATTTACTAATGCTTTTATTAACGTTGTCTTACCTGAACCCATAACCCCATTAAAAAGTAAAGTTTTACTAGTCGTATTTTTAATTATAAAATCAACTGCTAAGCTTATGTCTTTAAGATTATAGTTTAATGCTTTATTCATGATTACTTAGGATCTAATACAACATATGGGATGATCATTTCTTCCATCGAAATACCTCCATGTTGGTATGTGTCTTTAAAATATGAAACATAATGATTAAAATTATTTGGGTAAGCAAAAAAACTTTCATTTTTTGCAAAAATAAATGGGCTATTAATTGAAACAGACGGGAGTCCAATTTTATTTGGCTGCATAAAAGAAATTACTTCTTTATAATTAAATGATAAGCTTTTACCTGTTTTATATCTAAGATTTGAGCTTAAATCCTTGTTTCCAATCACTTTTGTTGGATTTTTCACATTGATAGTACCGTGGTCCGTAGTTATTATTAATTTAAAATTAAGCTCGGCAGCTTGTTTTATTATTCCCATAAGAGGAGAATTGTTGAACCAACTAGCAGTTAATGATCTGTAACTTTTATCATTAGAGGCTAATTCTTTAATCATCTCCATTTCAGTTTTAGAATGAGATAACATATCAACAAAATTATAGACTAATGTAATTAAATCATTTTCAGATTTAGATTTGAATTCATCTTCTAACTTTTTTCCATTTTTTAAATTAGTTATTTTAAAGTATTCATTTTTTAAGTTAGATAATCCCAACAGTTTTAAGTTCTCTTGTAGTAATTCATTTTCATAAAGATTTTTACCTCCGTCTTCATGATCAAATTTCCAATAATGAGGAAATTTATTTTTAATATCTAACGGCATTAAACCTGAAAACAAGGAATTTCTAGCGTATTGAGTAGCTGTAGGCAGAATGCTAAAATACGGCTCTTCCAAGTGCTTATTGTAATACTTTAAAATATAGGGCTCAATAGTTTTCCATTGGTCATATCTTAAATTGTCAATAACTACAAACAAAGTTTTTTGAGTTGGTGATATGTCCTTTGTTAATCTTTCAGAAATTAAACTATTTGAAAGTATAGGTTTGTCCTCAAAATCATTAACCCAATTTTCATAATTGTTGTCTATAAATTTTGAAAATGAACTATTGCATTCATTTTTTTGAGAGATTAATATCTCTTCCATAGTAGATTCATCAGTGTCATTTAATTGAAGTTCCCAGTATATGAGTTTTAAATAAAGATTAACCCAGTCTTGATAAGTATTTGCACAAGACAAATCATTTGAAATTTTCCTAAACTCTTGTTGGTAATTTATTAAGGTTCTTTCAGAAACTAATTCAGACTGTGATAATGCTTTTTTTAAACTTAATAATATTTGGTTAGGGTTAACAGGTTTGATCAAATAATCAGAAATTTTATTTCCTATTGCATCTTCCATTATATTTTCTTCCTCACTTTTGGTAATCATTATAACAGGAACATTATAATCAAGTTCGTTAATAATGTTTAAAACCTCTAATCCACTTAATCCTATCATATTTTCATCTAACAATAGTGCTGAATAGTTGTTTTTTTTAAACATTTCTATTCCTTCAACTCCGTTATTAGACACGTCTAATTGGTATCCTTTAGTTTCAAGAAAAATTATCAAAGGCTTTAACAAATCTATTTCATCATCAATCCAAAGAACTCTCATGGTTAAGTAATTATAATTATTATTTATATAAAACGTATAAATTTAAGCAATTATTATAATCATACATTATCAATTAAGGTATGTTTTATCTTATTTTTCATATTTTTGCATTGTATGAATTATAGTGCTTCAAAATTAGCAGAATATTTAGATGGTAAACTTGAGGGTGATCCTAAGATTGAGGTCACTAATATTGCAAAAATACAAGAGGCAAATGATGATTCTGTCACGTTTCTTTCAAACAATAAATACACTCAATATGTTTATAACACTAAAGCTTCAATATTAGTTGTTAATAGTGATTTCTATACAGATAATGCTATTAGGCCAGCAATAATTAGAGTAGAGAACGCATATATCGGATTTGTTAAGATGTTACATTTATTTAACAAAACTAAAAAAGTCCAAGCCGGCATTAGTAAACTGTCAAGTATTTCAGAAACATCAAACATTTCAAACGGAGTTTATGTTGGTTCTTTTTCTACAATTTCCGCAAATACAACACTTCACGATAACGTAAAAATCCATGAAAATGTCTTTATTGGAGAAAATGTAATAATTGGAAGTAATACAGAAATATTTTCTGGTGTAAAAATCTTAAATGATTGTGTTATTGGAAACAATTGCATAATTAATTCAAACTCAATCATTGGATCTGATGGTTTTGGTTTTGCACCTGACAAAACGGGTACTTATATAAAAATACCTCAAATTGGGAATGTAATTATTAAAGATAATGTAAGCGTAGGTGCTTTAACAACAATAGATAGAGCAACCTTAGGTTCCACAATTATTCATGAAGGTGTTAAATTAGATAACCAAGTTCAAATTGCCCACAATGTTATTGTGGGAAGTAATACTGTAATTGCAGCTCAATCTGGAATTGCTGGCTCTTCTACCATCGGTATGAACTGCCAACTAGGTGGCCAATCCGGGGTTAGTGGACATCTTAATATCGGAGATAATGTTAAAATTATGGGTAAATCTGCAGTAACTAACAATATTAAAAGTAATACTACTGTAAAAGGTTCTCCTGCATTTAATTCTAGTGATTTTAATAGATCTTATGTGCATTTTAAAAATTTAAACAAAAAATAATGATTACTACCGAGATTAAACAAACTACAATATCTAAACCTATCTCATTAAGTGGAGTTGGTTTGCATACTGGGCAAGAAGTTAAATTAACGTTTAAGCCTGCTAAATCTAATAATGGATATACTTTTACAAGAGTTGATTTAGATGGTAATCCAATCATTGAAGCTAATATTAACTTTGTGACTAGTACTCAAAGAGGTACAGTTCTTGAAAAAAATGGTGTAACAATACAGACATGCGAGCATGTATTAGCAGCATTGGTTGGTCTAGAAATAGATAATGTCAATATAGAATTAAATGCTTCTGAACCTCCAATAATGGATGGTTCTTCAAAGTATTTCGTTGAAGCATTAGAATCTGCCGGTAAAATAGACTTAGAACAATTTAGAAAAGAATATGTTGTTAAGAATGTAATCTCATATAAAGATGAAAAGTCTGGAAGTGAAATTACTATTATTCCAAGTGATCATTACGAAATTACTACAATGGTAGATTTTGGGACTAAAATATTAGGTACTCAAAATGCAACCTTAAATAAAATTGAAGATTTTAAAGACGAAATTTCAAATTCTAGAACTTTTAGTTTTCTTCACGAAATTGAAATGTTATTAAATGAAGGTTTAATTAAGGGTGGGGATTTAAATAACGCAATTGTTTATGTAGATAAAGAATTGTCTAAACCTACTATGGAAAAGTTAAAAATCGCTTTCAATAAAAATGATATTAAAGTTAAGTCAAATGGAATATTAGACAATTTGACTTTACATCATCCAAACGAAGCTGCTAGACATAAATTACTAGATGTTATTGGAGATTTAGCTTTAGCAGGAGTTAGGCTAAGAGGTAAGGTTATAGCTAATAAACCTGGGCATTATGTAAATACTAAATTTGCTAAAAAAATAAGTGATATAATTAAGATTGAAAAGAAAAACAATGTGCCTATTGTCGATTTAAATAGTGATCCTATAATGGATACAAACAGAATCATGGAAGTCTTACCACATAGACCACCATTTTTATTTGTTGACAAAATTTATGAACTAACAAGTTCTAATGTGGTCGGCGTTAAAAATGTTACTATCAACGAAACTTTTTTTCAAGGCCATTTTCCAGGTTTTCCAGTAATGCCTGGTGTGTTAATTGTTGAAGCAATGGCACAAATAGGAGGTATTTTAGTTTTAAACACATTCGAAAACCCTGAAGATTATTTAACTTTCTTTGCTAAAATAGATAAAGTTAAATTTAAAAATAAGGTCTTTCCAGGTGATACTATAATTTTTAAATGTACATTGATATCACCTATCAGAAGAGGTATATGTCATATGCAAGGGTATGCTTATTCAAACGGAAAATTATGTGCTGAAGCAGAGCTGATTGCACAAATAACTAAAGTTAAATAAATGAAACAACCATTATCATATATACACCCAAGTGCAAAAATTGCCAAAAATGTGGTGATTGAACCGTTTACTACAATTGATGGAAACGTTATTATTGGCGAAGGAACATGGATAGGACCAAACGTGACTATCATGGATGGCGCTAGAATAGGTAAAAACTGTAGTGTTTTTCCTGGATCAGTTATTTCAGCAACACCTCAAGACTTAAAATATAATAACGAAGAGACTACTGTTGTTATTGGCGATAATGTTACCATTAGAGAATGTGTGACTATAAACAAAGGTACATCAGATAGAATGAAGACTGTAATTGGAAATAATTGCCTTATCATGGCTTATTGTCATATTGCTCATGATTGTGTAGTTGGAAATAATTGTATTTTTTCAAATAACTCAACTCTTGCAGGTCATGTGACTGTAGGAGATTACGTTATAATTTCGGGGATGGCTGCTGTACATCAATTTTGTTCAATAGGTGATCATGCTTTTGTTACAGGTGGATCTCTAGTTAGAAAAGATGTTCCTCCTTATGTCAAGGCAGCAAGAGAACCTTTATCATATGTTGGAATTAATTCTGTTGGTCTAAGAAGAAGAGGTTTTGATTCTAAAAAAATATCAGAAATTCAGAATATATATAGATATTTATACCAAAAGAATTACAACAACTCTCAAGCATGCCAAATTATTGAAGCTGAGATGGAAGCATCTACTGAAAGAGATAAAATTTTACTTTTTATAAAAAATTCACACAGAGGTATAATGAAAGGATACTTCAAATCAAATTAATATGGCGAATACTAGTGATATAAGAAATGGGTTATGCATAAGGTATAATCATGATATTTTTAAAATAATTGAGTTTTTACATGTAAAGCCTGGAAAAGGGCCTGCATTTGTTAGAACAAAACTTAAAAGTGTTACTAACGGAAAAGTAATTGATAACACCTTTTCTGCAGGGCATAAAATTGATGAGGTTAGGGTAGAAACTCATAAGTTTCAGTATTTATATAATGATGGAGATGATTTTCATTTTATGAATACTCAGGATTATAATCAAATTTCTTTGAATAAAAACTTAATTGATAGTTCTAATTTATTAAAGGAGGGAGTTTTAGTAACTGTAATTATTAATTCTGAAGATGGACTACCACTTTCTGTTGAAATGCCTGCTAGTGTTGTTTTAGAGGTGGTTTCTGCGGAACCAGGAGTAAAGGGTAATACAGCTACAAACGCAACAAAACCTGCAACAGTTGAAACTGGTGCAATAATAAATGTTCCTCTTTTTATTAATGAGGGAGATAAAATTAAAATCGAGACTGAAAAAGGTACATATAAAGAAAGATTTAAAGAATAAGATATGAGTGTATTAGTTAATAAAGATTCAAGAATTATAGTGCAAGGATTTACTGGTGGAGAAGGAACATTTCATTCTACTCAAATGATTGATTATGGAACTAATTTAGTTGGAGGGGTAACACCAGGAAAAGGTGGTACAATACATTTAGGTAAGCCTGTTTATAATACTGTACATGAAGCAGTTCAAAATTTAAAGGCTGATACATCGATTATTTTCGTTCCACCTGCATTTGCAGCCGACGCAATAATGGAGGCGGCTGATGCAAAAATTAAAACTATAATTACAATCACAGAAGGGATACCAACTTCAGATATGATAAAAGTTAAAAACTATTTAAGCAATAAAGATTGTGTTTTAGTTGGACCTAATTGTCCTGGAGTTATAACTCCAGATGAAGCTAAAGTGGGTATTATGCCAGGATTTGTATTTAAGAAAGGTAATGTAGGTATTGTATCTAAATCAGGTACTTTAACTTACGAAGCTGCTGATCAGGTAGTAAAACAAGGTTATGGAATTAGTACCGCCATTGGAATTGGTGGAGACCCAATAATTGGTACAACAACTAAAGATGCTTTAGAAATGTTAATAAATGATGATGAAACAAATTGTGTAGTGATGATCGGTGAAATTGGTGGACAGCTTGAGGCAGATGCTGCTAACTGGTATAAGTCAAGTGGGAGCGATAAGCCTGTAGTTGGATTTATTGCTGGTGAAACAGCACCGGCCGGAAGAACAATGGGGCATGCTGGAGCAATAGTAGGTGGTAGTGACGATACAGCTCAGGCTAAAAAACAAATATTAAGCAAGTGTGGAATTAATGTTGTTAATTCGCCTGCGGATATAGGCAAAGAAGTAAAACTTATTCTTAATTAAAGAAATATGTTATTAAAAGATAAAAACGTAATTATAACTGGTGCTACAAGAGGAATAGGCAAGGGCATTGCTATAGAATTTGCAAAACAAGGTGCAAATATTGCATTTACCTACAGTAGATCAGTAGATGGGGCAATAGCTTTAGAAAAAGAATTATCAAAGTTTGGTGTAAAAGCTAAGTCATTTCAAAGTGATGCTTCTAACTATGATGATTCACATCTATTAATTGAAAGTATTCTTTTAGATTTTGACACAATTGATGTCTTAGTTAATAATGCAGGTATTACAAAGGACAACTTATTAATGAGAATGCAAGAGTCTGATTTTGATATAGTTATAAATGTTAATCTAAAGTCAGTGTTTAACATGACTAAAGCTGTACAAAAAACAATGCTTAAGCAAAGATATGGTTCCATAATAAACATGAGCTCAGTAGTTGGAGTGAAGGGAAATGCAGGACAAACCAATTACGCAGCATCAAAAGCTGGTATTATTGGATTTTCTAAATCTGTTGCTTTAGAACTTGGATCAAGAAATATTAGATGCAATGTCGTTGCTCCTGGATTTATTGAAACTGAAATGACAGCAAAACTTAATGAAGATACAGTTAATGAATGGAGAAAAGGTATTCCACTTAAAAGAGGAGGGACGCCGCAAGATATTGCAAATACATGTACATGGCTAGCTAGTGACTTATCTTCTTACGTAACAGGTCAAGTTATTAATGTTGATGGAGGAATGCTAACATAAATAATAATTTTATATATATAAATTTAATACAAACAAAAAAAACAAAAAAAACATGGAAAAATTACCAAAAATCGGTTTACCCTTAGTTATATTATTTTCTCTTTTCTTGCTAGTAGCAGGAAGATTATTTTACAATATTAATGCCGGAGAAGCTGGAGTGATATTTAAGACATTTGACGGTGGTGTTGAAACAGATAAACCACCATTAGGAGAAGGATTTCAATTCGTTTGGCCTTGGAATAGTGTAGTCATTTATGAAGTTAGACAACAAGAAGTATTTGAAAAAATGAATGTTCTTTCTTCAAATGGTCTAGAAATTAAACTTGAAGCTTCTGCATGGTTTCAGCCAAATCAAGATGAATTAGGTAAGTTACATCAGGAAAAAGGAGTTAATTATAAAAATAGAATTTTATTACCTGCAATAAGGTCTGCAGCAAGAAGTGTTGTAGGTAGGTATACACCTGAACAACTTTATTCTAGTAAAAGAGATGCTATTCAAACTGAAATTTATGACGAAACAAAGAAAATTGTAGAAGACCAATATATTCAACTAAATGAAATTTTAGTTAGAGATGTAACTCTTCCTCCCACAATTAAAGAAGCGATAGAAAGAAAGCTTAAGCAGGAACAAGAGTCTTTAGAGTATGAATTTAGACTAGAAAGTGCTAGAAAAGAAGCCGATAAGGTTAGGATTGATGCTCAAGGTAAAGCTGATGCAAATAGGATATTAAATTCATCATTAACAACTAATATTTTAAGAGACAAAGGTATTGAGGCTACAATTAAACTTTCTGAATCAAATAACAGTAAAGTTATTGTAATTGGATCTGGCGAATCAGGTCTTCCTATTATACTAGGAGGAAACAACTAGTATATAAATTTTATTAAAAAGACCTCATAATTAAATTTGTGGGGTCTTTTTATTTAAAAAATTGTATAAATGAATTTAAACAATTATTATCTAATAGAAATTCAATTTTTAGGATATAGATTTCATGGTTGGCAAAAACAACCACAGCTCAAGACTGTGCACTTAATGATTGACCGTACTATTAACTATGTTCTTGAAAATAATAAATTTAAAACATTAGGAGCAGGAAGAACAGACGCTATGGTGTCCGCAAATCAAACCGCTTTTGAATTATTTACTGAACTGCCAATATTAAATTTAGAAGAGTTTTTGAGATTAGTAAATACCAACTTACCTCAAGATATTAGAGCATTGAATATTAAAAAAGTTACAAAAGAGTTTAATGTCATAAATCATTCTAAATTAAAAGAATATAAATATTTGTTTTCTGAAGGAACCAAAAATCATCCTTATTGCGCTCCATTTATTACAACTTTTTTAGACAATTTAAATATAGATCTGATGAAAGAAGGAGCGAAGCTATTTGAAGGGCAACACAATTTTAAGTCTTATTGCTACAAACCCAATGAAAATGGAATATTTGATAGAGAGATTATCTATTGTAAAATTTCAATTAATAATACTTTAAAAGCTAATTTCTTTCCAAAAAAGAGCTACGAATTAACAGTTAGAGCAAAAGGATTTATGAGAAATCAAATTAGACTTATGATGGGTGTTTTAGTTGAATTGGGTAGAGGAGAGGTAAGTTTAGATTATATAAAGGAATCTCTTAATACATATAACCCAAAAATTAATTATATAGCACCTGCATCTGGACTTATGTTAAATAAAGTTGATTTTATTGATTAATTAAATACATACATAGTATTTTTTTATATTTTTGAAAAAATATTATATGGAAACACTTGAATTTTTAAATATCGAATTTTTTGAAAACACATTAAAAGATTATCTTGTTTTTCTTTTGTTTATTGTTTTTGGTTATATAATAATCATCCCTGTAAAATCAATGATTGTTAAGATTCTATTTAAATTTTTTGGTAAGGATCATAATGATATTGACACCTTAGAATTTAAAAACTTACTCAACAAACCTCTACAATATTTTCTGACATTAATTTTATTCTTTTTTTCTGTAAAACTTATAAGTATTCCCTCTTTTTTAACTTCTTCTGCAGAAGGAGTTGATATTAGCGTAATTGCCCTTAAGGGATTTAATTTTTTATTATTGACTACTGTTTTTTGGGTAATTTTAAGATCCATTGATTTTGTTGGATTTAAATTAAAAAATAAAGCTCTTGAAACTGAGAGTAAAGTAGACGATCAATTAATTCCTTTTGCAATAGACTTAGCTAAAGTAATTTCTATTGTATTAGGTACTGTTATGATTTTGGGAGATGTTTTTGAAGTCAATATTACTGCTTTGGTCACTGGGCTAGGAATAGGTGGAGTTGCATTTGCATTAGCTTCTAAAGAAAGTTTGGAAAATTTATTAGGGTCCTTTACAATTTTCTTCGACAAACCTTTTACTGTAGGTGATACTGTCACTTTGGGTGGTGTTACTGGAACTGTTGAGAAAGTTGGTTTTAGAAGTACTAGAATTAGAACCTTTGATAAAAGTATTGTAACAGTTCCAAATAAAAATATTATAAGCAGCGAATTAGATAATTTAGGTGCTAGGCCTGTTAGAAGAGTTAAATTTAATATTGGTCTTACTTATGATACTTCCGTAGATAATATTAAAAATATTGTAAATGATATACAATCACTTGTTGACAAGCATTCTATGACTAATCAAGACGGTAGAGTAAGGTTTTTAAACTTTGGGGCAAGTTCCTTGGACATTATGGTTTTATATTATGTTAATAGTCCTGATTGGGAAAGTCTCATTGATACACAGCAAAAAATTAATTACGATATAATAGATATTGTTAATAAATATAATTGTGAATTTGCTTTTCCATCTACTTCATTATACATAGAAAAAAAATAATACAATTTTTAAGTGTAAATGTAATGGGTAATCAAAAATCCTATTTTACATAATATAAATTATAGGACAATTAATCCTATTCTTATTTAACATCATTAGATGCTATAACCATTTCTCTATTGTATTTACAACACATAGGAAGTTTATCATAATCTTCATCAACAGCTGTACTAAGTTCGGTATCATAACCAGACTTTGCTATAGCATTGTGTATATCATTAATAAATTGGTCGTTGATTTCTGTCGACACATTAATTGAAATCATTTTCGATTCTGTGCTCCAAGACGCTGTATCTACTCCTTCAATAGACATAGTTGCCGATTCAATTGTAGATTTACACATCCCACAATTACCTCTAACACCAAACGTAATATCACTTTTAATAATTTCAGCAGTTTTTGTAGCTGGCACTTCAATAACTTTAACTTCTGGCTGTTTGTTATTCATACAAGAAATGACAGTAAAAACACTAAATAATAGATATATATATTTCATAATTTGATTTATTATTTATTTTTTCTGTTAGCAATAAAACTTTTTACAAAATAGACCATAGAGAATATAGATGTCAGTATCATAATAACAACACGCATTAATCCAATTCCAGCAGAATCTAATGATTTAGGTAACCTCATAACAATCAAAGCTATTAATATTACTAAAGTTAGTAATACAGCTATATGAGCTATTATTTTGTTCTGTTTTTTTAATCCATTAGTACATAGTAATAAGATTACACCAAATACAACTGGAATAAGTGCTGTTGGTGAAATTACTTCAAAATAACCCCATAAGCCTATAAAGATTAGGGATAAAGAGTTAATTATATTTGCCTTAAATGAGTTCATATGTATAATTTATTTAATATAGTTAATTAACAGCAATAGTGTCTTTAATTTTATCGAAATTTTCTCTAAGATAAGATCTTAATCTTTTTTTGTAATCATCTGTTAACCAACTTAAAAAGTTGTGAGTACTCTTACTGATACATTTAGAATATCTATTAATTCTAAAGTCTATATCATCATTTAATTTTTTAGATAAAATTAATGCATCAAAAACATCTTCACTGTTTTCAATACAAATTTTTGCGTGCTGAATGATAGATCTTTCTAAAACAACTTTGGAGGACTCCCCCTTTCTGATAGATTCTACATAAGTTTTGTTAACATCAAAGTAAACTTCTTTTGAATTTTGAAATTCTCCCCTTAATTCATCAGGCATTTCGTACCTAAAGTTACTTTCAATTTCCTCATCAGTTATAATGCTATCTAAGTAATAATTTGGTGACTTGAATATTCTTTGCCAATCTAAATCAATTCCCCATTCACCAAACCTATGAAAGTTATTTCCCAAATCAATAACATTAAAATGAGATTTATTCTTTAGTATTCTTGAACCTCTACCTATCATTTGGTAGTATAATGTTAGGGACTTTGTAGCTCTATTAAGTATAATTGATTCCACTGTAGGTTCATCAAATCCAGTTGTTAAAATACTTACAGAAGTTAGAATCGCTCCAGGTGTTACTTTAAACCAATTTAGTATTCTAGCTCTTTCTTTTTTTGAAGCAGTATTATCTAAATGAGCTACATCATATCCAGCTGTCTTGAACATGTCATAAACAATAAGTGAAGTATTTATACCATTATTAAATATTAATGTTTTTAAACCCTTACATTTTTCCTCATAAGAAACTAGCAGTTTAGACAACATATCATTGTTAGTGTATAAGTCCTCTGATGATTTTACTGTATAGTCTCCGTTAGCTCCGATAACAAGAGAAGTAAGTCCTACATTAAATGAATACATATTAGCACTTGCTAAAAATTCATTTTTTATTAAATCTTGAATGGACTCCCCTACAATCAATTCATCATAATTATCTGTCATTGGAAGTTCAATGTTTGAACTTAGTGGTGTAGCAGTTACCCCTAAAATAAAAGAATTACTAAAAAATTTAAATAATTTTGTAAAAGAGTTGTAATGAGCCTCATCAATTATAACTAATCCAATACCCGAAATATCTAATTTATCATCGTTTAACCTGTTGTTAAGTGTTTCAACCATAGCAACAAAACAGGAATATTTTGATTGGTCGTCTAAGTTAGCTTTACTGTCAATAACTTTATTTTCAACTCCAAATTCGGATAATACTTTTGATGTTTGCTTACACAACTCAATTCTATGAGTCATTACTAATACCTTTTTGTTATGATTTGAAAGGTACTGTCTAACAATTTCTGAAAAAATAACAGTCTTACCACCTCCAGTTGGTAGTTGATACAATAAATGATAATCATCTCTTGAATTTTCGAAACTATCAAAAATTTTACTAATAGCTCCTTTTTGATAACTATATAGACTTTTGTCCGCTTTTCTTTCTTCTTTCTCGTTTAGGGTAATAATCATTTGAAAAATGTTGGTGGGCAAAAATACCAACTTTAGTTAGTTTTTCAACTATAAAACATTGATTATTTTATATTTTTAATAGATCTTTTTTATTTCTCTAACAATATCCTCAAGACCGTTTAATTGAAGTTCGTAAACTAATTCAAATTGTTTACCTAGTTTACTAGCTGGGAATCCTTTGTTTTTATACCAAACTATATAATGTTCAGGCAAATCAATTAAATATCTACCCTTATATTTACCGTATGGCATTTTCATTTTAGATAAATCTATTAGAATCTGTTTATCTTGAAACATAAAATTTGTTAATAATTGAGCAGTTTGTCTAATTCTACCTCAAACCTATCATATGGTAAATATTGGTCTTCTAAACTTTTTTCAAATGGAATGGGTGTATCTAAACTTGCTACTCTAATAACAGGCGCATCTAAATACTCGAAGCAATTCTCCATTATAATTGATGATATTTCTGATGCTAAACCTCCAAACATAGAATCCTCTTGAAGTATTATGGCCTTTCCAGTCTTTTTAACAGAATTAATAATTGAATCTTTGTCTAATGGGCATAACGATCTTAAATCAATTAAATCAAAAGAATATGCATCTCTATTTTTTATTGTTTCAAGTGCCTTATGTACTGGTGCACCATAAGTAATTATGGTTAAATCATTTCCTTTAGTCAGATAACAAGCTTTACCTATTGGTAGATTGTAATAACCTTCTGGAACATCTTGACGTACACTTCTGTACAAGGCTTTATGCTCAAAAAATAAAACTGGATTTGGATCTTCGATTGAAGAGATTAATAAGCCTTTTGCATCAGCAGGAAATGCTGGATATACAACTTTAAGACCAGGTGTTTTAGTGAACCAAGCTTCATTTGTTTGTGAATGAAAAGGTCCTGCTCCTACTCCAGCTCCACAAGGCATTCGTAATACAACATCTGCGTTTTGCCCCCATCTGTAATAAGATTTAGCTAAATAATTAACTACAGGATTAAAACCAGAACTTATGAAATCTCCAAATTGTAACTCCACAATAGATTTTGTGTCACAAATTGATAAACCCATTGCAATTTCAATTATAGAAGATTCGCATATTGGAGTATTTCTAACTCTATCTTTTCCATATTTTTCAACAAAACCTTCCGTGATTTTAAAAACACCGCCATATTCTGCAATATCCTGACCCATTATAACTAGCGAGTTATTCTTTTTCATCGCTTCATCTAAACCCTCTGAAATAGCATCAACTAATCTTATGTGTTTGGTTTTAGACGAAGCAGGGAAATCGATAAAATCAAACTTTTTAAAAAACATCAGAAAGTTGTAGTTCAACATCTATTTCAGGGTAAGGTTCTTTGTAAGCTGACTCTAAATTTTCATTAATCTCAAGATTTAAAGAATCTTTAATTGTTTTAATATCCTCAGTATTAATTATATCGTTACTGGTTAAATAATTTTCAAAGTTCGAAATAGGATCTTTTTTAGCCCATGTATCTATAAGTTCTTTTGGCACATATTTAACCCCACTTGCTTCTTCGTGTCCTCTTATTCTAAACGTTTTAAATTCTATAAGAATTGGCCTTGGTTTTTTTCTTATATCTTTTGCTATCTTCTCTATTTTACGATAAACTTCAATAATATTATTTCCATCTATAATATGAGATTCCATACCGTATCCTATTCCTTTATCTGCTAAGTTTTTACAATTATACTGTTCTTTTGTGGAGGTAGATAAACCATATCCATTATTTTCAATACAAAAAAGTACAGGTAAATTCCACACTGAAGCTACATTTAAAGCTTCATGAAAGTCACCTTCACTAGTTCCACCATCACCAGTAAATACAGCAGTTACTTTATTAGTATTATTAATTAGTTGATGTAATGCAATTCCATCTGCAACCCCCATTTGAGGTCCTAGGTGAGAAATCATGCCAACTATATGAAAATCTTTTGTACCAAAATGAAAAGAACGATCTCTTCCTTTTGTAAAACCTGAAACTTTTCCTTGCCATTGACTAAATAATTTAGACAAAGGAATGTTACGAGAAGTAAAAACACCCAAATTTCTATGCATAGGTAAAATATACTCATCTTCATTGAGTGCATGTGTAAGACCTATAGATATTGCCTCTTGACCAATGCCAGAAAACCATTTAGATATCTTTCCTTGCCTTAAAAGAATTAACATTTTCTCTTCAATAAGTCTAGACTTCATCATACCAGTGTATAATTCAACTAGTTTTAAAGTTTTAATGTCTCTTATTTCGAACAACATAAAAAATAAATATTTTTTTTAAAAATATAAAATATTAAATTCTAATAAGCCCAAATACTAATTAAGTTTATTAACTTTATTAACTATTAATAAATAATTATAATTATAATTAACTCATATGGAAACAAATAATATTCCTAGTGTAAATCTCGCTGACTTTTTGTCTTCAGATATTAATAAAAAAAATAATTTTGTTGAATCAATTGGAAAAGCATTTGAAGAGATTGGTTTTGTTGCTCTTGATGGTCACTTTTTAGATTCTAATTTTAATGAAAAACTATATAAAGAAATACGATCTTTCTTTGATTTACCACAAGAAATTAAAAATAAATACGAGATTCCTGGTATCTCAGGTCAAAGAGGTTATGTATCATTTGGAAAAGAATCAGCTAAAGGTAGTAAACATGGAGATTTAAAAGAATTTTGGCACTTTGGTCAGTATGTAGAAAATGATGATAAACTCTTAAAAGAGTATCCTTCAAACGTTGAAGTCACGGAAAATGAACAATTCAATATTGTTGGAAAACAAACCTACAGGTTATTAGAAAAAACTTCAAAATATGTTTTAAGGGCATTAGCCTTATACTTAAGATTAGATGAATTTTACTTTGACAAATATATTGTTAATGGAAATTCTATATTAAGACCGATTCACTACCCTCCTATTTTAGAGAAACCAAAAGATGCAGTAAGAGCAGCTGCACACGGAGATATTAACTTAATTACACTTTTAATGGGTGCTCAAGGCAGGGGATTACAAGTAAAAAACAATAAAGGTGAATGGATTGATGCTATTGCTTCCAAAGATCAATTAATGATAAATGTTGGTGACATGTTATCAAGACACACTAACAACAAACTAAAATCTACAGTACATAGAGTGATTAATCCTTCAAAGGATTTGATGAAAAAATCAAGGTATTCTATACCATTTTTTATGCATCCAATAAGTGATATGAAATTAGACGTACTAGAATCTTGTATTGATGAAAATAATCCGAAGTCTTTTGACGATATAACAGCTGGAGAATTTTTAAATCAAAGATTAGTAGAATTAGGTTTATTAAAAAAGTAATGGATTTTAAAGATCAACTAAAAAAACATTTTCCTAATCATAAATTAACTGAAAACTCTTATGAATTAAACGAAGTTAGTTCATTGCAAATTGACCCCATAATATGTAAGTATGAAAAAAGAAAAGGAAAAGCATTGACTATATTGGAGGGATTTACAATTAATGATATTGAGGTGAAAAATATAGCAAAAGAACTTAAAAAGAAACTGAGTGTTGGTGGTAGTTTAAAAGATGGTTATATAATAATTCAAGGAGACTATAGAGACAAGATAATGGAAATATTACATTCAAAAGGTTTTAAAACAAAAAGAGTTGGAGGTTAAGATAAGCTATGTTAAATCAAAATGAATCTGAATTAATATTTAATGATGATGGTAGTGTTTACCATCTAAAATTAAAACCTAGCAATATTTCCAATTCTATTATATTAGTTGGAGACCCGCAAAGAGTGGAATTAATTTCAAAACATTTTAATTCAATTGAATTTTCAGTTACTAATCGTGAGTTTAAAACAACAACTGGAGTTTATAAAAACAAAAGAATTTCTATAATATCTACTGGAATAGGATCTGGCAATATTGATATTGTAATTAATGAGTTAGATAGCTTAGTTAATATCGATTTTCAAACCAGAAAACTTAAACCTAACCTTACTAAACTTAATTTAATAAGAATTGGTACATCTGGTGCAATTCAAAAAGACATACCAATTGATTCTTTACTGATTAATTCAAAAGCAATTGATATTGATGGTTTCTTAAATAATTACAAGATAAGTAATGACCACACGTACAATGAAGTCAATGATTATTTAAATGACTATAAATTTAATAATCAAAAACTTCTTCCAATATGTTTTAATTGCTCAGACAAACTATTTGACCATTTTAAGTCTGTTTCCGATTGCACTGGAGTTGCCGTCACGTGCAATGGGTTTTATGGTAGCCAAGGAAGATCTTTAAGAATAGAGACTGCCAACCTAGATTTTATTAGTGAAATTAAGAAAATATCTTTTTCAAACGATAGGGTCACAAATCTTGAAATGGAAACTGCTATTATTTATGGAATGTCAAAAATATTAGGTCATAATGCTATTTCTTTAAATGCAATATTAGCCAATAGAGAAAATGGCACATATAGTAAAAAACCAACTAAAACAATTAATAAATTAATCCTTCAAACATTAGATAAATTATCGAACTTATAACCTCTACTGTATTTATTTTTATATTACGCCTTGCTGATCAAAGTTTAGGTACTTTAAGAGCTTTATTAGTTTCAAGGACTAAACCATATCACGCAGCTTTTATTGGCTTAGTAGAATCCGCTATTTGGATTATAGCTGTATCGAAAGTTATTCAAAATGTAGCTGATCCAATTCTAATCGCAGGGTATGCTGCTGGTTTTGCTGCAGGTACTATACTTGGATCTTACTTAGAAAACATAATTGGAGTTGGAAGTATGGTTGTTAAAGTTTTCATTCCAAATGAATCTAATAATTTGGCAAAAATATTAAGAGATAATGGATACGCTGTTACTGTAATTAATGGAGAAGGTAGGGATGGTGCTGTAAAGATTTATTGGTGTATTGTCACAAGAAAAAAACTAAATAATGTTTTAAAGATTATAAACAAAAATAATCCTCAAGCTTATATAACAACAGAGGCGGTTAATCCTATTTCACTTAACAAATAATATCACCAAGATATTTGGTTTAAGCCATTGTTCTTTAAATAATCGTTCGTTTTACTAAAATGCCTATTACCAAACCAATATCCTCTGTTAGCGCTAAGTGGTGATGGATGACCAGAAGTGAGTATTAAGTGTTTATTTGTGTCTATTAATTTAGACTTTGAAATAGATTTATTTCCCCAAAGTAAGAAAACAACGTTAGTTTTTTTTTCTGAAATAATTGAAATTATTTTATCGGTAAAAATTTCCCAACCAAAATTGTAATGACTTCCCGGAGAACTCATCCTAACCGAAAGACAACTATTTAATAGCAAAACCCCTTGTTTTGATAAATAAGTAAGATCACCATTTGTTGGCAGAGGTTTATTAATATCACTATTTAATTCCTTAAATATATTATTTAAAGATGGTGGAATTTTTACATCTTTACCTACAGAAAAAGATAATCCATTTGCTTGATTTTGTTGATGATAAGGGTCCTGCCCTATTATAACAACCTTTAATTTAGAAAGTACACAAAAATTTAGAGAATTAAATATATTATCAATTGGAGGAAAACATATATAATTTGAATATTCTTGATTAACTCTGGTAGTTAGATTAAAAAAGTAGTCTTTATCTAACTCTTCTTTTAAATGAATTTTCCAATCTTTATTTAAGTTATTGAGCAACAGTATTATTATTTAATGCCTTTAAACTTCCCAACAGATCTACCAACTATCATGGATACTGCAGCATCACCTGTAACATTTACAACTGTTCTACACATGTCTAAAGGTCTATCAACTGCAAATATTAAAGCTAATCCAATTGCTAATTTATCTGATGGAAAACCAATTGATTCTAATACTATAACTAACATTACCATTCCTGCACCAGGGACAGCAGCACTACCAATAGATGCTAATAAAGCTGTAAGTACAATAGTTAATTGATCCGCTAATGTCAAGTCAAATTCTAATGCTTGAGCAATAAAAACTGCTGCAACTGCTTGATACAAACTTGTTCCATCCATATTAATAGTAGCTCCTACTGGTAAAACAAAACTAGACACTTCTCTGTTCACTCCAATGTGATTTTCAACTCTATCCATTGTTAAGGGTAATGTTGCCGCACTACTACTTGTAGAAAATGCTAAAAGCTGAGCTGGACTAATTTTTTTTAAAAAAACTAGTGGATTAGAATTTGTTATAAAATATACAGCAATACAATAAACTATTATCATAAAAAATAGCCCTAGACATACAACTCCGCTATATTTTAAAAGCGCAAGTAAAAGATCAGGGTCATTTGAAGATGTAATAACACTAGCTAGTAGTGCAAATACAGCATAAGGAGCTGTTTTCATTATTAAATCAACCATCTTTAAAACAACAAAATTTAGTGAATCAAAAAATAATTTTAGAGGTTTTGACTTTTCTTCTCCAATTATAAGCATACTAATTCCTAAAAATATTGTAAAAAATATAACTTGTAGCATTAATGAATTATTAGACATCGCTTTGAATGCATTATCAGGGACTGTATCTACAAGAAATTGTAACGGACTACTTTGTATTTGATTATTTGCTTCTGCTAATTTAGATTGAACACCAGAACTTTCAGAATATGTAGATGTTAATTTTTCTACAGTTTCACTAGAAATACCCGAACCTGGATTAATCAAATTAACTAAAATTAAGCCAATAGAAATAGCAACAACTGTAGTTAAAATGTATGTAATAATAGTTTTGGAGCCAATGGTCTTAAATTTTGAGATATCTTTTAGATCTGATATACCCTTGATAAGTGATGCTAAAATTAAAGGTATAGCAATTAATTTTAAAAGTTTAACAAAAATAGTTCCAAGTGGTTTGATCCAATTGTTAACAAACAAATCTCCACCATTAATATTTAGCATTAAAACACCAAACAAAACTCCAGATAACATTCCAATTAAAATTTTCCAATGTAAAGCCATATTTTTTATTTATAATTTATTTAATCTAGATAGAAGTACAAAGTCTGCAATTACTAATGCAGCCATGGATTCGACAATTGGAATTGCTCTAGGTAAAACACATGGGTCATGCCTTCCTTTACCCATCATATTTACCTCTTTACTATCTGAATTAATTGTTGTTTGCTTTTGCATAATTGTAGCAACAGGTTTAAATGCGACATTGAAATAGATATCCATTCCATTACTAATACCTCCTTGAATTCCACCAGAGTTATTAGTTTCTGTTGTATTATCTTCATTAAACAAATCATTATGCTCACTACCTTTTAATAATGTACCATTAAAACCACTACCAAATTCAAATCCTTTTACAGCATTAATTGATAGCATTGCACTTCCCAGCTTAGCGTGTAATTTATTAAAGACAGGTTCTCCGATACCAATCGGTACGTTTTTAATTACACATGTTATTACGCCTCCAATAGTATCACCATTTTTTTTAATCTCCTTTATTTTCTCAATCATCGATTGTGCAGTAGATGCTTCAGGGCATCTAATTGAATTATTTTCAATATTAGAAAAATCTAATTCAGAATAATGTTTATTGAGTTTGATTTCTCCAACAGAAGATGTGTAAGCAGTTATATTTATTTTACTAATTAATTGTTTAGCAATTGCACCAGCAACAACTCTACAAACAGTTTCACGAGCAGAACTTCTACCACCTCCTCTATAATCTCTCAATCCGTATTTTTTTTCGTAAGTAAAGTCAGCATGACTAGGTCTGAAAATATTTTTTATATGGTTATAATCTTTAGATTTTTGATCAGAATTTTTAATAATAAACCCTATTGGCGTTCCAGTGGTAATTCCTTCAAAAATTCCAGATAAGAATTCAACTTTATCATCTTCTTTTCTCTGAGTTACTATTTTAGATTGTCCAGGTTTTCTTCTGCTAAGCTCTAAGTTAACTTTTTCAAAATCTATCTTCAGTCCGGCAGGACAGCCATCAATCACACCACCCAAAGCTAATCCATGAGACTCGCCAAATGAGGTTAATTTAAAAATGTTTCCAAATGTATTAGCAGACATATTTATTCTGATTGAAAAGTAAAAATAGATTATTAAGATTAAAACAAAAAATAATGCAATAATATATATATTATATTTATTTTTAAGTATGATAAACAAGTATTCCAAAATTACTGAAATTGATGTAGAGTTTTTTGCTAAAATAGTTGGTAAAAATAACATCCACGTTGATAAAGAGTCATTAAAAACATACTCAACTGATCATACAGAAAATCTAAGTTTTCAACCTGAAATAGTTATTAAACCAATTACTTCAGTTGAAATTTCAAAAATCATCAAATATTGTAATAAAAGATTAATCCCCATAACACCTTGCGGGGCTAGAACAGGCTTAAGTGGTGGTAGCTTACCTATTTATGGAGGTGTTACTTTGAGCACTGAAAGATTAGATAATATAATTGAAGTTGATAAAAGAAACTTACAAGCTACTGTTGAGCCTGGTGTTATTAATAAGGTATTTAAAGATTTTGTTGAAAAAGAAAACCTTTTTTATCCACCTGACCCAGCTAGTCAAGGCAGTTGTTTTTTAGGGGGTAATCTTGCGGAAAATGCTGGTGGACCAAAGGCATTAAAATATGGAGTTACTAAAGATTATGTCTTAAACCTGGAAGTTGTTTTGCCTACAGGTGAAATTATTTGGACAGGAGCAAATGTTCTAAAAAACTCAACAGGTTATAATTTAACACAATTAATGATTGGAAGTGAAGGTACACTGGGAATTATAACAAAAGTTGTTTTTAAGCTAATTCCATTACCAAAAAAATCAATTACTTTGTTAGTTCCTTTTAAATCAGCAGAGTCAGCCTGTGAAGCAGTATCTGCCATATTCAGAGCAGGACTAAACCCTTGTTCTTTGGAGTTTATGGAGAGAGATGCTATAGACTGGGCTATTAAATATACAGATGTAAATATGAATATAAGTGATAACATACAAGCACATTTACTAATCGAAGTGGATGGAAATGATGAAAATATTTTGTTCAAAGAATGTGAAGAAATTGAGAAAGTTGTCACTTCATTTAATTGCAGTGATGTAATTCTTGCAGATAACGAAACTCATAAAAACACATTATGGAAATTAAGAAGATCGGTTGGTGAAGCTGTAAAAGCTAACTCTGTTTATAAAGAAGAAGATACAGTTGTGCCAAGAGCTGAATTACCGAAATTACTTAAAGGCGTAAAAAAAATTGGATTGAAATATGGATTCAAAAGTGTATGTTATGGACATGCAGGTGACGGTAATTTACATATTAACATTATAAAGGGCAAAATGAGTGATCATAAATGGGATAAAGAGCTAAAAAAAGCAATTAGAGAAATATTTACTTTAACCGTTAAACTTGGCGGCACTATTTCCGGTGAGCATGGCATTGGCTATGTGCAGAAAGAATATATGGATATTGCTTTTTCAAAAAAAGCAATTGACTTGCAAATTGAAATTAAAAATTTATTTGATCCAAATAAAATCCTTAATCCTGGAAAAATATTTATATAACTCTAAGTAGTTCTGATTTTCTAGACTCTTTCCATTTTCCAGATGTAAAATCTGGAATTTTTATAGTTTTAGTATCATTAATAACAGACATTTCTGAAAGAGGAAAAATTGAACTCCACGTAACGCTATCATAAACATTTATATCAAGTGGTAATCCTTTATTTAGACATCTGATTATTCTATAAATCATAACAAAATCCATTCCTCCATGACCAACTTGATTGTTTGATATTTCTTTTTCCATTGTAGCCCAAAGAGGATGGTTATATTTTTTTCGGTAATCATTATATTCTTTTTGATTTAACCAACTATGACTCCACTGTAATTCAGAATTATTAATATATAATTTTGATGGGTACCCTTGATGCGCAGCTTTTGTTCCATTAACATTATTTAACCTAGTATAAGGTCTACCAGTGTGTACATCATATTGAAGCTTAATTGTTTTTCCGAGATTAGTTTTGATAAGTGTAGTATTCATATCACCACATGAAAAAGAATTATATTCACTATTTATAGATTTAGCAGCAATACTTAGTGCTTCTTCATTAGAGCTCATAGAAACTAAATGTTTTAAATTATCACCCCTCCCAATATCCATATAAGAACATACTGGACCTAGACCATGAGTTGGGTAGAGATTTCCATTCCTATTTTGATGATGCTTAATTCTCCATTGATTATGATAATAATCGTCATCCAACAGATGTTTTCTTAAATCATGAATGTAAGCTCCTTCGGCATGATTAATATTACCAAATACATCTTTGTCTATCATATTTAATAACCATAACTCTTCGTTATTAAAACAACAATTCTCCATCATCATACAATGTTTTTTTGTGGATTCTGCTACTTGGATAATTTTCCAACAATCTTTTATAGATGTAGCTATTGGTACTTCACAAGCTACATGTTTGTCATTTTGCATTGAATAAATACACATTTCAGTATGTGTGTCCCAGGGAGTTGCTACTATTACAAGATCAATATCATTACGTTTTACTAATTGTTTCCATGAGTGAATATCATCACTATAGATATCGGGTTTCTTATTTTGTATTTTTTTTAAGTAACTAATATTTTTATCAATGTTAGTTTCACTTAGGTCGCTTATAGCAACTATTTCAGAAAAATTATTTTTAATTAAATATTCAAACATTTGAATCAAAACACTACCTCTATTTCCTAATCCGATAATTCCTACTCTGACCTTATTAATGGGTTCATCTATTAAATCAACGCAGGAGCCATTATTTTTAAAGGTAGGTTTTAAATATTCAACTAATTGTGATGAGTCAGCAAGGGTTTTTGGAGTAATTCCAAAAAACATAGCAGCACTTGCTGAAATTTTCAAAAAATCTTTTCTTTTCATTATTAACTTTTTATTATTGTTTTGCTAAAGTTCTTTTATAAATATCTTCATAGCTTGGAACTATGTTGTGTACATCAAACTTATTAGCTTGTTGTTTAGCATTCTTTTTAAAATTCATCAATTTTGCAGAGTCTTCTAGTATTTTAATAGCATTTTTTGCCATACTATTTATATCACCAACATCTGAAAGATAACCTGAAAAACCATTTTTATTAACTTCTGGAAGACCTCCTGAATTAGTAGACACTACAGGGACAGATGAAGCCATAGCTTCAAGGGCTACAAGTCCAAAACTCTCTGTTGTAGATGCTAATACAAACACGTCACTTAAACATAATATTTTAGCTGTCTCGTTCGATGCTCCTAAAAATAAGACCTTTTCATTAAGATTAAGTTCATCACATAATTTCTCTGCTTTTATTCTCTCTGGTCCATCGCCTAATAATATTAATTTTGAATTGATTTGTTTGTTAATTAGATTAAAAGAATTTATTACATCATCTATCCTTTTTACTTTTCTAAAATTACTTATATGAGTAATAATCTTTTCATCATCATCAGCTAAGACACTTCGATCACAATTTTCATGAACATGGTTGTATTTCTCTAAATCTACAAAGTTTGGTATGACTTCTATGTTTTTTTTAATATTAAAAAAACTTAAAGTATCTTTTTTTAAGTCTTCAGAAACTGAAGTTACAGCATCGGAATTATTTATACTAAATTCAACTGCATTTTTATAAAATGGATGGCTACCAACTAAGGTTATATCTGTTCCATGTAAAGTAGTTACTATTGGTAAATTAATACCTCTTGTTTTTAGCATTTGCTTTGACATATATGCAGCATAAGCATGGGGTATTGCATAATGTACATGTAAAATATCGATTTTATGTAAATCTACCATATCAACAATTTTACTAGAGAGAGCTAATTCATATGGTTGATAATGAAATAAAGGATAATCAGGTACTATGACTTCGTGATAATGAATATTGTTGTTAAATAAATTCAACTTTACAGGTTGATTATATGTGATAAAGTGAACCTCATGACCTCTTTTACTTAATTCTAAGCCCAGTTCTGTAGCTACAACTCCACTACCTCCATAAGTTGGATAACAAACAATTCCTATAATCATAAATATTATTTAATTATTGATTCATAAATTAATTTTTGGATATCGGTTCTAATATTATTTTTTAGTAATTTATTTTCTACCGAATTAGGATAAGATCGATTAGACAAAAAGACATAAACTATTTTCTCATCTGGATCTGCCCAAGTATAAGTTCCGGTCCAACCTGAGTGACCAAAACTATTCATAGACACACAACCGCATGTTGGACCATCATCTTTAATTTGGGGTTTATCAAAACCAACTCCTCTCCTATTATCTTCATTACAATAATAACATTTATTAAATAAATTTATAGTTGATTTATTTAAATATCTTTCACCACCATAACCCCCATCCTGTATAAACATCTGCATAATTTTGGCAACATCGTTAACATTACTAAACAAACCTGCGTGACCTCCTATTCCACCTTGCATAGCTGCACCCATATCGTGTACAGTTCCTCTGATTTCTTGAAATCTAAAGTAATCATCAATTTCAGTTGGAGCAATATTTTCTAAAGAATTTATTTCTTTAGGAAAAAATGACGAATGAGTTAATCCCATTTTATTATACATTTGTGAATCAATAATTGAAGACAAATCAGATGAATAATAATTCTCAATATATTCTTTTAAGATGTAGTAAGGCAAATCACTGTATTTGTACTTATCATTGTTTAACTCACTATTTTTAATATTTACATTAATACTGTCTTTAAAGCTGGACAGTAGATATAAATTTTCTGTTACTTTAATGTTGTATTCGTGACTAAAACTCTTTTTATAATATAATGGGTTAGGTGTTTTATTTACTGTATCAAGAGTTGATTTATAAAATGGTATCCAAGATTTTAAATTTGCAAAATGGGATAAAACTTCCTTTATCGTTTTATCAGACTTATTTGAGTTTTTATATTGAGGTATGATTTCTTTTAACTTTGTATCTAATGACAATTTTCCTTGTTCAACCATTTTCATTACTATTGGAAGAGTAACCAAAATTTTGGTCAAGGATGCTATATCATAAATTGTATTATGATTTACTCTATGTTTTTTTTTATAAGTTAAATATCCAAAGTTTTTATCATAAATTACTTTTCCATCTTTTGCAACTAATATTTGCATTCCTGGTGTCATACTAGAGTCAATAGCTATCTGTGCAAGTGAATCTATTTTATTTAATTTTTCTGAACTTAGATTTACAGACTCAGGCAAACCATATGACAATCTATTTATTTTATTTAATTCTAAACCATGACCTGTAGAAAATAACTTACCGATACTCACTGGAAGAATTCCTGTCGATTCAATTGCACCAAATATCAATTGTGCAGATTTTTTTTGAAAAACTTTAGAGTTTTGATATGAAATTATAATACCATTGATGTTTTTGATATTTTTAAATCTATTTAACATGTAAGGGCTACCGAAAATATTTAATATAACATTAACTTTTTTTGATATTCGATTAATGAAAATTATTTCTTCTTTTTTTAAATTATAACTTTTCCAGGGTGTTTCACTGTTTGCATGAACACCTATAATTATAGTTTTATAATTTGATTCAATAAAGCTTGTAGATTCAGTTTTTAAAATATCTATTTCATCTAAATTATCAATCTTTGAATATTTAGTTAGTTCATCAAAAAAA
>CABXVR010000003.1 GCA_902515565.1 uncultured Bacteroidota bacterium | reverse complement strand
TAAAAAAATGAAAAAATCGATTTTATTTATTCTTGCATTAACATTAAGCTTTAATGCTTACAGTCAAGAAGGCTGGATGTCTTACTACAAAGTTAATAATGGTCAGATGCAATCTGCCAAAGATGCAATTGCCAAAAAGACTAAAAAATATAACGGCAGTACAGACGGAGAATTAATATATACTTTTCAAGTCGAGGCAGGAGAAAGAGCACAGCAATTAATTAGATTTGGTGTAGGGCCTACTATGGCTTCATTGGACGGTTATGACTCAGATGGCTATAAATATTGGATGGATAATGTATCACCATTAATAAATAATATTGGAGGAACAGAATATATTAGTTTTAACGAACAAGCTAGTTTTGATAATGTAGCCCGAGGAACAAATAGAGTTTCTAAAGTTTTACATTATAATGTTAAGCGAGCTAAGGGAGCGCACTTTTGGAAGTTTAGAAACAATGTCGCTAAAGCTGCCGCAGAATCTGATCAGGAAATGTCATTAAATGTATGGACAACAACAATTGGAGGAGCATCTGGGCATGTGTTAGTTTTTTATTCTCATACAGATTATTCTGGTTTTGACGGAGAACAAGAATCTTGGCCTAAAGTTATTGAAGCTTACAATAAACTATTTGGTGCAAATTCATTCGAAACTGATCAAGCACTTTTTAATGAAAGTCTTGAAATGTGGGGGAATTATTCCGAAATATGGAGATGGCTACCAAAACTTAGTTCACCAGTTACAGAATTGTAATATTTTAACCTCTCACACAATAATTAAGTTAATTGTGTGAGAGTTTTTTGACACCCAAATCTATCATGTTATGAAAAGTAATTATGAAATCGTCTTAAATGACATTAATTTAAACTTTAAGGACAGCAAGTATTCCACTTCTCAGTTGTTGGAAAACACAGGTCTTGATAAAAATACGGCTCGTGATGCAATCAAGAACAAAACTAGTAGATCTATTTCTAATTACATTAGGTTTTATAGACTTAATTATGCTCAAGAGTTATTAAAGACAGGAGAAAAAAATGTCTCTGAAATTGCTTACGACTCTGGGTTTTCATCCCTTTCTTATTTTTCTAAATCATTTAAAGATGAGTTTGGTTATAGCCCTAATGCTTCTTTAAATAATATCAAGCTTACAAGACAATTTAAGAATACCATGATTTCTGTTATTCGTAATAAGTCAAATTTATCTTATTTGATTTATTCAGTTCTATTTACTTTAATAATTCTTCTTCTTGTCCCTTATCTAAATAAAGTTGATAATTTTGAAAAAGAAAACAAAAAACTTATGCTACAAGAATATTCTAAAATTAACAATTTAGAATATCAAAGTTTATTAATTAATGATACAGTTTTATTAAGTCAAAAAATTAGAGATTATAATATTTCATGGCGTACTAGTGATAAATTCGGGTGGAGTAAACTTACTAAAATTAATGACTCACTTGTATTGTTTCCAAGTAAACTGATTTCTGTATATAATCAAATAAAAGTTGAGCAAGAAGGAAAAGAGTCTTTTCAGTTTTTTACTTCTGCATTAAATTTTAAATATGTCAAAATAACCCTGGATAATAAGCTAAATGAAGATGGTGTTTATTTTCCTGAAACAGAGTTATTTCTAGCAAATACAAACTATTCAAAATCTCATGAAAACCTTTTAATTAAACCTTTTTACATGGACAAGTATGAGGTTTCTAATAAAGATTATAAAGAATTTGTGGATGCTAATGGCTACTACAGAGAGGAATTTTGGCCTGTCGATCTGATCCACGAAGGAAAAAAAATTAGTTTTAATGAGGTTAAAACTTCTTTTGTAGACAAAACTAATTTTCCTTCGCCTAAAGATTGGTATCAAGGAACCTATGAAAATGGTAAAGACTTATATCCTGTTTCTGGGATATCTTGGTATGAAGCAACTGCATATGCGAAGTTTAAAAATATGTCGTTGCCAAGTGTTGCAGAATGGTTTTATGCATTCGATAGAAATAGACCTGAGAGAGCTTTAAAAAATGCAAATATTAACTCCTATAACTATACTAAATCTAGAATCGAATCCGATTCAGAAAATAATAATGGCATTTTTGACATGGCTGGTAATGTAAGAGAATGGGTTAGTAATAATATTAAAGATAAACAGAGTAAAGGTATTTTAGGAGGTTCATTTGCTGATGATACTTATGTGCCTTTTGATTTTTATTCTCAAAATGCATGGAACAGATCTAGTTACAACGGCATTAGATTAGTTAAAAAAATTGAGACTGATAATTCTGGTGAAATTTTTTACAAAAGAGAAAAACTAAGAAACTTTTATGATAATTACAGAACAACTGAAAAAGAATGGAATTTAATTGAAAGTTTGTTTATGTATGATAAAAATAACATCAACATTGAACAATTAAATACTTCAAAAGTAACTGGGCAGGAATTTTATTGTACATCGTCTAATATAATTACTTCTAATATGACGATGCCCGTTCATCATCTTAGAGCAGACCCTGAAATAAAATCAAAAAAAGCACTTATATATTTCCCAGGTTCTAATGCTTTGTATAGAGATAAAATTACTTATCCAACCTGGGTGACTGAAATGGTAAATTCGGGTGTTGATGTTATATTCCCAGAGTATTTAAGTACTTACTCTCGACAAGATGGCGTGAAAACTGATATCGGAAATACTTCAATGAATTATAGAGATCATTTAATTACGTGGGTAAAAGAAGTTAGATACGCAGTGGATTATGCAATTAAAAATGGTTATGAGCCACATTATTTTGGTGTAAGCTGGGGAGGGCAAGTAGGAGTAAATATTTTGGCCATTGAAGATAGATTCAAAACAGGAATCTTGTTTGTAGGAGGAATTTCTTTAGATGATGTTAGAGAAGAAATCCAGCCAGAAAAATATGCTGCTAGAATTAAGACCCCTACGTTACTTTTAAATGGTAGGTATGATTTTTATTTCCCTTATCAATCTTCTCAATTACCTCTTTTTAATCTTATGAATTTAGATAACAACAACAAAAGACATGTAGTCGTTGATTACGCTCATTATGTTCCAATGCATATAGTTAGAGAAGAAACTTTAAAATGGATAAACGATAGATAATTTTATTATATTTAATAATGAAATTATTTCTATTAGTATTTTTACTTCCAACTACATTCCTATTTTCTCAGACTTTTTACTCTGTTGACTACTCATATCAGGCAGACCTAAAAGTTTATGTAGTTGATTATGAGTACCAAGCCGATTTATTAGTTTATAAAGCGAAAAATAAATATGAAGCTAAAGGTAACTCAGGTTTATGGTATTTCTCCGATTATGCTTATCAAGCAGACTTTAAAATTTTTTTTGTCGATAAAAAATATCAAGCTGAGTTAAATGTTTATTTTGTAAAAAATAAATATCAAGCAAAATGGAAGTCTAATAACAAAAAGCAGTTGCTATTTTGATTATTTATAACTTTATTAAGAAATAGTCGATAAATTTTACATTTATTTGTACTCAATTAAAAAAATTCTCATGAAATTTTTTCTAAGAAACATATATTTATTTGTTGTTTTTTTAAGCTTTAGTTCTAACGCTCAAATTTTAGAACCTGTAAGCTGGGAGTTTGAAACAGTTAAAATAACTGATACAGAATACGAACTTATCTTCACAGCAGATATTGACGATAAGTGGTCAGTATATTCTCAATTTATTGATGGTTTAGGTCCAGTTCCAACTTCATTTGAATTTGATGAAAACTCAAATGTTGAATTTGTTGGAGATGTAATTGAAGATACAAACAATAGAGTTACAGAGCAAGATCCAGTTTTTGGGATAGTAGTGTCAAAGTTTTACACTGAGGCAAAATTTACACAAAAAGTAATTATTAAAGATCTCCAATCTTCAGTTTCTGGATACTTGACATTCATGACTTGTGATGACACACGCTGCTTACCCCCTACAGATATTGATTTTCGTTTTGAATTTGGCGCTACAAACAGTTCAAACAATGATGATTTAAACACTAATTCAAATTCTAAATTAGTGCAAGACCCAAATATTTTATTATATGGATATGAGCCTCAAGAAGTAGTTTCTTCCTCTAATAACTGTAACACTGAAGTTTCGGAATCTAATCCCGAAAATAATAAAACACTATTTAGTATTTTTGGTTTAGGATTCATAGGAGGATTGTTAGCGCTACTTACTCCTTGTGTCTTTCCTATGATCCCACTTACTGTTAGCTTTTTTACAAAACAGAATGATAAAAAAGGCGTTTACAGTGCATTACTTTATGGGTTTTTCATTGTTTTAGTTTATTTACTTTTAAGCGTCCCATTTCATTTGCTAGATTCAGTTAATCCTGATATTTTAAATGAGATATCGACTAATGTTGTTTTAAATATCATCTTCTTTTTAATATTTATATTTTTTGCATTTTCATTTTTTGGATATTACGAGCTGACATTACCCTCTAGCTGGGTAGACAAATCAACTAAAGGTGAAACTTTTGGAGGAGTTTTAGGAGTCTTTTTTATGGCTTTAACTCTTGCAGTTGTTTCGTTTTCATGTACAGGTCCAATTTTAGGATCCCTTCTTGCAAGTTCCATAACAAGTGATGGTGGAGCTTGGCAATTAACAGCAGGAATGGGTGGTTTTGGTGTTGCCCTAGGATTACCATTTGCATTATTTGCAATGTTTCCTAAGGTATTACTCAATTTACCAAAGTCAGGATCTTGGTTGAACACTATCAAAGTTGTGCTGGGATTTGTTGAGCTTGCATTAGCCTTGAAGTTTTTATCTAATGCGGATTTAGTAGCTCATTGGGGTCTTTTAAAAATTGAAGTATTCTTATTTTTGTGGTTTGTTATTTCTGCTTGTTTAACACTTTATTTATTGGGAATAATTAAATTTCCACATGATCAAAAAGTAAAAAGTTTTTCTTTTTTTAGAATATGCAGTATAATTTTGGCTTTTAGTTTTTCTATATATCTTGCTTCAGGATTTCGTTTCAACTCTGAAACTTCAACTTTTAAACCTTTGTCTTTGCTAAGTGGTTTAGCACCACCTGTTGGTTATAGTATTTTTTACCCAAACGATTGTCCTAATAATTTAGACTGTTTTAAAGATTTAAAAACCGGTATTGATTATGCTGTAAAAGTTAACAAACCAATCCTTTTAGACTTTACTGGATTTGCATGTGTTAATTGTAGAAAAATGGAAGAACATGTATGGCCACTGGCTAAAGTTGATAATGTGATAAGAAATGAATACGTATTAATCTCTTTGTATGTAGACGATAAAAAACAATTACCCGAGGATGAACAAATTCTGGTCAAAAGAACTACAGGAGAGGGTTTTAGAGAACTTAAAAATTATGGTCATAAATGGGCACATTTTCAGACCGAATTTTTCAATACAAATTCACAACCCTATTATGTACTTTTAAATCCTAATGGGAAAGAAGTGTTGACCTCCCCAGTTGGTTACACACCTGATGAGGACGATTATTTGTCTTTTTTGCAGTGTGGATTGGAATCTTTTAATTCGAAAAGCATTAAATTTAATTTAAATTAAAATTTAGTGGAAGAGAAGAAACTTAAATATGATATTGCTTACTTAAAAATGGCCATTGAATGGGGTAAACTTTCTTATTGTAAGCGAAAGAAAGTTGGTGCTTTGATTGTTAAAAATAACATGATTATTTCAGACGGGTACAACGGAACTCCGTCAGGATTTGAAAATATTTGTGAAGATGATGAAAATTACACAAAATGGTATGTCCTTCACGCCGAAGCGAATGCCATAACTAAAATAGCTTCCTCAACGCAATCTTCTGACGGAGCAACTCTTTATATTTCTTTATCTCCATGTAGAGAGTGTAGCAAACTAATTCATCAGGCTAAAATAAAAAGAGTGGTATTTAATAAGGCTTACAAAGATACATCTGGATTAGACTTCTTAGAAAAAGCTGGCATTGAAATAACTCACATTGCAGACTTGGATTAGTCTTTTTTTGATAACTTTTGAATCTTTTTTGAAGTTCTTAAAATAGTCATAACTAAAATACAGCAAAGACCACACATTATTGCAATAAGAGCTACTATACTATCTCCAGAAAAAGGATTTCCCCAATCTATAATTGTACAGTTATATATTACTATTAAAAAAGCAATAATTGAAATTATATAGGTTGATTTAATCATTTTAAATTAATTCTTTAATATTAGACATAAATAGTTTTACAGCTATGGCAAGTAAAACTACACCAAAAACTTTTCTTATAATTTGTATTCCATTTTTTCCGATTAATTTTTCAATTTTCCCGGATGTTTTTAAGACCAAATAAATAACAATAACATTAACAATAATTGCAATAATTATATCAGGTGTTGAAAATTCTGATTTTATTGAAAGTATAGTTGTTAAACTTCCAGGACCCGCAATTAATGGAAATGCTAGTGGAAATACAGACGCTGTCATTGTAGTGTTATCTTCGTCTTTATATAATGTGATTCCTAAAATCATTTCCAAAGCAATAAAAAATAAAACAAATGAACCAGCTACAGCAAAAGAGTTAACATCAATGCCGATTAGTGACAAAATATTTTCCCCTATAAATAAGAAAAATATCATTATTACACCAGCAATTAGAGAAGCTTTTTCACTTTGAATATGCCCAACTTTTTTTCTTAAATCAATAATTATAGGAATATTCCCTACAATATCAATAACAGCAAATAAGATCATAAACGCTGTAAATATATTTTTGAAATTCAAATCCATACTTGTTGTTTTTTTGCAAATTTCAGTTAATTATATATAATTACAATGATAATTTTTATATTTTTTTTATATATATATTTGGGCTATGTTTCAAATTAAAAATACTCTTGTATCTGAGTCTATTATAGAGAATGATTTTGTTTGTAATCTTAGCAAATGTAAAGGAGCATGTTGCATTAAAGGTAATGCCGGTGCTCCTTTAGAAGATAACGAGATAGATGAAATAAAAAAGTTTTACCCCATTGTAAAACAATACTTAAGCTCCAAATCAATTAATGAAATTACTAAACAAGGTCAATTTATTACTACTGTTTCTGGTGATTTTGAAACTCCTTTAGTTGATGGAAAAGAGTGTGTTTATTTAATTTTAAATGAAAATAAAGTAGCTAAATGTAGTTTTGAAAAAGCCTTTGAAGAAGGACTTATTTTATGGAAAAAACCAATATCATGTCATTTGTATCCAATTAGAACTAAAGATTTTAGTGAGTTTGTTTCGGTAAATTATGATAAATGGTCTATTTGTAGTGATGCTTGTGTTTTAGGTAAAGAGCTTCAAGTTCCAGTCTATAAATTTGTAAAAGATGCACTTATTAGAAAGTTTGGAAAAGACTGGTACCAAGAACTAGAATTAGCCGCAAAAGATTTACAAAAATAGACTGCAATTTTTTTTAGTTTTTTTATTTTAATTTTTTTATCTCCTGATAGACATTTTTTCAACCTGTTTTTAAAACACTGTAAATCAATATTTTATATTAAAAATTTTGTCTTATTTATTTTTTCAAATAAAACTTGTTTTGTTAAAAACTTGTACACAATGTTAATAAACATGACTTTCATTTTCGAGAAAAATTTTGAATATTTGTTAGTCCCAAGTTATATTAAATTTAACGTTAATTTTTAAAATTTTAATAAGTATGTCAAATGCAGTAGAACCTCTTTTGGAAGAAAATAAATCAAGGTTTGTAATATTTCCAATTCAACACCATGATATATGGGAATGGTATAAAAAGTCAGAAGCTAGTTTTTGGACAGCAGAAGAGATTGATTTACACCAAGATCTTACTGACTGGACCAATAAATTAAATGATGATGAGAGGTATTTTATCAAACACATTTTAGCTTTTTTTGCTGCAAGTGACGGAATTGTTAATGAAAATTTGGCAGAAAATTTTGTAAATGAAGTACAATATAGTGAAGCTAAATTCTTTTATGGTTTTCAGATTATGATGGAAAATATTCACAGCGAAACTTATTCTTTACTTATTGATACATATGTTAAAGATGAAAAGGAAAAAGATCAATTATTTAATGCAATTGAAACATTTCCTGCTATTAAGAAAAAGGCAGATTGGGCCCTTAAATGGATAGAATCTCCAAGTTTTGCAGAAAGATTAATAGCATTCGCAGCAGTGGAAGGTATATTTTTCTCAGGAGCCTTTTGCTCAATCTTTTGGCTTAAAAAAAGAGGTCTAATGCCTGGCTTAACATTTTCTAACGAATTAATTTCAAGAGACGAGGGTGTACATTGTGACTTTGCTGTACATTTACATAACAAACATCTAGTTAATAAAGTTCCCAAAGACAGAATTAGAGAAATTCTAATTGATGCTTTAAATATTGAAAGAGAATTTATAACAGAATCCTTACCAATTAGCCTTATTGGTATGAATGATAATTTAATGTCTCAATATTTAGAGTTTGTAACAGACAGACTACTTGGTGAATTAGGATGTGAGAAGGAGTACAACACTTCAAATCCATTTGATTTTATGGATATGATTTCATTACAGGGCAAGACAAACTTCTTTGAAAAAAGAGTTTCTGAATATCAAAAAGCAGGAGTTTTAAACAAAGAAGAAGAAAAGGATAAATTTAGTTTTGATGCAGATTTTTAATCTTATCAAGAACTAATTTTTTTCCAATTTTTTATTAAACTATAAAAAACTAACTAACTAACTTTTGGATTTAATCCAGAAATAATAAACGAGCTACAAATATGTTTGTACTAAAAAGAGACGGTAAAAAAGAGCCTGTGATGTTTGATAAAATCACGGCAAGAGTAAGAAAGCTTTGCTATGGATTAAACCCTTTAGTTGACCCAGTAAAAGTAGCTGCCAGGGTTATTGAAGGGCTTTATGATGGAGTAACAACTAGCGAGTTGGATAATTTAGCTGCAGAAATTTCTGCTACTATGACTACTGCTCACCCTGACTTTGCTAAGTTAGCTGCTAGAATATCCGTTTCAAATCTTCACAAAAACACTAAAAAATCTTTTAGTGATGTGATGGAAGACCTCCACAAATATGTCAATCCTAGAACTGGCAAAAAAGCTCCTTTATTAGCAGATGATGTTTACAAAGTTATAGCAGATAATAAAGAATTATTAGATTCTACAATTATTTATAATAGAGATTTTGGGTATGATTACTTTGGATTTAAGACTTTGGAAAGATCTTATCTTTTAAAGTTAAATGGAGAAATTGCTGAAAGACCTCAACACATGTTAATGAGAGTTGCAATAGGTATTCATCTAGATGATATGGACGCTGTAATTGAAACTTATGACCTCATGTCAAAAAAGTTTTTCACTCACGCAACTCCAACATTATTTAATGCGGGTACACCTAAACCTCAAATGTCATCTTGTTTTTTATTGACAATGAAAGATGATAGTATTGAAGGAATTTACGATACATTAAAACAAACAGCTAAAATATCTCAATCAGCTGGAGGTATAGGTTTATCTATTCATAACATAAGAGCTACTGGCAGTTATATTGCTGGGACTAATGGAACTAGTAACGGAATTGTTCCAATGCTACAAGTTTTCAATGATACTGCTAGATATGTAGATCAAGGTGGAGGAAAAAGAAAAGGAAGTTTTGCTATTTACATTGAGCCATGGCATGCTGATATTTTTGATTTTCTTGATTTAAAAAAGAATCACGGGAAAGAAGAAATGAGAGCTAGAGATCTTTTTTATGCGATGTGGGTGCCAGATCTATTTATGAAAAGAGTTGAGGAAAACGGAGAATGGACTCTAATGTGTCCGAATGAATGTCCAGGACTATGCGATGTTCATGCCGATGCTTTTGATAAAATGTATTTAAAATATGAAAAAGAGGGAAAGGGAAGAAAAACAATTAAGGCAAGAGAATTATGGGAAAAAATACTTGAATCTCAAATTGAAACAGGGACCCCTTACATGTTATACAAAGATGCTGCAAATGTAAAATCTAATCAACAAAATTTAGGAACTATTAGATCTTCTAATCTTTGCACAGAAATTTTAGAATACACATCACCAGATGAAATTGCCGTATGTAATCTAGCTTCGATCGCTCTACCTATGTTTATAAAAGATGGAGAATTCGACCATCAAGAATTATATAGAATTACAAAAAGAGTTACAAAGAATTTAAATAGAGTTATTGATAGAAATTACTATCCTGTTAAAGAAGCAGAAAACTCAAACTTTAGACATCGACCAATCGGGTTAGGTGTTCAAGGTTTAGCAGATGCCTTTATTTTATTAAGGCTGCCATTTACTAGTGACGCTGCTAAAAAATTAAATCAAGATATTTTTGAAACTTTATATTTTGCAGCCGTAGAAGCATCCATGGAAGAAGCTAAAAATGATGGCCCATACCAAACTTATAAAGGATCTCCTATTAGTAAAGGTGAATTCCAACATAATTTATGGGGCGTTGATGAAAAAGAACTTAGCGGAAACTGGGACTGGGCAGACTTAAGAAAAAAAGTATTAAAAAATGGGGTAAGAAATTCTTTATTAGTAGCTCCAATGCCTACAGCCAGTACATCTCAAATATTAGGTAATAATGAATGCTTTGAGCCATATACTTCAAACATATATACAAGACGTGTATTATCTGGAGAATTTATTATTGTTAATAAGCATCTTTTAGAAGATTTAGTAAGCCTAGGTCTTTGGGACGAAGGCTTAAAACAAGATATTATGAGAGCAAATGGCTCTATTCAAAATATTGATATAATCCCTGATGATATAAAAGAACTATACAGAACTGTTTGGGAATTAAGTATGAAAGACATAATTGATATGTCTAAACAAAGAGGCTACTTCATCGATCAATCTCAATCCTTAAATTTATTCTTGGAAGGAGCTACTATGGCTAAATTAACTTCTATGCATTTCTATGCTTGGAAAAGTGGCCTGAAAACAGGGATGTATTACCTGAGAACTAAAAGCGCTGTTGATGCGATTAAATTTACTTTAGATACTAAATCTGATTCAGAGCCAAAAAAAGAAGTTAAAGCTAAACAAGAAGTTATTGAACCAGCAGTAGCAGTAAAGCCAGAAGTTGTTGCAAGTAAAAAGAAAGCTGCAGCTAAAACAGCACAAAAATTTGCTGAGACAAAAGATGTTGTTGTCGAGCCTATGAGTGCAGAAGAAATGAAACAATTAATTGCTCAATCTAAAGAAGGTCAAGGTGATGATTGTTTAATGTGTGGGTCTTAAATAGAGATACATAAATAAAAAAAGCTCCTAATTTTAATTAGGAGCTTTTTTTATAGATAAAACTTTAGTTATATAAATTATTATCTATCTAGTTTAGCTGGCTTAACAGATGAATCATGAGATTCATTATAGTCTGATAACAAATTCATTACTGCATTTAATAAATCTTTAGTTTCTTGTAAAATCCCAAAGTATAAGGTTGTATTTTTTGGGCTTTTTTCTTCATTTCTTGTTCTAGCTACCTGAGCTAAAATCTTGTCTTGAACTAATTTATAAATACCATCTTTTTTCCTTATAACTGATTTAATTTTATTGAAAGATTTATTTTTGTATAGTCCATTTACTTCCATAAACAATTCACTTATACTAGAGTTAACTTCAATTAACTCTCTTATTTGAGTCAACTTAAGCTTACTATGATTGTTATTCACATGCTTATAACTAGCCTTATTTATGTATTCTAAAGACTGTGTAATATCTTGAAGATATCCAAGAAGATTAATATAAAAATTACTTGCATTTAAACTTGATTCATCTAAATTTTTGATAAAATAAAAAAGATTGTCTCTTAATTCATCTACATCTTTAGAAAGCTTAGCGGTCTGTTTTTTATTCTTCTTTAATAAATCTAAATCTTGCTTTGAGAGCCCTTCTATTGCGTTAGAGAACACTTTTTCTCCTCTTTTCATTACCTTAGATATATTTTTTGAGCTTTCAAAAATAACTCCTTGTAAAGAACTACTTTCATCCAGTGATAAGTTTTCTTCATCATTAATTTCAGAATCATTATTGCCTTTTAAATAACCTCTGACACCAATAATTATTATTGCAAATAATAGTACTGCAATAAATAATTCTGAAATATTAATTAAATAAGCAATTGTTCCAGCAGCTGTAAATGCAATAAGTGCTGTCCCGAACCATCCTCCAATTACATTTAATACACCAGCAACTCTATAAACTGCACTTTCACTTCCCCATGCTCTATCGGCCAGTGAAGTACCCATTGCTACCATGAAAGTTACGTAAGTAGTTGATAGAGGTAATTTATAAGATGTAGCTATTGAAATTAAAATTCCTGCAACCATCAAATTCACAGACGCTCTGACTAAGTCAAAGGCAGGCTTATCTTCATCATTTATCGTTAAACTTAGGGCAGATTTTTCTTCAAACTGTTTTTCTATAAAGTCATTAATTGGTTTTGGAGTTACCTTGTCAAGAGCTAAAGATGCTTTAGTTGCTGATCTAACTAAAAATCTAGAAATAAAGTTTGGATTAAACCTTTCTTTTGTATCACCTTGTTTTGATAAATCAATTGATGTTTTTACAACCCTTTTTGCTTTTGAAGAAAACCAAAGAGTAATAACCATTATCATTCCAGCTGCTAATAATAATGCATTTGGAGTGGGCACCTTCGAGGCTAAGACTTCCATACTAAACTCATTTGCAGCAACACCTGAAGCAAGCCATGCTTCATAAGACTGCCAGGCAGCAATAGGGACCCCAATAAAATTAACTAAATCGTTTCCAGCAAATGCTAGAGCAAGAGCGAATGTTCCAATTAGTATAATAATTTTATAAATATTAGTCTTAAAAAATACTATAAGAGCATATGAAAATAATGACCAAAAAACTGAACTAACTAGTATAATTGAAGTCACTTTAGTTTCTAAAAACTCTTTAATAGTAAGCCCATCAATTATATCAAAACTAAGTTTAGCATACGGAGTTCCTTTGATACCTTTCATTAAAATAAAATATGAAATAGCAGTAATTGCTATACCTCCAAAAATTGCACTTACCCATGCAGCTTTATTTTCAAAATCATAAGATAAAAGCAATCTTGACACCCATTGAACAATTGCACCGATGGAAAATGCCACAAAGACCGAGAGCAATATTCCAAATATAATCTGAGTTGCCTTTGAGGTATTAATATATATGACAAGATCTGAAAAACTTCCACTATCAGCTCCTATTTTTATTAACGCCATAGCAACTGCTGCCCCAAGCAATTCAAAAACAATTGATACAGTTGTTGAAGTTGGCATCCCGACTGAATTGAAAAAATCTAATAATAAAATATCAGTTATCATTACTGCCATAAAAATTATCATTATTTCACTAAACATAAATTCCCCAGGGTTAAAGATCCCTTTTCTGGCAACCTCCATCATTCCACTAGAGAATATAGCTCCAACGGCGATTCCAATACTAGCTACTATCATTATAGTTCTAAATGATATTGCTTTAGAACCAATTGCTGAGTTTAAAAAATTAACAGCGTCGTTACTAACACCAACTACTAAATCTGCAATAGCTAAAACAGCTAAAGCAACAATCATTAATAAATAAATATTATCCATTTTTTATTTTTTTAAAGTTTAAACTCTGCATTTAGATATACTAATGAAGAATCTGTAATATTTGAATCTTTGTAATTAAAATTTCTAGAGTTTAGAGAAAACTTAACTCCCTTTACAGCTTTATATTCAATACCCACCATGGATAATCCGCCATCATTTTCAAAATTCCAATTATTATCGCTTCCATCAACTTGATTGGAAGTAAGCTTATCGTATCTAACAAAAACCTCAAACTTTTTGTTTAGCAAATAACTTCCATAGAAAGATAAGCCAGTTAAATTATGGTCTTCTGCTGCATTTTTATAGGTTTCACCATTTTGCATTTCATTGTATTCTGCGCCAAATCTAAATTTGTCTGATTTATATCCTGCAAAAACTCCAATATTATTTATGGCTTTTGAATCGACTACTGCATGGGTATCATAATAAAACTTTGTTGTTATATTTTTGTTTAGTTTGTAAATTAAATTTGTTCCAAATCTTTGATTACCATCTTCATCTTGAACATTTTTATATCCTTCACCATTAACAATAAATACATTTGAAGTTAATTTGTCAGAAAGTTTTATTTCTGCATTAACTCCTAAATCTGCACTACTTCCAAATTTATATTCGTCTTGTAGAGTCTTGTAGAGATATCTATACCCCCATATTTTTTCTTGATCCTTAAACATTTTACCACCAATCATCCCCATGCTTAATTTAAAGTTTGAATTTACTTTCCAATCTAATTGAGCAATTTTTAAAAAAGCAGTATGAGAACTTCCTGCACTATTTTTTCCTATATCGTAAGTAATTTTTGCAGAAAAAGCATCATTGAAAGTATATTTGTAACCGAAATACACTCTAGCTATTTCAAAAGCACTTACTTGTGTAGTATTTTCTGTAAAGTCATAATGATAATTCCAAAACGCAGTAAAATGAGGTTCTCCGTTTGGTAAACTATCATTTTCTTGGCTGATTGAAAGTAGTGGTAATGTTAATAAAAACACTAATAGAGATAATTTATTTTTCATTTTAATTAGTTTAATATATTGCAAATATCAAGCAATAACCAAAGCCCAATGTTAAGCTAATGTTAAGTATATTATTCTTACTGTTTTTTAATTATCTTGCCAATAAATATTTTTAAATGGACTGGGAACAATTACTCTCCTTAAAACGTCAAGGAGATCAAACAAAGCGAATTAGAAAAGAACAAGATGAAAATAGACTTGGCTTTGAAGTAGATTATGATAGAATTATTTTTTCCTCTGAATTTAGAAGCCTTCAAGATAAAACTCAGGTTATTCCTCTATCAGATAGTGACTTTGTTCACACTAGATTAACCCACAGTTTAGAAGTAAGTGTTGTAGGAAGATCATTAGGCAGAAAAGTAGGTTCTAAGATATTACTAAAATACCCCCACCTTAAAGAAACACATGGGTATCAATCGAATGATTTTGGAGCTATTGTTGCATCCGCCTCATTAGCTCATGATATTGGCAACCCTCCATTTGGACATAGTGGTGAAAAATCTATAGGCCAATATTTTAAAAAAGGAAATGGCACAAAATACGCTACAGAATTAACTAAAAAAGAATATCAAGATTTGTGTGATTATGAAGGTAACGCAAATGGTTTTAAGATACTTACTCAATCAAGAGTTGGGAGAGAAGGAGGAATTAGATTAAGTTATGCAACATTAGGAGCATTTGTTAAATATCCAAAAGAATCCTTACCAATCAAACCAACAAATAATGTAAGTGATAAAAAATTTGGAGTTTTTCAAAGTGAAGTTTCTGTATTTAATGATGTTTTTAATGAACTTGGATTAATTGATAATGATATTAAGTTTAGACATCCACTAGCTTTTTTAGTAGAAGCAGCGGATGATATATGTTATACAATAATTGATTTTGAAGACGGCATTAATCTGGGGCTTATTGAAGAGGAATTTGCTCTTGAATATTTAATAAACTTAGTTAGAGACAGTATTAATATTAATAAATATAATTCCCTTACTAATAAACAGGATCGTGTAAGTTATTTAAGAGCATTAGCGATAAATACACTAATAAATGAAGTAGTAGAAATTTTCATTACTAATGAAGAAGAAATTTTAAAAGGAAATTTTAACTCCTCATTACTTGATAAAAGTAAATTCTCAGCTCAAATTAATGATATAATTAAATTAAGTGTTAGTAACATTTATCAATCAAAAGAAGTAATTGAAAAAGAAATTTCAGGATATAATATTATTAATAAACTTCTTGACACGTTTATTATATCACTTAATAATTATGAAGAAGGAACCGAGAGTAGTTATGATAAATTAATATTACATCTATTACCTAATCATATTAATTTAAAAGGATCTAATTTGTATGATAGGTTAATTGGAGTATGTCATTTTATATCTTCAATGTCAGACTCTCAAGCTGTGACTATGTATAAAAAAATTACTGGGCACCAATTTTAAAACTTGCTGATATTTTTTTCTAGGCTAGTTTTATCAAGCCCTATTGATTCTTTTAATTTTTTAGTATCTCCATGTTTGATAAAAACATCAGGCACTCCTAAAACTTTGACTTTATTTGAATAATTATTTTCAGACATAAATTCTAATACAGAACTGCCAAAACCACCAGCTTTCACTCCATCTTCTATTGTGATTATCTTATCACCCCTTTGACATATTTTATGTAATACTTTGGTGTCAATTGGTTTAATAAACCTCATATCATATAAACTAAGGTCGAGTTTATTAGAAATATCTATTACCTCGTTTATAACTGTCCCAACACATAATATACTTAATAATTTACCACTTCTAATTTCTTCACCTTGTCCAATTTTCACTTCTTCGTACTTCTTTTTCCAGTCTAGGATCAGCCCTCTTCCTCTAGGGTATCTGATCGCAATTGGACCTCTATTTTTAAGTTGTGAAGTGTATAAAATATTTCTGAGTTCTATTTCATTTCTTGGAGCAGAAATAATTAAGTTAGGAATGCATCTTAAATAAGAAATGTCAAATACACCATGATGAGTAGCACCATCATTTCCAACTAGCCCAGCCCTATCTATACAAAATATTACAGGAAGTTTCTGTATTGCTACATCATGAATAATTTGATCATAAGCCCTTTGCAAAAAAGTCGAATAGATTACACAAAAAGGAATTAATCCTTGAGTGGCAAACCCTGCAGCTAATGTTACAGCATGCTGTTCAGCGATACCAACATCAAAAGCTCTTTCCGGAAACTCTTGAATCATATACTTTAGAGAACTTCCAGTTGGCATTGCAGGAGTTATTCCAATAATTTTTTTATTTTTTTTTGCTAAATCTAAAACTGTTAATCCAAAAACATCTTGGAATTTTGGAGGCAGTTGATCATTTTCATTTTTATGAACTATTCCAGTTTTATTGTCAAACTTTCCAGGCGCATGATATTTAATTTGGTCTTCTTCTGCTAGCTTTAACCCTTTTCCTTTCTTGGTAATTATATGTACTAATTTTGGCCCTTTCATTTTCTTAGCTTTATCAAAAACAGTTAATAACGAAGATATATCATGGCCATCAACGGGTCCTAAATACTCAAAGTTTAATAACTCAAAAATATTATCTCTTTTGTTTCCATTTACTTTTACTGAAGTAAGATAGTTTTTCAAGGCACCAACACTTGGGTCTATTCCAATCGTATTGTCATTCAAAACAACTGTGATATTAGAATCAGTAACTCCTGCATGATTTAAAGCTTCAAATGCCATTCCACTTGCAATTGATGCATCGCCTATTACTGCTATGTGTTGTCTTTCTAGCTCATTTTTTATTTTTGAAGCAATACTCATTCCAAGAACAGCTGAAATTGAGGTAGAAGAGTGACCTACACCAAAGCTATCAAATTCACTTTCATTTAATTCTGGGAAACCACTAATCCCACCAAATTCTCTATTAGTGTGAAAAATATTTTTTCGTCCTGTTAATATTTTATGGCCATATGCTTGATGACCAACATCCCAAACTAATTGATCATAAGGTGTGTTAAAAATATAGTGAAGTGCAATTGTTAATTCAACAGTACCTAAACTAGCGCCTAAATGACCTTCTTTAATTGACACGATATCAATTATAAATTTTCTTAGATCTTTAGCTAGTTCAGTTAAGTCTTTTTCAGAAATATTTTTTAAATCCGTAACTCCATTTACTCTGTCTAAAAATTTCAAAATCAACCTTTTATATTAAAAAATAAATTTATGAAAATAATTCTCAAAACGGAGACATAATTTCAAAAAACCAATTTGTAATTCGTTGTTAATATCCTTAATTTCACAGACCCTAAAGCGAGTTATAATAATTATGAAGAATAAATTTTAGTATATGGATTTTGATATTGTAATTATAGGAGCAGGGTTATCTGGAATAGGTGCTGCCTGCCATTTGGAAAGAAAAAATCCGGAAAAAAAATATAAAATTTTAGAGGCTAGAGAAGAAATTGGTGGAACATGGAGTCTATTTAAATACCCAGGTATTCGTTCAGATTCAGATATGTATACTTTTGGTTATTCATTCAAAACTTGGGACGATGATAAATCTTTTGCTGATGCTCCATCTATTTTGAAGTATTTAAATGAAGCAACAGAGGAATATAATGTTAAAGATCATATTAATTTCAATCAGAAGGTAATACACTACAATTTTGATACTAAGCAAAAAGTTTGGACGATTAGCGCTGTAAATCCAATCACTCATGAAAAAACTTTATATACTGCTCAATTCATATTTATAGCTAGCGGTTATTATAATTATGATAATGGTTACACACCTAAATATAGTGGTTTAGAAAATTTTAAAGGTCAATTTTTACATCCTCAAAAATGGAATATTGATTTAGACTATAAAAATAAAAAAGTTATAGTAATTGGAAGCGGAGCCACAGCTGTGACTATCGTTCCTACAATTGCAGATGATGTCGAAAAAATCACAATGCTACAAAGATCTCCTACATATATTGCAGCTTTGCCAAATAAAGATAAAATTGCAAAAATTATAAAAAGATTTCTTCCAAAGAAAATTGCACACATCATTGTTAGGGGAAAAAATATTTTAACAGGAATACTTTTTTATAATTTATGCAGAAAGTATCCTAAAACAATGAAAAGATATGTTCTAAATGGAATTAAAAAGGAATTAGGTGATTTCCCATTAGAACCCCACTTTTCACCAAATTATAAACCTTGGGACCAAAGATTTTGTTTAGTACCTGATGGTGATTTTTTTAAAGCAATTAAAAAAGGAAAAGCATTTGTTGAGACAGATATCATAGATACGTTTAAGGAAAATGGGATTTTACTAAAATCTGGGAAATTTTTAGAAGCAGATATTATTATAAGTGCTACAGGATTAAAACTACTTCCCTTTGGTGGCGTAAAAATATCATTGGACAATTCACCTTTTGATATAACAAAACAATTTATTTATAAAGGATTAATGTTAAGCGAATTACCAAATTTCTTTGTTTTTGCAGGCTATACAAATGCCTCATGGACTTTAAAAAGTGATTTAACTAGTGAGTATATTTCTAGAATGTTAAAATATTTAGATAAACACAATTGCAGTTCTGTTATGGCTAAAGTTATTGAAGAAAATTTGGGAGAATTACCTTTAATTAATTTAGATTCTGGGTATATCCATAGAGCGAAACATATATTACCAAAACAAGGAGATCAGTTTCCGTGGAGATTATACCAAAATTATATTTTAGATTATAAAGTCTTACGATTAAATAAAATAAAAGATAAAAGGCTATTATTCAATTAAGTTGCATGGAGTTATTAATATCCTTAATTTCAACTTTTTAAAACCTCAATCATATTAATATGAAGAATTTAATATTTTGTTTTTTTACTACCCTTACTGTTTTTTCTCAAAATGAATTGACATCAACAATTAATAATTACCTAGAGGATAATATGTCTAGATATTTATTTTTGGATTCTGATATTGATGAATTTACTATCAATAATGAAATTAATTCTGAGAGTATGGATATGAAAATACTATATATAAATCAGACTCACAATGGTTTAAAAATTCATAATGCCATCTCAACTATTTCAATTAAGAACAATGAAGTGTTTTATTATGCAAATAATTTCATTAGCAATATTGATGAAAAAATTAACTCTGCTGAGCCGCTTATTAGCGCTAAAGCAGCTATCATAAAAACAGTTAATCATTTTGATTTAGGGCAACTAGACAGTTTGGAGGAGATAAGTAATACTGATAAAAATTTTATTTTTAATTCTGCTGGTGTTTCTCAACATGAGATTCCGGTTAGTTTAGGATATTTTAATTTAAATGAAAATAGTATCAGGTTAGTATGGGATTTAAGCATACACTCAACTAATGGGAAATTTTGGTATAGCGTAAGAGTTGATGCATTAACTGGTAGTATAATTGACAAGTCAGACTGGATTATCAACTGTAATTTTGAGCCATCAAGTTCTATTGCCTCAAATAAAATATTTGAATCTTCAAATCATCAAACAAATATTAAATCTATTTTAAATGATGGATCTCAGTATAATGTATTTGCATTACCAGCCGAAAGTCCTATTCATGGGCCTAGACAACTTTTATTAGAGCCATCAAATGATTTAGCTTCACCATATGGATGGCATGATACTGATGGTATTGACGGTCCTGAGTACACAATTACTAGAGGAAATAATGTTTGGGCTAGAGAGGATATTGACGGACAAGGTGGTCAAGGATATTCTCCGGACGGAACCACTGAGCTAAATTTTGATTTTGAATTAGATTTTGAGCAGGAACCAATTGGATATCAAGACGCTTCGTTAACTAACCTTTTTTATACCAATAACATGATGCATGATATATGGTATCAATATGGTTTTGATGAAGAAAGTGGAAATTTTCAAGAAAATAATTATGGAAATTCTAGCTCACCTTGGGGAAGCGGAGATTCAGTCACTGCTGATGGTCAAGACGGTGACGGAATGAATAATGCTAGTTTTGGAACTCCCCCCGATGGAGGGAATCCAACAATGACCATGTATTTATGGAACGGACCCTCAGGAGAACCACTAACTATTAATAACAGTTCTATGGCAGGCTCCTATCCAGCTATACCTGCTGGTTTTGGAGTTGGACTTCCAAGTGAAAACCCATTAACTGCTGAGCTTGCTCTTGTAACTGACGCACCAGTTATTAATGGAGACTCATATGATGCTTGTCAAAGTATAACAAACGGAAGTGAAATTGCTGGAAAAATTGCAGTTATTAGAAGAGGCACTTGTGAATTTGGGTTTAAAATTCTTGCTGCTCAAGCTCAAGGAGCATTAGGTGTTATAATGGTAAACAATGTCCCTGGTGGGGCAATTTCAATGGGGGAAGGAGCTGATGATGCTAGCAATACTCCTCCGTCAGTAATGGTATCTCAAGATATTGGAGAAGGTATTATTTCTGCTTTACTTTCAGGAGAATCTATAAGTGCTTCATTATTGGATACTTCTGGATTTGATGTTGATGGTAGCTTTGATAATGGAATTGTAGCACACGAATATGGACACGGAATATCAAACAGACTTACTGCTGGAGCATCTACTACAAATTGTTTACAAAATGCAGAACAAATGGGTGAAGGCTGGTCTGATTGGTTTGGATTAATGATAACAATGGAAGAGGGTGATCAGTCAACAGATCCTCGAGGTATAGGAAATTTTGCTTCTGGAAGGGCTGCTGATGGTAATGGAATTAGAAATGCACCATATACAACTGATTTATCTGTTAATAATTACACATATGATGATTCAAATAACGAAGCAAGTGTTAGTCAACCTCATGGAGTTGGATTTGTTTTTGCTACTATGCTTTGGGATTTAACTTGGGCATATGTAGATAAATATGGGTTTGATTCTGATTTATTTAATGGTAATGGTGGAAACAATAAAGTAATGCAGTTAGTATTAGACGGATTAAAACTACAACCTTGCAGTCCTGGATTTATTGATGGAAGAGATGCGATTCTTGCTGCAGACATGGCATCTACAGGAGGTCAAAACCAATGTCTAATTTGGGAAGTTTTTGCAAATAGAGGACTAGGTTATAATGCCTCTCAAGGAGATAGTGGAAATAGAACGGATCAGGTTGAAGACTTTAACTTACCACCAGAAGAAGATCCAACTCTAGAAAATTGTGAAGTTCTAAGTCTAGAAAACATTACAAATTTAGCTTTAGTTTATCCAAATCCATCCAATGGATTAGTAAGTATCTCATCCAAATATATTAATGGACAAACAACTGTTCAATTAATTGATATTAACGGAAGGCAGATATTTAATAAAAACTATAATTTTGAAAATAAAATTAATTTAAATTTTGAAAATATCAGTTCAGGAATTTATATTCTAAAATTGAATAATGACAATATATTTTATAATTATAAATTAATTTTAAAATAGCTAGACGCATGATTTTAAATTATGATTCTAATTATTTTATGCAAAAGGCAATTGATGAAGCTAAATTAGGCTTAAACAAAGGCGAAGTTCCTGTTGGTGCAGTTATTGTAATTGATAATAAAATTATTGCTAGAGCCCATAACTTAACAGAAACTTTGTGTGATATAACCGCCCATGCTGAAATTTTAGCAATTACCGCAGCATCTAATTTTTTAGGTAGTAAATATTTACACGATTGTACTCTTTATGTGACTCTTGAACCTTGCCCAATGTGTTTAGGGGCTTTATATTGGAGTCAAATATCTAAAATAGTTTATTCAGCAAAGGATAAAAAAAGTGAGTTTAATGGCTTTCAACCAAAAATTCATCCAAAAACTACGATTGAGGGTGGAGTTTTAGTTAATCAAACTGAGATAATGTTAAAGGAGTTCTTCAAAAGTAAAAGAAGCTGATAGAGCTTTAAATTTTACAAGAATTATTATAAGTGGTAATGTTAATGATAAGTTAAAGTTTAAAATCTGGCTTATTTAATCCAACTTTGGCATGCGCTTTGCAAACTCTCATGTTATTAGTATAAAAATAATTTAACCAAAAATTAAAAATCAATTTTATGAAAAATGTATTAAAATTAAACAAATTACTATTTTTATTAACCTTCAGTTTTTTTATTGTTTCATGTGACAATGATGATGATACGCAACCAATTCCTGAAGAATTAACAATTGTAGAAACAGCTGCGGCTACTCCAGAGCTAAGTATACTTGTTGATGCTTTAACAGTTGCAGATGGAGATTTATTGACTACATTAAGTGGTGGAAATTTTACTGTATTAGCCCCTACAAATGATGCCTTTGCAGCTTTTCTTTCAGCTAATGGATTTGCATCTCTAGATGAAGTTCCTACTGATGTCTTATCTAACATATTATTGAATCATGTGATTACAGGCAGTGTTATGTCTACAGATTTAGCATCTGATGGATCAGGCTATACTACTACTAATGCAACAAATATGGACGGAGATAACTTGAGCTTATACTTTAGTACTGCTAGTGGAGTAGAATTTAATGGACAATCTAGTGTTGTTTTAGCAGATGTATCTGCCTCTAATGGAATTGTTCATGTAGTTGATGCGGTTATTGGACTTCCAACAGTAGTAACATTTGCTACGTCTAATCCAACGTTTGAAACTTTAGTTGCTGCATTAACTAGAGAAGATTTAAGTCAAGATTTTGTTTCAATTTTATCAACTACAGATGAACCTTCACCTTTTACAGTATTTGCACCAACTAATGACGCATTTGCATCATTACTTTCAGAACTTGGTGTTGATTCGTTGGGTGATATTGACGCTGCAACACTTGAACTTACACTAGGTACACATGTAGTAGTTGAGGCAAATGTTAGATCAGGAGATTTAACTAACGGAATGAATATTACTACAGTAGGCGATGCGTTAACTGTTTCACTAGATGCAGGCCCGCAACTTATCGATTTAAATGATAGAATTGCTAATATTATTGCAGTAGATGTACAAGCATACAATGGAGTAGTACATGTTATTGATAAAGTAGTTTTACCACAGTTATAGATATAAACTACGTGAACTAAAACAAAAAAAGCCATCTTTAGATGGCTTTTTTTTATTTATATAATCATTAATGATTTTTTAATTTTTTAGACTTATTCATTTTATCTATATTTTCCTGAGTAAGCATATAATCCTTGACATCTTTGTCTTTCCAGCGGTAGTAAGAAAAAACAGGAAAAACAAAAAAGAATAAACCTATTACTCCTGTTCCAGTTAATTGATCTCCAGTGATATTAAAGTCAATAATTAAATTAAAAACCTCAAAGTCTATTGTTAAATTTTTGAAAAAAAGACCTGTAAAAATTAATATTAAGCTAATAGTTGATGTAATAATAATTAATCTTTTCATCAATACTATTTATGAACCAATTTTTAAGTTCAATTCATTAAGCTGTTCAATGTCTAATTTAGAAGGAGAATTAATCATGACATCTCTACCTGAATTATTTTTTGGGAATGCAATAAAATCTCTAATACTTTCTTGACCACCTAATATAGCAACTAACCTGTCTAGACCAAAAGCAATACCTCCGTGTGGTGGCGCTCCGTATTCAAAGGCATTCATTAAAAATCCAAATTGTTCTATCGCATCTTTTTCTGAAAAACCAAGATGCTTAAGCATTAATGCTTGTATTTTTTTGTCATGAATTCTTATTGATCCACCACCAATTTCATTTCCATTTAGAACTAAATCGTATGCGTTTGCTTTCACTTCTGCAGGGTTAGTTTTAAGTAATTCAAGTTGATCTAATTTTGGAGACGTAAATGGATGATGCATAGCGTGGTACTTATTTGAATCTTCATCCCATTCTAAAAGTGGAAAATCTGTAACCCATAAAGGTGCAAATTCATTAGGATTTCTTAAACCTAAATTTTCAGCAACGTGTAGTCTTAGAGCACTTAATTGTGCTCGAACTTTATTTTTTTCGCCAGATAATACGAAAATAAGATCTCCTTTTTTAGCACCTGTGATTTCACCCCATTTAGCTAAATCTACTTGGTTAAAAAACTTGTCAACGGATGATTTGAAAGTATTGTCATCGTTATACTTTGCATAAATCATGCCTGAGGCACCTATTTGTGGTCTTTTAACCCATTCTATATACTTATCAATTTCTTTTCTTGTAAACGAACTTCCTCCGGGAACAGCAATGCCAATTATTTCTTCTGAATTATTAAACACACTGAAATCAGTATGTTTTGCAATATTGTTAAGGTTTCCAAACTCCATTCCAAATCGGATATCAGGTTTGTCACACCCATATTTTTCCATAGCTTCATCATAAGTAATTCTAGGGAAGTTTAAAATATCAATATTTTTAACACTTTTAATAAGATGCTTTGTTAGCCCTTCAAAAGTGTTTAGAATATCTTCTTGATTAACAAATGACATTTCACAATCAATTTGTGTAAACTCGGGCTGTCTATCAGCTCTAAGATCCTCATCTCTAAAACATTTTACAATTTGAAAATATTTATCTAGGCCTCCTATCATTAATAGCTGTTTAAATGTTTGAGGAGATTGAGGTAAAGCGTAAAACTCACCCTCATTCATTCTTGATGGCACTACAAAATCCCTAGCACCTTCTGGTGTCGACTTAATTAAATAAGGAGTTTCGACCTCAATAAAATCTCTAGATGATAAATAATTTCTCACCTCTTGAGATACTTTATGCCTTAAAACTAAATTTTTCTTTAAAGAATCTCGTCTTATATCTAAGTATCTATATTGCATTCTCAATTCATCACCTCCATCAGTATTTTCTTCAATTGTAAATGGAGGAACTTTAGACTCATTAAGAACTGTTAAGTTTGACACCAAAATTTCAATTTCACCAGTTTTGATATTTGAATTTTTAGAACTTCTTTCAATCACTTCACCAGTAATTTGAATAACAAACTCTCTCCCTAGTGATTTAGCATTTTTCAAAATTTCTTTTGAGGTTCTCTCTTCATCAAAAATTAATTGTGATATTCCATAGCGATCTCTAAGATCTACCCAAACTAGAAACCCTTTATCTCTAGATTTTTGTACCCATCCAGATAAAGTCACTTGTTTACCTAAATCTGAAATTCTTAATTCACCGCAATTATGAGTTCTGTACATAGTTTTTGTTATTGTTACAAATTTAATAAGATATTACTTATATCTAATTTTTAACCACAATTTAAATTTTTCTATCATTAAAAATAGTGAAGGAACAACAAATAAGGTTAAAAAAGTAGCAATCATTAGTCCTGCGATAACTGTTTTAGCAAGTGGCCCCCAGAATACGAAATTATCACCACCAATGTAAATGTTGGCATTAAAATTACTAAATAATGTATAAAAATTGATATTAAAACCTATTGCCAATGGAATTAACCCTAAAATAGTAGTTATTGCTGTCAATAACACTGGCCTAAGTCTGGATTTACACGATTCAATAATAGAATCAAATTTTAGCTCCATATCATTTTTAGTATTTTCAGGATCTAATTTTTTTCTTTCCAATAGAATTTGAGAATAGTCTAATAAAACTACTCCGTTATTAACTACTATTCCGGAAAGCGCAATAATTCCCATCATTGTCATCATTATAATAAATGGACTGCCACTTATAACTAAGTGTCCAAAAACCCCAATTAAACTCAGGAAAATTGCAATCATTATAATTGTAGGCTTGCTTATTGAATTAAATTGGTAAATAAGTATTAAAAAGATTAATCCAAGACCAGTGAAAAAAGCTGATAATAAAAATTTACCGTTTTTATTTTGTTCTTCAATTTGCCCAGTGTAATCAATATTAATTTCACTCAAATCTTTTTGAAAATTTGACATTTCATTTTCAATTTGAGAAACAATTGCACCAGCATCAGTGTATCCAGAAGATAGCCCCGAATAAATAGTTACAATTCTTTTAAAGTTTTTGTGTTTTATCTCACTGTATGTTGTCGTTATTGATTTACTAGTTAGTGAAGAAATTGGTATTTCTTTAGTTTTTCCATTTGAAGGGTCTTTAAAAGTCAGATTTTGGTCATATAAAGAATTTTCTGATAATCGATCTTTGTTGTTGAATCGCAGATTTATGTCATAATCTTCACCTTTCGATTTATACACCCCAACTTTAGCTCCAAACAATGCTGTTCTAAGCTGTTGACCAATTTGGCCAGTACTAACTCCTAGTTCGCCTGCCTTAACTCTATCTACACTAATCAAATTTATAGTTCTTGATTTATTAACATCAATTTTTAATTCTTCAATTCCAAGAATGTTTCTTTTATTAATGAATTCAGTAATCTGTTCAGCTTTATTTATAAGTAAAGAATAATCTTTTCCTGTAAGCTCTATGTTAATTGGATAACCAACCGGTGGTCCTGAGGCATTTTGCTCAACAGAAATTGATAAACCTGGGTATTTGTTTTTAAGCTTGTCTTGTATCTCTTTTCTAAGTAATCTTGAACTAACTCCATTTCTATATTTAAAGCCTCTTAAAGTAAGAGTAATTTTAGCTCTATTAGGCATTTCTGAGCCTGTTCCTAATTCAGTTTCAGGGTTTTCAGAACCTTCACCAACTTGAGAAACGGCACTTTCTACCATAAAATTATATCCTGAATCATCCTTAAATTTCTCAGAATTTATAATTGCATAAACTTCTTTCTCAATTTTTTTTGCGGTTGTATTTGTTTTTTGAATATCAGTTCCTTCTGGATACTGCATAAAAATTATAATTTGTCTTGGGTCTTCAGATGGAAAAAATTCAATACTTGTTCTTTGTGATTCAATAGATTTACCAAAACCATAAAATGATAACACTAGTAATATTATTGCAGATGAAATTATTAAATAGGTGCGTTTACCAATTAATATTTTTTTTAAGGTTTTTTCATACAAGGCATCAATTTTTGGTAATAATTTTTGTTGAAAATTATTTGCAGCCCTTCTTAGAAATAATCTATAAATCCAAAAGTTAATAGCAACAAATAATTGTAAAGTTCCAATAAATCTGAACGTCTCACCAGCCTCCCAACTAAATAATCCGTAGGTTAAAAATGAGACTCCCGATATTGCCAAGATAGTAGTGATTTTAATGATTCTATTTAAAGGCATATTGGTGTCTTCAATTTTCATCATTTTTGAAACTAGTACTGAATTGAAAAATATAGCAACAAGTAAAGATGACCCCAATACTACAGACAGAGTTATTGGAAAAAAGACCATAAACTTACCTATTCTACCAGGCCACAACCCTAGGGGGATAAATGCAGCTATTGTCGTAGCAGTTGAAATTATTATTGGAAATGCAATTTCAGAGATTCCTTTTTTGGTAGCTTCGATTCTATTAAGCCCTTCTTTTTCCATCAGCCTGTAAACATTTTCAACTACGACTATCCCATTGTCGACTAGCATACCTAGACCCATTATTAATCCAAAAAGTATCATTGTATTTAATGTGTATCCCAAGCCATCTAATATTAGTAAAGACAGAAACATTGACATTGGAATTGCGAATCCAACAAATAAAGCATTCTTAAATCCTAGAAAAAACAGCAAAACAGTCACAACTAATACAATCCCAAAGATTATACTGTTAACCAAATCAATTACTTGATTTTCGGTTAATTCAGACTGATCATTTGTTATGCTGACTTTTAAATTCTTTGGAAAAACATTATTTAAAGTTTCCTCTACAATTGAGCGAGTTTTAGCTGCAGCTTCAATCATGTTTTGGCCAGATCTTTTTTTCACATCTAACATTACAACAGATTCAGAATTTTCTCTTGCAAAAGTGGTAGACTCTTTTTCTTTAAAACTTACAGTTGCAATATCTTTCAATAAAATAGGACTGTCAAATTCTGATTTGACAACAAATTTTTCAAGTTCACGAGGGGATTTAATTTCACCAATTATACGTAATGTTTTTCTTTGACCACCTTCAATTAAATTTCCTGCAGAAATGGACATATTGCCATTTTGAATTGAACCTATTACGTCATAGAAGCTAACTTTAGCAGCCATCATTTTATAAATATCAACTGCAACCTCAACTTCTTTATCTAGAGCTCCTCTTATATCGACTTTTTTAATTTCTGTTAACCCTTCAATTTCTTTTTGTAATACTTCTGAATATTCTTTTAGTTTATCTGTAGTATAATCTCCAGAAATATTAATATTTAAGATTGGCATTTCTTCAGTAAAAGTAAGATTGAAGACACTTGGGTCAACTTTGGCATTATTGAACATAGGCCAATCTTCAGATGCCGTAGCTGCATCAATTTCATCTTTTACCTTTAGCTTAGCTTCTAAAAAACCAATATTATCATTAAATTCTACGATTATAATTGAAAAGTTTTCCTGTGATGAGGAAGTGATTTTTTCAATATTATTTAAAGATTTTAATTTGTCTTCCAGAGGCTCAGTAATCAGTTTTTCTACATCCTCTGAAGTATTACCAGGATAAATTGAACTAACAAATACGATGTTTTCTTTAATTTCAGGATAATCTTCCCTAGGCATATTTAAATAGGAGCTAATCCCTAAAAATAATATTAATGCCATTAATACATAGATAGTTACACTATTGTTAATAGCCCACGATGAAGGTTTAAATTCTTTTTCTAGATTATTTTTCAATTTCTATTATTTAATTATTTATGATTTTAACTTCGCTGTTATTGGTTATTTTTCTAGCTCCCTCAATTACTATTTCATCATTTTCAGTTAGACCTTTAAGCACTTCTATAAAATTTCCATTATTTTTTCCAGTTTCAACTATGGTTTTTAAGGCATAATTTTTACCGTCTTTATTTATTATTTTATAGACATATTCATCATTGTTACTGTCAATATTAATATGATCTAACATGATTAAAATAGCATTTTCGCTTGTATAATCGTTAACCTTTAATTTAACATTAAGATTTGGTTTGATTTTATAATTATTACTCGGGATTTCAGCTTCAATTCTATATGTTCTATTCAATGGGTTTATAAAGTTAGCGGCTAATCTAATTTTAGATTTTAGAACTATTTTTAACATTGGAGCTTCAATTACAACGTCTTTCCCTTTAGTAATTGAATTAATGTAATTTTCTGGGACTTTCGATTCAACATACATTTCTTGCATATTTACCAATAGCATTAAGTTTGAACGTCCAGGATAAACAACCTCCCCCTTTTTAACTATCACATTATCAATAATTCCTGAAAAAGGAGCCGTAATTATTGTTTTGTTTAATTGTTTACTAAGTTGTTCAATCGCCTTACTTTGAGCCTCAAATATTGATTTGGATTCTAAATATTGAATTTCACTTCCAATTTTTTGACTCCATAATCTTTGTTGTCTTTCATAAGTTGTTTTTACTAGATTATATTTGATTTGAAGTTGAGAAAGTTGCTGTTTTAATCCTCCATCGTCAATTTTTGCCAAAATTTGCCCCTCTTCAACACTATCCCCACTTTTTACAAATATTTCATTAATTATCCCCGAAAACTCAGGATATATTGATATAATTTTATCAGATTTCACATCTCCCTGTAGTTCTACGTAGTGTTTAAAGTTTTGTTTTATTATTCTAGATGTAGAAACAGTAGGGTTTTTGGAGTTATTTTCTAATTCATTTAACTTTATATCAATTAAATTTAATTTTTTATAAATTTCTTGCTGTTTATTATTGATTTCTTCTCGTTTTAATTTGATCAAATCAATATTATTAGATGCAATTACTTCATTCACAGATTTGTTTTCACTTTGACAAGAGAAGATTAAAGAACTGATTATTATAAGTATTTTTTTCATAATTAATTTTGATTATTTTCAGATGTTAATGATTCTAATTTCGCTTTTGAGTTTATTATACTAAGCATGGACATCAAATAGCTTTGTTGAGATTTATATAATTGAGTTTGAGCTTCTCTTAAATCAAAACTAGAGGCTATTCCCTCACTAAATTTAACTTGATTTTTTCTTTCTATTCTTTCAGCTAATTCAAGATTTCTTTTTTTATTATAATAATCTTCAATAGCGAATTGGTAATTTCCTTTAGCAAGAGTTACTTCAATATTTAATTTCTTTTCAAGTTCACTTAGTTGTAAAGTAGATTTTTCTAATTCAATTTTAGCTCTAGTAATTTTTGATAACTGTTCACCTGAACTTAAAATTGGGATATCCATTTTTAAACCAAAAATTGTTGAACCATACCATTTTTGAGATTTATCTGTAAAATCAAAATTATCCGAGTATCCAGAATATCCAGCATTAACAAATGCATTTATTACTGGTAAAAGTTTAGTCTTTTCATAAAATACTAATAGCTCCTTAGAAGTTTTTTCATTATCCTTAATTATATAATCTGCAGACTTTTTTATATTACTATTTTCTGAAATTACTGAAAAGTTTATGTTTTTGTCAATAAGGTTTTCAAAATTGTCAGTTAAGTTAATTTCTTGATCAATTTCTAATCCTAGGACAAGATTTAATAACTGAGAAGCTAATTTTTTCTGTAATAAACTATTTTTCAAATTGCTTTGTAATCCCGACAACGTAATTTGTAATTGTTCTACATTTTCTTCTTCAGTAAGACCATTTTCGTATATTTTTATCACTTCATTTAATGTGTTTTCAACTATTTTAATGTTATCATTAATAATATTAACACTTTCCTTTGCTAATAAAACATTACCATATGATTCAATAGTACTTTTTTTCAGTTCCACAGATGTTTTATTCCTAATTCCTTCCTCGATATCTACATAAATCTGAACTGACTTTAGTCCTACAAAATAAGTACCATCAAAAATTAATTGTGTTAAACTTATATTTCCATCAAGTGATTGCTTTGTTCCAAACCTTAGAGGAATTAAACCTTCTGCTTGATTAATATTGTTGTTAGTTTGGTCAACATCAAAATAATTGTTTACAACATCTATTATACTTTGAGTATTATCAAACGCAGCAGCAGGAATTAATGATACTTGTTGTTTTATCCAATTACTATAGTTTATGCTAGCATTAATCTTTGGTAAGCCAGTCGATATAGTTTCCCATTTTATTGCTTCAGCTGCTTTAATTTGTAAATCTGCAGATTTTAAAGAGGCGTTATTTAGTTGTGCAAAATTTATAGCATCTTCTAAACTAAAATCTAACTTTTCAACTTGTGAATAAACTAAATTATATGATACCATAAAGATGAAATAGATCTTTTTCATATTATATTTTTAATTGTTTAGATAAAAATTTTTCTAATTTTTCCAATCCTTTCTTTGTTACTATTGCCCTTAAATGATATTCTGAATAGTTTTCCATAAGTATACCTGGATTGAATAATTCAATAGGAAATATTTCAGGATTTTTTATTCCTGTAATCCCATTAAAATACAATCTAGAAATAAGTTCTAAATTTATTTTTTCTCTAAATAAACCCTGATTAACACCTTTTTGTAAACTTTTTTTTGTTGACTCTAATACAAAATCAAACTTCTTTAGCTTTAACTCTTTATGAATTGATGGGTAATATTTTTGTAGCTGATGATATGGTGAAGTTTTTTCACCTTTCAACGAATTCATTAAAAATATTTTAATATCATGTAATTCAGTAATTGGATCTAAGGATTTTCTCTTTATATCTTTAATTCCATCAGTAATTTTTTTATATAAATGAGTAGTTGCAGCTTCAACCAAACTTATCTTGTTATCAAAATAGGTATAGATGGTTTTTTTTGACATTCCTAAGTCATTTGCAATATCGTCCATTGTTACACTTTTAAAACCAAGTGTCAAAAAAAGGCTTGTAGCTTTGTTTATTATAGTCTCTTTCATTTTAGGGAAATTTTAATATTTAAGTCATCAACCAAATTAAAAGAAGCGTCTTTATAAGATGGGCTCCCTAAGAAACCAGATGCATTATTTGAAAAACCGTACTGTTCTGTCGGTATTCCAATAAAATTTTTGTCAATTATTTTATTATCATTAGAATCAACATATAAACTGATTGCATAAATTCCCTTTTTTAGCTCTATACTTCTTTTAAAACCCTCCGTAGTAACTGCTTCAACAATTGATTTTACCCATCTTTTTTTATCAATATTTTTATTTTTGTTGTCCTGATTAAAACTTGTCGAGTTATTATAAATTGCTAAATATATGGTGCCTTGATATTCTATATTTTCAATTTCGATATTTAGTTTAAATGTTTGACTAGTAGTATTAGTAACTACTAATAAGGCAAGACTAATAAATAGAATTCTAATTTTCATAAAATTTTAAAATGGAGTGCAAATATAGCAGGAAACTATAAATACCACAAAAGTTTCTATAGTTTTTTTGCTTTTTAATTTAGTCATCTAATTAATTAGATTATTTTTGCGCTATGTTAACAGTGAATCAATATCGAGAAGTTTTTGTTGAGTATCTTAAAAAATTTCCTATAAATAGGGAACCATCAAATTTATATGATCCTGTCTCATATATTTTGACACTTAAAGGTAAGAGGCTTCGTCCAATTTTAACTTTAATGGCTACGGATATTTTTTCTAATTCTTACAAGGCAGGTCTTGATGCTGCTTTAGCTGTTGAAGTATTTCATAATTTTTCGCTAGTTCATGATGACATAATGGATTCTGCTGAACTTAGAAGAGGTAATAAAACTGTACATAAAAAATGGAATGTGAGCACAGGAATATTATCTGGTGATGTAATGCTAATACAAGCATATCAGCTTTTTGAAAATTATGAAGGTGAAGTTTTTGTAGATTTAGCTAAATTATTTAGTAAAACTGCTATTGAAGTTTGTGAAGGTCAACAATATGATGTTGATTTTGAAACAAGAGATAATGTTAAGACATCAGATTATTTGAAAATGATTACTTATAAAACAGCTGTACTTTTGGGGGCATCGATGAAAATGGGAGCTATAATAGCTCGTGCCAGTAAAGAAGATCAAAATAAAATATATGATTTTGGAAAATATTTAGGAATTGCTTTTCAGTTACAAGATGATTATTTGGATGCTTTTGGTGATGAAACTAAATTTGGAAAAAAAATTGGAGGAGATATCCTAGAAAACAAAAAAACTTATCTTTATCTAAAAGCTATTGAGTTTTTAAGTGAAGACAAGAAAAATCAACTAATTGGATTATATGCCAACAACAATTCTTCTGAAGAAAAAATAAAAACAACTAAAGCTTTGTTTAAAGAAAGCGGATCAGTTGATTACACAGTCAAAGAAATAAAAAAGTATACAAATTCTGCTTTTGAAATTCTAGAATCATTAAACATTTCTGCTGAAAAAAAGAAATTATTATATGAATTTGGCAATTCATTAATGGATAGAAAAATATAAATTCTATTTCTTTATTTTGAGCTACTTATTTAGCTAATATTTATATTTTTGATTAAATTTGTTATTAGAAATATTTCGAAAAAAAAATGGATAATTTCTCTTTTTTAAATGCTGCTCATTCTGCTTATTTTGCTGATTTATATGATCAGTATCTTGAAAATCCAGATACTTTAGAGCCTAGTTGGAGAGCTTTTTTTCAAGGTTACGATTTTGGGACTAATAATAACTTTATTGAAGAAATTGTTGAAGGTGTAACTCATCAAATTCCAGACAGTGTCAAAAAGGAATTTAATGTTATTAATTTAATTGACGCATACAGATCCAGAGGCCACTTATTCACAAAAACTAATCCCGTTCGTGATAGAAGAACTTACAATCCAAATCTTAGTATAAATAATTTTGACTTAGACGAAAGTGATTTAGATAAAATTTTCAATGCAGGTGATATTTTAGGTATTGGCCCACAACCCTTAAAAGTAATTATTCAGCATCTTGAAGCAATTTATTGTGATGCTATTGGAGTTGAATACATGTACATTAGAAGCCCTGAAAAAAGAAAATGGATACAAAATTGGATTAATGAAAATGATAATCACCCAACTTTTAGTTCGAATCAAAAAAAACATATTTTAAAGAAATTAGTTCAAGCATTTTCCTTTGAAAATTTCTTACATACTAAGTACGTTGGTCAAAAAAGATTTTCTTTGGAAGGAGGAGAATCATTAATTCCAGCATTAGATTCATTGATAGAGAATGCTGCAAATCTTGGTGTTGAAGAATTTGTTATGGGTATGGCTCACAGAGGCAGACTTAACACCTTAACAAATATTTTTGGTAAATCACCCAAAGCAATTTTTAGTGAATTTGAAGGTAAAGATTATGAAGAAGAGGTATTTGATGGAGACGTTAAATATCATTTAGGTTGGACTAGTTATAGAGAAACAGACACTGGTAAAAAAGTAAACATTAGTATTGCGCCTAATCCATCTCACTTGGAAACTGTTGGTTCAGTTGTAGAGGGGATTGTTAGGGCTAAACAGGATAATTTTCATAAAGACAATTTTGAAAAAGTACTACCGATTATTGTTCATGGAGACGCTGCTATCTCAGGACAAGGTATTGCCTATGAGTTGATTCAAATGGCAAACTTAGATGGGTATAAAACTGATGGTACAATTCATATAGTTGTTAATAATCAAGTTGGGTTTACCACAAATTATTTAGATGGAAGATCAAGTACATATTGTACTGATGTTGGTAAAGTTACTTTATCTCCAGTAATGCATGTTAATGCTGATGACGTTGAGGCAGTTGTTCACGCCGTTCTTTTTGCTTTAGATTTTAGAATGAAATTCAAAAAAGATGTATTCATTGACTTACTAGGTTATAGAAAATATGGTCACAATGAAGGAGATGAACCAAGATTTACTCAGCCAAAACTTTATAAAGCTATTTCAAAACATTTAAATCCTAAAGAAATTTACACCAAGAGACTTATTGATGAAGGTGTAATTGATTTAAATTATAGTAAAAAGCTAGAAAATGATTACAAATCAAGTTTGAATGAATTTTTAGAAGATTCTAAAAATGATGATAAAGCTGTCATAACAGAGTTTATGAGTACTGATTGGAAAGATTACCAGAAAGCTAATCAGAACAAAATGTTTGAGGTAATTGATACAACTTATTCAAGAATGAAATTGGAAAAAATTGTTCAAATAATTTCAACCCTTCCAGATGATAAAAAGTTTATTAATAAGATAAAAAAACTAGTAAATAATAGATTAACCATGTTTGAACAAGATAAGCTTGACTGGTCAATGGCTGAACATTTAGCTTATGGATCTCTATTAGAAGAAGGTTTTAGTGTTAGAATTTCAGGCCAAGACGTAGAAAGAGGCACATTTTCCCACAGACACGGAGTTGTTAAAGTAGAAGACAGTGAACAGGAGATTATTCTTCATAATAATATTAGTGATAATCAAGGGGTCTTTAATATATATAATTCTTTATTATCTGAATATGCTGTATTAGGTTTCGACTATGGATATGCAATGGCTAGTCCCAAGACTTTAACAATCTGGGAAGCTCAATTTGGAGACTTTAGTAATGGTGCTCAAATTATAATTGATCAGTATTTGTTTTCTGGTGAGGACAAATGGAAAACTCAAAATGGATTAGTTATGCTATTGCCTCATGGATACGAGGGGCAAGGAGCAGAACACTCATCTGCTCGAATGGAAAGGTATTTGCAGTTATGTGCAAAAGATAATGTTTATGTTGCGAATTGTTCTACACCTGCAAACATGTTTCATATACTTAGAAGACAAATGAAAGCAGATTTTAGAAAACCCTTAGTTGTTTTTACACCAAAAAGTTTACTAAGACATCCAAAAGTACTATCATCTGTCGATGAATTTACAAAGGGATCTTTTAAACCCTTAATTGATGATAATAGTGTATTAGATTTAAAAAAAATTACCACGTTAGTATTTGTGACGGGGAAGTTTTATTATGACTTATTAGACCAAAAAGAAAGGCTAGGCAGAGATGATGTAGCACTTGTTAGAATTGAGCAACTTTTCCCATTACCAATTAATTTAATTAAATCAATTATTTCAAAATATTCTCAAGCCTACGATTTAGTTTGGGCCCAAGAGGAACCTAGAAATATGGGAGCTTACACCCATATCTTATTAAATTTAAATGAAGCAAAAGACTTTAGAGTTGCATCTAGAAGAACATATGGAACTACTGCGGCAGGCAGCACTGTCAGATATAAGAGAAGGCACCAAGAAGTAATTGACTATGTCTTTGATCAAGAAAAAAATAATCAAAGACAAAAAAAATAATACTATATAAAAACAAGATATTATGATTTTAGAAATGAAAGTTCCATCACCAGGAGAGTCTATTACGGAAGTTGAGATTGCAACTTGGCTAGTTACAGATGGAGATTATGTGGAAAAAGATCAAGTCATAGCCGAGGTCGATAGTGACAAGGCTACTTTAGAGTTACCTGCCGAAGAAAGCGGAACAATTACTTTAAAAGCCGAAGAAGGTGATGCTGTTGACGTTGGGCAAGTAGTTTGTTTGATTGATACAAGTGCAGTAAATCAATCAAAGCCTGAGACAAGCGGTCAAACAAACATAAAAAATGAAGTAAGTGAATCTGTAATCAAAAAAGCTAAACCTGAATCAAATACTAAATCTCACATAGCAAGTCCATCAGCAAGAAAAATTATTGATGAAAAGAATTTAGAAATTTCTGATATTATTGGTTCTGGAAAAGATGGCAGAGTGACTAAAGATGATGTTGTTAACTCTAAACCTTCAATGGGTTCCCCATCGGTTAATAGTGATAGAAAAGAAACTAGGACTAAACTATCTATGCTTAGAAGAAAAGTCGCTGAAAGACTAGTTACAGTTAAAAATGAAACAGCAATGTTGACTACTTTTAATGAGGTAGATATGTCTTCAATATTTGATTTAAGAGCAAAATATAAAGAAGATTTTAAAGCCAAACATGATGTCAGTTTAGGTTTTATGTCATTTTTCACATTAGCTGTTGTTAGAGCATTAAATTTATTTCCTGCCGTAAATTCAATGATTGACGGAAAGGAAATGATAACTTATGAATATTGCGATATAAGTATAGCTGTTTCTGGACCTAAAGGATTAATGGTGCCAGTTATAAGACACGCAGAAAAAATGTCTTTTAAAGAAGTTGAAACTGAAGTTAAGAGATTAGCAATTAGAGCTAGGGATTCAAAAATTACAGTTGACGAAATGACAGGAGGGACTTTTACTATTTCAAATGGTGGAGTCTTTGGAAGTATGTTATCAACTCCAATTCTTAATCCTCCTCAAAGTGGAATATTAGGAATGCATAACATAGTTGAAAGACCTGTTGCAATTGAAGGAAAAGTTGAAATTCGTCCAATAATGTACTTAGCACTTTCTTACGATCATAGAATTATTGATGGCAGAGAAAGTGTCGGATTCTTAGTGGCAATTAAGGAAGCATTAGAGAACCCGATTGAGCTTTTAATGAATGACAACATAAAATCTTCTTTGGACTTGTAAAAAACTTATTCATTATTTAGTAAGTATTTATACCTTTACTAAATAATGATAACTGACACTCACACTCATTTATATTTAAAAGAATTTGCCGACGATATTGACGTTGTAATTAATCGGGCTCTAAATTTAAAAATCAACAACTTCTTTCTTCCTGCAATAGACTCATCTCATACTAACTCTATGCTTGAATTAAAAAAAGCATATCCGAAAATAATGCATTTGATGGCCGGCTTACACCCATGTAGTGTAGATGACAACTATTTAGACGAATTAAGCCACGTTGAAAAAGTTTTAGAAAATCACCCTATTGTAGCGATTGGAGAAATTGGTATTGATTTATATTGGGATAAATCAACACTAACTATTCAAAAAAAAGCATTTGCATCTCAAATCAGATTAGCTAAAGACTTAAACTTACCAATTGTAATTCATTGTAGGAATGCATTTGACGAGATTTTTGAAGTATTGGAGAAGGAAAAATCAGAAAAACTTAGAGGTATATTTCATTGCTTTAGTGGTAATTACGAACAGGCATTGAAAGCAATATCTTTTAATATGAAATTAGGAATTGGTGGAGTTGTTACCTTTAAAAACGGAAAAATTGATAAATTCTTAAAGAAAATTTCTTTAGAAAATTTAGTTCTTGAAACAGACTCCCCTTATTTAGCACCGACACCCTTTAGAGGTAAAAGAAATGAGAGTTCTTATTTGTCAATAATTATTGATAAATTAACTGATATTTATGAAATCCCGGCTAAAAAAATAATCAAAATTACTACAAGTAATGCAATTGAATTATTTAAGATAAAAGTATGAACAAATCAAAAATATTGTTAATATATACCGGAGGAACAATTGGTATGATCAAGGAGGCTGGGCAGCCTTATTTGAGCCCCTTTAATTTTGAAAATATTTTAGATAGGGTCAAAGAAATTAATTTACTTAATTGCCAATTAGAGACTATATCAATAAATAACCCAATTGACTCTTCAAATATTCAAATCGAAAATTGGATTGAATTAGTTGAAATAATAAAAACCAATTATAATTCTTTCGATGGGTTTGTCATTCTTCACGGTACGGATACGATGAGTTATACAGCATCAGCTTTAAGTTTTTTAATTCAAAATTTAACTAAACCAATTATTTTAACTGGTTCCCAATTGCCCCTTGGGGATTTAAGGACAGATGCAAAAGAGCATTTAATCACATCAATTCAATTGGCTAGACCTTATCACGATTTTGATAATAATGGTTCTTCTTCTAAAGTTACTAATGTGATTAAAGAGGTTTGTCTATATTTTGATAATAAGCTTTTTCGAGGTAATAGAACTACCAAAGTGAACTCTGATCAATTTAAAGCATATGCTAGTTTTAACTATCCTGAACTAGCAAAATCCGGGGTTGATTTAAAAATTAATTCCGAAGATTTATATGAGCCACTAAATTCTAATACAATTTTTCATAACAAACTTGATGATAGAGTTTCTGTGATAAAACTATTCCCTGGTATTTCTAAGCAAATTGTCAAGCACATGCTTTTTGATAGTTATTCTAAAGTTGTCATTATAGAATCATATGGATCAGGAAATATGTTTGATTTTGAATGGTTTATAGATGAGTTGAAATCATCCATAAAGAAAGGAAAATATATTATAAACGTTTCGCAATGCCCAAAAGGAAGTGTGCAAATGGGGAAATACGAGTCTTCATTTAAGCTTGTTGAACTAGATATTATTTCTGGAAAAGATATTACTTTAGAGTCAGCAATAATTAAATCAATGTACTTATTGTCTATGAAATTAGATTTTAAAAACTTCAAAGAGATGTTTGAACTCAGCATTAGTGGAGAAATCTCTTAAAATAACCCCCTATTTATTTTAAGATTAGTTTTTTTTTCAGTTTATTTGCTAGAATGTAATTTGATTTAGAGAGGTGGCCGAGTGGTCGAAGGCGCACGCCTGGAAAGTGTGTATACACCAAAAGTGTATCGAGGGTTCGAATCCCTTCCTCTCTGCATAAATATTAATTATTTAAAATTGCATTTTTTTTATATCTTTAACCGCAAATTAAATTAAAAGAAATTAAAATGAAAAGATTATCTATCCTTACAGTATTATCAATTTTTATGATAACTAGCTTAAATGCAAAAACTAGTATATTACAAGATGAAGTACAAGAAGTTACAGAAACTGTTGTTGACTCAAGTGTGGCTGAAGTAACACCAGTTATGGAAACTGCCGAAGAAACTCCGGTTGTAGAGGAAGTTGAAAGTGCTAACTTTCACCAAGAATTAAAAAAGAGATTTATTGAAGGAGGTCCTGGATTTATGGGAATTGTTCTTTTATGTTTAATACTCGGTTTAGCTATCGCTATTGAAAGAATTATATATTTAAATTTAGCGACCTCTAATTCAGATAAGTTAACTAGTGACGTTGAACATGCGCTTAAATCAGGAGGTTTAGATGCTGCAAAAGAAGTTTGTAGAAATACTCCTGGGCCAGTAGCGTCAATATTTTATCAAGGATTAGACAGAGCTAATGAAGATTTAGAATCTGCTGAAAAAGCTGTTGTTGCTTACGGAGGTGTTCAAATGGGTCAGTTAGAAAAAAATGTATCATGGATATCTTTATTTATTGCATTAGCACCAATGCTTGGTTTCATGGGAACCGTAATCGGTATGATTCAGGCTTTTGATAAAATTGAAGCAGCTGGAGACATGCAACCTTCATTAGTAGCTGGAGGTATTAAAGTTGCTTTACTTACAACTGTATTTGGTCTTATTGTAGCAATTATTTTACAAATATTTTACAATTACATCATATCAAAAATTGATAGTATTGTAAATGATATGGAAAACGCTTCAATATCTCTAATGGATTTATTAGTTAACAATAAAAAATAATTATGGATTTATATAAAGGAATTAAGATACTTGCTATAGCCTTATCTTTATTAGGGGTGTTATTTGTAGGATTAATAATGTTAGATTATATAGGTCAAATTTCTAGCTTGCTTTATGTCGCTTACACTGTTTTAGCAGTTATTATTGCATTTGTATTATTCTTCACTGTTAAAAATATTGCATCCGATAAAACATTACTAAAAAGTACTTTAAAGACATCTGGAATATTCTTATTGACAGCTCTTGTTTGCTACTTTGTTTTGTCTTCTGGTGAAGAAACACCTTTAAGAGATGGTAATATGTTATCAGCATCTGGCTCCAAATTAGTTAGTGCTGGATTATGGATGTTTTATGCACTTATACTAGCTGCAACATGTATAATGATGTTTTTTGGAATAAAAAACATGAAAAAATAAATTATGGCTAAACGATCATCCCCTGAAGTTAATGCAGGATCAATGGCTGATATTGCATTTTTATTACTAATTTTTTTCTTGGTTACAACTACTATAGAAACTGATTCTGGTATAAGCAGAAAGCTTCCTCCAATTGAAGAATCAGAAGAAGATGTAATAATCAAGCAGAAAAATATTTTTACTGTTTTGTTAAATGGTAAAGATCAACTTTTAGTTGAAGATGAAGTAATGGAATTAGAAGAGCTAAGAGATGCTGCGATAAAATTTTTAGATAATGGTGGTGGCTCTGGAGAAGATAAGTGTGATTATTGTAAAGGGGCTGGTGATCCAAAATCATCTGATAATCCTGACAAGGCAATTATTTCATTAAAAAATGAAAGAGAAACAACCTATGCTACATACATTTCTGTTCAAAATGAGTTGGTCGCAGCATATACATCACTTAGAAATAAAAGAGCTGAAGAGTTATTTGGAATTTCTTACACTGAGATGCAAAAAAATTACAAAGATGTTAATTGGCCTGGCAGTAAATTAAAGTTAAAAGATAATATAACTCAAATAAAATTAGAATATCCTCAAAAATTATCTGAGGTTCAATAACAAATATTATGTCTAAATTTAATAAGAAAAAAAAGGGTGATTTGCCAGCTGTAAATACAGCTTCTCTTCCTGATATAGTTTTTATGCTATTATTCTTCTTTATGGTTGCAACTGTAATGAGAGATAATGAATTGAAAATTAAAAATGAACTTCCTGCTGCAGATCAAGTTGAAAAATTAGACAAGAAAGATTTGGTTATGTACATATATTTAGGAAGACCTAACGATGGCTTTAAAGATCAGTTTGGTGAAGAGGCTAGAATACAACTCAACGACAAGTTTGCTGAGGTCTCTGACGTTCCTGCGTTCATATACTCTGAAAGAGAATCTAAAAGAGAAGAATTAAGACCTTTTCTTACTACCGCTCTAAAAGTTGACAAAGAAGCTTCTATGGGAATTGTAGGAGATGTTAAACAGGAGCTTAGAAAGGTCAACGCTTTAAAAATCAATTATACTACTCGAATTGGTGATGTTTCTTTAAACAAGAATTAAAAAAAAGTTTTCTCTAAAGTTGTTTTCTTAATCTTGCTACTGGGATATTTAATTGCTCTCTGTATTTAGAAACTGTTCTTCTTGCTATTTTGTACCCTTCTTTATGCAGCAGTTTTACTAACGAATCATCTGTTTCAGGCTTTCGCTTGTCTTCTTCATCAATAATTTTTTCAAGTTTTTTCTTTACCTCTATTGTAGATATTTCTTCTCCTTTGTTATTTATCATTGATTCACTGAAGAATTCTTTAATCAATTTTGTTCCGTATGGTGTGTCAACGTATTTACTATTCGCAACTCTAGAAATTGTAGAAATATCCATATTAATTTTATCAGCAATATTTTTTAAAATCATTGGCTTTATTTTTTTTTCATCACCAGACAAAAAGTAAGCTTCTTGATATGTCATAATTGCTTTCATAGTCAACATTAATGTTTGCTCTCTTTGTTCGATAGCTTCAATAAACCATTTAGCTGAATCTAATTTTTGTTTAATAAATTGTACTGCCTCTTTTTGAGATTTTCTCTTTTTTTCTAAGCTGTATCCTTTAAGCATTTCGGTATACTCCCTACTTACATTCATAGTTGGTTTGTTCCTGCCATTAAGGCTTAACAGTAATTTGTCATTTATAATTTCAATCTTAAAATCTGGAATAACTTGTTCAATTAATTTTGTGCTATTGATAGACAATGAATTAGCTGGTTTAGGGTTTAATTTTTCAATTTCTTTAACAGCTATTTTTAATTCTTTTTCTGAAATCTGATATCTACTTAGTAACTTTTCAAAATGTCTTTTAGTAAATAAATCAAATGAATCTTCGATTATGTCTAAGGCTAGTTTTATACTTATTTCATTTGAATCTTTTCTTCTTAGTTGTAATACTAAACACTCCTGAAGAGATCTTGCGCCAATTCCGGCAGGATCTAGATTTTGAATAATTTTTAGAATGTTCTCAATCGTCTTATGATCTGTAATTATATTTTGAGTAAAAGCAAGATCATCAATTATATCTTCAAGATTTTGGCGAATATATCCGTCCTCATCAATACATCCGACCAGAAACTCTGCAATTTTCATTTCCGAATCATTTAACCTTTCTGTATGCAATTGATTTAGAATTAGTTGTGTAAATGACATTCCTGATGCATAGGGGATAGAATTTTCATCTTTATTAGAAGAATTATAAGAATTGAGTTTGTAATCAGGAATTTCATCATCATTGATATAATCTTCTACATCTATATTTTCATCATCATTAAATTCATCTTTACTTGTAAGCTCTGTAATTTCAAGAGCAGGGTTTTCTTCGATTTCTTGTTTTAATTTTTGCTCAAAATCTAATACAGGCAATTGAATTAGCTTCATCAATTGGATTTGTTGAGGAGATAACTTTTGAGATAATTTTAATTTTAAGGATTGCTTAAGCATTTGTTAAATTTTTAGAACTCAGCATTTTGTGGAGTTCTTGGAAAAGGAATTACGTCTCTAATATTTGACATCCCGGTTGCAAACATAATTAACCTTTCAAATCCAAGCCCAAAACCTGAATGTTTTGCTGTCCCAAACTTTCTCAAATCTGTATACCACCACAAATCATCTGGATTTACGCCTATATCATTCATTTTTTTATTTAAGACATCCAATCTTTCTTCACGTTGAGATCCGCCAACAATTTCTCCAATCCCAGGGAATAGAATATCCATTGCTTTAACAGTTTTATTGTCTTCATTCAATTTCATGTAAAAGGCCTTAATTTTTGCAGGATAGTCATATATTATGACTGGGCATTTAAAATGTTTTTCAACTAAATATCTTTCATGTTCACTTTGTAAATCTGCACCCCAGTTTTCAATTAAATATTTAAATTTTTTCTTTTTATTCGGCTTGCAATTTTTTAGTATTTCAAACGCTTCAGTATAACTTATTCTCTTAAAATCATTGTTTATAACAAATTTGATTTTTTCAATTAGAGTCATTTCACTTCTAAGGTTTTGTGGCTTTGTTTTATCTTCTTTAATTAATCTTTGTTCTAAAAATTCTAGATCATCGATATTATTTTTGACAATGTATTGCAACAGGTATTTTAAAAAACTTTCTGCTAAATCCATATTACCATGTAAATCCATAAAGGCAACTTCAGGTTCAATCATCCAAAATTCAGATAAATGTCTTGATGTATTTGAATTTTCTGCCCTAAATGTTGGTCCAAAAGTATATACTTTCCCTAATGACATAGCATAAGTTTCAGCTTCCAGTTGTCCAGAAACTGTTAGACTTGTTTCTTTCCCAAAAAAATCTTTGGTGAAATCGACTTCACTTTTTTCATCCAATGGAGGGTTTTTCGGATTCAGAGTTGTTACTCTAAATTGTTCACCAGCTCCTTCTGCATCACTGGATGTAATTATAGGAGTATGAACATAGTAGAATCCATTAGAGTTAAAATAATTATGCACAGCAAATGATAAACTTGATCGCAGCCTCATAATAGTACTAAAAGTATTAGTTCTGGTTCTTAAATGTGCATTATCACGTAGAAATTCGAACGAGTGTTTTTTTGGTTGTATTGGAAATTCTTCTGAATCACATTCACCTAAAATCTTTAAGTCAGAGACAATAATTTCTAATTTCTGACCACTTCCTTGACTTTCAACTAAATCTCCAGTGATCTCTAAACTTGTGCCAGTATTTATTTTTTTTAAAATACTTTCGTCAAAATTTTCAAAATCAAGAACACATTGTACACTAGAAATTGATGACCCATCATTTAATGCTATAAAGCGATTAGCCCTAAAAGTTCTAACCCAACCATTAACAGTTATTTTAGACATAGTTGTGGTACTTAGTAAAAGATCTTTTATTGAATGATTTTTCATTTAACTATAAATTATATTTCCAAAGATAAGTATTAAAATAAATTATACTTAATTTACCACATCTTCATCTTCAATAATTTTTATCAAAGGTTCTTTTAAAACTTTTTCATTTGCTATTGAGCCTTCTAAGGATAGTAACATTGAAGGCAACAGTAAAAGGTTAGATAACATTGCAAATAGTAATGTGGCAGAAACTAATGCGCCCAGAGCTACTGTACCACCAAAATTTGACACTGTAAATACAGAAAATCCAAAAAACAATACGATTGAGGTATAAAACATACTAACCCCAGTTTCACGAAGAGCGTTGTAAACAGATTTTTTAACTTCCCAATTATTAGTAATTAACTCTTGTCTATATTTAGCTAGAAAATGAATTGTATCATCAACTGCAATTCCAAAAGCAATGCTAAATATTAGTATCGTAGATGGTTTTATGGCAACGCCTAAATAACCCATTAAACCTGCAGTAACTATCAATGGTAACAAGTTAGGAATTAAAGAAATGAATATCATTTTTAAAGATCTAAACATATAGGCCATTAATAGTGCTATTAAGAAAATTGCTAAAGAAAGAGATATAATTAAATTTTTGACCAAATACTTAGTTCCTTTTTGAAATAAATATGCCTTTCCTGTAATTGAAACTTCAAAATTATTGGATGGCATTATTTTAGAAATCTCATAATTTAATTTTTTTTCAATTTCCTCCATCTTTTCAATTTCCATATCTTTCATAAAAGCTGTAATCCTTGTGTACTGACCTGTAGAATCAACATAATTTTTAATTAGGTCAACATCAGAATCAGAAGTTGAATTTTTAGCATAGGATAATATAAAGCTATTTTCTTGTGAAGTCGGGACTTGGTAATATTTAGGGTTACCATTATAATATGCTTGTTTAGAATATTTCACTAAGCTTACCATTGAAATAGGTTTAGATAATTCAGGAATTTCTAGAATTACATCTTCTATTTTACTCATTTTTTTTATAGTGGAGAGTTTTGTAACTCCTTTTTTACGCTTGGTATTAATTAAAATCTCTAGAGGCATTATTCCGTTAAACTCCTTTTCGTAAAACATTATATCATCGAACCAATCTGCTTTTTGTGGCATGTCGTCAATAATACTACCAGAAATTCGAATTTGATATATACCAATAATACTTGTAACAAGAAGTAGAACAGAAATTATGTAAATATTGATTTTGCTTTTCTTTACAGTTTTTTCAATCCAATCTCCTAAAGAATTTATCCATGTTCTATTTAAGTGCTCTAAGTGCTTTTCTTCAGGGATGGGTAAAAAGCTATAAATTATAGGAATTATTAAAATACATAATATGAAAATTGCTAAAATACTAAGGGATGCAACAATACCAAATTCTTTTAGTAGCTTACTATTTGTAATAATAAAAGTTGCAAATCCTGATGCAGTGGTTACATTAGTCATCAAAGTAGCATTACCTATTTTAGTAATTACTTTTTGAAGAGACTTTGCTTTATTTCCATGCTTATTTACTTCATGCTGATATTTATTTATAAGAAAAATACAATTTGGAATTCCAATTACTATTATAAGTGGGGGTATAAGACCAGTAAGAACTGAAATTTCAAAATCACCTGGGGGGGTGTTTATAATAAAGAGCCCTAAAATTCCAACAGTCCAAACAACACCAATCATAACAACAAATAATGAAATAAACGTTGCACGATATGACCTAAAAAACAAGAAAAATATTATCGAAGTAATTATTAGGGCTAAAATTACAAAAGTAGAAATTTCACTTTTAATATTCTCAGCATTTTTTGTTCTAACATAAGGCATGCCAGAAATTTTAATATCCAAATTATACTTTGACTCAAACGATTTAACTTTAGGAATTAAAACAGTATTAATATATGTTTCTCTTGCAGGTTCATTTACTATTGACTTTTTTAAATGAATAGCTGTTCTTACAGATTTTGTTTTAGTATTAAATAAAAATTCATCATAAAAAGGGTATTTTTCAAACAGCTCTTTTTTTATTGAAATCAATTCAATATCAGACGTAATTGTATCTTTTATAAAAGGCTCGAGATAGAACTGCTGTTTCTTTTTATCTTTTTTAAGTTTTTGTAAGTCACCAATAGCTATTACAGATTCAACAAAGCTAGTGTCTTTTAAAACTTTTGATAAATTGTTCCATGCATTAAGATTCTCAGTTGTGAAGAGTAAGGAGTCTTTAATTCCAATTACAATCAAATTACCTTCTTCCCCAAATTTGTTAGTAAAATCTAGGTACTCTAAATTAACTTCATGGTTATCTGGTAATAAGTTAGCTTCTGTATTTGAAAACTTTATATACTGCCATTGGCTAATAAAAAATGATGTAGCCAAGACTAATAAAGCGATTATTAAGATCCTGTTTTTTAGAATTAAATTCGAAACTGAATCCCAAAATCCAACTAAAAATACTCTAGCCATATTATTTAATTATCTGTATTTAGTAAAGATATTAATTACTGTAATATTATTTTAGTAAATAATATATTATAAAGTCATAATTTCTTTCTGTTTTACTTCAAATATTGAATTAATATTATCAATATTCTTGTTTGTCAATTCTTGAATATCTTTTTCTGCATTTTCTTTTAAATCATCAGAAAACCCGTCAGATTTTTTTATTTCATTATTAGCATCTTTTCTAGAATTTCTAACAACAATTTTTGCTTCTTCTGCCTCACTTTTAGCTTGTTTAGCCAAATCAATCCTTCTTTCTTCAGTAAGTGCAGGAACATTTATAATTATGCTTTCTCCATTATTCATTGGATTAAATCCAAGATTAGCATTCATAATTGCTTTTTCAATTTCAGCTAATAAATTTTTTTCCCATGGTTGTACAACTATAGTTCTACCATCAGGTGTATTAACACTAGCAACTTGAGTTAATGGAGTTAATGCCCCATAATATTCAACAACTATACTTCCAAGCATTGAAGTATTAGCTTTACCTGCTCTTATATTCAATAGTTTTTTTTCTAAATGTTTTACTGCATTAGACATTGATTCTTCTGCTGATTCAAAAATAAATTTTAATTCTTCTTCCATCCTGTTTAATTTTAACTAAAATGATTTAAAGGTTAACCGTTGTTCCAATTTTTTCTCCTGATATTAATTTTAGTAAGTTTCCTCTTTTGTTCATATCAAATACAATTATTGGTAATTTATTTTCTTGACTAAGAGTGAATGCTGTAGTGTCCATTACCTTTAGTCCTTTTGTCAAAACATCTTCGAATGAGATGTTATCAAACTTTATTGCATTAATATTTTTTTCAGGATCTTCATCATATATACCATCAACTCTTGTACCCTTTAAAATGACATCTGACTCTATTTCAATAGCCCTTAGTACTGCTGCTGAGTCAGTAGTGAAATATGGATTTCCAGTTCCACCTCCAAAAATAACAACTCTTCCTTTTTCTAAATGCCTTATAGCTTTTCTCCTAATAAAAGGCTCGGCGACCTCATTAATTTTTATGGCAGTTTGAAGCCTTGTTGGCGCTCCAGAATTTTCTAAAGTACTTTGTAAAGCAAGACCGTTAATCACAGTTGCTAGCATACCCATATGATCTCCTTGAACTCTGTCAATTTTATGCTCATCGTTGTTAGAAAATCCTCTAAAAATATTTCCACCTCCTATAACAATAGCAACTTGTACGCCTAAATCTACTATTTGTTTAATATCTGTTGCGTAGTCTTGTAATCTCTCTGGGTCAATACCAAAGTTTTTTTTGCCCATTAAGGCTTCACCAGAAAGTTTAAGTAATATTCTTTTGTATTTCATGCTTAATTTTGAAGTTAAGCTAAGATACTGCAGATTTTTTAATTAAATAAATAATAATAATAAGGAAATTTTTAGCCTAAGGCTACTCTTTTGAATTCAACAACACTTAAATCTTGTTGATATGAACTCACATAATTCTTAACACTTTGTTTACTGTCTTTTATAAAGTCTTGGTTCACAAGAGTGTTATCTTTAAAAAATCTTTTTAACTTCCCCTTAGCAATATTATCTAACATTGATTCCGGCTTTCCTTCTGATCGTAATTGATCTTTGGCAATTTCAATTTCTTTTTCTATTACGACTGAATCTACTCCATTTTCATCTAATGCAATTGGGTTCATAGCAGCAACTTGCATAGAAACATCTTTAGCAGCTACATCTGAACCTTCAATATTAGCAGATAATCCAACTATCGAAGCAATTTTATTCCCAGCATGGATATAAGATCCAACAAAAGGGGCATTTACTTTTTCAAAAGCATTTATTTCTAACTTTTCACCAATGACACCAGTTTGTTCAATCAATTTTTCGCTAACTGTTAGATCACCAATTTTAGAATTTAATAATTCTTCTTTTGAGTTACAGTTAAGTGCAATCACTGCTATGTTATTTGCTAAGTCTACAAAGTCTTCATTTTTACCAACAAAATCTGTTTCACAACCAAGAACTATAGCTACTCCAACTGTATTGTCATCATTAGTTTTTGTAATAGCAGCACCCTCAGAGGATTCTCTATCAGCTCTTTTAGCAGCAACTTTTTGCCCTTTTTTTCTAAGAATTTCAATCGCTTTTTCTAAGTTACCCTCAGCTTCAACTAATGCCTTTTTACAGTCCATCATTCCAGCACCTGTTGTTTTTCTTAAGTTATTTACTTCTGCAGCTGTTATTTTTGCCATGATTTGAAAAAATTATAAGATTGTTATAGTAATTTATTTGTCTTCTGATTCAGTATCAGCTTTAGCTTCTTCAACTTTAGCTTCTTCAACTTTAGCTTCTTCAGCTTTAGCTTCTTCAGCTTTAGCTTCTTCAGCTTTAGCTTCAGGAGTTGCGGCTTTAGAATCGTCTTTACTGTTTTCTTTTTCAGAATTTCTTTCAGCTAATCCTTCTTGTATAGCAGGGGTAATATTTTCTAAAATTTTAGTAATTGATTTAGATGCATCATCGTTAGATGGGATAACATATTCTACTTCTCTTGGGTCAGAATTGGTATCAACCATTGCAAAAATTGGGATATTTAATTTTTGAGCTTCTTTAATTGCAATGTGCTCTCTAATTATATCTACAACAAATAATGCCCCAGGCAATCTTGTCATATCTGAAATAGATCCCAAATTCTTTTCTAATTTTTCCCTAAGTCTACCAACTTGCAGTCTTTCTTTTTTAGAAAGAGTGTTAAATGTGCCATCTTTTTTCATTCTATCAATTGCAGCCATTTTTTTAACCGCTTTTCTGATAGTTACAAAATTTGTCAGCATTCCACCAGGCCATCTTTCAGTAATGTATGGCATGTTTACTTTTGAAGCAGATTCTGCAACAATTTCTTTAGCTTGTTTTTTTGTTGCTACAAATAATATTTTTCTTCCAGATGCAGCAATTTTTTTCAATGCTTCAGAGGCTTCGTCAATTTTTGCAACAGTTTTATAAAGATTAATAATGTGGATCCCGTTTCTTTCCATGTAGATGAAAGGAGCCATGTTCGGATTCCATTTTCTTGTAAGATGTCCAAAGTGGACACCCGCTTCTAATAATTCTTTTACTTCTAATTTTCCCATTTTGTGATAGTTTACTTTCTGTTGAATAGCAATGCCTAGTGTTTATAACTTGATCATTTAGATGCTAAACTAAATCTTGAATAAAAATTCATAGACAACAAAAACTGGTTATTAATTTTATCTTTTCGAGAATTGGAATTTTTTTCTAGCCTTTTTCTGACCGAATTTTTTCCTTTCAACCATTCTTGGATCTCTTGTTAACAAGCCTTCAGGTTTAAGAATTCCTCTGTTTTCTTCACTTAATTCGCACATAGCTCTTGATAGAGCTAGTCTTACTGCTTCAGCTTGACCTGTAGCCCCACCTCCGTAGACATTAATATTTATATCAAACTTTTTCTCATTACTAGTCATAACAAGAGGTTGATTTATTTTAAATTGTAGCGTTGGTGTAGGAAAGTAAACTGAAGAATCTTTCTTATTTACAGTAATTTTACCTTTTCCTTTTTTTAGATAAACTCTAGCTACAGCTGTTTTTCTACGTCCAATTTTATGAATTGTATCTTCCATTAATTCACTTCGTTTAAGTTAATAGTAGTTGGTTTTTGAGCTTCATGATTATGATTTGAATCAGAATTCACATATAAGTTTCTAAATAATGCGGCCCCAAGTTTATTTTTAGGAAGCATTCCTTTAACTGATTTCTCAACGATTATCGATGGATTTTGATCAAAAAGTTGCGTGGCAGATTTAAATCTTTGTCCACCTGGATATCCTGTATGTCTTACATACATTTTTTCTTCCCATTTGTTTCCACTTAGCTTAACTTTAGAGGCATTAATTACAATAACATTGTCCCCACAATCAACATGAGGTGTAAAATCTGTTTTGTGCTTTCCTCTTAATAAGATAGCTATTCTAGAAGCTAGTCTACCTAAATTTTGACCATCTGCATCAACAAGTACCCACTGCTTATTTACGGTAGCCTTGTTTGCTGAAATAGTTTTATAACTTAAATTATCCAATTTATAATATTTTTATTAATAATAATTTTCTCTCGAAAAGAGTGTGCAAATCTACAATTATATATTTGAATAGCAAATAGAACTATAAAATTATTTTTTTGGGATACAGTTTAAAAATATATATGTAAATAATTTAATGTGCTTCCAACCAGTTGAGGCCATAATCTATATCTACTGTTAATGGAATATTTAATTTAAAAGCATTTTCCATTTCCTCTTTAATAACTGAAATAGTTTGATTTATTTCTGGCTTGTAAACATCAAATACTAATTCATCATGAACTTGTAATAACATTTTACTTGATAATTTTTCTTTTGATAATCTATTATGAATATTAATCATTGCTATTTTGATAATATCTGCTGCGGTACCTTGAATGGGGGCATTTACTGCGTTCCTTTCAGCTCCACTTCTAACCAATCCATTATTTGAATTAATATCCTTAAGGTATCTTTTTCTACCAATTAATGTTTTAACGTATCCATTATTTCTTGCAAAAGCAATTTGATCACTAATGAATTTTTTTAGGTTTGGATATTTTTCGTAATAAGTTTCGATAAGCTCCTTTGATTCAGATCTAGATAAATCCGTTTGATTACTTAGTCCAAATGCAGAGACACCATATATAATACCAAAATTAACTGTTTTAGCATTTGATCTTTGTGTTTTAGTCACTTTAGCTACTGGGATATCAAATACTGTTGATGCTGTAGAACTATGAATATCTTCATTATTATTAAATGCTTTAATCATATTCTTTTCATCACTCATAGATGCTATTATTCGTAATTCTATTTGTGAATAATCAGCAGCCAGTAAAAAATGATCTTCATCTTTAGGAATAAAAGCCTTTCTAATTTCTCTACCCCTTTCAGTTCTAATAGGTATATTTTGTAGGTTGGGATTTATACTACTTAATCTACCAGTCGAAGCTACTGTTTGTAAATATTCAGTGTGAACTCTGTTTGTAGAATTTAATACTTGATTTGGTAAAGAATCAACATATGTACTCATCAATTTTGACAAGCTTCTGTATTGAAGAATATTTTTGACAAAATCATGCTCTGAAGATAGTTCTTTTAGGATATCCTCAGAAGTTGAAAATTGACCAGTTTTAGTTTTTTTAGGATTTTTAACTAACTGCATTTTTTCAAATAAAACTTCTCCTAATTGTTTTGGGGAGGAAATGTTGAAATTTTCTCCAGCTTCAGAGTAAATTAATTGTTCTAAAATTGAAATATCGTTAATTAAATCCTTTTTTAATGATTCAAGGAATTTAATATCTAAATTTATTCCTTGAACTTCCATGTCAGCTAAAACTCTTAAAAGTGGAGTTTCAATTTTATCAAATAAGTTTAAAAGCTTAGTATTTATTAGTTCAGTTTTAAAATGACTTTTTAACTGAAGATTTATATCAGCTTGTTCACATATATAATCCTTGACTTGACTTGTCTCTAAATTAGAAACCAATATTTGATTTCTTCCCTTACCTGTTATCAATTGTAAATCAATTAATGTGTAATTTAAGTAAGTTTCAGAGAGTAGATTAATAGAGTGGTTAGTATCTGGATTAATGATGTAATGAGCTAATTTAGTATCAAATATTTGCCCCTTAATTTTAATATTATATTGACTAAGAAGTTTGATGTCATTTTTTATATTATCACTAATTTTTTCAATATTTTCATTTTCAAAAAATGACTTAATCTCACTAATTCCAAAGTCATTAGAAAAGGATAAATAGTATGCTTTTCCTTTTTCCCAACATATCGAAACTCCAACTATTTCATCTGACAAATAATTTACTTTATTTGATAATAGTTTGTAACTAACGGATGAATTAATATTAAGTTTTTTTAATAACAGCTTTAAACCGAAGCTTGAATCTATTGTTTGGTAATAGTTTGATGAATTAGATAGATTATTTCTTTCAAATATTTTTTGTTTTTCAACTGTGCCTGTTTCATCGAATAAAGAAAACTGACCTGACCCAGCATTTTCTACTGATGATTGTTTAGTTGATTCTGATTTTATTTTAAACTCTTCTTTTTCGTCATCTACATTAAGCTTAAAAATTTTGTCAACACTTTCTATAAGTCTTCTAAATTCTAATTCTCTAAAAACATCTTTAATTTCTGATGAATTTGTTACCTTGAATTTAAATTCGGTGGGGCTGAAATCAACAGGAACATCGAGAATTATTGTTGCAAGTTTTTTGGAGAGTAATCCTAATTCTTTATTTGATTCTATTTTCTCCTTTAATTTGCCTTTTAATTTATCAGTATTAGCTAATAATTTTTCCATACTGCCATATTCCGCAATAAATTTCTTGGCAGTTTTATCACCAACCCCAGGCAGTCCAGGAATATTATCAGCTGAATCTCCTTTCATACCTAAAAAATCGATTACTTGAATTGGATCTGAAACCTCAAACTTATTTTTCACTTCCTCTACACCCCAAACTTCATAACCACCACCAAACATCGGCTTATACATAAAAATATTTTCAGTAACTAGTTGTGCAAAATCTTTGTCAGGAGTAACCATAAATGTCTGGTAGCCTTCTATTTCTGCTTGTTTGGATAAAGTCCCAATTATATCATCTGCTTCGTATCCTTTTTTTACAACAACAGGAATGTTTAATGCTTTTAGTATTTGCTCAATAAAAGGTACTGCAATTTTAATCGCCTCCGGGGTTTCATCTCTATTTGCTTTATACTCGGAAAAGATTTCAACTCTGTCTTGACTACCTCCTTTATCAAAACAAACTGCTAAATAATCTGGATTTTCTCTTTTAATTACATCAAATAGGGAATTAGTAAATCCTAAAATTGCAGAGGTGTCAAGTCCTTTTGAATTAATTCTTGGGTTTTTTATAAAAGCATAATAACCTCTAAATATTAGAGCATATGCATCTATTAAAAATAATCTTTTCTTATTCATTAAATTATACTAATCATAAAAAATTAGCCACTGTAATAATTGGACTTATATGTTTTGTTAAGATTGTTTTCGTACTTAGTCATACTAAACCCGTCATGAATTGAATAACTACCGGTCTCACCACTTTTATTAATGGCAATATAACCTACTTGAAAATCTTTATAATTACTATTCTTTTTAGAAACGATTCTTTTTATAGCTTCTTCACAGGCCTTTTGGGGGCTAAAACCATTTCTCATTAATTCAACAATTAAAAAACTTCCAACTGTTTTAACTACTTCCTCTCCTAATCCTGTTGCAACTGCACCACCTACTTCATTGTCAATAAATAATCCAGATCCAATGATTGGAGAATCACCGACTCTACCAGACATTTTGTAAGCTAAGCCACTTGTTGTACATCCACCAGAAATATCACCATATTTATCAATAGCTAGCATTCCTATTGTATCGTGATTTTCAATATTTATTTTTGGCTTATATTCTGATTTCTTTTTCCAGTTTAACCAATCTAATCTTGATTTATCGGTTAATAGTTTTTCCTTTTTATAGCCCAAAGAATAAGCAAATTTTTCAGCACTCACCCCTGCTAACATGACATGAGGTGTTTCTTCCATTATTTTTTTGGCTATTGAAATAGCGTGAGTTATATTTTTTAAGTATACTACTGATCCGCAATCTCCATCAGAACTCATAATACATGCATCTAATGTAACGTTTCCATCTCTGTCTGGCAATCCACCTTTTCCAACAGATTGATTATTAATATCAGCTTCTTCTATCATACACCCTTGCTCTACTGCATCCAAAGAGCTGGATCCGCTTTCTAATAAATCCCATGCTTTTTTTGTTGCATTTTTTACATCCCAAGTTGCTATAACTAATGGAAATTTTTTAAGTTTCAATTGAGGTTCATCTATTCCCAAAGCAAATGAACTAGGGATACCAACGCTAACGCCTAGTAAAGAGCTTTTCTTAATAAATCCCCTTCTTTTCATTAATTAATTTTCAATTTGATCTCCTAATATTTTTTTAGTTAAAAATGCGTAAAGAATCAGATAAGCAAAACATAATACTGCTACCCAATAAGATGACTGAATAGTGAAAATATCAGCAATTTTTCCTTGAATAGGAGGGATGATAGCACCACCTAAAATCATCATTACCAAAAATGACGATCCTTGCGAAGTGTATTTACCTAAACCAGTTATACTTAATGAAAAAATACAAGGCCACATTATAGAGCAGAAAAGACCACCACTAATAAAAGCAAATAATGCGACTGTTCCGGTTGAAAACAACCCTATTAACATTGCTGTTAATCCAATCATGCTAAATACTTTTAGTGTTGCTATTGCTTTGTCTTTAGCAATAAAAAAGCCAACAATTTGTATAGCTACAATAACTGAAAATATAATAATTTCGTTCATTGTGTAACTTCCGTAATTAACTAAAACAATTACTCCAAAAGCAATGTATGGCACTATTATTAAAAGAACTTTTTTTAACCCCTCTGTTGGATTAAAAACACTGATTGCTCCAGTCCATCTCCCAATCATTAAACCTCCCCAATATAATGAGATATATTTAGCAATTTCTGTATCACCTAGTGCTGGTAAACCTAGTCCATTTAGGTTATTTACTTTATCGGTAACTAATTTTAAAACTTCACCTAAATTACTCTGAATTGTGACCTCAACCCCAACATAGGTAAATATAGCTAACATTCCTAAGGCAAGTTGTGGATATTGTAATGCTCCCCATCCTTTCGGATTAGAAGAAGATTTAACATATGAATAGTATATACATCCAACAACTCCAACAAGAGATGCAATTATCGCTGCTAACCTTTTGTATTCTAAATCTTCAATTGTTCCAGTATAATTATAGGATTCAGCATAGGTATAAAATACCCATCCAAAACATAAAAATATTATAACTGTTAAAGAAATTAGTAAATTCATTGCTTTATTAGCAGATTCAAATGGCTCTATAGTTATGCCATCTGGTAAACTTTTCGAAAAGTAGAAAACTGCAGCACATAAAATAAATAGAGCAGCTACTCCAAGATATAAACCTTGCATTTTTGAAAACTCAGCAGTTCCTTCACCTGATAAGGTTCCGAAAATTATAAATGCAACTGCTAAAGGACCAATAGTTGTACCGAAAGAATTAACACCACCTGCAAGATTTAATCTTGAGGACCCAGATTTAGGATCACCTAGAGAAACTGCAAAGGGATTTGCTCCAGTTTGTTGTAGAGAAAATCCTAACCCTACAATAAATAGTGCGAGTAGAACCCAATAAAATACTTCTGTTTGTCCTGGTTCAGCTCCATTTATAGCTGGATACATTACTAAAGCACCAACCGTTGAAATTAATAATCCATAGATAATTCCTTTTTTGTATCCCCAACTATTGAAAATATCCTTTTTTCTTTGACTAGATAATATAAATAGCATCAGAGCTCCAATATAATATGCTCCATAAAATGCAAAATCAACAAGCTGAGATTGAAATTGATCTATCTCAAAGTATTCTTTGCAAAATGGAATAAAAACACCATTTGAAGCACCTATAAAGCCCCAGAAAAAAAATACGCTAACCAAAGTAGCTAAAGCAGAATTATTATTTTGATTTTTCATTAATATTAATTTTTAAAAAATTGTTAGTTGTCTAAAATAAGTAAAGCAATTAAGATTATTTAACATTTTATTAAATAAATTTTAATTAAACATCATTAATTATAACTATATATTTACATTGAATTATGAACTGGATTTTTTTTCTCTTATTTATTATTTTTGTTGATTATTATTCATACCAGTCAATAAAAAATATTACCAAAAATAGAATTGTAAAACACTCTTATTTTATAGTTTCTTTTTTAATAGCTTTTTATTTCTTCTATAAATATAAAATAGATGCTGAAGGCACTTACAAAGCATTGGCCCTTGGTTTATTAATTTCCTTTTATAGTCCAAAATTAATTCTAATAATTATAAATTTTAGTGAGGATTTCTTTAGACTTATTATAGCCTTGGGTAATTCAATATTTAGATTTAATAAATCATTTGAATTGCCATCGAGAAGAAAATTTATTAGTAAGCTTGGGTTAGGTTTAGCCTCACTTCCTTTTTTCAGCCTTAATTTTGGAATGATTTTGGGAAAAAACAATATAAAGGTATTAAAATACACACTTTTTTTTGATGATCTTCCTAGCTCTTTTGACGGATATCAACTAACCCAAATTAGCGATATTCATGCTGGAAATATAACTAGTTTAGATAATTTAAAACATACTATAAGGCTAATTAATTCTCAAAATTCGGATGTAATTTTCTTTACAGGAGATTTAGTTAACAATGAAGCAGTTGAGTTAACACCATGGATAAATACACTTTCTAAGCTTAAATCTAAAGATGGTATTTACTCTATTTTAGGAAACCATGATTATGGTGATTATCGATCTTGGCCCTCTGAAAAAGAAAAAATTGATAATTTCAACATGATAAAACAATATCAAAAAGATATTGGATTTGATTTGTTAATAAATGACAGCAAATATATACAAAGAGGTAATCAAAAATTAGCTATTGTAGGAGTTGAAAACTGGGGAAATGGGTTTAGAAAATATGGAGACTTGTCTAAAGCTTCTGAGAAAATCAAATCTAAAGACTTTAAAATACTATTAAGTCATGATCCAACTCATTGGGAAAAAAAAGTTTTAAATGAAATTGATAATTATCAATTAACTCTTAGTGGCCATACTCATGGAGGACAGTTTGGAATAGAAATTCCTGGTTATGTAAAATGGAGCCCTGTAAGCTGGAGATATAAATATTGGGCAGGTATTTATAAAGAAAAAAATAAATATATCAATGTAAATAGAGGTCTGGGAACTACCGCTGTCCCAGGTCGATTAGGGGTGTGGCCAGAAATTACAGTAATTACCTTAAAAACAACAAATAACGCATAATCCTGTGGAAATGTTATATTTGTATAACATTAATTGATTTAAAACTTTAAGTTATGTCAAAATTTGGAGAGTTAATCGATGTGGAGATTCCTGTTCTTCTCGAATTTTTCACTCAATGGGATGAAACCTCAAGCGAGATGCACCCAGTGATTAAGGATGTTGCTGCAGCTATTGGCGATAAAGCTAAAGTTATTAAAATAGATGTAGATAAAAACAATGACCTAGCTGAGGCTCTTAGAATTAAAGGGCTTCCCACTTTTATCATATATAAAAATGGTGAAATGAAGTGGAGACAAAGTGGGGTTGAAGATGCTAATACTCTAATCGGTCGAATTCAAGAATATATATAATTTATTCTTCCTTACCAATAAATAGCTCTAAGTAAGAATTAAAATCTTCCATTTGTTTTTCTAAAAACTCACCTTCTTCATAAGAAATTATTACACCTACTAACGATCGATACCTTTCGATATCTGTATAGATTTCTTCAGCATATCTATTTTTGTTTTCGTCTTTAAGATTGCTAAAATAAAACAGATTCTCCTTGTATTTTTTTGCAATTTCTGAAAATAAGTTTCTAGCCTTTTCTTTTTTTTCAAGTTTATAATATGAATCTATGTAAGATTCAAGAAGGGTGTAATAACCAAATATATTTACAGGCATATTTTCAATTACTATGTCAGTTATTTCTTCAGCTTTATCATTCTTATTTTCTAGAATAAGTTGATCAACTAGCCTAGAGATATTACTTCTATAGGTGATACTATTTTTTCTTGATTCAACATCAAAATATACATTTGAACTTCCTTTAGTCCCCCAGTCCCAATCTTTAACCATAGTATACATTTTTTCTGTATTAACTCTACCCATTTCATATGGATTGGATTGATTAATTGGTGTTTTAATTGGGACTAGTTTATAGCATAAGCCTTCTAACTGTAAATAATCTTTCATCCATAAATAATCATCATCACCAAATGAACCACCAGTAAAGTAAATTGGTCTTTCCCAGTTGTTTTCAGCAATAATATCAAGCATCAGTAATCTGTTTTTATAAAGCGCTTGACCTTTTATTTTAATTATTATTTCATCCACAATTTCATCTGACAAGCTGCTTTTAACAATTTTATTATTAATAACAGATTCTTTGTTTACAGGGATTCGAATACTTTCTGAGGGAAGATAATTCGCATTTAAATCTTGCTCTCTCAAATAATTGGTTTCGTACCCTTGTTTTTGAAGTAAGCTTTTATACTTATACTTATCATCATCTTGTGTTACAAATTTAATGAACGTCTTAATGTCTATGGTGTCCAATGTGGTAACTTCTTTTATTATATAATCTCTAGTTCCATATCTATATTTTTCATGAGATAAAGACGACGGAATAGGATCACTTTCATATGCCTTTCTTTTCATTTGATCAATGTACCAGTCAGTATTAAAAAGACTTGTATTTAAAACACGAACATCAGTTCTAACACCCTCTATTTCTTGTAAATACCATAATGGGAAAGTATCATTGTCACCAATGGTAAATAAAATAGAATTTGGTTCACAAGATTCTAAATATTTGAGTGCCATTGAACGTGCAGTATACCTTCCGGAGCGATCATGATCGTCCCAGTTACTACTGGCTAGATTTATGGGTAATATTAAAAGAAAAACTGGGATGGCTAAAAGTTTAATATATTTTGAATTAATATGCTGTTCGGCAGAACGAATTAAGCTAAATATTCCAAAACCAATCCAAATACAATAAACATAAAATGACCCTACAACTGAATAATCTCTTTCCCTAGGTTCAAATGGCCTTACGTTAGTGTACACTTGAATTGCAATACCAGTAAAAACAAAAAACACTAACATAGTCCAAAACAGTTCTTTGTCTTTATTGTATAAAAAATATAAACCAATCAAGCCAAATATAAAAGGGATCATGTAATATTTGTTCCTTGATTTGTTTTCAGTAACATCACTGGGTAAATTTTCTTGACTTAAGCCCAAATGAATTTCATCAACAAAATCAATTCCGCTAATCCAGTTTCCATGCATATCCATTCTTCCTTGAATGTCATCTTGGCGACCACTAAAATTCCACATAAAATACCTCCAGTACATGTAGCCGAGTTGATACTGAACAAGATATTTTACATTACTGACTATAGATGGTTTTTCAATGTCAAGATATGTCCCATAGGATTTTAAAAATTTATGATGCTCATCATAATCTATATCTCCCTGATAGGTTCTTTTTTTAAAATCATTTACTAGTTCAACTAATTCTTTTGCCTCTGGCTGATTTTTATATTTTCTTTTAATGTCATAATCTAAAAACCCTGTGTACCTTAAATAGTTTGAAGCGTGCTCAGAACTCCACATTCTTGGTAGTATAGAAGCTTGTTCACTGTTAAAGTTTTGACTAGCATTTTTGTAACTATTAACTATTATATATTTATTTAGAGTTAAATCTTTTTCATATTTCGGTTTATCATCTTTATATGGATTTTTTTCATCTAAACCAGAGTACTGATCAGTAAATAGTGGTCCATAAAATAAATGTGTTTTAGGATATTGTTCAAGATTATAGTATGCTAATAATTGTCTGGCGTCAGAGGGGTCATTTTCATTGATTACTACATCTGAATTTGCTCTTACTGGAAGCATAATCCATGAAGAAAAACCGATTAAAATGAACAAAACACAGAGAGTGACTGTATTTAATGTTTTAAGGTTATTTTTAATTGTGTAGTTTAATAAATAATAGAAAAATGCGATTAATAATAATCCTGCTATTATAGATCCTGAATTGAAAGGGAGGCCAATAGAGTTAACAAAAAATACTTCTAAGACACTAAAATATCTAAGGATGTTAGGAGCTAAAAGTTTAAAGACAAACATTAAAATTCCAACTACCGCTAGATTAGCAAAAATAAATTTTTTTAAGGTTATTGGTTTATAATTCTTGAAAAAATATATTAATCCAATTGCTGGAATAGTTAAAAGCCCCATAAAATGAACACCGAAAGAAAGGCCTACAACAAAGCTAATAAGTATGAGCCATCTGTTTCCTCTTGGAAGATGCATCTCTTGCTCCCATTTAAGGCCTAAATAAAATAATACTGACATTATTAGAGTAGCCATTGCATAAACTTCTGTTTCTACAGCATTAAACCAAAAGGTGTCAGTAAACATAAATGATAAGCTAGCGACTAGCGAGCTGATTAATATTGTGAAATTATTATTTTTTTCAAGATCCAATTTTAAAGACACTTTAGACAATAATAGACTAATTGACCAAAACATAAACAATATTGTGAAAGCACTGGAAACCCCGCTCATTAAATTCATTATGTAGCCAATTTGAGATGGATCAATCGCAAATATTGAGAAAAAAGCACCAAGCATTTGAAAAAGAGGGGCTCCAGGCGGATGTCCAACATTAAGTTTGGAAGCTGATAAGATATACTCACCGGCATCCCAAAAACTAACTGTTGGTTCTGCAGTTAGAGAATATACAATAGCCGCTATTAAAAAACACAGCCATCCTAAAATAGTATTCCATTTTTTAAAACTAATATCACTCATAAATATATTTTGAAAGCCAAATTTAACTATAAAATTTATACTCTATCTTTTTTAACAATTATTTAATCAAAATTTATTTTTTAAAAAATCTTGTTAAAATAAAAGATTATTATAAATTTGCACGCTCAGCAATTGGCCTATGGTGTAACTGGTAACACGTCTGTTTTTGGTGCAGAAGAGTCTAGGTTCGAAACCTAGTGGGCCAACTGATAAACCTTATTTACATTCCTCTTGAAGGAAGTAATTAAGAATAAAAATTAAATTTGTATATTTGCATCTTTAATTATTATTAATGATTATGAGGGGACTAAAGTCCCCTCTTTTTATAGAATTATGTTTAAATCAATTGTAGAAGAATTACTTAAAAAAAGTTTGTTAGAAAGAGAAGATCTTTTTTTAACAGATTTCGAAATTTTGTCTGGCAACAAGATTAGAATAGTTATTGATGGAGATAAAGGAGTTTTGGTAGAAGACTGTATGTTTATAAGTCGCGCTATCGAACACAATATTGACAGAGATGAACATGATTTTTCTTTAGAAGTTAGTTCGGCAGGAGCTTCTGCAGCATTAACTATTTCTAGACAATTTATAAAAAATATTGGAAGAGTTTTACAAGTTAGAACTAATGATAATCACTATGAGGCTGAATTAGTTGAGGCCACTAATGATGAGATTAAACTGAAATGGAAACAACGTGAACCTAAAAAAATTGGTAAGGGTAAAATCACTGTTGAAAAAGAAATAAATCTTTTGTACAAAGATATAAACGAAGCAAAAGTTAAAATTAAATTTTAATATTATATTATGGAAAATATAGCCTTAATAGAGTCTTTTTCTGAATTTAAAGACGACAAATTAATTGACAGAGTAACTCTAATGACTATTTTAGAAGATGTTTTTAGAAGTGCCTTAAAAAGAAAGTTTGGAGATGATGATAATTTTGATATTATAATTAACCCAGACAAAGGAGATTTGGAGATTTGGAGAAACAGAGTAGTTGTTGCTGATGGTGAAATTGAAGATGAAAATGGCGAAATATCACTTAGTGAAGCAAGACTAATTGAACCTGATTTTGAGGTTGGTGAGGATGTTTCGGAAGAAGTTAAATTATTTGACCTTGGTAGAAGAGCTATTTTAGCACTAAGACAAAATTTAGTTTCTAAGATCCATGAGCATGATAACACTAATATCTATAAGCAATTTAAAGATTTAGTTGGTGAAATTTATACAGCTGAAGTTCATCATATAAGACATAGAGCTATCATATTACTTGATGATGAAGGAAATGAGATTATAATGCCAAAAGAAAAACAAATTCCCTCTGATTTTTTTAGAAAGGGAGATAATATTAGAGGAGTTATTGAAAGTGTTGAATTAAAAGGTTCAAAACCATCAATAGTTATGTCTAGGACATCGCCTTTATTCTTAGAAAAATTATTTGAACAAGAAATTCCTGAGGTATTTGATGGTCTTATAAATGTTAAAAAAGTCGTTAGAATTCCTGGTGAAAAAGCCAAAGTAGCAGTAGATTCATACGATGATAGAATAGATCCTGTTGGAGCATGTGTGGGAATGAAGGGCTCTAGAATTCATGGAATAGTTAGAGAGTTAGGTAATGAAAATATTGATGTGATTAATTACACAAATAATCTTCAACTTTTTATAACACGTTCACTTAGTCCAGCAAGAATTACCTCCATCAAAATTGATGAAGAAAACAAAAGAGCTGAAGTAATTTTAAAACCAGAAGAAGTTAGTAAAGCAATTGGACGTGGTGGTCATAATATTAGATTGGCAGGTCAAATAACTGGATATGAAATAGATGTGTTTAGAGAAGGAGTTGAAGAAGATGTAGAATTAAGAGAATTTAGCGATGAAATCGACGGATGGGTTATTGATGAACTTGCTAAGGCTGGTTTGGATACAGCAAAAAGCGTTCTGGAACAGGAAGTTGTTGATTTAGTAAAAAGAACTGATCTTGAAGAAGAGACTATTGTTGAGGTAGTTAGAATTCTTAAAGAAGAATTTGAAGATTGATAATATAATTTAAACCAATTTATGGCTGAAAATATTAGATTAAATAAAGTGTTAAGGGAGTTGAATATTTCAATAGACCGTGCTATAGATTTTCTTGAATCTAAAAGCATTGAGATTGAAAAACGTCCAACTACCAAAATTTCTTTAGAAATTTATGAACTATTATCTAATGAATTTCAAACTGATGCAAATAAAAAAGTTGCTTCTAAAGAATTAGGTGAGGCTAAATCCAAAGAAAAAGAAGCACTAAGAATTAAAAGAGAGGCTGAAATTGAACTTTTATTAAAGAAAAAAGAAGAAGAAGCGAAAGTTATAACAGCTTCTTCAAAGTTAAAAGAAGTAAAAAAAGTTGGAAAAATTGATCTTCAACCTAAATTAGCAAAAAATAAAGTTGTACAAATCAAAGAATCTGTAGAATCTTCATCTAATGAGGTTAAAAAAGCAACTACAGGTGAAAAGACTCCAAAAGAAGAAGTCATAAACCCTGAAAAACCTACTGCTACAACTGAAGAAGTAGTTAATAAAGACGTTAAAGTTGGTAACGAAGAGAGTAAAGATGAATCTGATACGGTTACTACTAAATACAAAAAGTTATCTGGGCTCAAATCAACAGGTGAAACTATTGATTTATCAAAATTTAAATCTGAAAAGAAAAAAGAAAGTCAATCTCCATCTAATTCAAAAAGAAAGAGAAGGAGAATTAGCAAGCCTAATGATAATGCGAAATCTACTCAAAAACCAGGCCAAAGAACAGCTCAAAAATCTAATTTCAAACCAAAAAATACTCCTTCTACAAGAGAAGAGCCTAGTGCTGAAGAAGTTCAAAAACAAGTTAGAGAAACACTTGAAAAACTTCAAGGTAAGAGTTCAAAAGGTAAGGGTGCAAAGTACAGAAAAGAGAAAAGAGACCAGCATCGTCAAAAAACAGAAGATGAACTTGCGAATGTAGAGGCAGAAAGTAAATTGTTAAAGGTAACAGAATTTGTCACTGCTAGCGAGGTTGCTACAATGATGAATGTCTCAGTTACTGAAATAATTTCGGCTTGTATGACCTTAGGAATGATGGTTACAATGAACCAGCGTTTGGACGCAGAAACACTAAGTATTGTTGCTGAAGAATTTGGTTACAGTGTTGAGTTTGTAACTGCAGATATAGAAGATTCGATAGAAGAAATATTAGATAATGAAGAAGATTTAAAACCAAGAGCACCAATTGTTACCGTCATGGGGCATGTTGATCATGGTAAAACTTCGCTGCTGGATTACATTAGAAAAGAAAATGTTATTGCTGGTGAATCAGGTGGCATCACACAACACATCGGAGCATATAGTGTAGAGCTATCGAGTGGACAAAAAATAACTTTTTTAGATACTCCTGGGCATGAGGCATTTACAGCAATGAGGGCTAGAGGAGCACAAGTAACAGATTTAGCAATTATTGTAATTGCTGCAGACGACGATATAATGCCTCAAACAAAAGAGGCTATCTCTCATGCTCAAGCAGCAGGAGTTCCTATAGTCTTTGCAATTAATAAAATTGATAGACCAACGGCCAACCCAGATAAAATTAAAGAAGGTCTTTCTCAAATGAACCTATTGGTTGAAGATTGGGGAGGTAAAATTCAGTCTCATGATATTTCTGCGTTAAAGGGTGATGGTGTAGATGACTTATTGGAAAAAGTGTTATTAGAAGCAGAGCTCCTAGAGCTTAAGGCTAACCCTAATAGAGCTTCTTCAGGAACAGTAGTAGAAGCTTTTTTAGATAAAGGAAGAGGTTATGTTTCCACTATTTTAGTTCAAACCGGAACATTAAAAATTGGTGATTACGTTTTAGCTGGAAAAAATAGTGGTAAAGTTAAAGCTATGCACGATGAAAGAGGTAATATTGTTGAAACCGCTGGCCCTTCATCTCCAATATCAATCCTTGGTTTGGATGGTGCTCCCCAAGCTGGTGACAAATTTATTGTATTTTCAGATGAAAGAGAAGCTAAGCAAATTGCAGTTAAAAGAACCCAATTACAAAGAGAGCAATCTGTTAGAACTCAAAGGCACATTACTCTAGACGAAATTGGAAGACGAATTGCATTAGGGGACTTTAAAGAATTAAATATTATTCTCAAAGGGGATGTGGATGGTTCTGTAGAAGCCTTAACTGATTCCTTCCAGAAATTATCAACTGAAGAAATTCAAGTAAATATTATTCACAAAGCAGTTGGAGCCATAACAGAAAGTGATGTTTTATTAGCATCTGCTTCAGATGCAATTATAATTGGTTTTAATGTTAGACCAACTGGGAATGCAAGACAAATTGCAGACAAAGAAGAAATAGACATCAGAATCTATTCAATAATATACGACGCTATTAATGACTTGAAAGATGCTATGGAAGGAATGTTGTCTCCAGACTTTAAAGAAGAGATAACTGGTACCTCAGAAGTCAGAGAGACTTTTAAAATCTCAAAAATCGGTACTATCGCAGGTTGTATGGTTATTACTGGTAAAATATTTAGAAACTGTGGTATTAGATTGATTCGTGATGGAGTTGTAATTTATTCAGGAGAATTAGCTTCTTTAAAAAGGTTCAAAGATGACGTTAAAGAAGTTGCCAAAGGCTATGATTGTGGAATACAAATAAAAAATTATAACGATTTAAAAGAAGGTGATATTATTGAAGGTTTTCAGCAGGTAGAAATTAAGAAAAAACTTAAATAGTTTTTTTATTAATTTATTTCATCTGGATTAGCATCAGTATTTTCGATCTTTGGCTTGGGTCTAAATATAAAAGCTTCGGGATATTTTTTTTTAATCATTAAAAGTTTTTTGTCAGCTTCTAGTTGTGAATAAAAATCACCTATCCAAACTTTATAATTGGGAGTTTCGTAAACTAGCTCTATACTAGTATTGACATAACTGCTTTCACTATGATTTTCAATTAGCTCTAAAGCTTTGTCTCTTTTTCCGCTAAATATTTGAATTTTTAAATTAAATGTATTTTTGTTAATTTCTTTTTTGAGTTTTAGCAAAGTATCTATTCTGTTGTCTTTATTTATTTGTACTAATTTGTTTTGTGAAAACAAGTTAGCACAACAAAAAAATATAATTAAGTAAGCTATAATTTTATTCAATTTTTATTTAATTTTGAATTACAAATGTATACTTATTTTTAATAAGCTCTAAATATATTATTTAGAATGTTTATAAATTATATATTTGACTTAAAATTACCATATATGTGAGTTAAATAATCGTTGATATGTATTATTTTTGTGCTTGAATTTTATGAACGATTTTTTCTTTTTTAAATGAATAAAAAATATAATAAAGTAGATTCTAAATTTTACTTAATTAAAAATTCAAATTTTTTTCCATGTTCCTATCTTGGAAAATTATTCTTGTCATTTGCTTTTATTTTTACATTTTCTTCTTATGCTCAGGACGCTGACCCTGTAAAGGGAAAAGCTTTATTTAATTCCAATTGCGCTGCTTGTCATAAGCTTGATAAAAAAATGACTGGTCCTGCATTAAGAGGAGTTGAAGACCGACTTTATAATGACGAAGGACTTGATCAAAAATGGATGTATTCATGGATAAGAAACAGTGCGTCTCTTATCAAGTCAGGGGATGAATATGCTAACAAAATTTATGCTGAATATAATGGATCAGCGATGACTGCTTTCCCACAATTATCAGATTCAGATATTGATAATATATTAGCCTACACCGCTCAAGAAAAACCGGCTCCAGTAGTCAAAGCTGTCGAGGTAGCAACAACTGAAAATAATTCCAATGGCATTTCTAATGAAATTATATTAGGTGTTTTCGCATTTATGTTTCTTCTTTTATCGGCAGGTTTATTTGTTGTAAATAAAACCCTTAGAAGTTTTGCTGCTCAAAATAATATCCAGTTGCCAACAAAAAAGAAATCAACAAGAAAACCTCTTTGGAAAGCTTTTGTTGATAATCAATTCTTAATGTTGTGTAGTGCTATTATAATGCTTTTAGTTAGTGCTTATTTTGTTTATGGCTTTTTAATGCAAATTGGAATTAATCAAGGTTATGAACCTGTTCAACCTATACATTACTCACACAAAATTCACTCTGGAGATAACGAAATAGATTGTAATTATTGCCATTCTTCTGCCCGAGTTAGTAAGCATTCTGGAATACCTTCTCTTAATGTATGTATGAATTGTCACAAATCAATTTATGAATATAATGGGGAAACAACAGACGAATACTCCAAAGAATTTTATGATGCTGAAATCCAAAAGTTATACAAAGCCGTTGGATGGGATGATGAATCTCAAGAATACACAGGCGAAACTCAAGCTGTCAAGTGGGTAAGAATTCATAACCTTCCAGACTTTTCATACTTTAATCATGCTCAGCACGTTTCTGTTGGAGATATTGAATGTCAAACTTGCCATGGTCCAGTTGAAGAGATGGAGATTATGTATCAGTACTCACCTTTAACAATGGGTTGGTGTATTAATTGTCATCGTGAAACTAATGTTAAAGTTAAAGACAATCAGTATTATGAAAAAATTCATGAGCAATTATCCAAAAAATATGGAGTTGATAAGTTAACTGCTGCTCAAATGGGTGGATTAGAATGTGGAAAATGTCATTATTAATATTTTATATATAATTATTTATGTCATCAAATAAGAATAAGAAATATTGGAAAAATTTAGCGGAGTTAAATCCGTTAAATAATAGTGCATTGGAGTCACTAGGTCAGAAAGAATTTATCGAAGAAATTCCTGTTGATGAATTTCTAGGTGATGACAAAAATTTATCAAATTCTTCAACTTCTAGAAGAGATTTTCTTAAATATGTTGGCTTTAGTACTGCTGCTGCTTCTTTGGCAGCTTGCGAAGGTCCAGTAATCAAATCTATACCTTATGTTGTTCAACCTGAACAAATAATACCTGGTATAGCTAATTACTATGCAACCACAATTGCAAATGGATATGATTTTGCTAATGTGTTGATAAAGACTAGAGAAGGAAGACCGATCAAAGTTGAATTAAATAAATTAGCTCCTATATCTGCTTCTGCAAATGCCAGAGTTCAGGCTTCTGTACTAGACTTATATGACAGCTTTAGACTAGTTAAGCCATTTAAAAATCAAGTGGAAAGTTCTTGGGCTGAGTTTGATAGTGATACAAAGAAAAAATTAAATTCTTTAAAAAATAGTTCAAAGTCTATAGTTCTTTTAACTCAGACTTTTGCTAGCCCTTCTACACAAAAATTAATTAATGAGTTTAAAAATAATTATTCTAACACAAAACATGTTTTTTACGATTCGGTTTCTGAATCAGCTGCACTAGATGCTTATGAAGCTAAATACGGATCAAGAGGATTAGCAAATTATGATTTTTCTTTAGCAGATTTAATTGTATCCATTGGTGCAGATATTTTAGGTGATTGGCAAGGTGGCGGATTTGACTCAATGTATGGAAAATCTAGAATCCCTACTAATGGTAAAATGTCTAGACACATCCATTTTGAAGCAAACATGTCTTTAACTGGTGCGAACGCAGACAAGAGATTCCCTGTAAATCAAAATGAGCAAAAGCTTGTGTTATTATCTATTTACTCCAAATTATTCAATATACAAGCTGACATAAATATTAGCGATAAACTTGTTAATGTTGTGAATGATCTAATGAAGGAATTATTGGAAAGTGAAAACCCAGTAGTTGTTTCAGGAATACAAGATTTAGAATTCCAAAGATTGGTGCTTGACATTAATCAAAAATTAAATTCAAAAGCTTTTCAGCCTGAGAGAACTATATTAACTAGACAAGGAAATGATGATGAGGTATCAAAATTAATTGTTGATATGAATAATGGTAAAGTTGGAGCCATAATCATGGCGGGAGTTAATCCAGTTTACACTTTATCAAATTCAGATAAATTTATTGAAGGTTTAAAAAAGACGGAAATGTCTGTGTTATTTTCAATGAAAAATGACGAAACAGCTCTTCATGTAAATTATCTTGCTGCTGCTCCACATTATCTTGAATCTTGGGGAGATACAGAAATGTCAAGAGGTGAATTCTCAATAACTCAGCCAACTATTAGACCTATATTTGATACTAAACAATTTCAAGAATTATTATTGTTTTGGAACGGTAATAGTATTTCTTACCATGATTATATAAAGTCAAACTGGAATAATAATATACTAAGTGATAAAACTTGGAATCAAGCATTACATGATGGCGTTTTTGAAAACAAAAAATCTATAAAATCACGAAATACTTATTTAAAAAATAATAAGAAAAATAATAGTAATATTTTAACTCTTGCTAACTCAGTTCAAAATATATTAGACAATACATTTGAGTTAAATTTATATCCTAAAACTGGAATGGGTGACGGCCAATGTGCGAATAATCCATGGCTACAAGAATTTCCTGATCCTATCACTAGAACTACTTGGGATAATTATTTGACTATTTCAGAAGCAGATGCTAAAAAACTTAATCTGTTCCTTGAACCATCTACATTTTTTAATCAAAGTAAAAATGGAGCTGATGGAGGGTTAAATGGTAAGTATGCCATTATCAGTTTAGAGGATACCGAAATAAAAGTTCCTGTAATGATCCAACCAGGTCAAGCACGAGGAACCGTCGGATTATCGTTTGGTTATGGTAGAAATAGAGGAGTTAAAGAAGTAATGATGACTGGTGTTAACGGCTTTAAGTTGTTTAAGAACTTTAAATCTACTCAGTCTATTAAAATTAATTTTACTGACGAAGTTCATGAGTTTGCGTGTGTTCAATTACATAACACATTAATGGGCAGAGGTGATATTATAAAAGAAACGAGCCTAGAGATTTTTAACACTAAAAATGTAAGTGATTGGAATCCTGAAGCAGTAGTTTCTCTAAATCATATAGAAACTCCAGTTTCATCTCCTTCAGTTGATTTATGGGATGAATTTGACAGATCAATAGGACATCATTTTAATTTATCAATAGACTTAAATGCATGTACAGGCTGTGGAGCTTGTGTTATTGCATGTCATGCTGAAAATAATGTGCCAGTTGTTGGAAAAGAAGAAATTAGAAAAAGTCGTGATATGCACTGGCTAAGAATTGACAGATACTATTCTTCTGAAGATTCTTTTGAAAGTGATGATCAGAAAAAAGATGATATAAGTGGTTTAGGGAGTTCTTTATCCACATTTGGAGAAATGGAAAATCCATCGGAAAATCCACAAGTTGCCTTTCAACCGATAATGTGTCAACATTGTAATCACGCTCCATGTGAAACAGTTTGCCCAGTAGCAGCAACTACACATGGAAGACAGGGGCAAAATCAGATGACATATAATAGATGTGTAGGTACTAGATACTGTGCAAATAACTGTCCTTACAAGGTTAGAAGATTTAATTGGTTCTTATATAATGAGAATGATGAATTTGATTATCACATGAATGACGATTTAGGGAGAATGGTTTTAAATCCAGATGTTACTGTTAGATCCAGAGGCGTTATGGAAAAATGTTCTTTCTGTATTCAAACAACTCAATCTGTGATTTTAAAAGCGAAACTTGAAGGTCGTCCTGTTGCAAAAGGAGAATTCAATGACTCATGTGCATGTTCAGCTGCTTGCAGTAGTGGAGCAATGAGGTTTGGGGATATAAATGAAGATGAAAGTCCGATTTCAAAGTTAATTAAGGATGATCGTGCTTATCACTTGTTAGATACGGTTGGTACAAAGCCAAATGTAGTATACCAAGTTAAAGTTAGAAATAATAAAAATAGTTAATAATATAGTATTATGGCGTCTCATTACGAAGCACCTATTAGAAGACCATTAGTAGCAGGAGAGAAATCATATCATGATGTTTCTGTTGATATTGCTAGACCTGTTGAAGGTCAAGCGAATAAACAATGGTGGCTTGTATTTTCATTAGCTCTTACTGCATTTTTATGGGGTATAGGTTGTATTATCTATACGATTTCCACAGGTATTGGTGTTTGGGGATTAAATAAAACTGTTGGATGGGCATGGGACATTACTAATTTTGTTTGGTGGGTAGGAATTGGACATGCAGGAACTCTAATTTCAGCTGTATTGTTAATTTTTAGACAAAAATGGAGAATGGCGATTAACAGATCTGCTGAGGCAATGACTATCTTTTCAGTTGTTCAAGCAGGATTATTTCCAATAATACATATGGGAAGACCATGGTTAGCATATTGGGTTTTACCAATTCCTAATCAATTTGGGTCTTTATGGGTCAATTTTAACTCTCCATTACTTTGGGATGTTTTTGCTATATCAACTTATTTATCAGTATCCCTAGTTTTTTGGTGGACAGGACTTCTTCCTGATTTTGCAATGATTAGAGACAGAGCTGTAAAACCTTTTCAAAAGAAAATATATAGTTTACTTAGTTTCGGTTGGTCCGGTAGAGCTAAAGATTGGCAAAGATTCGAAGAGGTTTCTCTTGTCTTAGCTGGTTTAGCTACACCTTTGGTTTTATCTGTACATACAATTGTATCTTTTGATTTCGCCACTTCAGTAATTCCTGGCTGGCATACTACTATATTTCCACCATACTTTGTTGCAGGTGCAATATTTTCTGGTTTTGCAATGGTTAATACATTGCTAATAATAATGAGAAAAGTATGTAATTTGGAAGATTATATTACCGTTCAACATATTGAATTAATGAACATTGTGATCATGATAACGGGATCAATTGTTGGTGTAGCCTACATAACAGAACTATTTATCGCATGGTATTCTGGAGTTGAGTACGAGCAATATGCTTTTTTAAATAGAGCCACTGGCCCTTACGCATGGGCTTATTGGATGATGATGAGTTGTAATGTGTTTTCTCCTCAATTTATGTGGTCAAAGCGTCTAAGAACAAGCATAATGTTCTCATTCTTTATTTCTATTGTTGTAAATGTCGGAATGTGGTTTGAGAGATTTGTAATTATAGTAACTTCATTACACAGAGATTATTTACCTTCATCTTGGACTATGTTTTCTCCTACATTTGTGGAAATAGGTATATTTATAGGTACTATTGGTTTTTTCTTTGTGTTGTTTTTATTGTATGCAAGAACATTCCCTGTTATTGCTCAAGCAGAAGTTAAAACTATTTTAAAGAGTTCTGGAGAGAGGTATAAAAATTTAAGAGATTCTGGAGAATCTTTAGTCGGTACTGGTGCTGATAAAAGAACTTCTAAAGTTTCTACAAAAAAAAACAAAAAAACAAATAAGTAATGGGATCCTCAAAATTTGTTCATGCTATTTATAATGATGATGATGTTTTGTTGTCTGCTGTAAAAATGGTTAAAGATGAGAAGTTTCATATCGAAGAAATTTACACTCCTTTTCCAGTTCACGGACTAGATAAGGCTATGGGTCTTGAACCTACTAGAATAGCCATTGCATCTTTCATATATGGATGTATTGGATTTACTGTGGCAATTTTGATGATGAATTATATAATGATAGAAGATTGGCCGATGGATATTGGTGGGAAACCAAGTTTTAGTTATATCGAAAATATGCCCTCTTTTGTTCCAATTATGTTCGAGTTAACAGTGTTTTTTGCTGCTCACTTGATGGTAATTACATTTTATTTAAGAAGCAGAATGTGGCCGTTTAAAAAAGCAGAAAATCCAGATAAAAGAACTACTGATGATCATTTTTTAATGGAAATCGACCCTTCAAATAAACTTAAAGATCTTGAAAAGATCCTTAAAAAATCTGGAGCTGTAGAAATAAAAATTATTGAAAAAGAATCTCATTAATATTATGAAAAACGTATTTAAAATATTAATAATTACTTTGGTTATAGGATCTTTAAGTTCTTGTAACTCTAAGGATTCTCGTAACTATGAGTATATGCCTAATATGTACAGGTCAATTCCTTACGATACTTATGGCGAATATGATAATTTTGTAGACGGAAACTCTGCGTTGATCCCACCAAATGGCACTATAGCAAGAGGATATTCGTTATTTGAATTTGAAAATAATACAGCTGGCTATGAGTTAGCTAAAAAGGAATTAAAAAGTCCGTTTACTTCATCAAAAGAAGTTGATTTAAAGACAGGTAAAGAATTATATAACATTTATTGTGCTGTTTGTCATGGAAATAAAGGGGCTGGTCAAGGGATATTAGTAAAAAGAGAAAAGATATTAGGTATACCAAGTTATTCAGACGTCGGTAGAGCTATCAATGAAGGGAGTATTTATCATACTATTTTTTATGGTAAAAACTCTATGGGTTCTTATGCCGGTCAATTAAATGAAGAGGAAAGATGGTTAGTTACTCATTATGTTTTAAAATTAAAATCAGATTTAGAAAATTAAAATAAAGGTTTAGATAAATGTATACTATTTCAAACAGATTAAAAATATTTTCTATCTCCCTAATTATACTGGGAGCTTTAGGTTGGAGTTACAGTTACGTGAATTCACATAAATCTTTAGAAGAAGTCAAAGAAATTTTAGCTTACGAATCTTCTCACGGAGACTCGCATGTTGATTCTCATGAAGTTACTAATCATGGATCTGGTTCAGGTGATGATAGTCATTCTGAATTATCACATCATTCAAATGAGGATACACATGCAGAACATGTGATGCATCAAATTCACAACAGACCTTATGCAGCATTATATGTAGCTGCTTTCTTTTTCATGATGATAGCTCTCGGTGTACTCGCTTTTTATGCAATACAATATGCATCACAAGCTGGATGGTCACCCGTTTTATATAGGGTTATGGAAGCTATTACTTATTACTTACTTCCTGGGGCGCTTATTGTTTTATTAATTGCAATTATTGGTGATAAACATATTTTTATCTGGATGGATCCAGAAGTTGTAGCACATGATGAAATAATTCAAGGAAAATCTAGCTGGCTAAATAAACCATGGTTTATAGTTAGAGCCTTGATATTTATTGGAGGTTGGAGTTTATACAGGTATTTTTCTAGAAAATTTTCTTTAGCTCAAGATAATGATAGTGGGAATAAATATTTCAAATTGAACTTTAGAATTTCCGCAGCTTTTTTAGTGTTTTTTATATATACTGAATCTATGATGTCTTGGGATTGGATAATGAGTGTAGACCCGCATTGGTTTAGTACTTTGTTTGGATGGTATTTACTAGCTAGTATGTTGGTAAGTGGTATTACAGTAATAGCTTTAATTACAATTTATCTAAAATCCAAAGGCCACCTAGATGTTGTTAACGATAGTCACTTGCATGATTTAGCTAAATTTATGTTTGGTTTTAGTGTGTTTTGGACTTACTTGTGGTTTTCACAATTTATGTTAATATGGTATGCAAACATTCCAGAAGAAGTTACTTATTATATTACCAGAATTGAAGATTATACAATTCCATTTTTTGGAATGATTATTATGAATTTTATTTTCCCTTTTTTAGTTCTTATAAACAGCGATTATAAACGAATTCCTTGGTTTATTGTTATGGCCGGTATTGTTATATTAATTGGACATTATGTTGATGTTTTCAATATGATTATGCCAGCGACTGTAATCGATAGATGGTACTTTGGTTTACCCGAGATCAGTGCTTTAGCATTATTTTCAGGGCTGTTTTTATTGATTGTTTTTTATTCATTGTCAAAAGCACCACTATTAGTTAAGGGTAATCCGTACATTAAAGAAAGTGAAAACTTTCATTATTAATATTTAAGTATATATAAATGAGTACTTTTTTAACAATTTTAATTTTATTTTTTGTAGTGACAGCGATCTGGCAGATAGTTAAAATATATGACTTAACTCAAGTTAATACTGTCGCTAAAGATAGTTCGCAAATCGCTAACGATAAGGACAATAGGGTAAATGGTTATTTAATGTTAGGGTTTCTAATATTTATTTATGTTATAACAATTATTTGTTTTATTAGATACGGAGACTTTCCTCTTATGTCGAACTCAGCATCAGTTCATGGATCTAAGATTGACGATCTTATGATGGTGTCTATGGTACTTATTTTCTTTGTTCAAACAGTAACTCAATTTTTCTTGTACTATTTTGCATACAAATATAAAGGTCAAAAAGGAAGAAAAGCTTTATTCTACTCTGATAATCATAAGCTAGAATTTTTATGGACCATTATTCCTGCTGTAGTTCTTACTGTATTAATAACTTATGGACTATTGACTTGGTCAGATATTATGAATGTAGATCAAGATGAAGATCCAATAGTAATTGAATTATATGCTCAACAATTCAATTGGAAAGCTAGATACTCTGGGGAAGACAATGCTCTAGGTAAAGCTAATGTAAGATTAATTGATATAGATAGAGCAAATATTTTAGGTCTTGACGAATTTGATCCAAACGCACAAGATGATATTATAACAACTGAACTTCATCTTCCAGTAGGAAAGCCAGTTTTATTTAAAATGAGATCTCAAGATGTTTTACACTCTGCCTACATGCCACACTTTAGAGCTCAAATGAATTGTGTTCCTGGAATGATTACTCAATTTGGTTTTACTCCAAGTGTTACCACAGCAGAGATGAGAGAAACCCCTGAGATGATAGAAAAAATATTAAATATTAACAATATAAGAGCCGAAAAAAGTAAAGAATTACAAGAAAAAGGTGAAGAAGTTTTAGACCCTTATGAATTTGACTATCTTTTATTGTGTAATAAAATCTGTGGTAAATCTCATTACAACATGCAAATGAAAATAGTAGTTGAAACACAAGAAGAATTTGATAAATGGATAAATCAGCAGACTAAATTTAAAAATTCATTAATAGCTCAAAAATAATATTTACAGTATGTCAGAATATATAGAAATTGATCCAAACGAAGATCACGGACATCATCATAAAGAAACATTTATTACTAAATATATATTTAGCCAGGATCATAAAATGATAGCTAAGCAATATTTAATTACTGGGGTCCTTTTTATGGGGGTAATAGGGATTTTAATGTCTCTTTTAATGAGATTACAAATTGCTTGGCCAGAAGAACCAAACGTAATTTTTGAATTTTTTCTAGGTAAGTGGGCACCAGATGGTGTTATGGATGCAGATATATATCTAGCGCTTGTTACTATGCACGGAACAATAATGGTATTCTTTGTTCTAACCGCAGGGCTAAGTGGAACCTTTAGTAATTTATTAATCCCTCTTCAACTAGGAGCCAGAGATATGGCATCAGGTTTTTTGAATATGGTTTCTTTCTGGTTATTTTTCTTATCTACTGTTATCATGGTAGCTTCAATATTTGTTGAAGCAGGCCCAGCTGCAGCTGGATGGACTATATATCCTCCTTTAAGTGCTGTTGAGTTAGCTCAGGGCGGATCAGGTCTAGGAATGACTTTATGGTTAGTTTCTATGGCAATTTTTATAGCATCTTCTTTGTTAGGGTCCCTAAATTATATAGTTACGGTTATAAATTTAAGAACTAAAGGGATGACACTAACAAGAATGCCATTGACTATTTGGGCATTTTTTGTCACTGCTATAATTGGAGTTATTTCTTTCCCAGTTTTACTTTCTGCTGCATTATTATTAATAATGGATAGATCATTTGGAACCTCATTTTTCTTATCAGATATTTTTATTCAAGGTGAAGTTTTACATTATCAAGGCGGATCACCGGTTTTATTTGAGCATTTATTTTGGTTTTTAGGTCACCCAGAAGTTTATATTGTTTTATTACCTGCTTTAGGGATTGCATCTGAAGTTATTGCGACGAATTCTAGAAAGCCAATTTTTGGATATAAAGCAATGATTTTATCAATTCTTGCAATTGCATTTTTATCCACAATTGTTTGGGGACATCATATGTTTATTTCTGGAATGAACCCATTTTTAGGATCTGTATTTACATTTACAACTTTATTAATTGCCATTCCATCTGCTGTGAAAGCATTTAATTATATAACCACATTATGGAAAGGAAATATACAGTTTAACCCTGCTATGTTATTTTCAATTGGCTTTGTTTCAACATTTATCACTGGTGGATTAACCGGCATTATACTTGGAGATAGTGCTCTTGATATTAATTTACATGACACATATTTTGTGGTTGCTCATTTCCATTTAGTTATGGGTATTTCTGCCTTGTATGGATTGTTCTCGGGTGTATATCATTGGTTTCCTATGCTATTTAATAGAATGCTAAATAAGAACCTTGGATATGTACATTTTTGGGTAACTGCTATTTGTGCTTATGGAGTATTTTTCCCAATGCATTTTATTGGTATGGCAGGACTTCCAAGAAGATACTATACAAATTCTAACTTCCCTTTATTTGATGATTTAGCTGATACTAATAAAATCATTACAGGTTTTGCTATTGTTGGTGGTTTAATACAAATAGTATTCTTATATAATTTCATACACAGTATGTTTTATGGAAAGAAATCTCCTCAGAATCCTTGGAAATCGAATACGTTAGAATGGACAGCTTCAATGAAACATATTCATGGGAACTGGCAAGGTAAAATTCCTGAAGTTTTCAGATGGCCTTATGATTATAGTAAGCCTGGATATGAAGAAGATTTTGTTCCTCAAATTAGGCCAATGAAAAAAGATGAAATAGAGTATTAAGACTAATTATTTTTGATATTAAAAAAAATGTATATTTATGTATTAAAATATAATACAGAATATGTGTCAAGAAAACCACCAGGTTGATAGAATTAAACAACTCCTAATAAGTGAAAACTATGAAATTAGAGAAACAGGTCTAGAATTAGCTCGTTCACTTGATAACCTTGATATTTACGATAAATTATTACAAACATGGAATCAAGATGGGAATCTAGAATTTTACTTCTCCATCACAGGTAAAAGTACTGACCCTAGGGAATTAATAAGAAGTGGAAAATTGCCCGATTTTAATAACTATATTTTGTGTTCTTTATTGATTGAAGCTTCTCTATCGACATCTTATATTGGATATAAACCATCCTCAATTAAAAAATTAAATTTAGAAAATTGTGTTGTCAAAAATTTAGATTTTCTGTCTAATATGCCAAGTCTTACAGTATTAGCAATAGATGACTTGCATCTTGATAACTTAGATGGATGGAGCTACTTATCCAATCTCATCAATATTACAGAACTAACTATTAATTCCAGTCTGATGACTAATGTTGATTTCTTAAAAAACCTTACTAAAATTGAATATTTCCACTTTAGAGATGGAGAAAATCTTGAAAATATGGATGCGATGGCTAATCTAATAAACCTTACTTACCTACATCTATATGAAACTCCTTTCAATTTGATATGGTATAATGAAGAAGAAACTGGAGATCCAGAAGATGCCGAAGTTGAAGAAATTGGATTAGGAGATGATCAATTAGCTGTTTGGTTTACTTATATGTTTGGTTCTAAAAATGAGAGATCATATAAAGGAAAAAGTACATATAATGAAGAAGGAGGTGAAGTTCTTGAGGATGGCACTTGTGGAGAGGTTGCAGGCTTTAGACATGAGTTGTATCCTGAATATTATCCAAATGTAGTTTGATAATTATAAAACATATGCTACTGCATACAACTTAATTCCACTACTGGCTTCTTTTTCTTTATATTTGTTTTATGAATGAAAATCTAGATCCGTCTTCAAATAGCTTATCATCCGATGAGCACGAGTTCGAACAAAGTTTAAGGCCATTATCATTTGAAGACTTTACAGGACAAGATCATATATTAGAAAATTTAAAAATATTCATTCAAGCTTCAAATCAAAGAAATGATGCTTTAGATCATACATTGTTTCATGGTCCTCCTGGACTTGGTAAAACAACTTTAGCTAATATTTTAGCTAACGAATTAAATGTAGGTATAAAAGTTTCATCTGGACCTGTTTTAGATAAGCCAGGGGATTTAGCTGGTCTTCTAACGAACTTAGAAGAAAGAGACGTTTTGTTTATTGACGAAATTCACAGATTAAGTCCAATTGTTGAAGAATATCTTTATTCTGCTATGGAAGATTATAAGATTGATATTATGATTGAATCTGGTCCAAATGCTCGATCAGTACAAATTAACCTTAACCCTTTTACTTTAATTGGAGCGACAACTAGATCAGGATTATTAACGGCACCTATGAGAGCTAGGTTTGGAATTACAAGTAGACTTGAGTATTATACAAAAGAAGTTTTATCTACAATAATTAAAAGAAGTGCAGATATTTTAAATGTTCCTATTTCAAACGAAGCATCAATTGAAATTGCGGGACGAAGTAGAGGTACTCCTAGAATTGCTAATGCTCTTTTAAGAAGAGTTCGTGATTTTGCTCAAATTAAAGGAAATGGTGAGATTGATTTAAAAATTTCAAAAAGTAGTTTACAAGCACTAAATGTAGACAAATATGGACTTGACGAGATGGATAATAAAATTCTTAATACTATTATTGATAAATTTAGTGGTGGTCCAGTTGGGTTAAATACTCTTTCAACTGCTGTTGGAGAAAATGCCGAAACAATTGAAGAGGTTTATGAACCATTTTTAATTCAACAAGGTTTTATTATGAGAACACCCAGAGGAAGAGAAGTTATGGATATTGCATACAAACACCTTGGAAAAATTAAAGCTAACAAACAAAAAGGTTTGTTTTAATTTTAAAAATACCATTGACTACAAAACAAAAATATACTGAACTTATAAAGTCTGAAGCAAATAGGCTTGGTTTTATTTCATGTGGCATAAGTAAGTCTGAGTTTTTAGAAGAAGAAGCCCCCAGATTAGAAAAATGGCTTAGTAAAAACATGCATGGAGAAATGAAATATATGGAAAATCATTTCGACAAAAGGCTAGATACTTCAAAGTTAGTCTTAGACTCTAAAAGTGTTATTTCATTATTATATAATTATTATCCCAGTGAGGAATTAAGTGTTGAAAAGTCTCCAAAAATCTCAAAGTATGCATATGGTAATGATTACCACTTTGTTGTAAAAGATAAGGTAAATGAATTGCTATATTTTATAAGAGAAAATATTGGTGAAGTTTCTGGTCGAGCATTTGTTGATTCAGCGCCTATCTTAGAAAAGGCATGGGCTGCAAAGAGTGGCTTAGGCTGGGTTGGAAAAAACTCTAATTTAATTACCAAAAAGGTTGGCTCTTTTTATTTTATAACAGAGCTGATAATAGACTTGGATTTAGTGAATGATCATTTAGAAACAGACCATTGTGGATCTTGTACTGCTTGTATAGAAGCATGTCCAACTGATGCAATAGTAGAACCTTATGTTGTTGATGGGAGTAAATGTATATCCTATTTTACAATTGAACTTAAAGATAATATTCCCAACTCCATGAGAGGCATGTTTGAAAACTGGATGTTTGGATGTGATATATGTCAAGATGTTTGTCCATGGAATAAATTTTCAAAGGCACATAACGAACCATTATTTAATCCTAACCCAGATTTATTGTCCATGACAAAAAAAGATTGGGATGAAATAACTCAGGAAACTTTTAGCAAAGTATTTTCGAAATCAGCTGTAAAAAGAACAAAACTAAAAGGGTTAAAAAGAAACATAAATTTCTTAAAACATTAGCTTACTTAAGTTTTTGTTTTACCTATAAGATATTACATTTGTAATTCATCTATTATTAAAATGAAAAGAAAAACAACAAGAAAGCAAGCATTAGATTATCACGCTAAGCCTAGTCCAGGAAAAATAAAAGTAGTCCCAACAAAAAAATATGCTACTCAAAGAGACCTTTCTTTAGCTTATTCTCCAGGGGTTGCTGAACCGTGTCTAGAGATCGAAAATGATAAATCAAACTCATACAAATATACTTCAAAAGGAAATTTAGTTGCTGTTATTTCTAATGGAACAGCAGTTTTAGGATTAGGAAATATTGGTGCCGAAGCATCAAAACCTGTGATGGAAGGAAAGGCTTTACTATTTAAAATTTTTGCTGACATTGACGTTTTTGATATTGAAGTTGATACAGAGAACATTGATGAATTTATTAATACTGTAAAAAATATTGCACCCACTTTTGGTGGAATCAACCTTGAAGATATAAAGGCACCAGAGGCTTTTGAAATTGAAAGAAGATTAAAGAAAGAGCTTAACATACCAGTGATGCATGATGATCAACACGGTACAGCAATTATTTCTGCAGCAGCATTAATCAATGCTTTAGAAATTGCAGATAAAAAAATGAAAGAAGTAAAAATGGTTATAAGTGGAGCAGGGGCTGCAGCCATCTCATGCGCTAAACTTTATAAGTCTTTCGGACTTAAGAATGATAACATCCTAATGCTTGATAGTAAAGGAGTTATTAACACTAAAAGAAAAAATTTAAATAAGAGTAAATCTGAGTTTGCAACCTCAAAAAATATCTCAACATTGGATCAAGCCATAGTAGATTCAGATGTTTTCATAGGTCTTTCAACTTCAGATATATTAACTCCTAAAATGTTGAACAAAATGGCCGAAAATCCTATAGTTTTCGCAATGGCCAACCCTGATCCAGAAATTAATTATAAGTTAGCTACTAACACAAGAGAAGATGTTATAATGGCAACTGGTAGAAGTGATAATCCGAACCAAGTAAATAATGTTTTAGGTTTCCCATTTATTTTTAGAGGTGCTTTAGATGTTAGAGCAACGACTATAAATGAAGAGATGAAAAAAGCTGCTGTTATTGCACTTGCAGA
>CABXVR010000002.1 GCA_902515565.1 uncultured Bacteroidota bacterium | reverse complement strand
TATTGAAAGGTCGGGTGGGGACAATAAATTGGTAAGATTGATGCATGGTAGAGCTAAAAGAAACCCTAAAAGAGTAGTTTTTGCAGAAGCAGATCAATTAACAGTACTAAAAGCTGCTCAATTTGTTTACGATGAAGGAATTGCAATTCCAATTTTATTAGGAAGAAAGGAAACTATAAAAATGTTAATGGAAGAGCTAGATTTTGATGACACAATTGAAATTGTAGATCCAAAAGAAAAAAATCAGGAAATGATCAATGAATATGCGCATATTTATTGGAAAAAAGAAGAAAGAAAAGGATTAACTCTTTTAGCTTCAAAAAAGTTAATGCGAGAAAGAAATTATTTTGGTGCGATGATGGTTAACGCTGGAGATGCCGATGCTTTAATTACTGGTTATTCAAAAAGCTATCCAAATGTTGTAAAACCAATTTTAAAACTAATTGGTTTAGATGAAGGCGCAACCAGAATAGCTACTACCAATTTATTAATAACCGATAGAGGTCCGCTATTTCTCAGCGATACTTCTATCAATATTGATCCTAATGCTTCGGATTTGGCAAAAATTGCTCAGATGACAGCAGCAACAGTTAAAATGTTTGGTATAGATCCTGTTATTGCGATGATATCTTATTCCAATTTTGGATCTTCTAAAGATATTTCAGCAACAAAGGTTAGAAATGCTGTTAAGTATTTACACAGATCATTTCCAGACTTAATTGTTGACGGGGAACTTCAAACAGATTTTGCACTAAACAATGAAATGAGAAATGATATTTTTCCTTTTTCAAAATTATCATCAAAAAAAGTAAATACATTAATTTTTCCAAACTTAGATTCAGCAAATATCACTTACAAACTTTTAAAAGAGTTAAACAAAGCGGACAATATTGGTCCAATAATGATGGGTCTCAAAAAACCTGTACATATTTTACAATTAGACGCATCAGTTGATGAGATTATTAACATGACTGCAATAGCAGTGATTGATGCTCAAATGAAAGAATCAAGAAAAATAAATTAACTAAATTTGATAAAATAATAAGTTATGATAACTCACATAAAAGGAAAATTAGTTGAAAAGTCACCTACAAGCGTTATCATTGAAGTAAATGGAATAGGCTATTTAATTAATATTTCTTTAAATACATTTTCCGCAATTCCTGACCAGGAGAGTTTAAAATTATATACTCATCTTCAAATTAAAGAAGATTCTCATACATTGTTTGGTTTTTACTCCAGAAAAGAGAGAGAGATTTTTAGATTGCTGATTTCTGTAAGTGGAATTGGAGCGAGTATTGCTAGAACAATGTTGTCTTCTCTTTCTCCTGAACAAATAATTCAAGGAATTTCAATTGGAGATTCTGCAATGATTCAATCTGTTAAAGGGATAGGTCTTAAAACATCTCAAAGAGTTATAATTGAGTTAAAAGATAAAGTCTTAAAAATATACGATCTTGATGATAAAATTTCTTTCCAAAATAACAATACAGCTAAAGAAGAAGCGTTATCTGCACTAGAAGTGCTTGGAATTAACAAAAAAACTTCTGAAAAATTAGTTGATAAAATCATATTAGATAATGCAGAGGCTTCTGTTGAACTTATAATAAAAGAAGCTTTGAAAAATTTATAATTTAGTTTGAATAAATTTAAAAATATTGTAGTAAGTGAATTTAATATACTACTATTCGGTATAATTATAATTTCATCTATTTCTTCTGCTTTTTCTCAAAATCAATCATCTGAAGAGTTTACTACAACAAATCTTGAATTAGAAAACCCTACTAGTATTGAGGAAAATTATACATATGACCCTATTAGTGATAGATATTTTTTTAATCAATCTGTTGGTGATTTTAATATAAACTACCCAGTCATTTTATCGCCGAAAGAATATGAAGAATTAATTTTAAATGAAAATTTAAAAAAATATTACAAAGACAAAATAAAAGCAGCTGAGGGTAGATTAGATGGTTCAGAAGACTTACAAAAAAATTTGATTCCAGAAATTTATGTCAATTCTAAGTTGTTTGAATCAATTTTTGGAGGTAATACTATAGAAGTTGTTCCTCAGGGTTCTTTAGAAATAGACCTTGGAGTTTTATACACCAAGCAGGATAACCCTTCATTTTCACCTAGAAATAGAAGTAATTTTTCTTTTGATTTTGATCAAAGAATAGGATTAAGTTTGCTTGGTAAGGTAGGCACTAGAGTTCAGGTAAATGCAAATTTTGATACTCAATCTACATTTGATTTTCAAAATCTTATGCAGATCCAATATGAGCCAACTGAGGACGATATTATTAAAAAAATTGAAGTAGGAAATGTAAGTATGCCACTAAACAGTTCTTTAATTACTGGAGCTCAGAGTTTGTTTGGTTTTAAAACCGAGTTACAATTTGGTAAAACCAGAGTCACCGCTGTATTTTCAGAACAAAAATCTGAGGCTAAAACAGTTGTAGCTCAAGCTGGAGGGACTATTGAAGAATTTCAATTTAGAGCTTTAGATTATGATGAAAACAGACATTTTTTTTTAAGTCATATATTCAGAGATAAGTATGATCAAGCCTTATTAAATTATCCATATGTAAATTCTAATATTCAAATTACAAGAACCGAGGTTTGGGTTACTAACAGAAATAATTCAATTGAAAATGTTAGAAACATAGTTGCATTTCAGGATTTAGGAGAGTCTTCTAATTTGGCTTCAAATGTGAATGTCTTTGTAGGTCCAAATGCTAATCCTGACAATGGAAATAATGGATTTAATCCACTTATAATTGGTCAATCAAATTCACAGTTAACCAATTCTGTTCGTGACATAGCTACAATTCAATCTGGTATTCTTTTGCCAAATGTTAATGAAGGATACGACTACGGTAAGTTAGAAAATGCTAAAAAATTAAATAATGGGTCTGATTACACGGTTAACACACAACTCGGATATATTTCTTTAAACCAAAAACTTGACAACGATGAAATACTAGCAGTTGCTTTTCAGTACACTATTGGTGACCAAGTTTATCAAGTTGGTGAATTTGCAAATGATGGTGTTCAAGCAACTGAAATATCAAATAATAATGATAATAATAATCCAGTTGTTAATAATAATAATTTGATTGTAAAATTACTAAAGAGTACGGTAAGCAGTGTAGAAGCTCCTATGTGGAAATTAATGATGAAAAATATATACAATACAGGCTCTTTTCAATTAGAAGAAGACGGGTTTAAACTTAATATTTTTTATAACGAATCTTCTCCATTAAATTTTATAACACCCGTTGATGGAGAGCCATTCCCAACACCAAATGCCAATGGTTTAAACATCAGTGAAACACCACTTTTAAACCTATTTAACTTTGATAGATTAAATTCTAATAATGACCCTCAGTTTAGCGGAGATGGATTTTTTGATTTTGTTCCTGGCATAACAGTTCTTCAAAATAACGGTAAAATTATATTTACAAAAGTTGAACCATTTGGTGAGTTTCTGTTTGAAAAACTTAGACTTAGTCCTAACGAAAATTATGATGGTAACCAGGATCTTACAGATGACTATAACTTAAATCAAAAAAAATACGTTTATTCTAGTCTTTATAAGTCTTCAAAAACCATTGCATTACAAGATTCTGAAAAGAATAAATTCCAAATCACTGGTAAATACAAATCTTCGAGTGGATCTGGAATACCAATTGGCGCATATAATGTTCCTAGAGGTTCAGTCAATGTAACAGCAGGCGGAAGGGTATTAACTGAAGGAGTTGATTATACTGTAAACTACCAAGCAGGTACTGTTCAAATTCTAGATCCTGCGCTTCAATCTTCGGGAACACCTATAAATGTAAGTGTTGAAAATAATGCAACTTTTGGCCAACAAACAAAACGATTTACTGGATTTAATGTTGAGCATCAATTCAGTGATAAATTTTTATTGGGTGGTACTTTTCTAAATTTAAATGAAAGACCTGTCACACAAAAAGCAAATTACGGAACTGAACCCATCAATAATACAATCTTTGGATTTAACGGGAATTTTGAAACTGATCTGCCTGTATTGACCAGATTAATTAATAAAATACCAACAATTGAAACAGAAGTTGCATCAAATTTATCTTTGAGAGGTGAGGTAGCTTACCTTGTTCCTGGAGCACCAAAAGGAACCGATTTTAAAGGAGAAGTAACTTCTTATGTTGATGATTTTGAAGGAACTCAAAATATTATAGATTTAATGAGCCCTCAAGGATGGTCATTGTCAAGTAGACCTAAAAATCTTGGTTTATTTTATAATGATGGAGGTGAAGATGCTAACGGAGTTCAGAACGGATACGATAGAGCTTTGTTAAATTGGTATTCTATTGATCCAGTTTTTTATAGTAGTATTAGACCTTCTGAAATCAATGATGACGATATTTCTGATCCCTATACAAGAAGAATTTTCATTGATGAAATTTTTCCGCAAATAGACATTGTGCAAGGTCAAATCTCGGTTATTAATTCTTTAGATTTAAATTTTTATCCTGATTTAAGAGGACCATATAATATGAATCCTGAAAACGCAGGAAACAGTTTGTCAAACCCTTCCAATAGTTGGGCTGGAATAACAAGACAAATTACTACTACCGATTTTGAGCAATCTAATGTTGAGTATATAGAATTTTGGTTACAAGACCCTTTTATTAATAACTCTGAAAATTCAGGGGGTAAGTTGACTTTTAATTTAGGGAATATTTCTGAAGATGTTTTAAAAGATGGCAGAAAGCAATACGAAAATGGTTTACCTGAAGATGGAGATATAAGCTTATTAAATGAAACAACATGGGGATCAATAGTTCCTCAAAATCAATCCTTAATTTATGCTTTTTCCACTTTAGGAGATGAGAGGGTAAATCAAGATGTTGGTTTAGACGGTTATGACGATCAGGAAGAAAGTATTAAGTTCCCGTCTTATGCATCTCTTGAAGATCCATCCAACGATAATTATAATTATTTCTTAAACGCTGATGGAGACATTTTAAATAGATATAGACAATACAACGGTTTAGATGGTAATTCCCCGGAAATTTTTACTAATACCAACAGAGGTTCAACAACTCAACCTGATGCAGAGGATATCAATAGAGACAATACAATGAATACTATTGATAGTTATTTCGAGTATGAGATAAATATTACTCCAAATTCATTATCTGATATAAACAATCAATTTATTAAAGATAGAAAAGAGAAAACCGTATCGCTGCCTAATGGAACTACAGAAACTATAAGGTGGTATCAGTTTAGGGTTCCAGTCAATGAACCTACAAATACAATTGGAGGAATTTCTGACTTTAGATCAATTAGATTTATAAGAATGTATTTAAATGATTTTTCTGAAAATACAACATTTAGATTTGGTACTCTCGAGTTAGTTAGAAGTGATTGGAGAAAATATCAACTTTCACTAGATGAAGAAGTTAATAATGACAATGATGTTACTAGCTTAAATGTTGGTGTTATTGGTATTCAAGAAAATGAAGAAAGTTATGTCTCCCCTCCAGGTGTTGAGAGGGAACAATTTAATAATAACAATACTATTGTAAGGCAAAATGAGCAGTCTTTAGTACTAGATGTCTGTGCATTAGAAACTGAGGATTCTAGAGCAGTATACAAGAATATTAATGTAGATATGAGGCAGTACAAAAGAATTAGAATGTTCTTGCATGCTGAGGAAGGGTCAAATCCAGGACTTTCTGACGGAGATATGGTTGGATTTATAAGAATGGGTAATGATTTAACACAAAATTACTATCAAATTGAAGTTCCACTTCAAAGATCATCGACAAACACTTTAGATCCACAGTCAATTTGGCCTGAAATAAATGAAATTAATCTACCTATGGATGTTCTTGAGTCAATTAAATCTTTAGGGATTACTAACGGAACTCTTGCAAATGAAGACCCTATTTTTTATGATGTTTTTGGAGATGATTTAATAATAGATCCAGTTGATGAGTTTTCACCTTTTCAACTTGGTCAGCATAGGGTATCTATCAAGGGTAATCCTAATTTTGGAGATATCAGAACTCTGATGGTTGGGGTCAAAAACCCTAGACAGGACAATATGGATGTTTGTGGTACAGTGTGGTTTAATGAGCTTAGGTTATCTGATATGGATAACGAAGGAGGTTGGGCAGCAACAGTTACTATTGACACAAATATAGCAGATTTTATGAGTCTAAGTGCTACTGGAAGGCAGAGCACAAGCGGATTTGGAAGTATAGAGCAAGGGCCAAACGAAAGAGATATAGAAGATGTGAGGCAATATGATTTAGTATCAAATGTTAATGTAGGTCAATTGCTTCCCGAAAAGTGGGGAGTTACAATCCCGTTTAACTTTGGTCTAAGCGAGGAGTTAATCACACCTGAATATGATCAACAATACAAGGATATCAAACTTCAAACTAGATTGAGTTCAGCAGAGAACTCAATTGAAAAAAATAAAATTCTTGAACAATCTGAGGATTATACAAAGAGAAAGAGTATTAATTTTATTGGAGTAAATAAACAACGTACAGGAGAAGGCAAGCCTAAGTTTTATGATATTGAAAATTTAACCTTTAATTATTCTTACAATCAGATAGAACATAGAGATTATGAAATAGAAGATCTATTAGACCAAAATGTTAGAGCTGGAGCTGCTTACAATTTTAATTTTAATTCAATTAAATTAGAACCATTTAAGAAAAATGATTCGCTGTTTACAGGTAAATACTTTAAAATTTTAAAAGATATTAATTTTAATTTACTACCGACTAATATTTCTGTAAATACAGATTTTATTAGACAGTTCAATAAACAAAAATTTAGAGAGTCAGAATTAACAGGTGATAACATTTCGGTAAATGAGCTATTTAGAAGAAATTATAATTTTGATTTACAATACAACTTTAATTATGTAATCAGTGATGGCTTAAATTTTAGTTATAATGCTTCGAACAATAATATTGTAAAAAATTATTTTTTAGATGATAATATTAATGGAGCACAAGACTCAACTCTTGATGTTTTTGACAGATTTTTTGACATTGGAGATCCTAATAGACAATCCCAACAATTTGCAATTAATTATGAGCTTCCATTAAATAAAATACCAACATTTAGTTTTCTAAAAACTTCTTATTCTTATACTGGCGATTTTCAATGGCAAAAGGGATCTGATTTATTTGGTAATTTAACTCTTAATGGTGAGACCTATGATTTGGGGAATACTATTTCGAATGCCAACACTCATAATATTAATAGTTCATTAGATATGACTAAGTTTTACAAATATGTAGGCTTAGTTAAAAACAATAATAGGTCTGGTGATAAACGAACTTTTGGAGGTCAACGAAATTCTCCTGCTAACAATAAGTTTAGTTTTAAAAAGACTGTAATTGATCTTTTAACTAGTGTTAAAAGAATACAACTTAACTATTCTGAAAACAATGGCTCATTTTTACCAGGGTATTTACAAACACCTGATTTTATAGGCTCTTTTAGACCATCCTTAGGATATGTGTTTGGCAGTCAAAGAGATATTAGATATTTAGCAGCAAGAAATGGATGGCTTACTGTGTTTCCCGAGTTTAATCAACAGTATACTGAGGTTAAAAACAAGAATCTAACTTTTTCAGCTAACCTAACTCCAATAAGGGATTTAAAAATAGATTTAACAGCAGGCAGAACTTATTCGGAAAACTTAACCGAGAATTTTAACACAATAGATTTAGATGGTGATGGCTTAAGTGATGATTATAATCCTTTAATTCAAAATACTTTAGGAAACTTTAATATTTCAACTGTATTAATAAAAACAGCATTTTCTAACAGTGATGAGAATAATTCTGAAACCTTTGATACATTCAGAGAAAATAGATTAGTAATAGCAAGAAGATTAGCTTTAGATGCTGGAATTGATTTTGCTAATCCAAATAATTTTGAAAACGGTGATTTAAGTGGTTTCCCATTAGGTTATGGCAAAACTAATCAGTCAGTTTTACTGCCAGCTTTTTTATCTGCATATACTGGAAATGATCCATCTACATCTAACATGAGTGCATTTAGAAATGTTCCTATTCCAAATTGGTCTTTAAAGTATACTGGATTGATGAAATTAAAATGGTTCAAAAAGAACTTTAAAAGATTGTCCATTTCTCATGGATATAACGCAATGTATACAATTAATCAATTTAGATCTAATTTGGATTTTAATCCAGGAAACCCTGAATTAGATTTTAGTTTACAAAATCCAAATGTTTTAGATCAGTCTAATAATTATAAAAATGAATTTTTATACAGTAATATAAACCTAATGGAACAGTTTAGTCCTTTGTTTAAATTAGATTTTGAAATGAAGAATTCTGTAAAAATATTGGCGGAAGTTAAAAAAGATCGATTATTATCTTTAAGCTTTGACAACAATTTATTAACTGAAATTCAAGGAAATGAGTATGTCTTTGGTTTTGGATATAGAGTTAAAGATTTGAGAATAAGGTCAAGTTTAGCTGGAGCTAGTCAAATTATAAAAAGTGATTTAAATATGAAATTAGACCTTTCTGTTAGGAATAATAAAACAATTATTAGATATTTGGATTTAGATAATAATCAAGTAACTTCTGGTCAAACGATATGGAATTTTAAATATTCTGCTGACTATGATTTTAGTAGGAATCTAACGGGTATATTTTATTTCGATTATTCTTTTTCAGAATATGCAATATCTACAGCGTTTCCTCAAACAACGATTAGATCTGGCTTTACAATGAGATATAATTTTGGTAATTAATTTTTAATAAAATAATAAAATGAGCACACCTTTAAATTTAAAATACACAAAAGATCACGAATGGGTATTAATTGAAAATGGCATAGCAACTGTAGGAATTACAAATTTTGCTCAAGGCGAGTTGGGGGATATAGTTTATGTTGAAGTAGATACTGTAGGAGAAAAATTTGATGCAGAAGAAGTTTTCGGATCTGTTGAAGCTGTAAAGACTGTTTCTGATCTTTTTTTGCCTCTAAGTGGTGAGATAATTGAATTTAACGAGTTACTGGAAAGCGAGCCTGAAAAAGTAAATGATGATCCTTATGGAGAAGGATGGATGATTAAGGTTCAAATCAGTGATTCATCTGAAATAGAGAATCTAATGTCTGCTGAGGATTACAAAACAATGGTAGGTGAATAAATTCAATTTAATTGTTGCGCTAATATATAGTGCTTTAATTATCTATTTAGGATTGTCTGAATCTGATTCCATTTCATTTTCTAATTTTCGTATTAATGACAAACTAGCCCATCTTTTGTCTTATTTATTTTTTTATTTTTTATGGCAAAAAATTTTTGTTAGTTGGTTTAATGATAAAGCATTAGCCTATTTATTTGTTTTTGCATTAACATTTGGAATTTTAATTGAACTTGGACAAAAATATTTAACTCTTACAAGAAGTGCTGAATTTTTGGATGTAGTGTTTAATCTTATAGGAATTCTATTAGTTCACATATATTTTAACTTAAAAAAAAGAAAGATTTAAAATTATAATCACTTGCTTTTTATTCAAATAATTGGTTATTTTACCAAACCGCAATCAAAAAAATAAAATATGGAGTCTAAAAAAAATCCAAAAGCAGACATTTCTAGAAATGCTTCATTGTATTTTGCAATAGGATTAGCTTTGATGGTGTTTTTATCATACATGACTATTAATTGGAAAGTTTATGATAAAAGTGCTATAGATATAGGTCTTGTTAACATGGATGAATTAGATGATGAAGAAATTCCATTATTAGAACAGGTTGTGCCACCTCCACCTCCACCTCCCCCTCCAGCTGCACCTGAAGTTATTGAGATAGTTGAAGATGAAGAGGAAGTTGAAGAAACTGTTATTGAATCTACTGAGACTGATCAAGAGGAAGAAATGGAAATTGAAGATCTTGATATTGAAGAAGTTGAAGAAGATATCGAAGTTCCTTTTTCAGTTATAGAAAATGTTCCAATCTTTCCTGGATGCGATAAAGGAAATAACGAAGCAAGACGTAAATGTATGTCTCAAAAGATTACAAAATTTGTTCAAAGAAAATTCAATACTGATTTAGCTGGAGACCTGGGTCTTTCAGGAAGACAAAGAATTAGTGTTATTTTTAAAATCGACAAAAATGGTGATGTAGTCGGAGTGAGGGCAAGAGCTCCACATCCAAGGTTAGTAAAAGAAGCTACTAGAGTAGTTAATTTACTTCCTAAAATGAAGCCTGGAAAACAAAGAGGAAAAGCGGTTGTAGTTCCTTATTCTTTACCTATCATTTTCCAAGTGCAGGACTAGTTTCTATTATTTTCCCCCAGTTAAATAGAATTTATTGTGTTGATTTTCAATGTAATTATAACTAATAACTGATTGTATGAAAAATTCTTTACTGTTAGCATTTATTTCAATTCTTATTTCAATATTACTTACCAATTCTGCTAATTCCTCAAACGAATTAAATTTAGAAAATGAGCAAGAAGAGGTAATTAAGTTCTCAGATGTTGAAAAACCTCCATTCTATATAGACTGGTGCACATCAAATATTTCTAAAGATAAAATTCGAGAATGTACAGATTCCGGAATAAAGTTATTTGCAAAAACAAATTTTAATACAGAAATAGCTGCTGATCTAAATCTTTCGGGATACCAACGAATAACTAGTGCTTTTATAATTGATAAAAGTGGTAAAATAGATAATATTAGAGTAAGAGCTTCACACCCTGATCTTGAAAAAGAAGCTTTAAGAGTAATTAATTTAATTCCAAAAATGGAGCCAGGAATACAAAATGGTGAGGCTGTTTCTACTTCTTATTTGTTACCAATAATTTTTAAAGTACAAAGTGATTCGTTAAGTCAATCTAAAAAGAATCCAATTTTAAATATTGTTAATGGTGATAATGTAGAAGTGCCTTTCTCTACTGTTGAAAATGTTCCAATCTATCCTGAATGTGATAAAGGAAATAACGAAGCAAGACGTAAATGTATGTCTCAAAAGATTACAAAATTTGTTCAAAGAAAATTCAACACTAAATTAGCTGGAAACCTAGGTCTTTCAGGAAGACAAAGAATTAGTGTTATTTTTAAAATTGATAAAAATGGTGATGTAGTCGGTGTTAGAGCCCGAGCTCCACATCCAAGGTTAGTAAAAGAAGCTACCAGAGTAGTTAATTTACTCCCTAAAATGAGGCCTGGAATGCAACTTGGAAAAGCTGTTGTTGTACCTTATTCGTTGCCTATAATTTTTCAAGTTAGGAGTCAATCTAATAAGAATGAAACTTATGAAAAAAGTAAATCTAAATTTTTGAAAAATGGGTGGAACAATAATTAATTAATTAGGATTGTCCTTATTGTAATTTAGACTTATCTTTGCATCGATATTTTTAGCCATTAATCAGTGCAAAACAATAAATTCACATTTAGTTCCTTTATAGAAATCACTAAGCTTCGACTTTCGGCAAGTGTAGTGTTTTCATCTGTGATTAGTTATCTAATCGGAATGAGTGAATTTGATTTTGAAATATTTTTATACTTAGTAGTAGGTGGATTAATGATGGTTAGTGCATCAAATATTTTCAATCAAGTTATTGAAAGAGATTTAGATGCTCTAATGCAAAGAACCAAAGGAAGGCCATTGCCAATGGGTCAGATATCAGTTAATAATGCACTTGTTCTTGGTTTTACTTTTGTCATTGCCGGATTAACTTTTCTTTACATTATCAGTCCATTATGTGCAATGTTGGGAGCTATCTCAATATTTATTTATGCATGTGTTTATACTCCACTAAAATTAATAACTCCTCTTTCTGTTTTTGTTGGGGCTATCCCTGGAGCAATTCCATTTATGCTAGGCTGGGTAGCTGCAACTAACGAATTAGGCGTTGAAGCATTAGCATTATTTTTAATGCAGTTCTTTTGGCAGTTTCCACATTTTTGGGCAATCGCGTGGTGGCAAAATGATGAGTATGAAAAAGCAGGATTTAAGATGTTGCCAACAGGAAGAAAAGATAAATCAACTACTTTTCAAATAATCTTTTATTCTTTCTGGGCAATAATTATGTCCATAGTCCCATATTTTAATGTCACCGGGGATTTATCTCTTTCAACTTATGGTTTAGTCATAGTCCTCATGTTAGGAATGTTTTTATTATTTTATTCATTCCAATTATTTAAAACAAGTACAACTCAAAATGCAAAAGTTTTAATGTATGTGAGTATTTTATATTTAACATTAGTACAAATTGTATATTTAATCGATAATTTATTTTAATTCAATGGATTTAACACAAGGTTCAGATAAAACAAAAAATACCAGAGCAAAAAAAATGATGCTATGGTTTGGAATTGCATCACTTATTATGTCATTTGGTGGTTTAACTAGTGCTTTTGTGGCAAGTAAAACAAGAGTAGACTGGATGGCTGATCATGAGCTTCCAAGTGCTTTTACCGCCAGTTTAATTGTAATAATATTAAGTAGCTTATTTGTTTATCTATCAAAGATTTCGCTCAGAAAGAATGATAAAAAAAAGAGCACTATTTTATTTTTTATTGCTGTAGTTTGTGCTGCAGTATTTGTCTCATTACAATTTTATGGTTTTTCACAATTAATTGACCTAGGATATTATTTCACAGGACCAACAAGTAATGTTACTTCTTCGTTTATTTTCTTAATTGCTTTTTTTCATTTACTACACGCTGCAGTTGGTTTACTCTGCTTAACAGTAGTTTTAATAATGCTTTTGAGAGATAAATATCAAAGTGATAATATGCTAGGATTTGAATTAGCAGCTAACTTTTGGCATTTTGTTGATGTTTTATGGATATACTTATTTTTATTTTTAGTTTTCTTCATATAAATTAATTATTTTTGTACCGTTTTTAATATAAATCATATTTATGAGTTCTACAGTATCTGCAACAAGTCAAAATGAAGGTTGGTCCGGGGGTAATAAACCCATGAAAGCGAGTTATGGAAAGTTAATGATGTGGTTTTTTATTGTTTCGGATGCATTAACTTTTTCAGGATTTTTGGCAGCCTATGGATTTTCAAGATTCAAGTTTATTGATTCATGGCCTATAGCTGATGAAGTTTTTACTCACGTTCCATTTATGCATGGGCAGGAATTACCAATGATCTATGTTGCTTTTATGACATTTGTATTAATTATGTCATCAGTTACAATGGTGCTAGCTGTAGATGCTGGTCACCACATGAACCAGGCTAAGGTGACTTTTTATATGTTCTTAACAATTATTGGAGGTCTAATATTTGTTGGTTCTCAAGCATGGGAATGGGCAACTTTTATAAAGGGTGATTATGGCGCAGTAAAAACTAATGGAGGTAATATAATCCAGTTTGTTGATGCAGATTCCAATAAAAGGATAGCGCTTAAAGATTTTGCCACCTCAATCGAGACTGAAAGAGAGCAAAACCTAGCCAAAAATGGGGTATGGTTCATGTCTGAATCTGCTTTATCTGATTATACTCTTGATGAAGTAATTGAAGGTTTCGAAGCATCACCAAATCTTTTGGTGAGAACTCAAATTATTGAAGGTAATCATAAAACAGTACTCTCAAGAGAGGAGTCATTAAAAATGCTAGTCGATAACGGTTCTTATGTGGTTGAGGGCGCAAACCTTGTCGATAATGAATACGGTACCCCACTGTTTGCAGACTTTTTCTTTTTTATAACTGGGTTTCACGGCTTCCACGTTTTTTCAGGTGTAGTTCTAAATATAATTATATTTTTCAATGTTATTCTTGGTACATATCAAAGAAGAGGAAGTTATGAAATGGTTGAAAAAGTAGGTTTATATTGGCACTTTGTTGATTTAGTTTGGGTATTTGTATTCACATTTTTCTATTTAGTTTAATTATATATTATTAATATGGCTGACGGGCACAAGTTAGAAATTTTTAGAGGTTTAATTAAATTTAAATCTAACACTCAAAAGATATGGGGTGTACTAATCTTACTTACTATTGTTACAACTGTAGAAGTAGTTTTAGGAATAATTAAGCCTCCATTTATGATGGAGAGCTTTTTAAGTATGAAAATCTTAAATTGGATATTTATTATTTTAACTATTGTTAAGGCATATTATATCACATGGGACTTTATGCATATGCGTGATGAAACACCAGCCTTAAGAAGAGTTGTTGTTTGGACAGCAATATTTTTAATTTGCTACTTAATGTGGATTTTAATTCAAGAAGCAGGATATATATTTGACACATACGATCAAGGCTACATCAAAAGAGATTTTTAATATTTCTTTTTGCTTCTTTTTATATAAATATAAATGAATTCGACTTCTTTAAAAAAATGGTTAATACTATCAGTATTATTTTTCTTGCCAGTCATTTTCCTTCTTTTTTTATATCCTTCAACCCATAATTACAACTCTTTAGATATTGTTAAAAATAATATTAAAGATGTAGATTCATTTACTTACATAGAAGAAGATAAAAGACTTCTTCGTGGCAACATAACTGTTCTCGCCTTTTTAGGCGATAATCCTATGGATAACTTGACAGTAGCACTAAATCTCAAGGAACTTATTTATGATAAGTTTAAGGGCTTTAAGAAATTTCAATTATTAATGATAGTTCCAAATGGCTCTGAAAACCAAGTAAATCAATTGTTGTTGGAATTATATGCGTATGACGAATTAAAATATTGGGGATTTGCTTTTGGGTCTAGTGATCAAATTAAGGACTTGCATAGTTCACTTAAATTCTCAAATGCTTTAACTAATGATTTATCGTCACCTTACATATTTATTGTTGACAAAGATTTGAATCAAAGAGGTAGAATTGATGACAGAAAACCATCTGATGTAGATAAAGGAGTTAAGGTTTTTGGATTAAGTTCTTACAACTCTACCAAAGTTTCAGAAATAAAAAATAAAATGAATGACGACTTAAGAATTTTGTTTACTGAATACAGACAAAAACGCAAAGCTGGTATTGATTCAAACAATAGAAGAAATGAAAACATAGAGAATTAATGAGTAAAAGAAATAATTCATATATAGGTATTTCATTTATAGTATTAGTTTTTGGAATAATTTTTGTTCCAAGAATTATTGATCGATTTTCGAATGACGATATAGTTAGAGAAGAAAGTAGAAGTAGATCTGTTAATAGGAATGTAGGTGATTCTAATTTAATGTATCTTGAAATTAATGGGGAGAGAAAAAAAGTACCTAATTTTTCTTTCACTAATCAAAATGGTGAGCTAATTACTAATAAAGATTATGAGGGAAAAGTATATATTGTAGAATTCTTTTTCACCACTTGTCCTACAATATGCCCTATTATGAATTATAATTTAGTTGAGATTCAAAACTCATTTAATGAATTTGACAATCTTGGTTTTGCTTCTTTTACAATAAATCCAGCATATGATACTGTTGAGGTGTTGAGTGATTACGCTAATCAATTTGGAATTACAAATAAAAATTGGAATCTTTTAACTGGTGATAAAGAAGAAATTTACGAACTAGCAAATGATGGATTTAATTTATATACAGCTCAAGAAGAATCTGCAGCTGGAGGATTTGAACATTCTGGAAATTTTGCATTAATTGACCAGGAGGGTTATATTAGATGTAGATCTGATGATTTTGGTAATCCACTAATTTACTATAAAGGAGCTATTGATTTTAAAGACAAAACTAATAGTGACGGAGAAAAAGAAGAAATCTCAATTCTCAAAGAAGATATTTTAAAGTTATTAAAGTAAAAATATGTCTGAGCCAATAAAATATAATAAACTTATAATATTAGTTTCTATTTTGATTCCAGTTGTGGTTGCAATATTATTCACAGTAAAGTTGCCTAATGTTGAGCCATTGTCATTTTTACCTCCTATTTATGCATCGATAAATGCCTTAACCGCTTTATTGCTGATTTCTGCTTTAGTTGCAATTAAAAATAAAAAGATAAAACTTCATTCACTTTTAATGAAGTTTGCTATTGCTCTTTCCTTAGTATTTTTATTGATGTATGTAGCTTATCATATGACGAGTGAATCTACTCCATTCGGTGGTGAGGGAACTATCAGATATATTTATTTTACGATACTTATTTCTCATATTCTTTTATCAATTACTGTAATTCCATTTGTACTAGTAACTTATGTTAGAGCAATTACTAATGATATTCAAGCACATAAAAAAATTGCTAAAATCACTTTTCCACTTTGGCTTTATGTAGCGGTTACTGGAGTTGTAGTTTATATAATGATATCCCCTTATTACTAATTATGAAATTTAAATATATATTTCTTATCGTTTTATTCTTTATTACAGATGCTATGCTAGGGCAGTGTGCTATGTGTAGAGCTGTATTAGAAAGTGAAGAAGGACAAGTGTCTGCAAAAGGAATAAATGACGGAATTGTATACCTAATGGCAATTCCTTATATAGTTGTCTTTAGTATTGCTTTTATTATTTATAGAAAATTTAAGAAATAGTTTTTTAAAAATTAATTTGGTTTATTTTATAAACTAGTTTATATTTGTATTATTATTTAAATTAAAAAAAATGAAATACTTATTTAGTAAAACATTAATGTTAATGGGTTTGATTTTACTATCAAGCTGTGGAATGTCTAAATTAATATCAGTAGATAGGGGAGAAAACACTATTAATTATTATAATTCAATTGACAATACTATAATTTTAGATTTTGGTGATTTAACAAGTATTAGTGAAGATAAGAAATATGGAAACCTTGAAATCAAGGTAGATGAAATAACTAAGGATGTAGCAGATAATGGAGCTGTTATGGCTTACATACAAAGACCAGCAAGTGAGGGAAAAATTGAAAGATGGAGTCAATTTCCTCAATACAGTTTGATTTATGAAAATCCAAGTTTCACCTACCTTAGTTTTGGTGAAGGCTTTGTGCGTATTTCTTTGCAATCTGAGACAACTGTCGAAAGCGCAGCTGAATTTTTTAAAGGAAAAAAAATAAAACTAGTTATTTTAAAATAGCTAATAAACCAATTTATTATGACAAAAGAAGAACAAATTAAAATCATAAATGATGCTATAATACAAACAAAAACTAGTTTAAAACCTTTAGGTTATAATCTATTATTTTGGGGAATCTTAATAATCTCAATGAGTTTATTTCATTATTTTTTTCCTGAGCTTGTTCAGTTTTCTAATTATTCCTCACTCGTATATTGGATTGCAATTCCAGTAATAGGAATGATATATACCACTTATTACAACATTAAAACTGGACATAAGATAGGATATGAAACTCAATTAGGAAGAGTTGTAAAAATTATTTGGGCGGTTTTTGGTCTTTCATGGTTATTGCATGTAGCTATCTCATTAATTAAAGGAATTAATAGTCCAACTTTAGAAATTTTATTTAGCCTTGCAATAGCTCTTGTTATGACAGGTCTTATAATAAAATTTAAAAATATTACAATTGGTGGGTTATTATTACTAGCATTTGTTGTGTACAATCATGTATCCCCAGGCTTAAATTTTTTATTAATGAACGTATATGGAATTGCATTTGGAATGTTGATCCCAGGAATATCTCTATATAGATTTAAAGAAACTAAATAATTAGATGGATAAGTTATTATTAAATCCAATTAGATTAAAAATTATTTCTTCGCTTTTGGGTGTTTCTTCATGTGATTTTAATCATTTGCAAAAAGTAACTGAATCGTCAAAAGGTAACCTTAGTGTCCAACTAAAAAAATTAGAGGAGAGTAATTACATATCAATTAGCAAAAGTTTTAAAAACAATTATCCTAATACATCTTGTTCTATAACAAAGCTTGGTTCAAAAAGATTTGAAGAATTTTTTAAGTCACTCATGTCCCTGAGAAAATGAAATAAGTAAAATTGTATTAAATAGTACTTTGCTTTGCATAGTAGCTAAATTTGTATATATTTGCCTTTATTATTATTAATTAAAAAACTTTAAATCATGAAAAAAATAATACTGATTATATTAATTGCTTTCACTTTTAGTTCATGTGGTTCCTGGTTCAGTCCTGATGTTGAGGTAATAAATGATATCAATATAACAATTGATGGAGAAAACCTAGATGGAGTGCAAGGTGAGTGGGTTATTACAAGTGAGGACAAAAAGGAAAATGGAAAAGAAATCATTGTAATAACCATTGAAAAAAATAACATTGATTAAATTTTAACTATACAACTTAATAAAAAACTAAAATGACAAATATTTCATTGGGTGCAGGAATAGGATTACTCGCAGGAATTATAATTGGCAGTGCCACAGGCAATATAAATTTATGGATTTCATTTGGATTATGTTTTGGCGCAGGTATTGGTTTGGTATTTAATAAAAAAACAAAAAGATAATGAAACTTCAATCTTTTATTATACTTATGTCATATTTGTTTAGTTTCTTCACAGGAACTTCTCAAATTAATAATCTTTCTAAAGCTGTTAAAAATAGTATAGATAGTACTTACTCTTCACTTATAAAAAAAAATAAAGTAATAGGGACGAGTATTGCTATTGTTGATAATGGAGAAATAGTATATGCAAATGGTTACGGTTTTTCTGATTTGAAAAATGAAATAAAAGCTGATGCTAATACTATTTATGGTATAGGATCAATTACTAAATCATTTACCGCTCTTTCGATTATGCAATTACAAGAAGAAAAGAAGCTAAAGGTGACAAATTCAATTAAAGATTATTTACATGAATTGGATATAGAGAACCCTTTTGATGATGGTAACCAAATTTATATAAATGACATACTTAGTCATACCTCTGGTCTTCCTAGTGATGTTTCTAATGGTTTTTTTGTTGATAATCCCCCTTCTATTTCGTGGCTAATCAAGGAATTAAATAAACAAAGAATGATCTCCCCAAGTCAATATAAGTTTGCATATTCTAATGCGGGTTATGGACTACTTGGTGAGCTAATAACTAGAGTTAGCGGCATCACATATGCTGATTATTTAAAACAAAATATATTTACACCACTGAATATGACATCTAGTTCAATTGGTTATGAACTACCCAATACTTCTAAAACTTATGATAGAAAAAAAGAAACACAAGAGCCTTCAATAAGAGATGTTGCTGCAGGGTTTATTTCCAGTAATGTAATTGATTTGAGTAATTATATTAATATGCTTATTAATAATGGTGATTTCAATAATAAGCAAATCATATCCTCTAATTCTGTATCAGAAATGGAAAAAGACCAACTAGAAAATGTTTTATTATCTGAACCTATTAGTTATGGTTATGCACTTTTCCAAGATAGTATTAGTGTAAAAAATAATATAAAAAATGATAGTACTATTGTGCGTTTGATTGGCCATGGAGGAGATACACACGCATTTCATGCAGACTTTAATTATATTCCTGAACTCAAAGTAGGAGCTGTTGTTCTTACCAATTCTGTAAACGGTTCTAGTATTAATAGTGCCTCTGAACTTTTAAAGCTTTATCTGGAAAAATCTAATGATATGAAGGTAGATCTAGATTACAACACTACCATGTCATATAAAGGAACAATGCCCGAAGATGATGAAATTAAAGGAAAGTATAATTTTGGTGAAATGCTAATAGATGTTAATGATTTAAATAAAATTAAAATTAAACAAGGACTTTCGAGACTTGTATTAACTAAAAAACCGGATAGTTATAATTATTCTATAAAAGCAAAGATTTTTGGTATTATACCAGTTAAAATTAAAGATCAAGAATTTAAATTTGAGAAATTAAATAATGAAATATATATAAAGTTGAAGCTTACTGAAAATAATAACGAGTATTATCTTACAAAGAAAAAAATAGCTCATTTTCCTGTTTCTCAGAGTTGGAAATCTATGTATGGAAAATATGAGTTAACAGGAGATGTTTATGAATGTAAGGAGTGTCCTAAATATGCCGTAAAAGATCTTAAATTAAACTTATCTGAAGATGATGGAAGTTTAAAAGTAAATTTGAAATCTAAATCTGCTTTTTATGGAACTATTTATTTCGATATAATCTCTGATTCATCAGCATTACTTGGGGGTATAGGTCGCGGTTCAGGTGAAGTTGCTAGAATATTAGAAAACGGGAACTTGTATTTTAGTGGATTTGAATTTTCTAAAATTAAATAGTATGATGAATGTAGATAATAATAAGGATAGCAGTTTTAGTTGTAACAAATCTGGTTCCTGGATTGGAATTGGGACAGCAATTGGCATTGTAGTTTTTGCTACAACAAATGAACCAGTATGGATAGCTGTAGGGGTTGCAATCGGAGCAGCACTTGGGTGGAAAAAACCAAAAACCAAAAATTAATATTTATAATGAAGTCAGATAATACAAAAGCACAAATGCGCAAGGGAATTCTCGAGCTTTGTATTTTATCTATACTTAGTAAAGAGCCCAAATATTCTTTTGAAATTTTAATGACCTTAAAAGAATCTAAGTTAATTGTAGTAGAGGGAACTATATATCCATTACTTACAAGATTGAAAAATAGTAATTTATTAGAGTATAATTGGAAAGAATCTAAAAATGGCCCGCCTAGAAAATATTATAATATTACAACTATGGGAAAAGATTTTTTAAATGATCTTAATGAATCATGGTTAGAGTTATCTAATGCAGTAACACAAATTAGAAATAAATAAATATGAACATCACTAAAGACATACACCTCTCTTATGTTAAATTTACAATGGACGATGAGGCTTATAATATTCTTAAATCTTATTTAGATAAGTTAAATATCGCATTTAGTTCTAATTCCAGTAAAAAAGAAATATTAGAAGATATTGAGTCTCATATTGCAGAATTGTTCTCTACAAATAATTCTATTAACAGAGTAATATCTGTATCAGATGTAAATAATGCTATTGAAATTTTGGGTACTCCTGAAGAATTAGCAGAGGATGAAAATGAACAGGACATATCTCCAAAAAATAAAAATACTAATAAAAAGTTATTTAGAGATATAGATGATAATTATGTTGGTGGGGTAGCTAGTGGATTAGCTCATTATTTTGGTATATCACCCGCTTGGACTAGAATTTTATTTATTTTATTTTTCTTTGTGCCTGTTCCATTTACAACTTTAGCTTATATAATTTTATGGATAGTTATTCCTTCAGCTAAAACCAGTGCTGATAAGATTAGAATGACCGGTGAGGCTGTAAGCGTTGCTTCAATAAAAAATAAAATTGAAAGTGTATTGCCTGAGATTGAAAAAGAAATTAATGATTTTGATAAAGAATATGCAAAAGGATTATGGGGAAAAGTAAAATACTATTTAAAAAAAACAATTAATTTTTTGCTTGAAACTAGCTCCAAACTATTAAAAGTAATTTCAATTATTTTTGGATATATCCTAATGTTTTACTCATTCATTGGTGGGCTTATTACATCTTTAATAGTTTTGTTTTTAGCTAAAGTTGACTCTACAATCACAAATGCTACGTCATCTGAAATTGTAATTAATGGGGCTACAATATACGAGATAAATGATTTTTTGAGCTTTGATATTTTAGATGTAGTTAGTTCAATTAGTGTATTTTCAATAGTATTGTTTGGATTATTGATTTTAATCCCTTGTATTATTTTATTCATTATTGGTTTAAAGCTAGCTTTTAGAAATAGATATGTAATTAATAAAATAACCATGTACATTTTGTTAGCTATATGGATTTTATCTTTTATGTATTTTTTCTACCTAATTGGAATTGAATTTATCACAAATAATTTCCCTTATAATTTATGAAGCTTTTAACAAATTATTGGCAATTATTATTAACAATTTATGGACCTTTGTTCAGATTAAATACACTTTATTATGCTTGATATTAAGAATTTAAATAAATCTTATCAAATGGGAGATTCCAGTCTTCATGTTTTAAAGGGGATTGATTTATTTGCTAAGAGTGGAGAAATGGTTGCTATTATGGGTTCTTCTGGCTCTGGAAAATCTACTCTGTTAAATATAATTGGAATTTTAGATGAAGCTGATTCTGGGGATTACGTGCTAGACGGGGTTGAAATTAAAGATCTCAATGAAAAAAAAGCTGCAAATTATAGAAATCAGTTTTTAGGTTTTGTTTTTCAATCTTTTAATCTTATAAACTATAAAAATGCGATGGAAAATGTCGCACTGCCTTTGTATTATCAAGGCTTAAAAAGAAAGGAAAGACAAGAAAAAGCAATGTTTCACCTTGAAAAAGTTGGATTAGCTGAGTGGGCTAAACATTTACCTAGTGAACTTTCAGGGGGACAAAAGCAAAGAGTAGCAATAGCTCGAGCATTAGCTTCAGAGCCAAAACTGCTTTTAGCTGATGAACCTACAGGGGCATTAGATACTGCAACTTCCCATGACATAATGCAATTTTTACAGCAATTAAACGATGAAGGCAAAACTATTCTTTTAGTTACTCATGAAGAAGATATTGCAAAAATGTGTAAAAGAATAGTTAGACTTCGTGACGGAGTTATAATTGAGGATAACGTTATTAAACAAGTAAGAGCATAATATGTTTGATTTAGACCTTTGGCGAGAAATATTTCAGAGTATAAGTAAAAATAAGCTTCGTACTCTACTCTCTGGTGGTACAGTAATTTTTGCTATAATGCTTTTTGCAATTTTATTTGGTTTGGCAAATGGCCTACAAAAGACTTTTGCTGAAGGTATGGGTGGTGATGCAGAAAATACGATTTTCATTAGTTCCGGTAGAACAACCAAAGCTGGTGGAGGAAATCAGTTAGGCAGGAGAATACAATTTGATAATGCACTTCTTTCCACATTAAAAGATGAATTTAAAGATGACATAGAATTTGTTACTGCAAGGGTCAATAAAAATGTTAATGCATCTTACAAAGGAGAAAAAAACAATTACAGTCTAAGAGCTGTGAATCCTGACCATCAATTTATTGAAAAGTCCGAGTTAGTTAGTGGTAGATTTATTAATCAAAGAGATTTACAGGAATCTACGAAAGTAATAGTAATTGGAAGATTAGTTAAAGAGGACCTTTTCAAAACTGAAAAAGTACTTGGTGAATATATTGATCTTAACAATATTCAATATAAAGTTGTAGGAGTTTATCAAGATATTGGGGATGATAATGAAGAAAGAATTATTTATATGCCCCTTACAACTGCTCAAAGAATTTACGGAAATAACGACTTTATAGACCAAATTAATTTGACCTATAATTTAAGTATGGGACTTGATAACGCAATAGCGTTAGGAACAAAATTAGAAAAGAGAATTAAAAAAATATTTAATATAGAGCCCTCTGATCAAGGAGCTGTTCGATTAAGAAATAGGGCAACTGAAGCTAATAACATAAATCAATTTAATAGTGTACTAGATATACTTATATTAATCATTGGACTAGGAACTCTAATAGCAGGAATAGTAGGGATAAGTAATATCATGATTTTTATTGTTAAAGAAAGAACTAAAGAAATTGGAATACGTAAAGCACTTGGTGCTCGTCCAAGCTCCATACAATCTATTATTTTAATAGAGTCAGTATTAATCACTTCAATTTCAGGTTACGTAGGTTTACTACTTGGAATTGGAATTTTGGAAGCTTATGGCCCATCCTTAGATAAGTATTTTATAACCGACCCTAGTGTAAGTACAAACTTGGTAGCTATGGCTACTTTGGCGCTAATTATCTCAGGGTTTATTGCAGCTTATGTTCCAGCTAAAAGAGCATCTCAAATTAAACCAATAATAGCACTAAGAGACGAATAATATGTTTAAATTTTTATTTGATATAGATACATGGCAAGAAGTCTCCGATAGTCTTACAAAAAACAAGATTAGGACTATTATCACAATGATTGGAGTTTGGTGGGGTATTTTACTTTTAATCGGATTATTAGGTTCTGCAAGAGGAATTGAGAATAAATTCAATTCACAATTTGGAGATTTTGCCACAAATAGTGTATTTGTTTGGGCTCAGTCTACTAGTAGACCATTTAAAGGATTTCAAGAAGGTAGAAGACCAAGATTAAAATTTTCTCAATTAGATAATATTAGAAATAATGTTCCTGGAATAGAGTTAGTAGTCCCAAGAAATCAAAATCAAGCTCGAGTAGTTAGAAAATTTTTATATGGTAATTTTGGAGTAAGTGGAGATTTCCCCATTTTGGATAAAATTCAAAAAAAGAACTTAATTAGCGGTAGATGGATAAATCAAAACGATATTGATTTAAATAAAAAAATTGTAGTTATCAATGATGATGTTTATAAACAAATCTTTGAAAAAGATGAAAAAGCAATTGGAGAATATATAACTATTAATAATATAAATTTTAAAGTTGTTGGAGTTTTTGAGCAAGGTGATTTTGATTTTGGTGGTGCAATGCATATTCCATTTACCACTTTTCAGCAAATTTATAACCAAGGAGATAATGTAGGTTGGTTGACCATTACGGGAAAACCTGAATACAACATTAAACAAATCGAAAATGACGCTAAGTTATTATTAAGAAACATGAATAAAGTTCATCCAAATGACAATAGAGCTTTTGGGAGTTTCAATTTAGGAGAAAGATTTGAACAACTAACAGGGTTTTTAACAGGAATGCAATTTTTAACATGGTTTGTTGGAATTGCCACCCTAATAGCTGGTGTATTTGCCATAGGTAATATATTGCTTATTACAGTAAAAGAGCGTACAAAAGAAATTGGAATAAGAAGGGCCCTCGGAGCAACTCCATTTGAAATTAAAAGACAAATAGTTTTAGAAGCTGTTTTTCTTACTATTATTGCCGGAATTTTTGGTATAATTTCTGGAGGTTGGATTTTAATTGCTATGAACAGTTTTTTTGGACAGGGACCAGAATCTATTCTCGTTAATCCATCTGTTTCAATTTTTATTGTTTTTATATCCCTAATAATATTAGTCATATTTGGAACAATTATTGGCCTGATTCCAGCAGGTAGAGCAACAAGTATTAAACCTATTGAAGCATTAAGAGAAGAATAAAATAAATTAAAATAAATAAAATGAGAAAACCAATTAAAATAACTTTCATCGCTGCAACACTAGTAGCATTAATATTTGTGTTAATGTACTTTAAAGATGCAAATTCAAAATCAATTATTGAATATGAAACAGAAGTTCCTTTTTATACATCACTAAACACTAACGTGGTTGCTACTGGAAAATTAAATCCAGAGGATGAAATTGAGCTAAAACCTCAAGTTACTGGAATTGTAGATATGATTTATGTGGAAGAAGGAGATATGATAGAAAAGGGAGACTTAATTGCTAAAATAAGAGTTGTTCCTAATGAGCAGAGTTTAACAAGTGCAAAGAGTAGAATTAATTCCTCTAAACTTTCTTATGAAAACTCTAAAAGATTATTTGAAAGAAGTAAAGAGCTTTTTAATAAAGGTGTTATTTCTAAACAAGATTATGAGAATTCAGAGTTGTCCTTAAATCAAGCTAATGAATCATATATTGAGGCTCAAAATGTTTTTAAAATTATAAAGCAAGGATCACTTTCAGGAGGAGGCTTGGCAAATACAAATATAGTAGCTCAAATTTCTGGAACAATTTTAGAAATACCTGTAAGAGAGGGAAATCAAGTGATTGAAAGTAACAACTTTAATGCAGGTACTACGATAGCCACTGTAGCTGATATGAGTATCATGATTTTTGAGGGGCAAGTTGATGAAGCTGAAGTAGGAAAATTAGAAGAGGGAAAAGATATTAAAGTAGTTCTTGGAGCACTAGGTGAAGAGGAATTTCCTTCTAAATTAACATTTGTCGCTCCTAAAGGAATTGAAGCAAATGGAGCTGTGCAATTTAAAATTAAAGCAAATGTTGAAATACCAACGTCCAAAGTTAGAGCTGGTTATAGTGCTAATGCAATAATAGAAATTGAAAATACAGAAAACTCTTTGTGCATTAAAGAGTCATTGATTCAATTTAATAGGTTTACTGAAAAGCCATTTGTAGAAATTTTAAACGATGAAGGATTATTTATTAAAAAAGATATCACTATTGGTATTTCTGACGGAATTAGTGTCGAGGTGTTAGAAGGTGTTGAAGAAGATGATAAAATTAAAGTTTGGAATAAAGTTTTAGAAGAAGATAAGGGTGGTGATGGTGAAGAAAGACCAGACTCTGAAGATTAATTTAAATAAATAAAGATTATGAAACATATATATATAATAGTACTAAGTGTATTTTCTATTACAACCTCTTTAAGTCAAGAGAAGCTTTGGGACTTACAACAATGTGTGGATTATGCATTGGAGAATAATATTTCAATTTTACAAGCTCAAAACACAATCCTTTCAAATGATCAAGATATTATTGCATCTAAAGGGAACTTTTTGCCATCGCTTAGCTCCAACCTTAATCAATCTATGAGTATTGGTACAGTAGAATTATATCCTGGAGAATTTGCAGATAGAACATTTAATTCTTCAAGTGTAGGTTTTAATATATCTCAGAGTGTATTCAATGGATTCAGAAACTTAAATGTCTTAAGACAATCTAAGGTTAACTTGGAGAGAAGTGAAAATGAGTTGAATAAAATTAAAGATGATGTTTCTCTAAACGTTGCAAATAATTATTTAAATATCCTATTTAGCAGAGAGAATTTAGCTTTAGCTAAATCACAATATGAATTTTCATTCAAACAATTACAGCAGATTAAAAATTTAGTTGAAGCTGGAGTTCAACCTCAAGCAAATATCATTGATGCAGAGGCTACACTTAGTTTGGATGAACAGAATTTAACTTCTGCTGAAAATAATTATAAACTATCATTATTAACTTTATCACAAATATTACAAATCCCATTAGAGGGTTTTAATGTTGTGTCAATTGATGTAGAAGTTCCATCTGAAAATCTATTGTATACAGATATTAAACCTGTTTTAAATTATGCTTTAGTTAATCGAAATGAAATAAAAGTTGCAAACAACAATATTGAATTAGCGAAATATAATACTAAAATATCCAAAAGTGCATACCTCCCTAGTATTTCATTTGGTTATGGTTTTAATGCAAGTGCAAATTTCTCTAATTTAACTTCTGATAATTCTTTTTTTCAACAAATAAATGATAACAAGGGACATAGCCTTAATATGAATATTAGTGTTCCAATCTTTTCTAGAAATCAAATTAAAACAAATGTTGCTAAATCAAAAATTCAAGAAAACAATTCAGATTTAGGACTGATTCAAGCTAAGCTTAACGTAGAAGCTACAGTACAAAGAGCTTATACAGATGCTAAAGCCGCTTTGAAGTCTTACCAAGCAGCAAAAAAGTCATTACAATCTCAACAGTTAGCTTTTGAAAATTCGCAGCAAAGATATCAGCTTGGAGCTATTAATACTATTGACTTAGAACAGGTAAGATTTAGGTTGTTGAATGCGCAATCATCTCTTATTAATTCCAAATATGATTTTATATTTAAAACCAAGGTTTTAGATTTTTATATGGGTAAATAATAATCTATTGAGCTATATTTTAAACATAGAAACTTCCACTACAAACTGTTCAGTTTCCTTATTTAAGAATTCTGAATTAGTTTCGTTTAAGCAAGAAAATGATCAAAATTACTCTCATTCAAAAAGGTTACATGTATTTATTAATTCTATTTTAGAAGATTCAAAAGTATCTTCTAAAGATCTTTCTGCTGTAAGTGTTAGTAAAGGACCTGGATCATATACAGGACTTAGAATTGGCGTATCATCTGCAAAAGGATTATGCTTTGCTCTTGGAATACCTCTAATTTCTGTTGACACCTTGGACGCATTTGCACATCAAATTGAATCACCAGATGGTTTCATAGTTCCTCTTATTGATGCTAGAAGAATGGAAGTATATTCTTCTGTCTATGATAAAAAGTTTACTAAAATAAGGGAAACAAGAGCTGAAATTTTGACAAAAGATTCTTTTCAAGAATATTTAAAAACAAATAAAGTATATTTTTTAGGTAATGCAAACGAAAAAACTAAAAGTATAATTGATAGCCCCAATGCTATTTTTGTTGAACATAAACTACCTTCTTCAATTGAAATCGGAAAGTTAGCTTCTCTAAAATTTATTTCAAATGATTTTGAAGATACGGCTAATTTCGAACCTTTTTATTTAAAAGAATTTATTGGAAATAAATTGAAGTCTAATTAATAAATCCTAAAGCTTCTTGAGTTGTTTTTACAGGCAGTCTACAGGCTTTTTTCACACAAACATATATATATGTATCTCCATCAATATATCTATTTTTTAAAAGAGGTAAATCACTTTCATTTAAACTGCCTATAATTAATTTGTTAGGCTTAAAGTTTTTATTAATTTCTGTTGCTTTAATCAAGGCATTTTCACCAACTATTGCTACTTCATAAAATGAATCACTTAATTTAAGCATTAAATCTAACCAGTTGGAGAACCCGTCAGGATATGAATCAAATTCAGGAGAGATATTATTCAACATTGATTTAGCTGTCTCCAAATAATATTCATTATCAAAGTAGTGAGAGAGTAAAAATAAATTATTAGCCATCATAGAATTGCTTGAAGGAATGACATTATCTCTAAAATTTACAGTCCTTGATAAAAGTTTTTCATCTAAATCAGATGTAAAATAAAACATTTTAGTCTCTTCATTGTAAAAATGATTGTAAACATAATCGGTAATTTTTTTTGAGTATTTCAACCACTTGTCGTCAAGGGTGATTTCGTGTAAAGCAATAAATCCACTTATAACTGCTGAATAATCTTCTAAATAACCATTAATGTAACCTTTATTATTTTTATAATTACGCAATAGTTGCCCATCTTTTTGTAACAAATTTTTCACAATAAACTCTCCATTTTTAACAGCTGCATCTAAAAAATCAGGTTCATTAAAAGCTTTGTATGAATCTGCAAATCCCTTAATCATTAGACCATTCCAAGAGGACAAAATTTTATCATCAAGCCTAGGCTTGATTCTTTTGTTTCTAATTTTAATTAATTCTGATTTACAGCTTTGAATTAATTGCATTAATTCATCTTCAGAAATATTATATTTAGCAGAAATGTCTACATGTTTTTTATTTCTTATAAGGACATACTTATCATCTTCCCAGTATCCGTATTCATTTATGTTATAATAATCAGAAAACAACGTAAATTTCTCTTTTAAAACTTTTTTTAACTCTTCTTTTGTCCAAACATAAAAGGCTCCTTCTTCTAAAACATTTGTTTCTGTTTTACTGTCCGCATCTAAAGATGAATAATAACCACCACTGTTGTCTTTTAATTCTGAATTTAGAAAGCTAATAGTTTCATAAACTACATTTTTATATAAGCTATTTTTAGTCAATTTATAAGCATCTGAATATAAACTTATTAATTGTGCGTTATCATATAACATCTTTTCAAAATGCGGTACATGCCATTTATTATCTACTGAATATCTAGAGAATCCTCCTCCAATTTGATCATAGATACCTCCAAATGCCATCATTTCTAACGATAGTTCAACAAATTTTTGGATTTCCTTATTTTTTGTTTGATAAGAATATTTCAATAAAAAGTGTAAGTTGTTAGGCATCATAAATTTTGGCATCCCCTCAGAACCACCATATTCCATATCAAACTTTGTAGACCAAGTCTTTAGATAATCTTGCATCATATTTAAATTAAAATCAGGAACTGCCTCATTTAAACTTATTACGTCTAAAGATTTTACTCCTTCTTCTAATTGGTCTGCATAACTAATTAGTCTCTCAGGATCATCATTATAAAGTTTAGAAATCTGTTCAAGTGCATTAATCCATTGATCTTTTGTGAAGTATGTACCTCCCCAAATTGGTCTTCCATCTGGAAGAGTTACTACATTTAATGGCCACCCTCCACTGCCAGTCATAAGCTGTACTGCATTCATATAAACATTATCGACATCAGGTCTTTCCTCGCGGTCAACCTTAATAGAAATATATTTTTCATTCATTAATTTTGCAGCTATAGTATCTTCAAAACTCTCTCTCTCCATCACATGGCACCAATGGCATGATGAATACCCAACACTAATTATGACGAGTTTATTTTCTTTTTTAGCAAGGTCCAAATATTTTGAATCCCAAGGATTCCAATCAACAGGGTTGTATGCATGTTGTAGTAAATATGGACTTGTTTCATTAATTAAATTGTTGCTCATTTCTTTAGATTCTTTGTTTTCACAAGCGGTTATAATTAATAACAGAGATAAGAAGTAAAATAATTTTATTTTCATTTTATTTAAAAGTACAAAACTTAATTCAAGTTATTGGTTTAACCATTTATTGCTTCTACACATTCAACTTTACCCGCTAACATTTCTTTTAACATGTTTTCAATTCCATTTTTTAATGTAAATGTAGAAGAGGGACAACCACTACATGCTCCCTGAAGAATTACGGAAACTTTTTTACTATTTGCATCGTAAGATTTAAATTGAATATTTCCTCCGTCGGCAGCAACAGCTGGTTTTACGTATTCTTCCAAAATATTTATAATTTCCTTAGAAATATCATCTAACTTATCAAATTCTTTTGTTTTTTGTTCTTCAGAATGTGTGATAATATCATTAGAATCTAACTCTACTATAGGCTTGCCATCTTCAATGTGTGAACGGATAAATTCTCTTAGCTCCATGGTTATTTCATCCCATACAGCAATTTCATATTTAGTAATTGAGATATAGTTTTTTTCAATAAAAACACTTTTTACATAGGCAAAATTAAATAACCCTCTTGCTAGGGGGCTTTTAACAGTTTGATCAATAGACGTGAATTCAAATAGTGAATTTACCAGATTTTTATTTGAAACAAACTTCATTGCAGAAGGATTAGGAGTGCTCTCTGCATAAACAGTTACAGCAGTCTTTTTAATCTTTTCATTTTCTTTTATCACTATATTTCCTTCATTTAAATAGCTTTCTATTTGTTCTGCAACTTCTTGCTGTACATCTTTCCATTCTACTATATTAAATCTTTCAATAGCGATGAAATTTGACGATATATATATTTTTTTTACAAATGGAAGGTAAAATAATTGTTGAGCTAAAGGAGAGTTTGAAGCGTCATCGATGTTATTGTACTCGTAATTCTGATGATTAGTCAAGAAAAAATTTGTTTCAAATTTTACTATAAACTTATTACTTGTCTCATTGATAGAAACCTTATATTTTTTCATTGTAATTTTTTTACAAAAATAATGAATCCTCATTGAAGATAAAAGAATGATGAAACATATAAATCCATTAAAAATTTATATATTTGGACAGATTAATTATTAGATATGGGATTAAAAAAACACTTACTTTGTACTGCTTTTTTTATATTTAGTTGTCAATTTATAAACTCACAAGAGGGACTTCCTATATATTCTGATTATTTAACCGACAATTATTATCTTTTACATCCCTCAATGGCAGGAGTAGCTAACTGTAATAAAGTTAGAATTACTAGTAGAAAACAATGGCTAGATCAAAGTGAGTCTCCTAACTTACAAACAATTAGTTATAACGGACGTATTGGTGATTCTAAATCCGGTATAGGTGCAATAGTATTTAATGATAAGAATGGTTATCATTCACAAACTGGTGCGTATTTAACCTATGCACATCATCTGCTTTTTTCTAGAAATAGGTTAGATCTTAATATGTTATCTTTCGGTCTTAGCGCTGGTATGATGCAATATAAACTTGATGAGTCTTCTTTCTTATTTGACGGCTTTGACCCTTTAGTATCTGGCATAACACAAAGTTCTACAGACTTTAATCTAGATTTTGGATTCTCATATCACTATTTAGATTTTTATGCACATGCTACTTTTAAGAATTTCTTAAAAAATGATGGCATAAATTCAAATGAGTTAGGTCTTTATTCATATGATAATTCTAGAACATATCTATTATCTACAGGAAATGTTTTTGGCGGATTTGGAAGCTCATGGAGCTATGAACCTTCTATAATGTATGCTTACAAAGAATCTTCTAAGGAATCCTTTGTTGATCTTAATTTTAAAGTATATAGAGAAACTGAATTTGGTAAAGTTTGGGGTGGTTTATCGTACAGAAGAAGTTTTGAGGGAGCTGAATATCTTGCATTAAATGATCAAGTTAAAAGTCAAAAGCTTCAATATATAACTCCACTTGTTGGTGTAGATTTTGAGAATTTTGTGTTTGCTTACACTTACTCTTATCAGTCAAATTCTATCGTATTTGATAACGGAGGATATCATCAGATTACTCTTGGAATCAATCTAGGCTGTAAAAAGCAAAAGTATGATTGTAACTGCCCGGGAATAAATTAAATTGTAATCTTACTAATTTTATTACTAGTAGTTAGAAACTTTTTGATTACTTGATCATTGCCAGTACACAAAAATACGTTCCTAACTTTTGATTCATTCGAGCAAATATTATAATGTTTTAATAAGTGTTCGACTCTTTTAGTTACAGCTTTAGAGGAGTCCAATATTTTTACTCCATTGGGAAGAATTTTTTTTAAGAGATAGATTAAATAATAATAATGTGTGCAGCCAAGAACTAAATGATCTATATTTTTTTCTAACATAGGCTCAATATATTCTTTTAATTTAGGATTTAATAGTTCTTCATTTATTCCATTTTCTTCGATAATTCTAACTAGATCGAATCCAATTTGTTCATGAATATTAACCCCCATAGAAAACCTATCACTGGTCTTTAGAAATAAATTGCTGGATAAAGTTTTTTCTGTAGCTAAAACCCCAATATTATTACTTTTCGTTTCCAGCATAGCTGGTTTAATCGCGGGTTCAATCCCAACAATTGGAATATTAAACTTTTTTCTCAGAACTTCTATAGCATTTGTTGTTGCAGTATTACAAGCTACCACGATTAGTTTACAGCCTAAATCAACTAACTTTTGAGTATTTTTAATACTTAGCTGTATGATTTCAGTTTCAGTTTTTTTTCCATAAGGGGCATTCATATTGTCAGCAATATAAATTGTACTCTCATTAGGTATTGAATTTTTTATTTCATTATAAATAGAAAGACCTCCAATACCTGAGTCAAATAAGCCTATAGGAAAATTATTAGCCATATTGTAAAAATAAAAAAGCTATCTAATTAAGATAGCTTTTTTTAAAAATTATTATTTGATGTTATAAATATTAGAATCCTAATTCACTTTTTACATCACTCATTAAATCTTTACCATTTGCTAAGATTACTCCTTGACCTTGAGTAGAATCTAATACATAATCAAATCCTTGAGCATTTGCAACTTTGATAATAGCAGCTTGTGCTTTTTCTGAAATAGGTTTTAATAAATCAAACTCTTTTTTTTGTAAATCAGATTGAGCTTGTTGTTGATATTGTCTTATACTTTGCTCCATCCCTTGAACTTCTTGTAGTCTTTTTTGGTTTTCTTCATCTGTTTGATTTGGAGCCTCAGTATCGTATTGTTTTACTTTACTTTGAAGTTCAGCAGCCATCGTTTGAATGTCAGTCTCGTAAGTTTTTGCTAATTTTTCTAACTCCGCCTTAGCTGTATTCATTTCTGGCATTGAAGCGACTAATTCTTGAGTGTTAATGTGTGCTACTTTACTTTGAGCAAATGTGAAACTAAGTGAACTTAAGGCAATTATAGCAGTAAGAATTATTTTATTAATTTTTTTCATGATACAATTTTATCGTTTAATATTAATTATTTGTAAAGGTACTATCTTTTGAGATCTTTTTAGCATCTAATTTAGCTTTTCTAGCCTCAAGTATTTTTTTCTTCTTTTCTTCTAGTAATTTTTTTCGCTCCTCAATTGTGGGGTTTGAATCTTCGTTTTTTTCTATTTTTTTTGGAGCATTAGTTTTTAAGTTCTCTTCTTTCTTTTTCTTTCTCTCCAATAATAGTTTTTCTCTAGCAGTTGGGCTTGAAGAATTTGCCATTTCAATTTCTTTTTTATCTTCTAAAGATTTTTTTCTTTTGTCTTCAACTTCTTGTCTTTTCTTTTTTCTTTCGTCAAGAATTCTTTTTTTATTTTCTAAGGCTTCCTTCTTTTGGGCTTCTCTATCTTCAATGAGTTTATTTATTTTTTGTTCTGCCTCATTCTTTTTGGCTTCTCTCTCCTCAATTATTATTCTTCTTTTCTCCTCTGCCTCAGCTTTTTTAGTTTTCTTATCCTCTAATATTTTGTTTCTTCTTTCCTCTGCAACCCTTTTTTTATTTTCAAGCTCAGCTTTTCTAGGATCCTCAATATCTGATTTAGAAACTATTGATTCTTTTTCAAGTTTCTTTTTTTCCCTTCTAGATTCTACTTGTTTTTGATTGTTTGATCGAAGTATTGTACGAAGAATTTGTTCGCTAATGTCATATCTTTTATCTGAATATAGCATAACTATATCCGCAGATTTATCAAAAATAAAGTCATATTTTTTTGTTTTTGCGATCTCTTGGATAGCTAAGAATATTTGATCCTGTATTGGCTGAATTAATTGCTTTTTTTGTAATATAAAATCACCATTTGGGCCAAACCTATTTTGCTTGTACTCATAAACTTCTTCTTCTTCTATTTTTAAATCTTCTTCCCTTTCTTGAATTAACTCAACTGTAAGTAATATTCTTTCTTTGTTCAGTAGTTCTCGTTTATTTTTAATTTCTTTTTCTCTATTTTCTATTTCTTTTCTCCATTGTTCCACATTTGAGTTAAGTTGCTGGTTTATCTCTTGATATTCGGGAACGTTTTCTAATATGTAGTCAGTGTCAATATATCCTATTCTAACTCCTTTTTGAGCTAAGGCAACCATACTGCAGGTAAGAATACAAAAAAATAATATGTTCTTTAAATCTTTAATAATGGTTGAGTTTTATGTATAAACGCCTAATTTATATTTATAGTATGCATTTAGAAATTTTGTCCAATGATAAAGTGTGTTTCCCAACCATGTTTACCTGTTTCACCCTCAAGTGGATCAAATCCATGCCCAAAGTCAATACCTAGTAAACCAAATTGAGGCATAAACAATCTAACGCCTAAACCAGCTGATCTTTTTAATTCAAATGGATTATAGTCTTTAAAATCGTTAAATGAGTATCCACCTTCCATAAATGCCAAGGCATATACTTTAGCTTGTTGACCTAAGCTGATTGGATATCTTAGCTCTAGTGAATACTTGTTATATATTGATCCTCCGTCTTGCGATGATAAAGACTGATTTGGATAACCTCTTAGCGCGATTGTTTCTCTTCCGTCTAAACTATAAGTTCCTAATCCGTCACCACCAAGAAAAAATCTTTCAAATGGGACAATACCTCTGTCATTATTGTAAGCTCCTAAAAATCCAAATTCAAATGTAGGTTTTAAAACTAATTTCTTTGTAAGTGCTGTGTACCACTCACCTTTAAACTTGAACTTATAATATTCTAACCATCGAAATTTTTCTTGATCAATTTCTGCTATTCTATCAGATGCAGAAGTGTTAGATGGATCGGTTGACAATTGGTCGACTAAGTCTTGTCTTTCTGTATTTAAGGCTGAGTAATCAACATTATTTACGGAAGAATATGGGAATGTAAATTTTGCAGAAAAACTGAAATTTGAACCACCAGTTGGATAAATTGGATCTGTGTAAGTATTGTTTCTGCTTAATCCAAGTGTGTAGGCTAAATTATTTGAAGATCCGTTTCCAAAAGTAAATAGACCTGTGTTATAATTATTCAAATCATAATATTGAAAGCTTATAGCTTGTGATAGGGTAAAGTAGTCATCTGGAACTGATAATCTTTTTGCAAGACCGACTGAAATACCACTAATATTAAATGATCTTGTTTTGTCAGCATTTCTAGTTACAGGGTTGTAAAGAAACTGCTTTGTTTGAGATAATTGGGTTGAAAATTGAACAGGTTTTTTACCTCCTAGCCATGGCTCAGTAAACGAGAAGCTGTTCATTGTGTAGAATCTACTTGATTGTAATCTAAGAGCTAACTTTTGACCATCTCCCATTGGAACAGGTTTATATGCTTTTTTGTTGAAGATATCTTTAATTGCAAAATTATTAAAAGATAAGCCTAAAGTTCCTATAAATCCTCCACCTCCATATCCACCTTGTAATTCTATTTGACTTGAGCCACTCTCTACCACTGAATATTCCATGTCTAATGTCCCGTTTCCAGGGTTGACATTTTTAAAATCGGGAGAAATTTGTTGTGCATCAAAATAACCTAATTGCCCTAACTCACGTAAGGTTCTCATAACATTAGCCTTGCTATACAATTGACCTGGTCGTGTTCTTATTTCTCTATAAATCACATGGTCATTTGTTTTTTCGTTACCAACAACTGAAATATTATTAAAATATGCAGGTTTACCCTCGTTAATTCTTATTTCTAAATCGATAACATTACCGTCAGCACTAACTTCAACAGGGGTTACGGACGAAAATAAATATCCATTATTTTGATATAAATTTGATAAGTCATTAGCATCAGGGTCAGAACTATCAGCTATTCTTTTTTCAAGTTCAACTCCATTGTACGTATCTCCTTCATTAATCTTTAAAATTTGATTAAGTTGAGCATCTGAATAGACAGTGTTTCCTAAATAATTAATCTCACCAAACGAATATTTCTCACCTTCCTCTAATTTTATGGAAATATTAGCCATGTTAGTTTCCTTGTCATACACAAGTGTATCTATAAGAATTCTTGCGTCTCGATATCCATTTTCTTTATATTTATCTACAACACCAACTAAATCTTCCTTAAAATCATCTTTAATGAATTTGGATCTTTTTAAAACTCTAAATACATTTTTTTTCTTTGTATTTTTCATTGCTTTTAACAATGTCTTAGATTTAATTTTTTCATTTCCGATAAATGAGATATCCTCCAATTTAACTTTGCTGCCTTTGTTGATATCCAAAAACATATTTACTTTTGCTTTAGTAGTACTATCAATTACTGCTTCAGTTTTGATAGTTACCTTAGCTTTTAAAAAACCTTTTTTTCTGTATGAATTTTCTAAATAATTCTTTGTAGTCGTTATTAAATTTTCAGTTACTTTGACTCCATTTTGAAGCTTATTTTCTCTAATAATATCCTCGGTTTTATTCTTTTTAATACCTGTTATAATAAGCTTGGTAAGCTCAGGCAAATCAACTAGAGAAATTTCAAGAAATACAGTATCATTACTTTTTTTAGTTTCGTATATTTCTATTGAGCTAAATAAGTTTGATCCCCATAGTTTTTTTATGGCATTACTAATTTTTTCTCCTGGCAAAGTCACTTTCTCGCCTTTACCTAAACCTGAGTAAGTTACTATAGTTTGAGGACTAAATGTAGTATTTCCAGAAACGCTAACGTCACCAATAATGTAAGATTGTTTTTTTTCAGCTAGTTGAGAGAATACTGATAATGAAGAAAGTATAAATATGTAGGTAATTTTTTTAAAATCTATTTTCAAAACTTTTGTTTTAAATAAGCTGTTCACTTGTTTTTCCAAACCTTCTCTCCCTGTTTTGATAATCAGTTATCGCGCCCATTAAATGCTCGCTTTTGAAATCAGGCCATAATTCTTCACTAAAGTGCAGTTCTGCATAAGCAGATTGCCACAATAAAAAATTACTAATTCTTTTTTCACCACTCGTTCTGATCATTAAATCAACATCAGGTAATTTTCGAGTGTAAAGATGCTGATTTATTAGCGATTCATCAATTTTTTCTATAGAAATTATGTTATTTTTAACTTTAACGGCGATATTTTTCACGGAATTTATAATTTCATCCCTGGATCCATAATTTAAAGCAAGCGTTAAAGTCATTAAATTATTATCTTTTGTGTCATCACAAACTTTCTTTAAAAATCTCCTTACAATAAATGGAATTTTGGAGATGTCTCCAATAGTTGTAAGTCTGATGTTATTATCTTTAAGTTCCTTTAATTCAGACATTAATGAGTTGTGTAATAAATCCATAAGTAAATCAACCTCTTTTTTGGGTCTTTTCCAATTTTCTGTTGAAAATGCAAATAAGGTTAAATTTTTTACTCCAAGTTTAGCACAAGTTTTAACAATTTCTTTGGCAGACTCTTTACCTTCTTTGTGACCTTGATGTCTGGTTAATCCTTTATTCTTTGCCCACCGACCATTTCCATCCATAATTATGGCTATGTGATTTGGAATATTTGTCTTTTCTTTTAGCATTATTTAATAATTGCAATAACAAGGTTTTCTACCGAAGGTGTAAGATAAATTAATTAATGAAAATACATACCAATCTTTGTTATTAATGTTTCCAAAATTAGTATAATTTTCTGTATTGGATAAACTTCCATCAATATTGTCCGAAAAGACATATCTTGAGCCAATTTCTGCAGACAAAATTAATTGTTCTAATACTCTGTATTTAAAGCCTAAAACAAATGGTATTCCAAGGGAATTAGTTCTGCCTCCAAGATTTGAAATATTATTATTTTGATACCCTAACTTATCAAATTTAGTGTACACTATTCCTGTGAAGATATAGGGAGTGTATTTTAATCCAGCTTCGTGTAAATTGAAATCAAAGAAAGTGAATTCCATTCCCCCTGAAATTTCAAATAAATCATTTTCAAATAATAAGTCTCTCTCTATTCTTCTAGGGTCCTTAGAACTTGAATCATCGGCACTAATTTTAGAAGACAAAATTGATAATCTGTAGGAATGTCTAGGACTCCTATTCCATTTTAAAACTATTCCATTTAATAATTCATTTGGAGCTATAAATGAGGTGTTTCCAACATCTCCAATAAAATTACTTCCACCAACAGCAATACCCACTTCGTAGATTTGGCAGTATGAAAATTGAATTGTAAAAAGAAAAATAATAATTAATCTCATTCCTGTAATAATCGCGTAAATATAATTAATACAATTTTTTGCATATAACTGTCATTAGAAAAATAACTGTTTAAAATTTAATTTATTGTAGATTTCTTTTATCCTTTCCCCACATTAATTTTTCCCTAAGTGTAATTAAAAAACTTTCATTTTCTAGTTCAATCATTTTAATTTTAAACGGAGATTTTTTTATGATCACTTCATTTGAATTATTTAATGTTGTAATTCTTGAGTCCAAGGATATTAAAAATTCATCTTCTCTTCCATTAACTTTGATTTTAATTTCAGTGCTATCAGGAATAACCAAAGGTCTAGCATTTAAGTTGTGAGGAGCTATTGGATTAATAACTAGATTTTCGGCCTCTGGCATTATAATTGGTCCTCCACAGCTTAATGAATATCCAGTCGATCCGGTAGGGGTAGAAATAATTAGTCCATCTGCCCAGTAAGAGTTTAAGTGTTTATTGTCTAGCTTTGTATCAATTGAAATCATTGAAGTAGTATTTTTTCTACTTAAGGTTATTTCATTTAGTGCAAAGTTTAATTTTGAAAGCTGTTTGTTTGACTCAGATGTTGAAACTTCAATTAAAGTTCTTTCTGAAATAGAATAATTTCCTGAAATAATCTCTTCAATAACCTGTTCAATATTGTCAATTTGAATTTTAGCTAAAAACCCCAATCTTCCAGTGTTGACACCTATAATTGGTATGGATAAATCCTTCACAAATGTTATGGCTCTTAAAATTGTTCCATCTCCACCAATAGAAATAAGTAAATCAAAAGATTTATCTAAGTCTTTAAATGAACTAATAGATTTTGAAATAAACCCACTTATAGAATTGAAATACTCAGATTCAATAAAAACAGAAACATTTCTTTTTTCTAATAATGTTATCAAATTAGTAATGTATTCTGTTGGATCGGATTTATTAATTTTACCAAGAATAGCTACTTTCATTTAATTTAAATGTTTAAATATTTATCCAAATATTTTGACCTGTCTTTTAAATCATTTAAAAAATCATCTTCTTCGTGATTTGACAGAACTTCATATTCAAACTCTCTTAGTAGCCTAAGTGCCGGCGCTAAGTCTTTTGCAGAAATCTTTACTATAGCTTTAATGTATTCTAAATTTGTATTAGAAATGGAAACACTAAATATTTTAACATTATTGACTTCTAATATTTGACAAATTTCAGAAAAGGAAAAAGAATTAATGTTTTTTAGAACCTTAATTGTTACCTCGTTTTCAACAATATTTTCTACGACCATACTACTTGTAAATTTTAAACCAAATTACATAATTTACTTAAAGTAGTTTGTATTTTTACATTAAAATTAACAAATGACTAAATTAAGTGTTAACATTAATAAAATAGCAACATTAAGAAATGCTAGAGGAGGAAACAATCCTGACTTATTAGAATTTGCAAAAAAAATTCAAATGTTTGGCGCTCAAGGAATTACAGTGCATCCAAGGCCTGACGAGAGACATATAAGATATTCCGATGTGTATAATTTATCACCAATTGTCAATACAGAGTTTAATATTGAAGGAAATCCTAATGAAAAGTTTATTAAAATGGTTCTTGAAATTAAACCAACTCAAGTAACCCTTGTCCCAGATGGCGTAAATGATATTACTTCTTCTTCCGGATGGAATACAATTAAAAATGAAAGTTTTTTAGCTGAAGTAGTTGGAGAGTTTAAACGAAATAACATAAGGACATCAATATTTCTTAACCCAGAACTAAAATTCATCGAAAATTTACATAAAATTGGTACAGATAGAATAGAACTATACACTGAAGATTATGCAACTAATTATGAACAAGGAAATTACAGCGCTATTGATCCATATGTAAATTGTGCTAAACTGTTAAATCAATTAAATATAGGAGTTAATGCAGGTCATGATTTGTCATTGAAGAACATAGAATTTTTCAAGAAAAAAATTAATAATTTACTTGAAGTCTCAATAGGGCATGCTTTAATAACTGAGAGTTTGATCATGGGACTTGAGCCAGTTATAAAATCTTATTTGCAAAAATTATCATGAAAATTCTTCATTCAAAAATAATTGGATCAGGGAATAATCATATTATTATTCTTCATGGATTATTAGGAATGGGTGATAATTGGAAGTCAGTTGCCAATAAATTATCAAATGATAAAAGCTTTTGCGTTCATTTAATTGACCAAAGAAATCATGGAAAAAGTTTTCATTCAGAAAAAATTAACTATGATTTAATGGTTGATGATTTACATAATTATTTAAAACACAATTCAATTGAAAAGTGTTTTCTTGTAGGGCATTCAATGGGTGGTAAAACTGCTATTAATTTTAGTATGACTCACGCCGAATATTTACATAAATTAATAATTGTTGATATAGCCCCTAAAAAATATGAACCTAAATTCAATTATTTATTTCAGGCACTTCAATCACTAAATTTAGGTAATTGTAGTTCAAGAAAAGAGATAGAAGTCGAGCTTACAAAAAATGTTAAGGAAGAATCTTTAGTGTTTTTTCTTTTAAAAAATATTGGGAGGGACAGTAATAACAAATTTTTCTTTAAAGCTAATATCAATGTTCTTCATCAAAATTTAATAGTATTAATGGAAAAGTTAATAATTGAGGATAAAATCTTGATTGATACAATTTTTCTTAAAGGTGAAAAATCAGCTTATATAAATGAAAACGATGTTATTTTAATCAAAGATAGATTTCCGAATTCACAAATTATTTCAATCCCAAATTCAGGACATTGGGTACACGCAGAAAACCCTGAATACTTTAACATGAAATTACTTCAAATTTTAAAAAATTAAATCTGTAATTATAGTCTTGCCCTAATCTAAAATTTATTGTATTTTTGCGACCCAATTTTTAAAGCAAAAAATGAAAATTTCTAAAAAAAGTCTAGGTAAACAACATTCCTTAATTAGTGTCCAATTAATTGAAAAGGATTATTCTGAAAAAGTAAATGAGATATTAGTTAATTATTCTAAAACAGCAAATATGCCAGGCTTTAGAAAAGGACATATTCCCCTTGGATTGGTTAAAAAACAATATGGAAAAGCAGTTATTGTTGATGAGGTAAATAAAATTATCCAAGAAGAATTAAGAAAGTATTTAGTTACAGAAAAACTTGATATTTTAGGTAGTCCACTTCCAGTATCTAATGATGATATTGATTGGAATTCTGGAGAACTTAATTTTGATTTTGAGGTTGGTTTAACTCCAGTTTTTGATGTTAATCTAAAATTTAAGAAACCAGTAACTAGCTACACAATTACTGCTGATGACAAAATGATTAATGACCAAATTGCTAATATTCAAAATCAATATGGAAAATTAATTAGCAAAAAAGAGATTTCTAAATCAGATGAGATTACTGCATTGTTTGTTAATGAAGATGAAGAAATCAACAACAAGTTTACTTTTAAATTGGACAAAATTAAAAGTAAATCTACTGCTAAAGCCATCACTGGACTTAAGGTTGGTGATAAAATCACAATCAAAACTAATAATTTGTTTGTGAATCAGGCAGATTTGGTTAGTGCATTAAAAATTTCAACAGAAAAAGCGGAAAATTTAAAAATTGAACTTGAGCTTTCCATTGAAGAAATAAATTTTAGAGAACCAGCAGATTTAGATGTTGAATTATTTGATAAACTTTTTGGCAAAGGTATTGTGAAAACTGCTACTGAGTTGAAGAAAAAAATCGCTGAAGATGCAGAAAAACAATTTGTACAGCAGTCTGATCAAAAGTTGTTAAATGATGTTACCGAGTATCTTTTAGATAACACTAAATTTGTTTTACCCTCAGATTTCTTGCATAAATGGATGCAAACAGCAGGAGAAAAAGATCTTACTCTTGAAGAAGCTAAAGCAGAATATGAAAAGTCTGAAAAAAGTATGAGATATCAGTTAATTGAAGGAAAAATTATTACCGAAAACAAACTTCAAGTTAATATGGATGAGATCAAATCTTACACTAAAGAAATGATCACCAATCAAATGCTACAGTATGGGCAAACTAATCCTGGAGATAAAGAATTGGAAGATATTGTAACTAGAGTTCTTTCTAATCAAGATGAAGTAAAGAGAATATCTGAGCAATTAACTAGTCAAAAAATATTATCTTTTTTCAAAGAAAATGTAAATTTAAAAGCGAAGAAACTTTCTTACGAAAAATTCGTTAAAGAAGTTTATGGTGCCTAATTTTTAAAATCAGTATATTTAAATAAATTATTAAATCGTATGGATTATTCTAAAGAGTTTGAAAAGTTTGCTATAAAAGACCAAGGTATTAATAGTACTTATTACAACAAAATTATCAGTAGTATGTATCCTAGTTCTTTAACCCCTAACATTATTGAAGAACGACAAATGAATATTGCTATTTTTGATGTCTTTTCAAGACTTATGATGGATAGAATAATTTTCATGGGAACTGCAATAAATGATCAAGTAGCTAACATAATTCAAGCACAGCTTTTATTTTTAGAGAGTACGGATTCTTCAAAGGATATTCAAATTTATATAAACTCTCCAGGTGGTAGTGTTTACGCTGGTCTTGGTATATATGATACAATGCAATTAATAAAACCTGATGTAGCAACTATTTGTACAGGAATGGCAGCATCAATGGGGGCTGTTTTATTGTGTGCAGGCGAGAAAGGTAAAAGAAGTGGATTAACACACTCCAGAGTCATGATTCACCAACCTTTGGGTGGTGCTCAAGGTCAAGCCAGTGATATTGAAATAACCGCAAGAGAAATATTAATTCTTAAAGAGGAATTATATAAAATTATTAGTAAGCATTCTGGTCAAAAATATGACAAGGTTTATAAAGATAGTGATAGAGATTACTGGATGAAAGCGGATAAAGCGTTAGAATACGGTATGATTGATGAAATTCTTACTAGATCTTAAATTTATTTATCTATGAGCAAATCTGAATTACAATGTTCTTTTTGTGGAAAGAAAAAAGCAGAAACTGAACTGTTAATTGCTGGAATTGATGCACATATATGTGATCAATGTATCGAGCAAGCTAATGGGATTGTTATTCAAGAGGCTAAATCAGATTTAAATAACCCTGAGGTTTCTCAAAAAAAACTTCTCAAACCCCAAGAAATTAAAAACTTTCTAGATGAATATGTAATTGGTCAAGATTTTACCAAAAAAATCCTCTCTGTTTCAGTATATAACCACTACAAAAGATTAAATCAGCAAATTGATGATGATGTTGAAATTCAAAAGAGTAATATAATAATGGTTGGTCAAACAGGAACTGGCAAAACTTTGATTGCAAAAAGTATTGCAAAAATGTTAGATGTTCCATTGGCAATTGTAGATGCAACTGTTTTAACAGAGGCAGGATATGTAGGTGAAGATGTTGAAAGTATTTTAACAAGATTATTACAAGCTGCAGATTACAATTTAGAAAAAGCAGAAAGAGGAATAGTTTTTATTGATGAAATTGATAAGATTGCAAGAAAAAGTGATAATCCATCTATTACAAGAGATGTTTCTGGTGAAGGGGTTCAACAAGCTTTACTTAAATTATTAGAAGGAACTATAGTAAATGTCCCTCCTAAAGGAGGAAGAAAACACCCAGATCAAAAATTTATTGAGGTAAATACTGAAAATATTTTATTTATTGCTGGCGGTGCGTTCTCTGGAATAGAGAGATTTATTTCAAAAAGATTAAACATGGCTGCTATCGGTTATAAATCTTCAAAAGAGGAAGTTATTTTGAAAGAAAACTTACTGCAGTATATTAATCCAAAAGACTTAAAAGATTTCGGATTAATCCCTGAAATAATTGGAAGATTACCAGTAGTAACTTATATGAATCCGTTAGATAAAAATGCTCTTAGAGCTATTCTAACTACTCCAAAAAATGCAATAATTAAGCAATTCGTAAAATTATTTAAAATGGATGATATCGATCTTCAGTTTAGAGAACCAGCATTAGATTATATTGTTGAAAAAGCTATAGACTATAATTTAGGAGCTAGAGGTTTAAGATCATTGTGTGAAGAAATTTTAAATGACGCTATGTTTAGTATGCCGGGCGGGGCTAGCAAGAAATTAGTTGTGACTAAATCATATGCAGAAAAGCAATTATCTAGAATTAGCTTAAAAAAATTAAAAGCAGCATCTTAAATATTGAGTTTTAATAACTCCTCAATATATTCCCTAGAGTTAGATAGTCTTGGAATTTTATTTTGACCTCCTAACTTATTTCTTTTTTTCATCCACCTGTAAAATACTCCTTTTTTGCCAATGATAATTTCTGGTTTGTCTAAAGAAATATTATTATACCTCTTTGCTTCGTAATCTGAGTTTTCAGATTTTAAGAGTTCGTCAATTAGGCTTGATATCTCTTGCATTTTAGATGGAGGTTTTTTGAACTCAATTAACCATTGATGTCTTCCTTTATTCTTTCCGTCCATAAACACAGGAGCTACTGTGTATTCAACAACTTCTAAATTCTTTTTTTTACATAAATTTTTAATTGCATTGTCACTGTTTTCAATAATAACTTCTTCACCAAATACATTTATAAAATGTTTTGTTCTTCCTGTTACTACTATTCTATATGGGTTTAATGATTTAAATCGAATTGTATCACCAATTTTATATCTCCAAAGACCTGCGTTAGTAGTAATAACAATTGCATAGTTTTTGTTTAGCTCTACTTGAGACAGATTAATAATTGTTTCTTTTTGGTTATCATCCATTGGAATAAATTCATAATATATTCCATAATCTAACATCAATAAAAGATCTTTTGAATCGTTAGAGTCTTGTACTGCAAAAAACCCCTCTGATGCATTATAAATTTCGTAATATTTTACTTTATCAGACTTGAGTATAGAGTTATATTGATTTAAGTATGGGTTAAAACTAACGCCACCGTGAAAATAGACTTCTAAGTTTGGCCAAATTTCGTTAATAGAACTTTTTTTTGTAACCTCTAATGTTCTATTTAGTAGTGTTAGCATCCATGACGGAACTCCTGCTAAACTTGTAACATTTTCCATTACTGTTTCATTAATTATGGCGTCCATTTTATATTCCCAATCACTCATTAATGCAACGTTTTTTCCCGGGGTACTACTAAAATCTGCCCAGATTGGCATATTTTCAATTAAAATTGCAGAGAGGTCACCATATATGCTACCATTTTCAGAATAGGTTGATTTGCTTCCGCCTAATCGAAGATTTTTTCCTTCAAACAATTTTGAGTTTTCATTATTTGATAGATACAGACATAGTAAATCTTTATTTGCAGCATAATGACAATAGTCTAAAGATTCTTGACTGATAGGAATAAATTTACTTTTAGAATTTGTAGTTCCACTAGATTTAGCGAACCATTTAATTTCTGTGTTCCAAAAAATATTTTTTTCTCCTTTTCTAGATCTTTCAATAATTTCTGAAATTTCTTCATAAGTTGTAACAGGAACTCTTTCGCTAAACTCTTTGTAACTATTAATAGAATTAAAATCAAATAGTTTTCCGATTGAAGTATTTTTAGCTGTATTTAGTAGTTTTAAAAGTAATTCGTTTTGAACTTCGTTCGGATATTTTATGAACAATTCAATTTGATGAATCCGTTTTTTTAGAAACCAAGAGGTTACTGTATTAATAAAAGGATTTACCATTTTTTCATATATTTATAGAATACTAAAATTAGTAATATTTTCATGAAATTTCAAGGTGTTATCAGAAAAATGCAGAGTGAGTTTAAAAGTCCTATAAAATATTATATGGAATTTGATGATGATTTCATTTGCCTTAATGATCTACTAGAAAAAGAAGTTTCAATAAAGTTCCTACATTATTTTTGTTTAAGTTGTGAAAGAGAAAAAGAAATCTTTAGACAAGGATATTGTAAAAACTGTTTCTTTGAACAACCCCAGGCTGGAGATTGGATAATTAAACCAGAACTAAGTAAAGCCCATTTAAATATTGAAGATAGAGATCTAGATTATGAAAAAAGTGTTCAACTCCAACCACATATTGTTTACTTAGCTAATACAGGTCAAATTAAAGTTGGTGTAACTAGGAAGACTCAAGTTCCATTTAGGTGGATTGATCAGGGAGCTCATCAAGCAGTTGAACTAGTCGAGGTTCCAAATAGATATTTAGCTGGGATAACAGAAGTTGCCATAAAAGAGTTTATAAGCGATAAGACCAATTGGAGAAAAATGTTAACTAATGAATCTAATGAGCTTGATTTAATATCCTGTAAAGAAGATATTAAAAAACATATCCCAAATGAAGCTCTTGAATATTATATTCAAAGTAATAGCCCAACAGATATTAATTTCCCAGTAAAAGAATATCCAATTAAACCACTCACTCAAAAACTTATAAAAACAAATGAGATAAAAGGAACTTTGAAAGGAATTAAAGGTCAATACTTAATTTTTGAAGAAAACAAAGTTTTTAATGTTAGGTCTCATGAAGGTTTTGTCGTGGAAGTATCTTTTTGAAAAATCAATCAATATTAATTTCTTCATTTATTTTAAGATTAAACTTTCTTCTAAAAAAATATACCCCTAAGTATAAAAACGGAGTATCAATAAGAGCAATTATAACCTTAAATAAAAATCCAGAAATAAGTAATCCCATAAACTGATCCCAGTTTAATACTTCAAATGCACAGAGCAAGAATGTAATGGTAAAAGTATCTACAAATTGTGAGAAAAAAGTTGAAAAATTATTTCTAAGCCAAAGCATTTTACCTTTGGTCAGGTTTTTCCAAAAATGATAAATATGAATATCTACAAATTGAGCAAACAGGTAAGTTATCATGCTTGCGAATACAGCGATTATTGTACTTCCAAACACTTTTGAAAATAATTCATCTCCAACAGGAGAATCTACAATTGCAGGGACAGAATCTGCCACTAAGATTATCAAAATTGAAAAAATAGATGCAAAAATCCCAACAGTTACCATCTGATTAGCTTTTTGTTTTCCGTATATCTCACTAATTAAGTCTGTAATTAAAAAGGTGATAGGGTAGGGTAAAATGCCTACAGAAAGAATAAATAAATCCACCCCAAATATTTTTATATCAAATGGATGCCAATAAAAAAATTTTTGAAATATTAAGTTAGAAACAACTAAAGATGTGATAAATAAAGCCCCAAGAATAAGATATATTTTTTGTGCTAATATTTTATTTTTTACTGTCATTAATTCAAAATATTATTTAAAGTAAATATAACATTTTGAATTTCTTTTTGTTTAATTTGTACCAATGAAATCTTTTAATAAATATCATATTTCTATTGGCTCTAATATTGGAGATAAGCTGCAAAACCTCCAAGATGCAATTGATTTAATCCATTTAGAAATCTCTATTGTATCCTCAATATCTTCTATATATAAAACAAAAGCTGTAGGTTTTAAAGGCGATGATTTTTATAATATATGTATTTCTTTTTTCTCAAATGATGATCCAAATAACACATTACAATCTCTTCTAAATATCGAAGCAAAACTTGGCAGAACTAGGAGCGATAAAAATGTGTATGAATCAAGAATAATTGATCTTGATATTATATTAATCGAGGACCAGGTTATCAAAAACAATCTATTAACTGTACCTCACCCCTCTATGCATTTGCGTGAATTTGTTTTAGCTCCATTAAACGATATTGATCCAAATATAAACCACCCAATTTTAAATAAAACCTCAAATGAATTATTAAAGTTGTGTAAGAGTGGTGATGTGGAAAAACTCCGTGAAATTTTAACTAACCCAAAGGATCAATTTGATATTTCTAAGTTTAAATATATAGCTATTGAAGGAAATATTGGAGCTGGTAAAACTTCTCTTGCTAAAAAAATATCTATAGATTTTAACTCAAAATTGATTTTAGAAAGATTTGCAGATAATCCTTTTCTCCCAAAATTCTATAAAGATCCAGATAGGTATGCATTTACATTAGAGATGTCTTTTTTAGCAGAAAGATATCAGCAAATTACTGATGACTTGTCACAACTAAATATTTTTAATGATTCTATTGTTAGTGACTATGATATATTTAAATCATTGATATTTTCTAAAATAACTTTAAGTGAGGATGAGTTTGCATTATATAGAAAGCTATTTTTCTCTATGTATAAAGATATTCTCAAACCTGATTTATATATATATCTTAATCAAAATATTGACAGATTAAAAGAAAATATTAAAAAACGCGGTAGAGATTACGAACAAAATATAGATTCAAAGTATTTGAAAAATATTAACTCAGGATATCTTGATTTTCACAAAACTCAAACCGATTTAAATATAAAAATCATTGACATTAATAATATGGATTTTGTAAATAACAGAATAGATTATTTGAGCATATTAAAATCTATTTGTCAGTAATTAGTTTCTTATTTAAAAACTGAGTTCCAAAGTACAACCCCTACACTAACTGAAATATTTAAAGAATGCTTGGTTCCAAGCTGAGGAATTTCAATAACATCATCACTTTGGTTAATTACTTCTTGATCCACCCCTTTAATTTCATTTCCAAATATAAAGGCATATTTTTCATCTTTTTCAAACGTGTATTCATTAAGTTTACTAGAGCCTTCACATTGCTCAATTGATATAACCTTTACACCTTGTTTTTTTAATTGATTTACTAATTCTATAGTACTTGTTATATGTTCCCATTCTACACTATCTGTACTGCCTAAGGCAGTCTTATTAATGTCTTTGTGAGGTGGTATTGCTGTTATCCCACATAGGTATATTTTTTCTACCATAAAAGCATCACTAGTTCTGAAAACACTTCCAATGTTGTTTAAACTTCTAATGTTATCAAGCACAACAATGACAGGACTTTTAACAGCTTCTTTGTATTCTTTGGGGCTAATTCTGTTTAGCTCACTGTTTTTTAATTTTCTCATTTTAGAAAAATTATTTATAATATCTTTTTTTAATGTCTTTTTAAAAAAATAAATATTAGTTACATTAGCAACACATGATATTATGTTGGTAAAAATAAATATTTAAAACTACTCTACATTGTCTAAAACAGTAAAAAAAATAACCCCTTTAATGAAGCAATATAATGCTATCAAGGTAAAATATCCTGATGCATTGTTACTTTTTAGAGTTGGAGATTTTTACGAAACCTTTGGACAGGATGCAATTAAAACTGCAAAAATACTTGGAATTATTCTAACTAAAAGAGGTGCTGGCAGCTCTAGTGAAACAGAACTTGCAGGTTTCCCTCACCACTCATTAAATACATATCTGCCTAAGCTAGTAAAGGCCGGATTAAGAGTTGCTATATGTGACCAGCTTGAAGATCCTAAGCTTACTAAAACGATAGTTAAAAGAGGAGTAACAGAGCTAATAACACCAGGTCTAGCTATTATAGATGAAGTGCTTTCTCCAAAAACAAATAATTTTTTAGCTGCAATTAGCCTAGGAAAACAGATTGGAATCTCTTTCTTAGATGTTTCCACAGGAGAGTTTTTAATTTCTCAAGGAACAGTTGACGAAGTAGATAAGCTTCTTCAAAATTTTAATCCCAGTGAAATATTAGTTTCCAAACAAAAAAAACAAGACTTCAGCTCAAAATTTAGCTACCCATATCAACTTTTTTATCTTGAAGACTGGGTCTTTCAACATGACTTTGCTAAAGAGTCTATCTGTACGCATTTTAAAACTAAGAACCTTAAAGGCTTTGGAATTGAAAATTTAAATGATGGTGTTATAGCCGCAGGAGCTATTATGCATTATTTAAGTGAAACACAACACCAGAAAATTAATCATATATCTTCAATTAAAAGAATACCAAAAGAGGATTATGTATGGATGGATAGATTTACCACAAGAAACTTAGAGCTTTTTAATTCAAATAATTTAAATGCGGTTACTTTAATTGATGTTATCGATAAAACAATATCTCCAATGGGTGGTAGACTACTTAAAAGATGGTTAGCACTTCCCCTAAAAGATCTTAAAGAAATAAATAGTCGCCAAGAAGTGGTTGAGTTTTTTATTCAAGATTTAAATTCTTTAAATCAAATCCAACATCATATTAAATTAATTGGTGATATAGAAAGACTCATTTCTAAAGTTGCTACTTTTAAAATTAGCCCCAGAGAAGTAATTCAATTAAAAAATTCTCTTGAGGCAATTATTCCAATTAAATCACTTGCAGAAAAATCTACTAATGCTTCTGTAAAAGAAATCGGAGTTACCTTAAGTAATTGTGATAAGTTAAGGGATAGGATTAAAGAAACTCTTTTGGAAGAAGCTCCAGTTAATATTTTAAAAGGAAATTCTATATCTTCTGAATATTCAAAGGAGTTAAAAGAATTAAGAAATATTGCTTTTTCAGGCAAAGAGGTGTTAGATAAAATGCTAGTTAGAGAAAGTGAAGCGACAGGTATTACATCTCTAAAAATAGCTTCAAATAACGTGTTTGGATACTACATAGAGGTCAGAAACACTCATAAAGATAAGGTCCCAGAGCATTGGATAAGAAAACAAACATTAGTAAGTGCAGAAAGATATATTACTGAAGAATTAAAGGAGTATGAATCTAAGATACTTGGTGCTGAAGAAAAAATAATGACTCTTGAAATTCAAATTTTTAATGATTTAGTTCAATGGATGGGCGGCTTTATAAAGGAGGTTCAAAATAATTCGTTTTTAATTGCAAAATTAGATTGTTTATCTGGGTTTAGTCAACTATCAATAGAGAATGATTACTGCAAACCTATCATAGATGACTCTCATGATTTGGACATCAAAGATGGCAGACATCCTGTTATTGAAAAACAATTAAAGGCACATGAATCTTACATTTCTAATGATGTCTTTTTAGATGCAGATAAACAACAAATTATAATGATTACTGGGCCTAATATGTCGGGTAAATCTGCCATATTAAGGCAAACAGCAATAATTGTTTTAATGGCTCAAATGGGTAGTTTTGTACCTGCAAAATCCGTAAGAATGGGTTGGTTTGATAAAATATTTACTAGAGTTGGAGCAAGTGATAATATTTCCATGGGAGAGTCTACTTTCATGGTAGAAATGAATGAAACTGCATCCATATTAAATAATATTTCTAGTAGAAGTTTGATTCTTCTAGATGAAATAGGAAGAGGAACAAGTACCTATGATGGAATATCAATAGCTTGGGCTATTAGCGAGTTTTTACACGATAACATATCCAAACCAAAAACTCTTTTTGCAACACATTATCATGAGCTAAATGAAATGACTTCCTCTTTCAAACGAATAAAGAATTTTAATGTTTCTGTAAAGGAAGAAAAAAATGATGTTTTGTTTTTAAGAAAATTAGTTCCAGGAGGTAGTGAACATAGCTTTGGAATACATGTTGCTAAAATGGCTGGTATGCCTTCAAAGGTTTTAAATAAGGCTCATCAGATTTTGAAAAAACTAGAAAAATCACATTCTAATGAGGAGTTAACTGGGAAGGTTAAGTCAATAAAAGACGATATTCAACTTCAGTTTTTTAATTTAGATAATCCTGTTTTGGAGGAGTTGAAAGATGAAATATCAAAAATTGATATTAACTCATTAACACCAGTTGAGGCTTTACTTAAACTTAGCGAACTTAAAAAAAAGTTAGATATTTAATAACTGCTTATTTTTTTAAAAAATACTTTGCTATTATAAGAATTGTATTAAATTTGCACCCGCACCATTAGGTGTTCGTTCATTAAAAAAACTGCGAAAGTAGCTCAGGGGTAGAGCATCACCTTGCCAAGGTGGAGGTCGAGGGTTCAAATCCCTTCTTTCGCTCTGAAAATATATATGCTGAAGTGGTGGAATTGGTAGACACGTTGGACTTAAAATCCAATGGACTGTAAGTCCGTGCGGGTTCAAGTCCCGCCTTCAGTACAAAAGGGGTTAATCTTTAAGATTAACCCCTTTTTTTATTAAAATAAATTCAATTTTTAAAATAAAATAACAAACACTATAATGTCTATAGTAATTGTATTTTTATTTTAAAGATATTTAAAATATTGTTACTTTTGATTGTTAAATTCGTTCACTTGATTAAATATAAAAATAATATTGCCTTCTTTTTACTTTTCCTATTTATGGGACTAAAAGTAGTCAGTTTACACTCTTTTACTCACGATGAAAGTGACACTCTAGACAATGATTGCGAAATTTGTGAGCATGTCATTGTTACTAATGAGACAGATTTTACAACTAATAACTCAATTAGTTCTTCAACACAAATCACGAATTTATTTAAAGAGCAAAATTTTTATGCTCATGATTATAAATTCAAACAAAGTCAAATTGACAATTCTCTTTTTTGTAGGCCTCCACCTACATTATAATACACCTTTTTGCTTTTTACAATATAATCACATGTCTTAAAGACTTGTTTAATGATATAGTATCACGCTATATTAATTGCTAATTTTTAATTTATTTATATGATAACCACAAATAATATCACCAAAAAATATGGTGATTTCACAGCTATTAATGATCTTTCTTTTAATGTCAATGAAGGAGAAATATTATGTTTGCTTGGTGCTAATGGTGCTGGAAAGTCTACAATAATCAACATCTTATTAAACTTCACACTTCCTAGCTTAGGAACTGCTGAAATCAATAATCTTGATGTTATAAAAAATCCAATAAAAACAAAAGAATTTCTAACCTATATACCTGAAAACCTTATGTTGTACCCAACATTAAGTGCTGTTGAGAATTTGGATTATTTTACTAAACTTTCTAATAAGACATTTGATCAGCAACAATTACAAAACTTTTTGTCAGAGGCAGGATTAGAAAAAGCTGCTCATAATAATAGAGTAAATACATTCTCTAAAGGAATGCGTCAAAAGGTTGGAATTGCATTAGCTATTGCAAAAGAATCAAAGGTTTTATTACTTGATGAGCCTACATCTGGTTTGGATCCAAAATCTAGTAATGAGTTTATTTCATTGCTTAAAAAAATGAAGAACGACGGTGTTGCTATACTAATGGCTACTCACGATTTATTTAGAGCAAAAGAAGTTAGTACCCATATAGGAATTATGCGTTCCGGTATTTTGGAAAACTATTCTAGTACGTCTGAACTTACACTTAAGCAGTTGGAAACAATTTACTTGGATATTATGAACTTTAAAAATGTAAGCTAATATGAGAAACATAATTTTTAAGGAGCTTAAAGAGTTAAGTAGAGATGGACGATTTAAATCAGCAGTCGTTATATCCTGTATTTTACTACTGTTAGCTTTAATTACAGGGGTTAATCAATATAAAAAAAGTAATCAACAACTTACCGAGTCGGTTTCTAAAGAACGTACAATCTGGGAGACACAAGGAGCTAAAAACCCACACTCTGCAGCCCACTATGGGACCTATGCCTTTAAGCCTAAGTTTGCTTTGTCTTTATTAGATTATGGTGTCACTAAGTATACTGGTAATTCCATATTTTTAGAGGCTCACAATCGAAATGAAGCATCATTTAGTGAGGCTACAGACCAAACAAGTTTAGCTCGTTTTGGCACACTTTCTATCAACTTTGTATTGATTTACTTATTTCCTTTAATAATAATACTTATTGGTTATAATTCTTATACGAAAGAATTAGAAAATAAAACTTTGACAATGTTAAAAAGTCAAGGTGTAAGTTCTGTAAAATTAATTCTAGGAAAGTGGTTCGCTGCAATAATTCCTATTTTTATTCTAACCATATTTACCTTTTTGGTTATAGGAGTTGTTTTATCAAATGTTCATGACTTAGCCTTTTTTAGTTGGAGCAGTTTAATGACTCTATTGGCTTCATATTTGGTTTATTATTTAATTATTTCAACGATCACAGTTTTAGTTTCTTTATTCAGTAAATCATCTGGAACTTCCTTAGTATGCACTTTGCTAATTTGGATTTTATTTAGTTTTATTACTCCAAAAGTTGCCACAAATTTTGCAAATGAAGCCCACCCTTATCCATCAAAATCAGAATTTAACGCAGCTGTTGCTGAAGATAAAAAAAATGGACTTGATGGTCACAACCCATGGAACGAGGCTGCTCAAAAACTAGAGTTAGAAACATTAGAAGAATATGGAGTTGAAAAGATTAGTGAATTACCGTTTAATTATTCGGGTTATCGAATGCAAAAAGGAGAAGAGCATGAAGCTCAGATTTATAAAAAACATTATGATATTTTAAATGAAATTGCAATCAAACAAAACAAGGTTTATGAAAGTTTATCCTTTTTGTCACCATTTATTTCATTACGATTTTTATCAATGGATGTCTCAAATACAAGCGATAAATTACATTGGAAATTCACTAATGCTGCTGAGAAATATCGATTGCAAAAACAAGAGTTTTTAAATTATGATATTAAAGATAATTCAAAGTATGGTGAGCGCGGTTACAATATGACAGAGGAGAAGTTTAAACAACTTCCAAAATTTAATTTCACTCCTCCTACAAATTCAGAAATAATAAAAGAAAATACTCAAAACATATTGTTTTTATGTCTTTGGCTATTTCTTCCGTTTGTAGGTTTATTAATCTTTTCAAAAAATAAATAAAAAATGTTTTTAAATAACTTATTACACGAAATCAAATTACTGCTTAGAAGCCAATGGCTACTTGTATTGTTTATTAGTACAACCTTACTGTTTGCTTTTGCTGCATTTAATGGAAATAAAAATGTAGAAAAAAGACTCAATGACATTTCAAAGGTTACAGAGGGTTTGCAAATACAGGATAGCGCAATATTATCGACACTTACAAAAATTGAAAAAGGTGAAGCTGTTGATGGTCCGAGTTGGCGTTTACCATCTGACCCTATGACCATTGGATATAGACATCCACGATTAGCAATAATGGATCCAAATGAGTTTTCATTTATTGCAACAGGACAAAGTGATATGTATACTCATTTTAAGAGTCCAACTGTATATGGGAACAACTTTGCATTAGATTACTCTGAAATGATTAATCCTGTGCAGTTATTGTTCGGAAATTTTGACTTGGCATTTGTAATTATTTACATTTTACCTTTACTAATTATATCTTTTACTTTTAATATTTTATCAAAAGAAAAGGAGTTAGGAACTCTTAGGTTATTGTCAGCTCAACCTCTTTCTATGATAAATTGGTTGTTACAAAAAACTGGAATTCGTTTCCTGATTTTTACCCTTACAAGTATTGTTTCATTACTTTTTGTTATTGCTATCTTTTCTCCAAATTCACTCGCAGATGGGTTTAGCATGTTAGGCTTAGTAGCTTTGCTTTCTGCATATAACTTGTTTTGGTTTGTCTTAAGTTGTGTGATAAATATAATGGTGAATAATTCAGCAAAAAATGCATTAACTCTAATTGGTTTATGGTTACTTATCGTTTTAGTATTACCTGCTTCAATTAATCAAATAGGTAATTCTTTGTATCCAGTTCCTTCTCGCTTAAAAATGATTAATGAAATTCGATTAATTAAAAAAGAAAATGAAGAGAGTCAAAACAAAATTATGGATGAGTATTTACGAAATCACCCAGAACTAGCTCAACAGAGCGATAAGGATAATTTTGGTTTCTGGCATAATTATTTTGCTTCAGAAAAAGTTATGGAAGAAAAAACAAAACCAATATTAGTTGAATATGAGGGTCAATTAAAAAAACAACAAGACTTAATTAGTTTGTTTAAGTATTTATCGCCGGCTATACTAGTTCAACAATCACTAAATAATTTTGCAGGCACATCTGAAAAGCATTATAATGATTATAAAAAACAGGTATTTGAGTTTTCTGATAAGTGGCGAAGTTACTTAGCGCCTATGCTATTTAAGAATCAGAAATTTACAATTAAAAACTATAATGAAATGCCTGTGTTTAATTATGAAAACAGAATTAAAAATAATATATGGTTAAGCACTATAATTCTTCTTTTTACTAGTGCTTTCGTATTTTTCTTATTTAATTCAAAGCGGTTAAAAAATAAATCTGCTCAGGAATTTATAGATTAAATAATTATAGGATTAAATATTTTTAAGTAGAATATAAATCACAATTTATGCGATTTAATTTTCTACTGCCCAACATTCTAGTTCTAATTTAGCGCCAAGTGCTAGTCCGTCAGCACCAAAAGCACTCCTTGAGGGTTTGTTTTTGGTAAAATAGGTTTTATATACTTCATTCATTTGTCCCCATTCAGAAATATCATCAATCATGCAAGTACATTTTACAATATTATCCATTGTTAAATCATAATGTTGGAGTATAGATTTGATGTTTTCTAAAGCTTGTCTTGTTTCTGCTTGTATACCTCCCTCAACCACAGATTCATTACCTGGAACATTTCCAACAACACCAGAGAGAATTATAACATCGTTAATTTTCACTGCATCAGAAAATGGATATCCTGCTTTTATTGTTTCTTCAGTGGAGTAAAATTCAACTTCTGCAGCTGAAGAGCTGTTAAAATCTATTGTTTTTTCTACTTTATAATCACAAGAGATAATTACAAAGCTCAATACTGTTAATACGAAATATTTCATTTTTGTTTATTTTAAATTAGCTAATATTGATTGGGTAGCCCCAATTTTACTATTAATAAAACTAGAGTTAAGAGCACCTGTTTTTTGTAGTTTTTCTTTATCCCTAATTAATTCATCAATTTTAATTTTTAAAGATTCAGCATTATTAACTGAAAACATTCCTCCACTTTTAATCATACTCACTGCTTCTGGAAATTTACTATAATATTTTCCAATGATTATTGGTAAACCAAAAACTGCTGCTTCTAACGTGTTATGGAGCTTGCCTTCACCATTAAATCCACCTCCTATGTAAGCTAAACTAGCGTGTTTATAGAGCTTAGAAAGAGTCCCAATATTATCTACAATAATTACACTTGCAGTCTTAATATTTTCATTATTTAACTCAGAGAAAAGAATTGTTTTTTTATTAATAAATGATTTTAGATTATTTATTTCCATTTTATTTATTTCATGAGGAGCTATAATAAATTTAAGATTTGACTTTGAATGATTTATATAACTTGTAAGTATCTCATGGTCCTTACCCCACGTACTACCTGCGATTAGACAGTCTTTTTTACTCAAAAACTCTTTAATATAATCAACATCTTCATTTAAGTTTTTAGACAAGGAGACTCGATCAAATCTGGTATCTCCGCTATTAAATACATTATTATGTCCAATTGATTTAAAGAAATCTTTTGACTTTTCATCTTGAGTAAAAATGTAATCAAACTTTAAAACTGCTTTTTTCAATAAACCATACTTCATTTGTGAAGAGTTGTAAATTGCACAAACTAGTATCGATTTTATATTTCTTTTTTTAATTTCATTTAAATAGTTTGGCCAAATCTCAGACTTTATAAATACTACTATTTCAGGCTTGATTAAATCTAAAAATTTTTCACAATTATCTTTAGTATCTATTGGAAGATATACAACAACATCTGCAATACTATTTGCTTTTTTAACTTCATAACCAGATGGAGAGAAAAAACTTAATACTAGTTTATGATTCGGATATTTCTTTTTTATTTCTACAAACAGTGGAAACCCTTGTTCATATTCGCCAAGGGATGCGCAATGAAACCAAATAGTTTTATCATTTGAATTAATAGAATTATTAAGTCGATTAAAAGTCTCATGCCTACCAATAACTCCAAGTTTAATTTTAGAGTTGAACAACGATAGTAATCTAAAAACAAACCTACTTGTATGTAATATTATATTATAAATGATAAAATTATTTTATAGCTAAAATACACTACTTTATATTATTTTTCTCAAAAGGAAAAAAAAATATGTACATTAGTACACTGTCATAAACAAAAAAATACCCCAATTATGAAAAAATTTATATGCCTACTTATTTTCTTTATAAGTTTTAACATCAGCTCTCAAGACACTTATTTACAATGTGGAAAAATCATAGATACTGAGAGAGGTAAGGTTTTAAATAAGAAAACTATAATTGTTTCTTCTGACAAAATTGTAGCAATAAAAAATGGATATGTTTCATCTGATAATCCACTTGATAAAGTAATTGATTTAAAATCAAAAACTGTAATGCCTGGATTAATTGATATGCATGTTCACATTGAATCTGAGTTTAATCCTCAAAAATATATGAATGCTTTTACAGCAAATGATGCTGATATAGCTTTTGGGTCTTTAAAATTTGCAGAAATAACCCTAATGGCTGGATTTACGACTGTTAGAGATTTAGGAGGAACGGGAATAAATATTTCACTAAGAGATGCTATTGCTAAAGGGGAAGTTGTAGGACCAAGAATATTTACTGCTGGAAAAGCAATTGGTACAACAGGAGGTCATGCGGATCCTACAAATGGATGGAAAAACTCATTAAGAGGGGATCCAGGCCCGAAAGAAGGAGTTATTAATAGTGTAGATGACGCAAAAAAAGCTGTTAGACAAAGATATAAAGACGGTGCAGATAATATAAAAATTACTGCAACTGGAGGAGTAATGAGTATTGCCAAAAATGGTCAAAACCCTCAGTTTACTTTGGAGGAAATTAAATCAATCTGCGATACTGCTAAAGACTATGGAATGATTATAGCAGCTCATGCTCACGGAGATGAAGGGATTCAGAGAGCAATAATTGGAGGAGTTACCACGATTGAACATGGAACACTTATGAGTGATAAGTCCATCGAACTTATGAAAGAATACGGAACTTATTATGTTCCTACAATTACTGCAGGTAAAGAAGTTGCAGAAAAAGCAAAAATAAAAGGATATTATGATGAATTAGTTGTGCCTAAAGCGCTTGCTATTGGCCCGCAAATTCAATCTACATTTGCAAAAGCTTACAAAGCAGGTGTAAAAATTGCATTTGGTTCTGATGCTGGTGTATATCCACATGGAATTAATGGTAAAGAGTTTGGATATATGCATGAAGTTGGGATGCCAATAATGGAGTGTATACAGTCAGCAACTATTACAAATGCTTCAATTTTAAGTATGGAAAATGATTTAGGTAAAATTAAAGAAGGTTTTATTGCAGATATTGTAGCAACTGAACATAACCCTTTGGATAATGTTTCAACTTTAGAAAATGTAGTTTTTGTAATGAAAGAAGGGGTAGTTTATAAAAATTAATTTTTTACTCTTTATTTTTAAAACTTGCCCAAATAATTAAGATCATTCCGGTTGTAACTGATAGATCAGCTATATTAAAAATACCTGTTTTAAAAACTCCACCTAAATCAATAAATAAAAAATCTGTCACGGATCCGTATAAAAACCTGTCGTAAATATTTCCAATACCACCACCAATAATTGAGCTATAACCAATAAGACTTAATTTGTCTATAGATTTGTCTTTAAATACGTAAACTAAAACAGTTACAAGAACTCCTACTGGTAAAGCAAGTAATAAGATACTTTTTATGACAGGTGAAAAATCACTACCAAGGCCTAAGAATGCTCCACTATTTTCAACATTAGTAATAATAAAATAATCAGCAATTATATTAATATCACTGTAAGGAGCTACATTGGCTCTGATCCAAAATTTGGATAATTGATCTAGAATGATATTTAAAATCACTAGAGATATAATATATAAATTTCTTTTATTTTTCATTTTTATTAAAATATTGTAGCAGAAGAAACTTCGGATTCTCTATTTATTTTTTTTACTAATCCTTGTAGTACTTTTCCTGGGCCAACTTCAATGAACTCTGTAGCTCCGTCTTTAATCATTTGTTGAATTGTATGAGTCCATCTAACTGGTGAGGTAAGTTGAGAAATTAAATTGGTTTTTATTTTATTATCATCCATAACTGCACTTGCACTTACGTTTTGGTAAATAGGACAAGATGGTTTATGAAATGTGGTGGTGTTGATCGCTTTTTCTAACTCTTCTTTAGCAGGGTTCATAAGTGGGGAATGAAATGCACCACCAACAGGGAGGACTAAAGCTCTTCTTGCTCCATTTTCCTTTAATTTTTCACAAGCTTCATTAATTGCGTTTATTTCTCCAGAGATTACCAATTGACCTGGACAATTATAATTAGCGGCTACAACAACCCCATCAATACTATCGCATACTTTTTCAACAATCGAATCTTCTAATCCTAAAACTGCAGCCATTGTACTTTTTTGAATATCACAAGCTTTTTGCATAGCAATTGCTCGTTTAGAAACAAGCTTCAATCCATCTTCAAAACTAATCACACCAGTACTTACAAGTGCAGAAAACTCACCAAGGGAATGTCCAGCAACCATTTGAGGTTTAAAATTATCGCCCAACATTTTTGCTAAAATTACAGAGTGAAGAAAGATAGCAGGTTGTGTTACTTTAGTTTGTTTTAGGTCTTCAGCAGATCCATTAAACATTATTTCAGTGATTTTGAAACCTAAAATTGAATTGGCAGAATCAAATAATTCTTTAGCGATGTCACTTTGATTATAAAGATCTAATCCCATTCCTGAGAACTGAGCACCTTGCCCTGGAAATACGTAAGCTTTCATATGTTTTTTGTTTCGTAAGTTTCAAAGTTAAATGAATATTTATGTTTTTCATCTATATCATGAAATTCATCAGATATTTTAGTCCAATCGTTGCTATCAATTTTAGTGAAATGTGTGTCTCCATCAAAAGAATGATTAACTCTGGTTAGCTCTATTTTTGAACAATAGTCCATTGCTATTTTGTAAATTTCCCCACCTCCAATTACAAATGGATTAGGGTCTTCATTACTGACATTAATAGCCTCTTGCATAGAGTTTACGTAAACAACATTTTCAATTTCTTTATTTTCTTTTTGTCTTGTAATGACAATGTGTTTTCTGTTTGGTAATAGGCCTGGAAAGCTATCAAAGGTTTTTCTTCCCATAATAATGTGATGCCCTGAAGTAAGTTTTTTAAATCTCCTTAAGTCATCAGGTAAATGCCAAATTAATTTGTTGTCTTTACCGATAGTGTCATTTAAGTCGGCAGCAACAATTATAGTTAAATTAGATCTAGTCATATTTTTTAAATTGCTACAGCTCCTTTAATATGTGGATGTGGGTCATAGTCGACCAATTTAAAGTCCTCAAATTTAAAATCAAAAATACTTTTAATTTCAGGGTTTATCTCCATTTTAGGTAATGGTCTTGTGTCTCTACTTAGTTGTAATTTGACCTGTTCAATATGGTTGTTATATATATGAGCATCTCCAAATGTATGTACAAAATCTCCAGCTTGATATCCACACACTTGTGCAATCATCATTGTGAATAATGAGTAGGATGCAATATTGAAGGGAACTCCAAGAAAAACATCTGCACTTCTTTGGTATAGTTGACAAGAAAGTTTTCCGTTATTTACATAAAATTGAAAAAAGGCATGACATGGAGGAAGTGCAGCTTTGCCATTTGCAACATTTTCTTCGAAAGATTTAGAAGTGTCTGGTAGAACAGATGGATTCCAAGCAGAGACTAGCATTCTTCTACTATTAGGATTGCTTTTTAATGTACTTATTAGCTCCTTAATTTGATCAATTTCATCACCGTTCCAATTTCTCCACTGATAGCCATAGACAGGCCCTAAATCACCATCATTATTTGCCCATTCATTCCAAATCTTAACACCATTTTCATTAAGATAACTAATATTGGTATCTCCATTTATAAACCATAATAATTCATGAATTATAGATTTTAAATGAAGTTTTTTTGTAGTAATCATCGGAAAGCCTTTACTTAAATCAAATCTTAGTTGGTGACCAAAAATACTTTTTGTTCCGGTCCCTGTTCTATCTCCTTTTTGATTTCCGTTTTCTAAAACTTCTTTTACTAAATCTAAGTATTGCTTCATTTGAAATATTTAAAAAATAAAAATAGATAAATCCAGAGAAAATTAAATAATAAATATATTAAAGTTATTAACTTTTTAGCCAATAATCATTCCTGCAAAAGTTGCAGATAATAGTGAGGCAAGTGTCCCACCTATCAAAGCTAAAAATCCGAATTCTGACAAGTTTTTTCTTTGCCCAGGTGCTAATGAACCAATACCACCAATTTGAATTCCAATAGATGCAAAATTTGCAAAACCACACAACATATATGTAGCCATAATTATGGATTTTTCATATTTAAAATGAATCAAATTTGTGATGTCTTTAAGTTCAGCTAATTGCATGTATCCGATAAACTCACTGACAGCTAACTTTATTCCTAATAGCTGACCCATTAATGCCATGTCTTCTTTTGCAACTCCAATTAGCCACATTAATGGAGAAAATGTATAACCTAAAACAAACTCTATGGAAAGTTGGTCATATGAAGTATTCGAACTAATCCAGTTATTTATTTGACCAATCGTTCCAATTTTCTCAAATCCAAAGTTAATCATGGCTATAAAAGCGACAAAAACTAATAGCATTGCACCAACATTTGCAGCCAATTTCAACCCCTCTGTTGTTCCGTTTGCTATTGCGTCAAGTAAATTAGCGCCAATTTTTTCTTGAGAGACATGTACCTCAGTGTTAATTTTTTCAGTTTGAGGATATAGTATTTTTGAAATCACGATTGCTCCTGGAGCAGCCATAACTGATGCAGTTAACAGGTGTTTTGCGTAAAATAACCTAACAACTTCATCTTCCCCTCCTAAAAATCCAATGTAAGCAGCCAAAACTCCACCTGCTACTGTAGCCATTCCACCTACCATGACTAGTAATATTTCTGATTTAGACATTTTTTCTAAATATGCTTTTATCATTAGTGGAGCTTCAGTTTGACCTAAAAATATATTCCCTGCAACACTTAAACTCTCTGCACCAGAAATGTTTAATAATTTTGTTAGAGCCCATGCTAGTGCTTTAACAAATTTTTGAATAACTCCTAAATAAAATAGGACTGATGTTAAGGCCGAAAAGAATATTACGGTCGGTAAAACTTGAAACAAAAACACATAACCAAAACTTTCTACGTTCATCATATCCCCTAACAAAAATGTACTTCCCTCCATTGTAAAGTCGAGTGTCTTTACAAATATCTTTCCAAAAAATTCAAATATTTTTTGAATAAAATCAACCTTTAAAACACCTACGGCCAACAAAAGCTGTGCGGCTAACCCAATAAATACTGTTTTCCATTTTATTGCTTTTCTGTTTTTACTAAATAAAAATGCTATGAAAATTAAAAAAACCATTCCTGTAATCCCCTTTGTCATTCCAGAGATGGAAAACCCTTGACTAGGAATTAATGATTCAATCCTTTGAAATTTATAGCTAACTCCATTTTCTGTAAATTCTAGTTCATTTTCAGATAATAAAGTAATATCATAAGTTCTTAGGGTGTCAGAAGGTGTATTATATTTAAATGACAATTTATTGTTTGCAATTGAGTAACTACCATCAGCCTGTAAATTATTTTTTGCTTCTAAGTTGTACTTAAAATCTTTTCCAGTAATACTTAAGAGATCTGTTTTTTTAACTTCAAATAATTCATTTCCATTAGAATCTTGAATATTTTGAAAAAACCAATCACCAACAATAGATTGAGAAAAAATTGAATTAAATGAAAAGATAAATAGTAAAATTGAAAGTTTTTTTAACATAATTATTGTCTTTTAGATATTTCATCTCTTATTAGAGCTGCATTTTCATAGTTTTCTTTTAAAACAGCAATTTTTAATAATTTTTGAAGCTCCTCAGTTGTTTTGTTTTTGTAATCTTTCTTACTGTCTTTTGTGTCCTCGTGAATAATTTCTTTTAGAATAGAATCCCCTTGTCCTTCGTCATTTTCAACTTTTAGAATTACTCCAGCTTTAATTAAAATATTTTCATATGTAAAAATTGGTGCATTAAATCTGAGTGCAAGTGCTATTGCATCACTTGTTCTAGCGTCAATAACTTCCTCAATTTTATCTCTCTCGCAAATTATACTTGAATAAAATACTCCATCTACAAGTTTATGAATAATCACTTGTTTAACAATTATGTCAAAACGGATAGAAAAATTTTTAAATAAATCATGAGTTAGAGGCCTAGGAGGTTTTATTTCTTTTTCCAAAGCAATTGCAATAGATTGAGCCTCAAAAGCTCCAATAACAATCGGAAGTTTTCTTTGCCCTTCTAATTCACTAAGAATTAGTGCATAAGCTCCATTTTGTGTTTGACTGTAAGAAATTCCTTTAATAATTAGACGTACTAAGCTCATACTTGATTTAACAAATTGCAATCAAATTTAACCTTTTTATGTTATACTCAAAAGGAATTAGTTTTGAGCCTTGAAAGTTTTTAGTTTATTTATCAATTCAGGTACTACCTCAAAAGCATCTCCAACAACACCATAATCAGCAGCTTTAAAAAATGGCGCTTCTGGATCAGTATTAATCACGACTTTAACTTTTGAAGAATTAATTCCTGCTAAATGTTGTATTGCCCCAGAGATTCCAATAGCAATATAAAGGTTACTTGCTACGGGTTTACCAGTTTGACCCACGTGTTCACCATGGGGTCTCCAACCCAAATCAGATACAGGTTTTGAACAAGCTGTAGCTGCACCCAAGACCTCAGCTAATTCTTCTATCATTCCCCAATTTTCTGGACCTTTCAATCCCCTGCCTGCTGATACAACTGTATCGGCATCAGCAATTGTTACTTTATCAGTAGCTTTATCTATAGACTTAACTTTTGTGTCATTTTGGGAAACATTTACAGAAAAATCTACTAAAGATGCATCTGTTTTAACTTCATTTATAGAATAACTATTTTTAGCTAAACTTATTAATGCATTTTCAGTGTTAACCTTTGTGATTTCAAAGGCTTTGTTTGTAAAAGCTGTTCTTTTAACTGTTAATGGACTGTAGCTTGTTGGTAATTCACAAGCATTAGAGATATATCCAGCATTATGTTTTACTGCAAGTAGCGGAGCTAAATATTTTGAATCAGCACTTGAGCTAATAACAATAATGTTAGATTTTTCATTTTCTGCAGCTTCAAATACACATTGGGAGTATGACATGGCGTTAAATGATTTTAAGTCTTGATTAGAAATATTAAGAACTTTATTTACACCATAGTTTTGTAACTCCATTGGACTTTCTGCATTGAAACATACTGCGGTCACAGTAGTGTTATTTTCATCCGCTATTGCCCTAGCATAAGAAGCTAATTCAAAAGCTATTTTTTTAAATTTACCTTGTTCTGATTCTGTGTATACTAATATTGCCATATTTAAATTACTTTAGCTTCGTTATGTAGTAAGTTGATTAATTCATCCAAATTGTCTGAAGAAACTAGTGTTACTTCTCCTTTTGGTTTTGGTTTTTCAAATTCAATTGAGTTAGTTTGATTTGATGCATCAATAGCTGGAATAACTTCAAGTTGTTTTTTTCTAGCCATCATTATTCCTCTCATGTTAGGAATTCTTAAATCACTTTCTTCTACTAAACCTTTTTGAGCTCCAATCACTAGTGGAATACAAGATTCAATAGTTTCTTTTCCTCCGTCAATCTCTCTAGAAGCAGTCACGTTAGTACCGTCAATTTCAAGACTTATACAATTGTTTATAAAATTAGCATTGTTCAAACCAGCTATCATCCCTGGAACCATTCCTCCATTGTAATCAATGGACTCTCGACCTGCAATTACAAGATCGTAATTTTCTTTTTTTATATAATTAGCTAACTGCTTAGCTACATTAAACCCATTCTCAGGACTCATGTCTATTCTAATCGCTTTATCTGCTCCAATGGCAAGCGCTTTTCTTAAAGTTGACTCAGTATCAGAAAGACCAACATTGATCACATCAACAGTTGCTCCTTGTTTTTCTTTAAACCACATTGCTCTTGTAAGACCAAATTCATCATTTGGATTAATTACAAATTGAACACCATTTCTTTCAAACTTTGTATCTCCATCAGAGAAATTTATTTTTGAAGTTGTGTCAGGAACATGACTAATACAAACTATTATTTTCATATCTTTTAATTTAAAGATCAAATATAATTAATAATACATAAATTACTATGCATGCATAGTAATTATTTTATTTTTTTTAATTACAATTATTAAATCCTTTAGTATTTTTGCAGTAAAATTATATAAATGAGAACAATTCAATTTAGAGAAGCTATTTGTGAGGCAATGTCAGAAGAAATGAGAGCAGATGAAAGTATCTATCTTATGGGAGAAGAAGTTGCAGAATATAATGGAGCCTACAAAGCTTCAAAAGGAATGTTAGACGAATTTGGAGAAAAAAGAGTCATTGACACACCAATTGCTGAATTGGGATTTGCAGGTGTTGCTATCGGCTCCACAATGACAGGTAACCGTCCTATAGTTGAATACATGACATTTAATTTTTCCCTTGTTGGAATTGATCAGATTATTAATAATGCTGCAAAAATCAGACAAATGTCTGGTGGTCAATTTAAATGCCCTATCGTTTTCAGAGGCCCAACTGCATCTGCAGGTCAATTAGGTGCGACTCATTCTCAAGCTTTTGAAAATTGGTTTGCAAATACACCTGGTCTTAAGGTCATAGTTCCTTCAAACCCTTACGATGCTAAAGGATTATTAAAATCTGCTATTAGAGATGATGATCCTGTTATTTTTATGGAGAGCGAGCAAATGTATGGAGATAAAGGTGAAATTCCTGAAGGAGAATACACATTACCGATTGGAGTTGCTGACATTAAAAGAGAAGGTTCAGATGTTACTATAGTTTCATTTGGAAAAATAATTAAAGAGGCATACAAAGCAGCCGATAAATTAAAGGAAGAAAATATTTCTTGTGAAATTATTGATTTAAGAACTGTTCGACCTTTAGATATTGACAGTGTACTTAAATCTGTTAAAAAAACAAATAGACTAGTTATTTTAGAAGAAGCTTGGCCTTTTGGAAATGTTTCCACTGAAATTACTTTTCAAGTTCAGTCGAAAGCATTTGATTATTTAGATGCTCCAATTGAAAAGATAAATACTGCAGATACTCCAGCTCCATATTCACCTGTTCTTTTAGCTGAATGGCTTCCAAACAGTGAAGATGTAATTAAAGCTGTTAAAAAAGTGCTTTACAAAAAATAAGCATTCGTATTTGAGATCTGTTTAGTTTTTAAATCTAAACTGATTTCATTACTTTTGCCACCGAATTAAAAATTACTAAAAAATATAAAATGGATTCAATGATTATTTACATGCCGATACTAGCGGCTTTATTAGGACTAGGATACATGATTTACAAAAAATCATGGGTTATGAAACAAGATGCAGGAGATGGTAAAATGAAAGAAATTTCTGATCACATTTATGAAGGAGCTTTAGCATTTTTAAATGCTGAATATAGACTTTTAACTGTATTTGTGATTATTGTAAGTTTAGCATTAGCTGGAATATCATTCATAGTCCCAACTACACATATATTAATAGTTGTAGCATTTATATTTGGTGCGCTTTTTTCAGCATGGGCTGGAAATATGGGGATGAAAATAGCTACCAAAACAAATGTTCGAACTACACAAGCAGCAATTACTAGTCTGCCAAATGCTTTAAAAATATCTTTTGGTGGAGGAACAGTTATGGGACTTGGAGTAGCAGGACTTGCTGTTTTAGGATTAACAACTTTTTTCATTCTTTTCTTTCAATACTTTATGAACGGAGTTTGGACATCTACTGAAGATATGACAATAGTATTAGAAACGTTGGCTGGATTTTCATTAGGAGCTGAATCAATTGCATTATTTGCAAGAGTTGGAGGTGGTATATACACCAAAGCTGCTGATGTTGGTGCTGATTTAGTTGGAAAGGTTGAAGCTGGAATACCAGAAGATGATCCAAGAAACCCAGCAACAATTGCAGATAACGTGGGAGATAATGTTGGAGATGTAGCTGGAATGGGTGCAGATTTATTTGGATCTTATGTAGCCACTGTGCTTGCTGCAATGGTTTTAGGAAATTATGTTATAGTTGATATGGGAGGTTCAATTGACGATGCTTTTGGAGGTATTGGTCCAATTTTATTGCCAATGGCAATTGCCGGAGTTGGAATTATTATTTCAGCAATAGGAACTATGCTAGTAAAAATTAATTCTAATGATGCTAAGGAAGATCAGGTAATGGGAGCATTAAATAAAGGTAACTGGGTTTCTATAGCTTTAGTTGCTTTATCATGTTATTTGTTAGTTGATTACATGTTACCTGAAACAATGCAAATGGAGTTCTTTGGAGAAGGGAAACAAGATATTTCTTCAATGAGAGTCTTTTTTGCTACTCTAGTTGGATTGTTTGTTGGTGGAGTCATTTCTTCAATTACTGAATATTATACAGGTCTTGGAAAAAAACCAATTTTAGAAATCGTACAAAAATCAAGTACTGGAGCAGGTACTAATATCATCGCTGGTTTAGCTACTGGTATGATATCTACATTCCCATCAGTACTACTTTTTGCTGCTGCTATTTGGGGTTCTTATGCTCTTGCTGGATTTTACGGAGTTGCTTTAGCCGCTTCTGCAATGATGGCTACTACTGCTATGCAGTTGGCGATTGATGCTTTCGGTCCAATTTCTGACAATGCTGGTGGTATTGCAGAAATGAGTGAACAAGAACCTGTAGTTAGAGAAAGAACAGATATCTTAGATTCAGTTGGTAATACAACTGCAGCTACAGGAAAAGGGTTTGCTATTGCATCTGCTGCTTTAACATCTCTTGCCTTATTTGCAGCTTATGTTACATTCACAGGAATTGATGGTATAAATATATTTAAAGCTCCAGTTTTAGCAATGTTATTTGTTGGAGGTATGATTCCGGTTGTTTTCTCTGCATTAGCAATGAATGCTGTAGGAAAAGCTGCAATGGAAATGGTATATGAAGTAAGAAGACAGTTTAAAGATATTCCTGGAATTATGGAAGGAACTGGTAAACCAGAATATGATAAATGTGTTGCTATTTCTACGCAGGCTTCGTTAAAAGAAATGATGTTACCTGGATTATTAACTATCGGTTTCCCAATACTAATAACTGTCTTACCAATGTTATTTGGTATGGATAATCAAATAATTGCCGAAATGCTTGGTGGTTATATGGCAGGGGTTACTGTAAGTGGAGTTTTATGGGCGATATTTCAGAATAACGCTGGTGGAGCTTGGGATAATGCCAAAAAATCATTTGAAGCAGGAGTTGAAATTAACGGCGAGATGACTTATAAAGGTTCTGAGGCTCACAAAGCTGCTGTCACAGGAGATACAGTTGGTGATCCTTTCAAAGACACTTCAGGTCCTTCAATGAATATTTTAATTAAGTTAACTTGTTTGATTGGTTTAGTGATTGCACCTATATTAGGAGGTCATTCGGTTTCAGAAAATCATTCTTCAGTTACTAATGAAGTTCAGGTTGAAGTAAATGCGACTAGTGTTGATGATGCAGATAATATAACTGCAGAAGTCAAGATTATAACTAACAAAGACGGAGTTCAAACGAAAGTTTCATCTGTTATTAAGGGTAGTGAGTCCCATGTAAATCAAACAGTTAAGGATCTTGTAGCTGAGGCTCAAGAGAATTAAATATATTATATTATTTCATAAAAAAAGCCTCATTTTCAAATGAGGCTTTTTTTTATTTCTTTAATTTTTCATCAACCATCGAAATTATTTTCTCAAGATCTTCTTGGTGATCAACAAAGTCTAAATTATCAATATCAATGATTAATAATTCACCCTTGTTGTAGTTGTGAATCCAAGCTTCATAACGCTCATTTAATCTACTTAAATAGTCAATACTTATTGAATTTTCATAATCTCTTCCTCTTTTGTGTATATGAGAAACTAGATTGGGAATTGAGCTTCTTAAATAAATTAATAAATCTGGGGCGTCTACCTTTGATTCCATTAATTCAAATAGAGATTTATAGTTTTCAAAATCACGATTGGCCATTAAGCCCATTGCATGCAAATTAGGTGCAAATATATTTGCATCCTCGTAAATTGTTCTGTCTTGAATTACATTTTTTTTACTTTCTGTAATATCAATTAGCTGTCTAAATCGGCTATTCAAAAAGTAAACTTGAAGATTAAAACTCCACCTTTCCATTTCATTATAGAAATCATCTAAATATGGATTATCTACTACATCTTCAAGCTGTACCTCGAATTTGTAATGCTTGGCTAGTGAATTAGTTAAAGTTGTTTTTCCTGCTCCAATGTTTCCTGCAATTGCAATATGCATAATTTATTTTTTTTGAATTTGATACTTTATAAAATGTTCAGAATCGTAAATATACAAGCTTTGATTGATTACAAAAAAATCTTTTATTAATAAATTTTCTAATTTAAATTTATTCTCTAATAAAAGATCTTGATCAAAATAAAACAACTCATTATTTCTTTTGAAAAATAAAAAATCATTAAAACTTTCAATTTGCTCAATTTTATTTACAGCAACTTTAGTAATCAAACTTCCAAAATAATTGAATTTATATATGTGTGAATCTGTTAGAACCCAACAATACTTATAGTTGCTTTCTAATGAAATTACCTGTCCTGAAATTTCTGAGTTAACAATTCTAAATGTATTATTAACGTAGTTATACAATTCAATTTTTGAGTTTACTTCATTGTATACCCATATATTGTTGTCATTTGATGCCGAAAACTTAGAAATTATTTTATTGGGACTAAGTATATTAAAATTAATTTTTGATATTTCAGAAAGTTTATTGTCAAGAACAATTAAGGAGTTGTAATCTTCATAAAACAATTTTATTTTCAAGGAATTTTGAACATCAATTGAGGAAATATTTGAATATAAACTGTTCTTATAATAATAGTCTTTAGTATCCGAACTTTTAATTAGCTCATTATTTTCTATAGAATAAATGTTGTTAAAATTATCTATTGCCTTTATATTTTTGTTTACATTTTCTTTCTTGAAAATTAATTTAAACTCCAACGAGTTTTCATTGGCTAAAACTGAAAAACATAATAGATATATTATAGTGAAGAATCTCATTAAATTAAGATACAATCTTTTAAGATAATATTAACTGTTTTGATCTATAACCTTTATAATTTAGCTAAAAATTAAACTCATGAAAAAATTACTCACACTAATAATTTTATTTTTTGTTTCTATAAATTTATTTTCTCAAGATTTTCAAGGAAAAGCTTTTTATCAATCCAAAACTACTATGGATCTAGGAAGTTGGGGAAGCAGAATGTCTGCCGAGCAAAAAAGTGCAATGAAAGACAGGATGAAACCCTATTTAGAAAAGACTTTTATCTTAACTTTTAATAGGACAGAGTCTACTTTTGAGGAAGAAGAAAGACTAGACGCTCCAGGCTCAGGAAGATCTGGTATGGGAGCAATGTTTATGAGTGCTGGAAGCGGTAATCCAGAGATGTATAAAAACATTAAAGAAAAGGTTTATCTCCAGGAAAATGAATTTTTTGGTAAAAAGTTTTTAGTTAATGATAAGTTACCAGAATTTGTGTGGGAAATGACGGGTGAACAAAAACAAATTGGTAACTATATCTGTTTTAAAGCTGTCGGAAAAAGAGTAAATGACAACTTTAGTTGGGAGAGCTTAAGAGGGTCAAGAAACCAAACATCCAAAGATTCAACAAATAAAGAAAATGACAACAATGAAAAAATTTCAGATGTTGATGAAGAAACAAACACTAAACTAGAAGAGATAGAAGAAGTTGTAGTTGATGCAAAAATTGAAACTATTGTAGCTTGGTATACTCCTCAAATTCCAATTAGTAATGGACCTGAACAATCTTATGGTTTACCAGGTTTAATATTGGAGTTAAACACAAAAAACACAACAATGTTATGTTCAAAAATTGTATTAAATCCTGAGAAGAAGGATGAAATTACAAGACCATCTAAAGGAGATGTTGTTACCAAAAAAGAATACACCGATATGGTTCAGTTTAAGATGCAAGAAATGAGAGATAATAGAGGTAGATCCCGTGGCGGTAAATGGAATTAAAAACTTTTAAAATTAACTTTATGAACAAAATACTATATACCTTTATATTGCTATTAACCACATCTTTAACTTTTTCTCAGATTAAAATGGAAGGTTTGGTAAAGGATAGTTTAAATAACCCATTAGAACTTGCTAATGTTATTTTAATTAACAAGGAAACTAGTGCTTTAGAAAGCTTTGCCATTTCTAATGCAAATGGTGAATATAAACTATCACTACAAAAGAATACCTCTTACAACTTACAAGTTAGTTACATAGGGATGGAGTCTATTTCCAGACAAATTGATTCTAAGGATAACGACATTAATAAAGATTTTACACTATCCCAAAGCAATGTTTTAGATGCAGTTGAACTTACTTACGAAATGCCCGTTAAAATTAGTGGTGATACTCTAATTTACAATGCTGATTCATTTAATACTGGAACAGAAAGAAAGTTAGAAGATGTACTTAAAAATCTTCCTGGAGTTGAGGTCAACGACGATGGTCAGATTGAAGTTGAAGGTAAGGTAGTTGGAAAAGTAATGGTTGAGGGAAAAGATTTTTTTGATGGAGACACGAAAATAGCAACTAAAAATATTCCTTCAAATGCTATAGATAAGGTACAGATATTAAAAAATTATTCAGAAGTAGGGCAATTAAGTGGGGTTCAAAATAACCAGGACAATATTGCTATTAACATAAAATTAAAAAAAGGAAAAGATAAATTTTGGTTTGGAAATGTAACAGCTGGAGTTTCTGCAATTGAAGGATTGCTGAATAATACTTCTGATACTGACGTCGATAACCAGAGTCTGTATTTGTTTCAGCCTAAACTATTTTATTACAGCCCCAAATACACTGTTAATGTAATAGGAGATTTAAATAATATAGGTGAGTTAGCTTTCACAAGAAGAGATTATTTTAATTTTTCAGGTGGATTTAGCCAGCCAAGCAGTAAAAGCGGTACATCAATTAGCTTAGGTAATAATAACTTAGGTTTTTTACAACTACAAAATAATAAAGCAAAAGATATATCCTCAAAATTTGGAGCAGCTAATTTTAGTTATTCACCTAATAAAAAACTCGACCTTTATGGATTTGTCATTTTAACAAGAAGCGATATTGATTTACAAGAAAAAAATTCCACTCAATATATAAATACTGAACTTGGAATTCCTGATGAAGAAACAGAGACTAATACTGCCCAGGTTAGTGATCTCGCACTATCTAAATTTACAGTTAAATACAAACCTAATTCAAATAATCAGTTAGATTATGAAATTTTAACTAGAAACTCAATTGAAAGTCAAGACCAAACTTTATTTTCTTCTGTTTTAGGAAATACAATTCAAGATGAAAATTCTGAAGCATTTAGTATAAATCAAAATCTTAATTATTATTACACTTTAGACGAAAAGAACATTTTTGCATTAGAAGCACAACATCTTATTAGTGAAGATGATCCATTTTACAATGCTATTTTAGAAAATGATGCTAATTATCAAAACACAGCTTTAGGACTAGGTTTTGATAATAATCAATCTAATTTTAATATTAATCAAGAAAAACTAGTGAAGACTAATCAGTTAGACGCTAAACTGGACTATTGGAACATTTTAAACATTAAAAGTGACATTAATTTCACTGTTGGAACTATTTTAAGTGATCAAAAATTTGACTCTAATATATTTCAGTATTTAGATAATGGAGATATTTATGAGTCAATTCCTACGGTAAATAACGGAATTGATTATAACAACATAAATTATAATTTTTCTGATTATTATGTTGGTATGCATTACAGGCTTAAATCTGGCATTTTTACTCTTAGCCCTGGTTTTACTGCACACGCCTACAATTCGAAAAATAGTCAATTTTCTGTTGATTATTCGGATTCGTTCTTTAAAATATTACCTGATTTCAATGCGATAATTCAACTTAAACAAAGTGAGTCAATAAGATTTAATTATGCGATGAGAACTCAATTTACAGACGTTTCTAAAATAGCTCAAGGATTAGTTTTAAATAACTATAACTCTATTTTTAGTGGAGATAATGAAATACAAAATGCTATTTCACACAGCTTTAATCTAAATTATTTCAGTTTCAACTTATTTAATTATACTAATATATTTGCAAGAATCTCATACAATAAAAGTATTGATCAAATTAGAAACCTTACAACATTTGAGAGTGTTGTGGCTTCTAGTTCTCCTTTTAATTCTCCTTTTGCAGATGAAAATTTTTCTGCAAATGGTAGATTTCAAAGACAATTTGGGAAAATTAGAGCATCATTATCTAGTGGTATTAATTTCTCTAAATTCAATCAGTATATTTCTGATATAAATAATCCTAGTATAAGTGAAAACTTTTCTCAAAACTATGGGGCAACTGTTAGAACATCGTTTAGAGAAGCACCAAATGTAGAACTTGGATATAACTATTCACTGACTAATAATATCTTGGGTGATGTTGAAAGTAAATTTTACACAAAAGCTCCATTTATCGATGTAGATGCATTAATTTTAAAATCATTTACTTTTAGATCGAGGTATACAAACACCTCTTTTAGTAATGACAGAGCTGTTTTAAATGAGTACGAATTTTGGGATGCATCACTTGCATACAAAAAAAACCAAGATAGTAAATGGGAATTTGAATTAAAAGCTACCAACTTACTTAATACTAAATCTCAAAATCAATCAAACACTGGAAATATTTCGATAAGTTCAACCGAGTATTTTATTCAGCCAAGGTTTATAACTTTCAGGCTAGTATATGACTTATAGTATAGTTATTTAAGCTTAATTTGTGTTGAAAAGTCTATTTTTATTTTATTAGTTCAATCTTATTGGTAGTTTTTTTTATTCTTTTTGATAGTTCATTTTATTTTTTTAAATAATGGTCTATATATCATTTTTCCTAATTCTAAATACTAATTAATAATTCGGTTATTAATTTTTAATATTCAATTAATAAATATATATTTATTTAGGATTTATAAGGTTAAATCACTGAAAAATAGATAAATATGGATATTTCAAATTTAGCCATCTTTCACTAAGAATAATTTAATTAAAGCCTTTAATTTTAAGAATCTCATAAAATGAATTTAAACAAGTATAGTAAAACGGTTACTCAAGATGATACACAACCGGCTGCTCAGGCAATGTTGCATGCCATTGGGATGAAAGAATCTGACTTTAAAAATGCAATTGTTGGAATAGCTAGTACTGGTTATGAAGGGAATCCATGTAATATGCATTTAAATGACTTATCAAAACTTGTAAAAAAAGGAGTTTTATCAAATAATGTTACAGGATTAATTTTTAATACCATTGGGGTTAGTGATGGAATTTCAATGGGTACCCCAGGAATGCGATATTCCTTACCCTCAAGAGATATTATTGCAGACTCAATGGAGACAGTTGTCCAAGCCATGAGCTATGATGGTTTAGTCACTGTAGTTGGGTGTGATAAAAACATGCCAGGAGCATTAATGGCTATGATTAGATTAAATAGACCATCAATATTGCTTTACGGAGGTACAATCGATTCGGGTTGTCACAATGGAAAAAAATTAGATATAGTTTCTGCTTTTGAAGCATGGGGAAGTAAGGTTTCTGGGCAGATGGATAATCAGGAATATAAGTCAATAATTAAAAAAGCTTGCCCAGGTGCTGGAGCATGTGGTGGAATGTATACCGCAAATACAATGGCCTCTGCCATTGAAGCGTTAGGAATGTCCTTACCATTTAATTCGTCAAATCCAGCTAACAGTAAACTTAAAGAAATTGAATCTGAAAATTGTGGTAAAGCGATAAAAAATCTACTAATCAAAGATTTAAAGCCATTAGATATTGTTACTCGAAAATCTTTAGAAAATGCTATTAGATTAGTAGTTGCTCTTGGTGGATCTACCAATGCTGTATTACACTTTCTAGCTATATCTAGGGCTGCAAAAATAGATTTCACATTAGATGATTTTCAAAAAATCAGTGATAGCACTCCATTTATAGCAGATTTAAAGCCTAGTGGAAAATATTTAATGGAAGATGTGCATGATATTGGAGGAACTCCTGCAGTTTTGAAATATCTTCTTAAAAAAGGATTAATTCATGGTGAATGTCTTACCGTTACTGGTAAAACATTAGAAGAGAATTTAAAAGAAGTCAGTGATCTTAAACTGAATCAAGATGTTATTAAAACAACAGAAAACCCAATTAAAAGTTCAGGTCATATTAGAATATTATATGGAAATATTGCAGAGGAAGGTTCAGTAGCTAAAATTACGGGTAAAGAAGGTTTAGTTTTTAAGGGTTCAGCAATTGTTTTTGATTCTGAATTTGCGGCAAATAAAGGGATTGGTGAAGGAAAAGTAAAAAAAGGGGATGTTGTTGTTATTAGATATGAAGGACCTAAAGGAGGCCCTGGAATGCCTGAAATGTTAAAGCCTACAGCAGCTATTATGGGAGCTGGACTTGGGAAAGATGTTGCTTTAATCACTGATGGTCGATTTTCAGGAGGTACTCACGGCTTTGTTGTTGGACATATAACACCAGAAGCTCAAAATGGAGGTAACATTGCTTTAATTGAAAATGGTGATACCATTATCATTGATGCAATAAAAAACACAATAATTCTTGATGTTGAAGACAATGAGTTAATAAAAAGAAAAAATAAATGGGTTGAACCAAAATTGAAAGTAGATTTTGGTTCATTATATAAATATGCAAAAACTGTTTCATCAGCTTCTAAAGGCTGTGTTACAGATGAATTTTAAAAATGAGTAGTCAAAAAAAAATAAGCGGTAGTGAAGCAGTTGTTAAATGTTTAATAGCTGAAGGAGTAGAAATTATATACGGATACCCTGGTGGTGCTATAATGCCGGTATACGATGAACTTCATAAATACGAAGATAAAATTCATCACGTTTTAACTAGGCATGAACAAGGAGCTACACATTCTGCTCAAGGTTTTGCAAGAATATCAGGTAAGGTAGGCGTGGCAATTGCAACCTCAGGTCCTGGAGCTACAAATTTAGTAACTGGTTTAGCTGATGCTCAAATTGATTCTACTCCAATGGTTTGTATCACCGGACAAGTAGCTTCACATTTATTAGGAAGTGATGCATTTCAAGAAACAGACATAGTTGGAATATCTACACCTGTCACAAAATGGAATCACCAAGTCACAAAAGCTGCTGATATACCAAAGGTATTAGCAAAAGCATTTTACATAGCTAAAAGTGGTAGACCCGGTCCAGTTTTAATTGATATTACTAAAGATGCTCAATTTGAGATGTTTGATTTTAATTATTCAAAAGTAACTGGAATAAGAAGTTATAAGCCAGTTCCCAAACTAGAAGCTACAAGCCTAAATCTAGCTGCTGATTTAATTAACAATGCTTCAAAACCTTTAATAGTTTGGGGTCAAGGAGTTATTCTCTCAGAAGCAGAAATAGAATTTCAGGCTTTTGTTGAAAAAACAGGTATTCCCGCTGCATGGACTATTATGGGGGTCTCGGCTATACCTACTTCACACCCTTTAAACGTTGGAATGGTTGGAATGCATGGAAATTATGCACCAAACATGCTTACCAATGAATGTGACCTTTTGGTTGCTATTGGGATGAGATTTGATGATAGAGTTACCGGAAATTTAGATAAATACGCAAAGCAAGCCAAAGTAATTCATTTTGAAATAGACAAAGCTGAAATAAATAAGAATGTTAAAGCAGATGTTCCAGTGTTAGGAGATGCTAAAGAAAGTTTAACAAAGATCTTGCCCTTATTGAAATTAAGAAAACATGACAAATGGCTTAATAATTTTAAAGAATTATATAAGATTGAGTATGATTCAGTAATTAAAGAAGATTTGTTCCCTACTAAAGATGGTTTAACTATGGGTGAAGTTATTAAAGAAATTAATAACTATAGCAAAGGAAATGCTGCAGTTGTCACTGATGTTGGTCAACATCAAATGATTGCTTGTCGTTATGCTAATTTTAATAAATCAAGAAGTAACATAACCTCAGGCGGCTTAGGTACTATGGGTTTTGCACTTCCGGCAGCTATAGGAGCTAAAATGGCATGTCCTGAAAGAGAAGTTGTAGCAGTGATAGGGGACGGAGGATATCAGATGACAATTCAAGAGTTAGGTACGATATTTCAATCTAAAGTTCCTGTTAAGATTGTGGTATTGAATAATAGTTTTTTAGGTATGGTTAGACAATGGCAGCAACTATTCTTTGAAAAGAGATATGCTTCTACAGAACTTGTTAATCCAGACTTTACTGCAATTGCCAAGGCTTATTACATTAAAAGTAATAAAGTATCAAAAAGAGATGATCTTGCTTCTGCAGTTGAAGAAATGATAAAATCTAAAGAATCATTTTTCTTAGAAGTAGTTGTAGAAAAAGAAGCTAATGTATTTCCAATGATTCCAAGTGGGGCAGCGGTTTCAGATATAAGATTAAAATAAGTATGGAAAAAGAAATTAAAACATTTACGGTCTCAATTTATACTGAGAATAATATTGGATTATTAAACAGAATTTCTGCAATATTTCAAAGAAGACATATTAATATTGAGAGTTTAAACTCTTCAGTTTCAGAAATTAAAGGTGTGTATAGGTTTACGATTATTGTAAATGTAACTGAAATTCAAATAAAAAAGATAATAGGCCAGATTGACAAACAAATTGAAGTAATTAAAGCTTACTACCATAATGAAGATGATACCGTTTATCAAGAGTCTTGCTTGTTTAAAATAAAATCAAGTTTATTATTTGATGATAGACAAATACAAAACATTATTAAAGACAGTAATGCCAGGATAGTAACTGTAAACAAAGAGTTTTTTGTATTAGAAAAATCTGGTAGAAGAAAAGAGATTGATAGTTTATATAATAAATTGAATGAATACGGAATTCTACAATTTGTCAGATCTGGAGCTGTTGCCATAACAAAAAAACCAATGAATATTTCAGAAATATTATCTGATTTTAAAAATTAATTAAAAAACATAATGAAAAATTATTTTAACACCCTTTCGAAAAGTGAAAAATTAGACCAGCTTTCAAGATGTAGATTTATGAATTCTGACGAATTTGATAGCGGAGTATCTGCATTATTAAATAAAAAAATAGTTATTATTGGTTGTGGTGCTCAAGGATTAAATCAAGGCCTTAATATGAGAGATTCTGGACTAGATATTTCTTATTCGTTAAGAAAAGTGTCCATTGAAGAAAAAAGACAATCTTTTTTAAATGCGACTAATAATGGTTTTACTGTTGGAACATATGAAGAATTAATCCCCGATGCTGATTTAGTTTTAAACCTTACTCCTGACAAACAACACACTAATGTTGTAAAATCAATTATGCATTTGATGAAAAAAGGTTCTACACTATCTTATTCTCATGGTTTTAATATTGTTGAAGAGGGAATGGAAATCAGAAAGGACATTACTGTTATTATGGTGGCTCCAAAATGTCCAGGAACTGAGGTAAGAGAAGAATTCAAAAGAGGTTTCGGAGTTCCTACCCTTATTGCAGTTCATCCTGAAAATGATTCCGAAAATAAAGGTTTAAGTCAAGCTAAAGCTTATGCTGTGGCAACAGGTGGTCACAAAGCTGGAGTTTTAGAATCTTCATTTGTTGCTGAAGTGAAAAGTGATTTGATGGGTGAACAAACCATATTATGTGGAGTTTTGCAAACTGCATCAATTTTATTGTTTGATAAAATGATTAACCAAGGAGTTGAAAAAACATATGCTGCAAAATTGATTCAAAATGGCTGGGAAGTAATTACAGAGGAGCTTAAACACGGAGGTATCACTAAAATGATGGATCGACTTTCTGATAATTCAAAAATAAAAGCATTTAAAATTTCCGAGGATTTAAAAGTCCTAATGCGACCTTTGTTTAAAAAACATATGGACGACATTATGTCTGGAGAGTTTTCTAAGACAATGATGTTAGATTGGCACAATAATGATAAAAACTTACTAAAATGGCGAGCTGAAACTGGTGAAACCTTGTTCGAGAAAACTAATTCATCAAATGAAAAAATTGATGAACAGCAGTATTTTGATCATGGAATTGCAATGATTGCATTTGTAAGATCAGGAGTTGAGCTAGCTTTTGAAACAATGGTTGATTCTGGAATAATCGATTCTTCTGCTTATTATGAATCTTTACATGAATTACCTCTTATAGCTAACACAGTTGCAAGAAAAAAATTATTTGAGATGAATAGAATTATCTCAGATACTGCAGAGTATGGTTGTTATTTGTTTGATCATGCTTGCAAGCCTCTTTTAAAAGATTTTGTAACTGATTTGCCTGCTAATACCATTGGTATTGCATGTGACACTTCTGATGATTTTCATGACAGTGATTTAATTGATATTAATTCAATTATTAGTTCTCATCCGATTGAAAAAATAGGTATGACTTTAAGAAATTCTATGAAACAAATGAAAAAAATTGTTTAATGTCTAATAAATTGTTAGAAATATCAATAATTAAAAAAGCCCAGTCAAATATAAAAGATGTAGTTGTAAAAACTTCCTTTTATCAAAATACTAGGTATAGTGAATTATTTGGATGTTCAGTGTTTTTAAAAAGAGAAGACCTTCAGCAAGTAAGATCCTTTAAGATAAGAGGGGCTTATAATAAAATTTATTCTTTATCCGATTCTCAACTCAAAAAAGGGGTGGTTTGCTCTAGTGCAGGAAATCATGCTCAGGGTTTTGCTTTAGCTTGCAAAAGACTCAACACTCTTGGTACAGTTTTTATGCCAACAACAACTCCTGGCCAAAAAGTAAATCAAGTTAAAATGTTTGGAGGTAAATTTGTGGAAGTAATTTTAGTTGGTGATAATTATGATGAAGCTAATATCGAATCTTTAAAATTTACAAAAAATAATAATAAAGTTTTTATTCACCCATTCGATGATTATGATGTAATTGCAGGGCAAGCAACGTTATTTTTAGAAATCATTAATCAACATGCTGATAAATTAGATTATTTATTTGTTCCTATTGGAGGTGGAGGTTTAATTGCAGGCGCTTTAAGTGTTTTTAAGCAACTCTCGCCAACAACTAAAATTATAGGAGTTGAACCAGCTGGCGCGCCCTCCATGCATGTGTCATTAAAGAACAAAAAAATTACAACCCTTGAATTCATAGATAACTTTGTTGATGGTGCTGCTGTAAAAAGAGTTGGTGAGATATCATTTAATTTATGTAATAAACACCTAGATGATATAGTTTTAACTGATGAAGGTGAGATATGTCAAACAATTTTAGATTTATACAATAAAGATGCAATTGTAGTTGAACCAGCTGGAGCAATGGCAATAAGTGCTTTAAGTCAATACAAGAAAAAAATAAAAAACAAAAAAGTTGGCTGTATAATTTGTGGCAGTAATAATGATATTGCAAGAATGTCAGAGATTAAAGAAAGAGCAATGCTTTGGTCTAATTTAAAACATTACTTTATCCTAAAATTTCCGCAAAGAGCAGGTGCGTTAAAAGAATTTGTTAACGAAGTTTTGGGATCAAATCATGATATTACATATTTTCAATATATGAAAAAACATCAAATGGGTAATGGAACTGCAAGCGTCGGAATTGAATTAAAAAATCAGACAGATTTACAGCCACTAATCGAAAGAATGAAAAGTTTTGGTTTTTATCAAGATTATTTAAACAATAAACCTGAACTATTTCACTTCTTAATATAAGAAATAAATAAATTATTAAAAAAATAAATATGAAACTATCATACAATGAAATTCCTGAAAAATATAAAATCAATAATTTAGTAAATCAAGAAGATTATCTTGTTTCAGGTAATTTAGTTAATTGGAAAGGAGATTTTTCTAATGTATATTCTACAATTTCATCTACAAAGGAATACAAACCAACCCTTTTAGGTAAAATTCCAAGTCTGGGAAAAGAACAAGCCATAGAAGCATTAGATTCTGCTTGTGATGCATTTGATAATGGAAGAGGTGAGTGGCCAACCATGAAAGTGCGTGATAGAATTAAGCATATGCGAAATTTCGCAAATGAAATGAAAACTAAAAGAGATGAAATTGTTAAGTTATTGATGTGGGAGATTGGTAAAAACTTAGCTGACTCTGAAAAGGAATTTGACAGAACAGTTGACTATATTTTTGATACAATTGAAGCATACAAGATTATTGACAGAGACTCCGCAAAATTTGAAAAAAATAGCAATATTTATGCCCATATTAGAAGAGGACCACTAGGTGTTGTATTATGTTTAGGTCCGTATAATTATCCTTTAAATGAGACTTTTTGTTTATTAATACCAGCTCTGATTATGGGTAATACAGCTATTTTTAAACCAGCTAAACATGGAGTTTTATTAATATCTCCATTGATGGAGGCATTTCAAAAATGTTTTCCTAAAGGAGTTGTAAATATTCTTTATGGAAGAGGAAGAGTTTTAGCCACTCCTATAATGGAGTCTGGAAAAGTTAATGTTTTAGCTTTAATCGGTCATAGTTCTTCAGCTAATGCATTACAAGAATGCCACCCTAAGAAAAATAGGTTAAGACTTGTTTTAGGATTAGAGGCTAAAAACCCAGCTATAGTAATGCCAGATTGCGATTTGGAATTAGCAGTTAACGAGTGTGTTGCAGGCGCTTTATCTTTTAATGGTCAAAGGTGTACAGCTCTTAAGATCATCTATGTACATGAACAAATTGTTGAAAAGTTTAATAAAATGTTTAGCGAAAAAGTTGATGAGTTGAATTTTGGTAACCCTTGGGATAATAATGCACAATTAACTCCCTTGCCTGAACCAAATAAACCAAAATATATTAAAGAATTAATTTCTGATGCCCAAGATAAAGGAGCTAAAATTATAAATAAAAATGGTGGTTTAAGCTCAGAAAACTATGTATTCCCTGCTGTATTATTTCCTGTCTCCAAAGATATGGATGTTTATAAAGACGAGCAGTTTGGCCCAGTTGTTCCAATTTTAACATTTAATGATATTAATGTGCCTCTAAATGATATGGCTGAATCTAATTATGGTCAACAAGCAAGTGTATTCGGTACAGATATTGATAAATTAGGACCACTTATTGATACTCTAGTTAACTTAGTTTGCAGAGTTAATCTTAATAGTTCTTGTCAAAGAGGTCCAGACAATTATCCTTTTACTGGCAGAAAAGATTCAGCTTTTAGTACCTTAAGTGTTCATGATGCTTTAAGATCTTTTTCAATTAGAACTTTCGTTGCTTCCAAAGATAACCCTACAAATAAAAAAATTATAAAGGATTTATTAAACACAAAAAAATCAAACTTTATTTCGACTGATTATATTTTGTAGTATTAATATATTTAGTTGTTATAATTCACTATTTTTATTGAGTATAATTTTTTATAAATGAATAAAGAATCAGTTAAAATATTTGATACTACTTTAAGAGATGGAGAGCAGGTGCCGGGTTGTAAGCTTAATACAGCTCAAAAGGTTGTAATTGCAGAAAAACTAGAAAACCTTGGTGTTGATGTAATTGAAGCTGGGTTTCCTGTTTCTAGTCCTGGAGATTTTAATTCAGTTTTAGAAATTACAAAAATTATTAAGGACACTACTGTTTGTGCTCTTTCAAGAGCAGTTGAGAATGACATTAAGGTTGCTGGAGAAGCTTTAAAATACGCTAAGTTCCCTAGGATTCACACCGGTATTGGAACTTCTGATTCACATATCAAGCATAAGTTTAATTCTACTCGGGAAAAAATTATAGAAACTGGTTATAATGCTGTTAAGTATGCCAAAACATTCGTTGAAGATGTAGAATTTTATGCTGAAGACGCTGGAAGAACTGATAATGCATTTCTAGCAAAAGTTTGTGAAAAAATGATTGAAGCTGGAGCGACAGTTTTAAATATTCCTGACACAACTGGATACTGTCTTCCAGAGGATTATGGTAATAAAATTAAATACCTTTTTGAAAATGTTAAAAATATTGACAAGGCAACTGTATCATGTCATTGTCATAATGATTTAGGTTTAGCCACTGCAAATTCAATTGCTGCTATTGCAAACGGTGCAAGACAAATTGAATGTACAATTAATGGAATTGGAGAAAGAGCTGGAAATACTTCTTTAGAGGAAGTTGTAATGATTATGAAGCAACACAACAGTCTAAATTTAGATACTAACATAGACACAAAGCTTCTTTATGAAACTAGTCTTTTAGTTTCTGAAAGCATGGGTATGATGGTTCAGCCTAATAAAGCTATTGTTGGTGCAAATGCTTTTTCGCATAGTTCTGGAATACATCAAGATGGCGTTATAAAGAATAGGTTAACCTACGAGATAATTGACCCTTTTGATGTTGGGGTAAATAAATCATCCATAATATTAACTGCCAGAAGTGGAAGGTCGGCATTGGCATACAGGGCTAAATTAGTTGGATTTGAACTATCTAAAGATGAATTAGATTTAGTTTATCCTGAATTTTTAAAATTTGCAGATAACAATAAAAGTGTATTGGATAAGGATATTCCAGAAATAATTAATAATATTTTATAAATAGTAACAAAAATGAGTACTACTTTATTTGATAAAGTCTGGGATTCACACGTTGTTAGTAAAATCTCTAACGGTCCAGATGTTTTGTTTATAGATAGACACATGATTCACGAAGTGACAAGTCCAGTTGCATTTTTAGGTCTAAAAAATCGAGGAGTTAAAGTATTGTACCCTGAAAAAACTTTTGCTACTGCAGATCATAATACACCAACTATTAACCAACATCTTCCAGTTTTAGACAAGTTGTCTGCAAACCAATTAAAAGTACTAGAAGAAAACTCTGAAGAGCATGGTATTTTATATTGGGGTTTAGGTCATGAAAAAAATGGTATTGTACATGTGGTTGGCCCTGAATATGGCATTACTCAGCCTGGTGCTACAATTGTTTGTGGAGATTCTCATACATCTACTCATGGAGCTTTTGGTGCTATAGCATTTGGTATAGGAACTTCTGAGGTGGAAATGGTTTTGTCTACGCAATGTGTTATGCAGCCAAAGCCAAAAAAAATGAGAATTACGATAAATGGTTCATTAGGTAAAGGTGTTAGTCCAAAAGATGTTGCATTATATATTATTTCAAAATTAAGTACAGCTGGGGCTACTGGTTATTTTGTAGAATATTATGGTGAAGTATTTTCGCAAATGTCCATGGAGGGTAGAATGACAGTTTGTAACCTTAGTATTGAAATGGGAGCTAGAGGAGGAATGATTGCTCCAGATGATAAAACTTTTGAATACATAAAAGAAAAAGAGTTTACTCCAAAGGGAGATAAATGGGATAGGGCAATGGAATATTGGAAAACTTTAAAAACCGATCCTAATGCAGTTTTTGATAAAGAAATATCATTCGACGGTTGTAGTATTACTCCAATGATTACCTATGGTACTAACCCTGGTATGGGAATGGGTATATTAAATGATATTCCAAAAGTTGATGACCAAAATTCAGCTTCAAAAAGCTATTTTAAATCTCTTAATTATATGAATTATGATGAAGGAGAAAGTATGTTAGGAAAAAAAATAGATTTTGTTTTTCTTGGAAGTTGCACTAATGGGAGAATTGAAGATTTTAGAGATTTTGCCAAAATAATTAAGGGTAGAAAAAAAGCAAATAATGTCACTGCATGGTTAGTTCCGGGCTCTCATCAAGTGGAGAAGGCTATTATAGATGAGGGTATTTTAGCCACTTTAACTGAGTCTGGGTTTGAACTTAGAGAACCTGGCTGTTCTGCCTGTTTAGCTATGAATGATGATAAAATTCCTAAAGGAAAGTATGCTGTAAGTACATCAAACAGAAATTTTGAAGGTAGACAAGGACCTGGATCAAGAACTATTTTAGCCAGTCCTTTGGTTGCAGCAGCAGCAGCAGTAACAGGAGTGATAACCGATCCAAGAACTTTATTTTAATAAAAATGGCATACGATAAATTTAAAATACTTAAGAGCTCATGTATTCCTTTACCAATAGAAAATATTGATACAGATCAAATAATCCCTGCAAGGTTTTTAAAAGCAATTGAGAGAAAGGGTTTTGGAGATAATTTATTTAGAGATTGGAGATATAATTCAGATAACTCACCTATAAAAGACTTCGTATTGAATAATCCAATATACAATGGAAAAATACTTGTTGGGGGTAAAAATTTTGGTTCTGGATCATCTAGAGAGCATGCAGCTTGGTCTGTTTATGACTATGGTTTTAGATGCGTTATTTCAAGTTTTTTTGCTGATATTTTTAGAGCCAATTGCTTAAATGTTGGTGTTCTCCCTGTTCAAGTTTCACCTAGCTTTTTAAATATAATTTTTGAAAATATTTATAAAAACCCAAATATTCAGCTTAATGTTGATTTGCCTAATCAATTAGTTAGCATTCCAGATTTAAAACTTAGTGAGTCATTTAACATAAATGATTATAAAAAAAATAATATGTTAAATGGATATGACGATATTGACTATTTAATAAACATGAAAGAGACCATTACTGAATTCGCTAAAAATACACCACTTTAACTTATTAAAAATGAAATTAAATATAGCTGTTTTACCTGGCGATGGTATCGGTCCCGAAGTTATTAATGAAGCAGTTAAGGTTTCTAACGCTGTTGCCAAAAAATTTAATCATCAAATTAGTTGGATTAACGGTCTAGTTGGAGCAGCTGCAATTGATGTTCATGATGACCCATACCCAAATACTACGCACGAAATTTGTTTAAATGCAGATGCTATATTATTTGGAGCTATCGGTGATCCTAGGTTTGATAATGATCCGTCTGCCAAAGTAAGGCCTGAGCAGGGATTATTAAAAATGAGAAAAAAATTAGGTTTATTTGCAAATGTTAGACCAACTTTTGTGTTTCCTTCGTTGCTAAATAAATCCCCATTAAAAAAAGATATCATTGAAGGTACAGATCTTGTTTTTTTAAGAGAACTTACTGGAGGTATTTACTTTGGTAAAAGAGGCCGGTTAGACAATGGAGAAACAGCCTATGATACTTGCACGTACACTAGAAATGAGGTTAAAAGGATAGCTAAAAAAGGTTTTAACCTGGCAATGAAACGATCAAAAAAACTTTGTTGCGTTGATAAGGCAAATGTTTTAGAGTCGTCTAGATTATGGAGAGAAACTGTTCAATCAATGGAAAAAGACTATCCTGAGGTTACAGTATCTTATGAATTTGTTGATGCTGTAGCTATGCGTTTAGTTCAATGGCCTAAATCTTATGATGTTTTAATTACGGAGAATTTATTTGGTGATATTTTAACTGATGAAGCTTCAGTTATTTCAGGTTCTATGGGGCTTATGCCATCAGCATCTGTTGGGTTAGAAACATCATTATATGAACCTATTCACGGTTCTTATCCACAAGCTGCTGGAAAAAATATCGCAAATCCTTTAGCGACAATATTATCTGCAGCTATGATGTTTGAAGATGCTTTTAAACTAAAAGAGGAGGCAAAATTGATTCGCGATGTTGTTAATCTTTCTTTAGAGCAGTTAATTGTAACTGAAGACTTGTCTGAGGGAAGGAAAAGTTTCAGTACATCTGAGGTTGGGACTTGGTTGTCAAACGAAATATTAAAGTAATTTTGAATTTAATTCTATTATAATGTTAAAATATTGAAAATTTACATACATTAGCTATTCATTCAATATCAATATGATAAATTACTTACATATAATCTATTATAACTTTTATTTTTTTAGTAAAAGAGAGGCCATATACTTATAATTTGTAACCAAATATTTATGTGAGCCTCGAAAATCGAGGCTTTTTTTATTATGAAAAATTCAATTGCAATTCAAGGAATAAAAGGCTCTTTTCATCATATTGTTACAAAACAATATTTTAAAAATGAAGTAGCCATAAGTGAATTTTTAAGTTTTGATGACTTGGTAGACTCTTTAGTTGATGAAAAATGTAATTTTGCTGTAATGGCATTAGAAAATTCTATAGCAGGTTCAATTATTCCAAATTATGCGTTAATTGACAATAATAATTTACATATTGTTGGAGAAGAATATTTAGATATTCAACATAATTTAATTTGTTTAAGTGGTCAAAGTATTAATGATATTAAAGAAGTCCATTCACACCCTATGGCACTTTTACAATGTAAAGAATTCTTCAAAAAATATCCAAACATTAAATTAGTTGAGGACAAAGATACCGCTCAAGTTGCTAAGAGAATAAGTGAAAATAAACTAAAAAATATTGCAGCAATTGCAAGTGATTTGGCTGCAGAAATATTTTCTTTGACTATATTAAACAAGAGTATCCAAACTATAAAACATAATGAAACTCGATTTGTGATACTTCAAAAATATTCAAGTAAAACTAAAGATAAATTAAACAAAGCATCTGTTAAGTTTGAATTAGATCATGCAAGAGGTAGTTTAGCTGCAGTATTAAATGTTCTAAGTGATTGTAAACTTAATTTAACTAAAATACAATCATTACCTAAAATAGATTCTCCTTGGGTTTACTCATTCTTCATAGATATTACTTTTGATAATTATGAATACTATTTAAAAGCTAAATCAATCATGTCTATTATGGCTAAAGACTTTAAGGTATTAGGTGAATATGAAAATAGAAAGAAATGAAAGTTAGCGCAAAACGATTAAATACTGTTGAGGAATATTATTTTTCAACAAAGCTAAAAGAGGTTAATTCTTTAATTAAAAAAGGTAATCCGATAATTAATTTAGGTATTGGAAGTCCAGATTTATTACCCCCATCATATGCTATTGAGGCTTTAAAGAATAGTTTAAATGACCAATATGCAAACAATTACCAAAGCTATATTGGATTAGAAGATTTAAGAATTTCAATCTCTAAATTCTACAATAAGTGGTTTGATGTTGATTTAGATTTTAATTCTGAAATTCTACCACTTATGGGTAGTAAAGAAGGAATTATGCATATCTCTATGGCTTTTTTAAATATTGGCGATTCAGTTTTAATACCAAACCCAGGGTATCCTACTTATTCCTCTGTTACAAATTTAGTCCAGGCTAATCCTATATATTATGACTTAAAAGCCGAAAATAATTGGTTTCCTAGTATTCAAGAATTAGAAAAAAATGATTTAACAAAGGTTAAATTAATGTGGTTAAATTACCCTCATATGCCTACAGGTGCTAATTGCGATCATAGTTTATTTGAAGAATTAATAAATTTTGCAAGAAAACATGAGATTTTATTGGTAAATGATAATCCATATAGTTTTATCTTGAATGATAATCCAATAAGTATTTTAAATTTAAAAGGAGCAAAAGAACATTGTTTAGAATTAAACTCTTTAAGTAAAACGTTCAATATGTCTGGATGGAGAATTGGAATGGTTTTGGGAAGTAAGCAAAATATCTCGAATATATTAAAAGTTAAAAGTAACATGGACTCGGGAATGTTTTATCCAATTCAAAAAGGAGCTATTGCTGTTTTAAATTCCACAAACTCATGGTTTAATGAAATAAACAAAATATACAACGAAAGAAGAATTTTGGTTTGGAAATTAGCAGATAGTTTAAACTGTACATATAATAAATTATCATCTGGCTTATTTGTTTGGGCCAAAATTCAAGAAAGTATAAAATCTAAAGAATTTACAGATGATTTGTTATATAATCATAATATATTTATAGCTCCTGGAGATATATTTGGATCTAACGGAGAAGGTTATGTGCGATTTTCGTTATGCGCACCAAAAGAATTATTAATTAAAGCAATTAATAGAATCAATGAATAATATTTTTGTTATTGGAGTTGGCTTAATTGGAGGCAGTCTTTGTTTAGATATAAAAAAAATATATCCCAAAGTCAAAGTTTATGGCATAGATACTTCTTCTGAAAATTTAGACCTAGCTCTTAAGCTAGATTTAATTGATTATAAGTCTAGTTTAGATGTTTTATATAAAGCTGATTTAGTACTAATTTCTACTCCGGTCGATGTAGCAAATAATATAATAATTGATGTTTTAAATAATATTAATTGTACATCACTAGTGATTGATTTTGGATCTACCAAAACCAACATTTGTAGCACAGTTGAAAATCATAAAAAAAGAAAAAACTATCTAGCATCTCATCCAATTGCTGGTACTGAGTTCTCAGGACCAAATGCTGCATTTTCAGGCTTATTTAATAATAAAACTATGATTTTGTGTGATACTGAAAAGACCGATCCAAATCTATTGACATCTGCTGAAAACATATTTAGAAGTATGAACATGAACATTCGATATATGGATTCTTTATCTCACGACAAGCATATAGCCTATGTATCTCATTTATCTCACATTAGTTCATTTATGTTGGGTAAAACTGTTATGGATAAAGAAAAGAACGAAAATAATATTTTTGATATGGCAGGAAGTGGTTTTGAATCCACAGTAAGACTAGCAAAAAGTTCACCAGAAATGTGGGCTCCAATTCTTGAATTAAATAAAGAAAATATTGTTGAGAGTTTAGATGAATATATAATGAACTTAAAGAGCTTTAAAAATTTACTCCAAAATGATAAATTTGGAGAACTAAAAACTCAAATGACACAAACAAATTACATTAAAAACATTCTCAAAGGAATAAAATGAAAAATAATAAAGAATTAAGAAACTGGCTAGATGAGTTTAACTTAAATCACCCTTTAACAATAGCGGGACCCTGTAGTGCAGAAACTGAGGGTCAAGTTTTAAAAATAGCACATAGTCTAAAGGACACTAAAGCTACTGTTTTTCGAGCAGGACTTTGGAAGCCTAGAACTAGACCAGGTAATTTTGAGGGGGTAGGTTCATTAGGTCTAAAATGGCTACAAAAAGCAAAACAAGAAACCGGAATGCTAATTACAACTGAAGTCGCTAATGCAAATCATGTTGAATTAGCTCTAAAGCATGATATTGATATATTATGGATTGGTGCTAGATCAACTGTGAGTCCATTTATTGTTCAAGAAATAGCTGAAGCTCTTAAAGGAACAAATAAGCCAGTTTTAATAAAAAATCCAGTAAATCCAGATCTTTCATTGTGGCTTGGAGCTGTAGAGAGATTTTATTCTTGTAACATAAAGAATTTAGGAGTTATCCACAGAGGTTTTTCCACTTATGAAAAGACCAATTACAGAAATAATCCAGAATGGCAAATTGCAATTGAGTTACAAAATAAATTTCCTGATTTGCCTTTAATTTTAGACCCTTCTCATATTGCTGGAAGAAGAGATATAATATTTGATTTATGTCAAACTGCTTTAGGGCTTAATTATGATGGCTTTATGGTAGAAACTCACCATGACCCAGATAATGCTTGGAGCGATGCAGCTCAACAGGTAACCCCTTCCAGCTTGATAAAAATCATAAAGGATTTAAAAATTAGAAAAATTACTGATCATGCAGATGAGTATAAAAATAATTTGAACAATCTTAGGACAAAAATAAATCTTGTTGATAGTCAATTATTAGAAACTTTAGGAAAAAGAATGAATATAGCTGAAGAGATTGGTGTTTTAAAAAAAGAAAATAACGTTGCAGTTTTACAATCTAAAAGATGGAATGAGATTCTAGAAAAAATGATTGCAGAGGGTAAAAAGAAGGATTTAAGTGAGCAATTTATTTTGAGAGTATATAAAGCAATTCATCAAGAGTCTATTAATCATCAACAAAGCATTTTTAAACAATAGATTATTAAATATTTTTTTTGCATTGAGAGTTATTAATCTTCATCTTTGTAATAATGAGAGGATTAGTTTATAAATCAACCGGCAGTTGGTATTCTGTTAAAACCCCAAGCAATGAGCAATTTGATTGTCGAATTAAGGGTAAATTTAGATTAGATGGTATAAAAAGCACCAACCCTATAGCTGTTGGTGACTATGTAGATTTTGAATTAGAAAAAAATAGTGATGTTGTTACTGGAGTCATAAATAACATTTGTGAAAGAAAAAACTATGTTTTAAGAAAATCTGTTAACCTTTCCAAGCAAACACATATTCTAGCTTCAAATATTGATATTGTTTTTTTAATTATAACAATATCTAGCCCTGTAACTTCTACAAATTTCATAGATAGATTTTTATTAACGTCAAACGCTTATTCAATAAACACTGTATTATTATTTAATAAAATCGATTTGTTGGATGGGGCAGAAAAAAAAGTTTTAAAAAAATTAATTGAGATTTATACAAATATTGGATATAAATGTTTTGAAATATCTGCTAAAAACCAATATAATACAGACAAAGTTAAATTCTTAATGAAGGATAATATAAGTATGTTTGGAGGACATTCTGGAGTTGGTAAGTCTACTTTAATTAATTCTCTTCAGCCAAATTTAAATCTAAGAACAAATAATATTTCTGTTCAACATTCACAAGGTCAACATACTACTACAAATGCAGAATTATTCGATCTTGATTTTGGTGCTAAAATAATTGATACTCCCGGTATTAGAGGCTTTGGTATAGTCGATTTTAACAAAAGTGATATTAAAAATTATTTTCCAGAATTTTATAAATTGGTTAATCAATGTAAATTTAATGACTGTATGCATGTAAATGAACCAAAATGCATAGTCAAGCAGTATGTTGAAGATGGTAAAATTGCAATTTCTAGATATGAAAATTATCTTCAAATTTTAGAAGATGATAAGTCCAGCTACAGAGTTGATAATTTTGATGTTAAATGAAAGCTGTTATTCAAAAGGTGTCGAGTGCTGAAACAATAATTGACGGAAAGTTAGTTTCCTCAATTAATAAGGGGATTGTTATTTTTTTGGGAATAGCAATTGATGACAATGATAATGATATACATTGGCTAATAAATAAAATAATAAAACTTAGAATGTTTAACACATTTGATAATAATATTAACGAAGTTAAGGGCGATGTTTTGCTGGTTAGTCAGTTTACTCTTCAAGCAAATGTTTTAAAAGGAAACAGACCTAGTTTCATTAAAGCTGCAAAATCTGAATTAGCTAAAATTATGTATGACAAATTTTTAAAGCAACTAAATGAAAATCTTAATACAGAATTGAAATCTGGAGTATTTGGAGCAGACATGCTAATTAACTTATCAAATGACGGGCCTGTTACAATTATATATGATTCAAGTCTCAAATTAAAAAAATAAATTTATGGAAATTAACAACTTACAAACTCAGGTAGACAAATGGATAAATAATCATGGAGTTAGATACTTTAACGAGTTGACAAATATGGCTCAATTGACTGAAGAAGTTGGTGAAGTAGCTAGGATAATTGCAAGAAGGTATGGTGAACAAAGTGAAAAAGATTCAGATAAACAATCTGATCTGGGCGAGGAGCTAGCTGATGTTATGTTTGTTGTTTTATGTTTAGCTAATCAAACAGGTGTAGATCTTCAAAAGTCGTTTGATTCAAAAATGGCATTAAAAACTAAAAGAGATCATGATAGGCACCACAATAATGATAAGTTAATTAAATGAGTTTAATTCTTAACAAATCTAGCGTACTAAGTGGTTCATTTTTATCCATTACTGGTTCAAAAAGCGAATCTAATAGATTATTAATTTTAAAGGCACTTTATCCCAACATTACTATTTTAAACCTTTCTAAATCAGATGACACTAATGTTTTACATAAAGCATTAGCTTCTAACTCAGATACTATCGATATTCACCATGCTGGTACTGCAATGCGTTTTCTAACAGCATTTTTTGCAATATCTAAATCAGGTAATATCATTCTTACAGGATCTAATAGAATGCAAAATAGACCTATCAAAATTCTAGTAGATGCTCTAAATAGTATTGGTGCTGATATTAAATATTTGAATAAAAAAGGTTATCCTCCTTTACGAATTAGAGGGAAAGAATTTAATACTAATAAATTAAGTTTAGATTCTAATGTAAGTAGTCAATATATTTCTGCATTATTATTAATTGGTTCTAGTTTAAAAAATGGGTTAGAAGTTAATTTAAAAGGGCAAATTACTTCTAAACCCTATATTATGATGACTTTATCTTTATTAAATCAATTAGGTGTTTTATACAGCTTTGAAGAAAATGTTATTAAAATTAATAGATTTAATGACTTGGGTGTAAAAAAAATTATAAAGGTTGAATCAGACTGGTCCTCTGCATCTTACTATTATAGTTTTGTTGCACTATCTCCAATTAACACTGAAATTATATTAAGCAGCTATAATATTTCAAGTCTTCAGGGTGATTCTGTTCTTAATAAGATTTACAATGAATTTGGAGTTGAAACAAGTTTTAATGATAATTCAATAACAATCAAAAAAACTAAGATTTCTAAACACACTGTGTCTTTTGATTTAAATTCATCACCAGATCTAGCACAAACTATTGCTGTGACATGTTTAGGACTTAGAATTAATTGCTCATTGACTGGGCTAAAGACCTTACTAATCAAAGAAACTAATCGATTGTTAGCATTGAAAAATGAAATTAAAAAACTCGGGACTGATATAGTGATTACGAGCGATACTTTGAGCTTTAATAATCCAAACCAAATAAATAACAATGTTACTATTCAAACTTATGAAGATCATAGAATGGCAATGGCATTTGCACCATTATCAGTTTTGACAAATATCATTATTAAAGATCCAGATGTTGTTTCAAAGTCTTATCCAGATTTTTGGAATGATTTAACTAAAATAGGAATTACAATAAATAAAAGCTGATTTACTTGACTTTGCCTATTCCCAGATTGTATATTAGCACCTTCTAAAAAATATATAACATGAAATTATCCCACTTCTTATTTGAATTACCTGAAGATCGCTTAGCTGAATACCCTGCTGAAAACAGAGATGAATCAAAACTAATGGTTCTTAACAGAAAAGAACAAACTATCGAACATAAGTCATTTAAAGACATTATTGATTATTTTGATGAAGATGATGTTATGGTATTAAATAACACAAAAGTTTTCCCAGCTAGACTTTATGGTAATAAAGAAAAAACTGGAGCAAGAATTGAGGTTTTTCTTTTAAGAGAATTAAATTCTGAACAAAGATTATGGGATGTGTTAGTTGATCCAGCACGAAAAATAAGAATTGGAAATAAGTTATACTTTGGCGATGATGATACATTAGTAGCTGAGGTAATTGATAATACAACTTCTAGAGGTAGAACCTTAAGATTTTTATTCGATGGGGGTTATGATGAATTTAGATCTAAATTGACTGAACTTGGTCAAACTCCTTTACCTAAATATATAAATAGAGAAGTTGAACCTGACGATAAAGAAAGATATCAAACAATATTTGCAAAAAATGAAGGAGCTGTTGCAGCACCAACTGCAGGAATGCATTTTTCAAGACACCTTTTAAAGCGTTTAGAAATTAAAGGAATAAATTTTGCAGAAATCACTTTGCATGTTGGTTTGGGGACTTTTAATCCAGTTGAAGTTGAAGATTTATCTAAACATAAGATGGATAGTGAAGAAATTGATGTTGATATTAATGCAACGACAATTATTAATAAAGCATTAAAAGAAAAAAGAAGAATATGTGCAGTTGGAACTACATCTATGAGAGCTATTGAAAGTTCTGTATCATCAAGTGGAACTTTAAATGTGTATAATGGCTGGACAAACAAATTTATTTTTCCTCCTTATGAATTTAGTATTGCAAATTGCATGGTTACAAACTTCCATATGCCTAAATCAACCTTAATGATGATGACATCTGCATTTGCAGGTCACGATTTTATGTTAAGAGCATATGAAGAGGCCATTAAAAAGAAATATAATTTCTTTAGTTATGGTGATGCAATGCTGATTATATAATCATGACTAAAAAAGACGTTAGATCACTATCTCTAGAAGATCTTAGAGCTTTCTTTATTGATAAAGGTTTCAAAGCATTTAGAGGAAACCAAGTTTATGAATGGTTATGGAAAAAATCCATCACTGATATTGATCAAATGACAAATATCTCTAAAGAAATTAGAGATTCTCTCAAGTCTGAATTTGTAATTAATAATATTGAAATTGATTCTGTACAAAAAAGTACGGATGGAACAATTAAAAATGCTATTAAACTACATGATGGTTTAACAGTTGAGTCTGTGTTAATTCCTACAAAGACTAGAATGACTGCATGTATATCTTCACAGGTTGGTTGTAGTTTGAATTGCAAATTTTGTGCAACATCCAGATTAAAAAGAATGAGAAATTTAAATCCTGATGAAATATACGATCAGGTAGTTACTATTAATAATCAATGTCTGGAATTCCATAATAAACCATTGACAAACATTGTCTTTATGGGGATGGGAGAGCCTTTAATGAATTATAATAATGTTTTAAAGGCTATTGACAAGATAACCTCTCCAAGTGGTTTAGGTATGTCGCCTAAAAGAATAGTTGTTTCTACATCAGGAATTCCAAAAATGATTAAAAAAATGGCTGATGATAAAGTTAAATTTAAGTTAGCCGTGTCTTTGCATAGTGCAATTGAAAAAACAAGGACTTCAATTATGCCTTTTAATGAAAAATTTAATTTAGTAGAGTTAAGAGATTCTTTAAAATATTGGTATAAAAACACTAAAAATAGAATTACATATGAATATGTAGTTTGGGAAGGAATAAATGATAAAATGGAGGATGTTAATGCTCTTGTTGAATTTTGTAAATTTTCACCAAGTAAGGTTAATTTAATTCAATACAATTCAATTGATGACCCAAGTTTTAAGCAAGCAAATAATTCTGCTATTGCTTTATATATGAATGTTTTAGAAAAAAATAACATTACTGTTACTTTTCGAAGGTCTAGAGGAAAGGATATTGATGCTGCATGTGGTCAATTAGCTAATAAAAGCCAATAACTATAACCCGTTTAAGCATAAATAAAAAAAGCACCTTAGTTTTAGTTAAGGTGCTTTTTTTTTGAAATTATTTAATCTTGTAATTATCTAACTATTAATTTAGATGTTTTACTTTGACCTTCAACAGTTACTTTAATTAGGTACATTCCTGCACTTAATGAACTAACTTCTAAAGTATCGGCACTTAATGAAGTATTGATTAATCTCTTTCCAGTGATATCAAATACCTCAACATACTTCATTCCATTTACTGGAGTTTGTATTGTAACAAAATTACCATTAACTGGGTTTGGATAAATGTTCATTTCAAGAGATTGAACATCGTTCACACCTAAAGTACCTTCCACAACAAATGAATCCATTTGTAGTACGAAAGAATCATTACTCACGCAGTGTATACCAACTCTAACAGTTTGACCATCGTAAGCACTTAAATCGTACTCGTACTGTGTCCACTCAATAGGAGCCTCTTCGAATGCTCCAGCTGAAATCACAGTGAAATCTGCAGGGTTTGTACTACTGCCAATTGCTATTTGGAATCTATCTAGACCATATTGATCTGTTATAGATTTAGCCCAAAAACTAAGTGTAGGAGAACTAACCCCACTAATAGTAAATTCAGGGCTTATCATCCAATCATCATTTGGAAATGGGGTACTATTTGCACCTGAAGCAAAGAAATATAAGCCTTGATTTCCTTCGTATGCATTGTAAGCTGAAATATCGTTTCCTAAATTGTCAGCTTCATTACTATTCCAGATAATACCAGCACCAGCATATGATTCATTTGTAAAATCAACATCGTTAGCTCCCCATGTCGTACCACCTTCTCCGTCTATCGCTGTCCAGCCTTCGATATTGTCAATTGCGAATGGAGTATAGCATTCAAAACCGTCCCTCCAAACTATTGGCAATTCATATTCGTCAGGACAATCAGTTCCGCCGCCGCCATTATTAAATTCTGATTCTGATTCATAAAATCTAGTAAATTGTACTGGATCAAAATTACAAGCACCAGTAGTTACTTGGCTAAAACTTTCAACTAAAGGAATTCCAATATCTGCTGCCCATAAAAAATAAGATTCTCTTGTGTTAATACATGGATTTGATCCTGTTTGAGCATCAGAAAATACTGCTACAGAGCGAACTAGCATAACATTTTCAAATACTGTTCCATCTGGCATTGTAACAGAGCCTGAGGAAAGAGCTTCAGTTTCAACCTCATGATCCCTAAACATTGACGGAGGGCAAATAGCACAAGTGAAAGGGATGTCGTAAACTGCATCTGTATGAGTGTCACCAACATTAAATGGGTATGGATTAATAGTTAGAGGAGTTGCATAGTTGTTTACTATTATACTGTTTTCTCCATTATAAGTATATCCACTAGAGGTAAATCCAGGAAACTGAATAACACTCTGAGAGCCAGAAGTACCATATTTAACGTGGGTAGTATTAGGGTAATTTGAACTTGAATATGGAGAATCATCTATTGACTGCATAGAGATAACACTTTGATCTGGCAAATTATTGAACTGAGAAAAATCCCAGGGCCCTTGATCGGAAATAAATATAACATCATCTAAGGTCCTAGTTTCATAGTTCACACCATCAGCTGGAATATTTGGCATTTCCAAAGATTGAGCATAAATGGAACTAGTAATAATTAGTGATAATAAAAAAGTAATTTTTTTCATAAGTAGTTGAGTATTGGTTTGTTACTTATAAATGTACAAAATATTATACTTATGGATTTAATTATCCATTTTCACAATGTAATTATCAGTAATAATCTTTTAAATATTGGTTTCATAAATTTAATTATTGATAATTTTTAAATGATATATCTTATATTTATTAAAAATTAAAAATAGTGATTTCAAAGTCCACAATTGATAAAGTATTCGAATCTTCAAGAGTTGAGGAAGTCATAGGAGACTTTGTTCAATTAAAAAAATCTGGATCGAATTTTAAAGGATTAAGCCCATTTAGTGAAGAAAGAACTCCTAGTTTTATGGTTTCTCCTGTAAAACAGATTTGGAAAGATTTTTCAAGTGGAAAAGGTGGTACTGCCATTACTTTTTTAATGGAGCATGAACACTTCACTTATCCAGAAGCTATAAAATATTTAGCAAATAAATATAATATTGAAGTTGAAGAAACCGAGCAAACAAACGAACAAAAACTCGAGTCTGATGAAATGGAGAGTTTATATTTAGTAAGTGATTATGCCAACAAGTTTTTTCAAAAAACCCTTAAAAAAACTGATGAAGGTAAGTCGGTAGGGTTAAGTTATTTCAAAGAAAGAGGATTTGCAGAAGACACTATTAATAGATTTCAATTAGGATATTGTAAGGATGAATGGACTAGTTTTACAGATCAGGCTATAAAAGATAGCTATAAGATTGAATTTTTAGAAAAATCTGGTTTAACAATTGTTAAAGAGGATAAGAAATTTGACAGATTTAAAGGAAGAGTAATTTTTCCTATACTAAGTATGTCTGGTAGGGTTTTAGGTTTTGGAGGAAGAACGCTAAAAACCTCAAAATCTACTGCCAAGTACCTTAACTCACCTGAAAGTAAGATTTACTACAAAAGTAAAGTCTTATATGGTTTATTTCATGCCAAACAGGAGATTGCAAAACAAGACAATTGTTTTTTAGTTGAAGGATATACAGATGTGATGAGGATGTATGAAAGAGGAATACGTAATGTAGTTTCTTCATCGGGGACTGCTTTAAGTTCAGACCAAATAAGACTAATTAATAGACTTACAAATAATATAACAGTAGTATTTGATGGAGATTCTGCAGGAATAAATGCTGCTTTTAGAGGTATTGACATAATACTTGAGCAGGGGATGAATGTGAAAATATGTAATTTACCTGAGGGTGAAGATCCTGATAGTTTTGCAAAAGATAAAAATGTTGAAGAGTTGTCTTCTTATTTCTTAGAAAATTCAAAAGATTTTATAACCTATAAAGCATCCTTATTAATTGAAGGTGCTAAAAATGATCCTATAAAAAAATCAGAAACTATTAGAGATATGGTAGCAAGTATTTCAAAAATAAGTGATCAAATAAAAAAAGAGATATATATAAAGGAGTGTTCTTCAATTATGGATATTAGCGAGGAAGTTTTATATAGTACTTTAGCTCAGATTTCTAAAAAACAAAGCTCTAAATTAAACAAACCTACTTCAAGATCAGAAGAATCTTTTAGGGTTGTTAAAAATAAAAACGAAAAAAAGAGCATCAATGTTTTATATGAATTAGAAAAAAAAATCATAGAAATATTAATTTTATATGGAGATAAAACAGAGGATTTTGAAGATTTATTATTAAAAGAAAATGAAGCTGGGGAATTAGTTTTAGAACCAGTCGTCAAGACAAGTAAAGTTTTTGAAAAAATATATATGGATCTTCAAGAAGATGAAATGGAGTTTTCAAATGATGATTTTAAAAATATTTATTACATAATTATTGAAAATTTAAATAAAGGATCAAATATCACAGTTGAGATGTTTGCAAATAAAGTTCCAGTTAGCATTGAGTTAGAAATAACTAATATACTAATGGGCGAAGAAAAATACAGACTACACGATTGGCAAAGGAGTAATATTTTTCCAAAAGAAAAATCAAAAACTATTGCCCAGTTAGTTAACGATACAATTCTAAACTTAAGATGTTTTTTAATTGATCAAAAAGTAAATGAGTTCAAAAATAAGACAATTGATAGTCAAGAAAATAAATCAATTCTTGATGAGGTATTAAATTATTCTAATTTAAAGATGCTACTTTCTAGAAAACTAAAAAGAGTAATTTAATCTGTTAATAGATCTTTTGGAATCGTACATATTGGAATAGGTTCCATTTTATGCCTATTTTTTGTGTTAAAACTTCTATATATTTTAAGAACTTCTTTTTCTCTACTGCTAATTTTAGAATTTGATGCTTTAGCATTCATTGCCCATTCTAATTCATCATATGTGGCTCCAATTTGATCTTCATCTGACCTTGAGTCAGCATATAAACCATCGCTTGGTTTAGCGTTAATTATTGTATTGTCAACATTTAAGAATTTACCTAAGTTGTAAACCTGAGATTTCAATAAATCTGCTATTGGACTTAAATCAACTCCTCCATCTCCATATTTCGTGTAAAAACCAACTCCAAAATCTTCAACTTTATTTCCTGTACCAACAACCAAGTAATTGTTAATTCCTGCAAAATAATAAAGAGTTGTCATTCTTAATCTCGCTCTTGAATTAGCCAACGATAGTTCATGAGTAAATTTTTTTTTCGATGAATTTACTTGATTACAAAATGAATCAAACACAGAGTTTAAGTCTACTAATTTACCAGTAACATTATCATAATTTAATTGAAGATTTTTTATATGATTTTTAGCCCTAGTGACATGTTCATCATTTTGCTTAATAGGCATTTCAACACATATTACTTCAAGTCCAGTTTTCGCACATAAAGTGGAAGTAACAGCAGAGTCTATTCCACCAGAAATGCCGACAACAAAACCTGATATTTTATTTGTTTGAGCATAATTTTTTAGCCAATCGACTATAAACTCTGAAACTTTCTCCGTTTTCATAAAATATATATTATTTATGTAATAAGAATCTTACATTTGTAGTACAAAAATATATATTAAAACATTAATAAAAGTTATTATCTGTGCATAAATTTTTAATCTTTTTATTTATTTTTTTAACATTGAGTTGTAATAACGTTAACACTCCAAATGTTAAGGTTGAGATAGAACGATTCGAAGATATTTTTTTTAATACTGATGCTAATAATCTTTATAAAGTAAAAGAAGATTTTTCTTTTTTATTCCCTCCCCAGTATGACGATCAAATATGGATTAACCGTTTAAAGGATACTATTCAAAATCAACTTTACAGTGAAGTAAATTTATCTTTTGGTGATTTTTCAGATCAAAAATATGAGATTGAAAGTTTTTACAGTAATTACTTAGAATACGACTCTAAATATAAAATACCTAGACTAATTACTTTAACTACCGATGTTGATTATAGAAAGAAAATAATTTTAACTGACTCACTTCTTTTAATTGGATTAGATAATTATCTGGGTGAAAATCATTTTTTTTATTCTTCATTTCCTAATTATATTAAAAGCACATTCAATAAAGAAAATATTGTAATTGATATTGCAAAAGAATATGCCGTTTCAGTAATTTCAGAGATAAAAGTGGATAATTATACTTTTATAGAAAAAATGATTAACCACGGAAAAATATTATTATTTACAAGTTCAATGTTAACTGACACAGAAGATTCAAAGATAATTGGTTACACAAATGAAGAATTTTCTTGGGCATCAAAAAATGAAAAAGATATCTGGGCTAATTTTATTAAAAATGAATACTTGTTTAGTAGCGATAATAATTTAGATAGTAGATTTATTAATTTGGCTCCATTTTCAAAATTTTATTTATCCATAGATAATGACTCTCCAAGTATGAT
>CABXVR010000001.1 GCA_902515565.1 uncultured Bacteroidota bacterium | reverse complement strand
TAGACTTCTTAAGCCGCTAGATTATTACAAAAAAAAGTATGGAACTACATTTTATGGAATAAATAAAATGTATCTCTTGATGGAAAAACAGCACAATAGAGGTCAAGACGGTGCTGGTTTTGCCAGTATTAAATTTGATGTTGAACCTGGCGAAAGATATATAAGCAGAGTTCGTTCAATTGAACAGCAACCAATTCAAGACGTTTTTTCAAAAATCAATAATAGAATTAATGACGTCTTGGAAAGTAACCCTTTATTTAAAGATGATGTTTCTCTGCAAAAAAAACACATTCCATACATTGGTGAAGTAATGCTTGGCCATGTTAGGTATGGGACTTTTGGAAAAAACAGTGTAGAAAGTGTGCACCCTTTTTTAAGACAAAACAATTGGAAACACAGAAATTTAATCCTGGCTGGAAATTTTAATATGACCAATGTCAAAGAATTATTTAATAATCTTGTAGGGCTGGGGCAGCATCCAAAGGAGTACACTGACACTATTACCATAATGGAAAAAATTGGTCATTTTTTAGATGCTCAAGTCAGAAAAATCTATAAAAATTTAAAAAAAGAAGGCTTTAGTAAGTCAGAATGTTCTGCATTAATAACTGAGAGATTAAAAGTCAATAAAATATTAAAAAAATCTTCAAAAGATTGGGACGGTGGTTATGTTATTGGAGGGATGATTGGTCATGGTGATTCTTTCGTTCTTAGAGATCCTGCAGGAATAAGGCCAGCTTTTTACTATAAAGATGATGAAGTTATAGTAGTTGCTTCAGAAAGACCTGCTATTCAAACTGCCTTTAATTTAAAATTAAATCAGATCAAAGAAGTTCCACCTGGAAACGCATTACTTATAAACAAAGCAGGTGAATTAACTATAAAAGAGATACTCCCCCCAACAGAAAAAAAAGCATGTTCATTTGAAAGAATTTATTTCTCTAGAGGTAGTGATGCTGATATTTATAAAGAAAGAAAAGAGTTAGGGAAACTAATAATGCCCACAATTTTAAATGAAATTAATTATGACGTAAGCAATTCAGTTTTTTCATACATCCCCAATACTGCTGAGACATCATTTTATGGGATGATTGAAAGCGTAGACAGCTATTTAATTAATAAAAAAACAAATGAAATATTAAATAATACTAATATTTCAAAAGAGCAAATAGTAAAAGTATTAAGTGAAAAAGCTAGAATTGAAAAAATTGCTATTAAAGATGTTAAATTAAGAACTTTTATTACTGAAGATAGCAGTAGGGATGATTTAGTTGAACATGTTTATGACATCACATATGGTGTAATCAAGAAAACTGATACTTTGATTATTATAGATGACAGTATCGTGAGAGGGACTACTCTGAAGAAAAGTATCTTAAAAATGCTTGATCGTCTTGGGCCTAAAAAAATAATTGTTGTTTCGTCTGCACCACAAATCAGATACCCAGATTGTTATGGAATTGATATGGCAAACCTAGAAAGTCTTATAGCTTTTAAAGCTCTGTTGGCGCTTTTAAAAAAAACCAATCAATATTCATTGATTGAATCAACATACAAAAAATGTAAAAAGCAAGAACTTTTAGCCGATTCAGAGATAACTAATTATGTTAAAGATTTATACGCTTTGTTCTCTGCAGAAGAAATTTCTAATACGATTACTTCTCTTTTAAGCACAGATGTAACTACTGCTGAAGTTAAAATTATCTTCCAGTCCATCGAAAATTTACATAAGGCCTGCCCCAATAATTTAGGAGATTGGTATTTTACAGGAAACTACCCAACAAACGGTGGAAATAGAGTCGTAAATAATGCATTTATAAACTTTTTCGAAGGAAATAAAAAGAGAGCGTACTAAATAATTTGCCTCTATCTTTAATATTTAAACATTTAACTACTAATAATTAAACAACTAAATAGTAATATATAAATGATTACAAGTGAAGGTCAATATATTTACACTTTCACTTTATAATTTCTTTATTAAGTGATTTGATTTGGGGGAAAAAGGCGGACTATGTTCGCCTTTTTTATTTATTTAGATAAATAATTATTTTCAACAACCTTCCAGTTTATTAAATCCATAAATGCAGAAATATAATCTACTCTTCTGTTTTGATAGTTTAAATAATAAGCATGCTCCCAAACATCAACGCCTAAAATAGGTGTTCCTCCACATCCAATATTTGGCATTAAAGGATTATCTTGATTGGCAGTTCCACAGACTTCAAGTTTTCCATCTTCCATAACACAAAGCCATGCCCATCCTGAACCAAACTGTGTGGCAGCTGCTTTTGAAAATTGATCTTTAAATAAATCAAAAGACCCAAAAGAGTTATTGATGTGATTTAACATAGTATCTGAGATAGCTTCATTTTCAACTGGTGAAATTACTTCCCAGAACAATTTATGATTATAATAACCACCAGCATTATTTCTCAATCCCTTATTATTCATATCAAGATTAGCTAAGATAGACTCAATTGTAGCAGAATCTAAATCCGTATCCTTAATGGCATTATTTAGATTATTAGTGTAACCATTATGATGTTTAGAATGATGTATTTCCATTGTTTTAGCGTCAATAGAAGGTTCTAACGCGTCATATGAAAAGTTAAGTTCTGGTAATTTAAATGCCATTGTATTATTTTTTAGATTAATATTTGTTTAATATTCAAATTTACAAAAAGGATTATTAATAAGTAATATAGTTTACTTAATTTGGTTAAGTAAATTATATTAATTGAAACATTTTTATAACATATATAATGCATCAGCGGGAAGTGGAAAAACTTTTAATCTGGTTAAGGAATATTTAAAAATATTACTTACTGATGAACAAGTTGATTCTTACAAAAAAATTCTATCTATCACATTTACTAATAAAGCTGTAAATGAAATGAAAAGTAGAATAATTGAAAATTTAAATCAACTTACCAAAATAAATTTAAAAGAAAAAAGTAGTCCCCTTCTAGATTCCATAAAAAAAGAAACGGGTTTAAGTAATCAAGAAATTCAATTAAAATCGATCTCAATATTGAAATCAATTCTAATAAATTATGCTTCTTTTAACATCTCGACAATAGATAAGTTTACGCAAAAAATTATAAGAAATTTTGCTTATGAGATAAAAATTCCTGTAAACTATGAGGTAGAAATTAAAACGAAAGATTTACTAGAAGAGTCAACTGCTAAATTAATATCAAGAGCGGGAATAGATAACAAATTAACAAAAGCTCTTATTAATTTTTCATTTGAAAAATCTGCTAATGATAAAAGTTGGGATATAGAATATGACTTAAATAATATTTCTAAATTATTATTAAATGAGAATCACTTTGAACAAATATTTGCTATAGAGAGTAAAAATTTGGAGGATTTTGAAAAATTAAAAAAACAAATTGATGATAACAAAATAAAAATTGAATCAGAAATTGTAAATGAGGCCACTAATTGCTTAAACCTTATATATAGCAAAGGCCTGGAGGATAGTGATTTTTTAAGTCAAGCTTTGCCTAAACACTTAAAAAAGGTGAAATCAAAAAATTTTAATGCATTATATTCTAGTCAATTAGAGGCAAACATTCAAAAAGGTTATCTATATAAAAAAACCTTAGCAGAGGATAAAAAAAGCATACTAGATTCTATGATCGATGAGCTTTATATTGTTTTTACTAATTTAAAGAAAAAGATATTCAAATTTAAATTTTATGAAAATATTCAATCAAATAATAGACCTTTATCAATTCTTAAACACATAAATTCAGAACTAGAAATTATTAAAAAAGAGAAAAACATTATTCTTATTTCTGAATTTAACAAAATCGTAAATAATCAAATAAAAAATCAACCTGCACTTTTTGTTTATGAAAAAATAGGTGTAAAATATAAACACTTTTTTATTGATGAATTTCAGGACACGTCTAAACTACAATGGACTAATTTAATACCACTTATTGAAAATTCTCTTTCTTCGGAAGATTCTTCTTTATCAATTTCAGGAGATATAAAACAGGCCATTTATAGATGGAGAGGTGGAGAACCTGAACAATTGCTCAAACTTTGTAATAACAATACAGAGTTTTTAACCAAGAGCAAAGTAATTAATTTAGAAACTAATTACAGAAGTAAAAATGAAATAATTAAATTTAATAATTCACTTTTCAGTCACATCAGTCAATTTGTATTTACCTCAAAAGTTCATAAAGACATATACAAGAATTGTCAACAAAATTATAATAATAATTTAGGCGGATATGTTGGTGTTAATATATTAAAGGATGTAGATTCTATTGCTGAAAAAGAAAACGCTTATAATTTAAAAATACAGAAAATCATTGAAGTTAGTTTAAAAAATGGTTTCGAATTAAGAGATATATGCATACTAGTTAGAACAAATGATCAAGGGGTGAAGATTTCAGACTTTTTAAACAAAAAAGATATAGACATTATATCGTCTGAAACATTATTAATTTGCAAATCAGAAGAAGTAGAATTTATTATTGCAATTTTAAAATTTTGCTCTGAGCCTAAACTAGTAAGCTCAAAATTAGACATTATAAATTATTTACACAGAACTAATAATTTAAAAAAATCTAAGCACTTCTTTATCAAGGGATTAATTAAAAAAAACAAAAAAGATTTTTTCAAAGAACTGCAAAAACTTAATTTATATTTTGATTATAATATTTTAACTAAATCTTCTCTTTATGAAGCAATTGAATATATTATTTATGCATTCAAATTATCTAAAAAGTCAAATAATTATATACAATTTTTTCTAGATTTTACTTTTGATTATTCAAATAAAAATTACGCTAATACTCTGGATTTTATAAACCATTATGAGTCAAAAAAGGATACATTAAGTATCGTAGCCCCTGAGGAAAGTGATGCTGTTAAGATAATGACCATTCACAAATCAAAAGGGCTTGAATTTCCAATTGTAATCTATGCATATGCAGATATAGATATTTATAAAGAAAAGGATCCTAAAGAATGGTACCCAGTAAGTACAGATGAATTTAATGGTTTTAATAATCTTCTCTTAAACTTTAATAAGGATTTTGAGTTTTTTGGAGATATTGGTAATTCAATATATAAGACTCATCAAATGAATTTAGAGTTAGATAATATCAATTTACTTTATGTAGCATTAACAAGAGCTCAAAATGAACTTCATATAATTTGCTCAAATTCGTGCAATAAAAAGGGAGAAGAAAACTTAAAAAAATATTCAGGGATGTTTATTAATTACTTAAAGAAAAATGATTTATGGGATGCCAACATAGAGACTTTTGAGTTTGGTCAAAAAATAAAAAAAGATATATCAACAAAAAAACTCAATACATCAACAATTGATGAATTTATAATTAATCCAAAGGAAGTTCACGATATAAATATTGATGCTAAGTCTGCAAAAATATGGGGAACATCTTTGGAAGAAGCTACAAATAATGGAAATTTATTACATGAAATTATGTCTAAAATAAAATCTAAGCAGGACTTAGATAGAGTTTTAAAAGATTTCTATGAAAATGGCACAATTAATAAAACACTAAAAGTAAAATACAGACAAATAATACTTGAAATCTTAAATCACAAAAAGTTGAGCCAATATTACAACCCTGATTTAAAATCATATAACGAAAAAGATATAATCTTAAAAAATTGTGACCCTATTAGAGCTGATAGGATTGTTTTTAATACCGACAAAAAAATATGTGTAATTGATTACAAAACTGGAAAATTAAAAAAAGAAGATTATGATCAACTTAATAATTACGAATTAGTTTTGAGTAATATGGGCTATACAGTTAAAGAAAAAATTATCATAAATACAGCAAACAAATTAGAGGTAATTAACTTTTAATTACCATTGTAAATTCAAAAAACTATATTTAATAATACTATAGATTATGATTTTAGTAACTAGCTAAAAATCAAGTCATTATTATTTAATATATTTATAAGTATAAACTATAAAAAAAATTATTATGAAAAATTTAAGCAAACTACTAATAGCTATATTAATAACTTTTAGTTACACAAACACGTACTCTCAAGATGAGAACAACCCTTGGCAGTTTTCATTTGGAGTAAATGCAGTTGATTTGAATGCAGATGAATTTTTTGCAGTAGATGAAAACTGGAATGTTTCTAGTGGGTTATCTATGTTTACTTTATCTAAATATTTAGGGGATAATATGTCACTTGGTCTTAGTGGATCTGTTAACTCAATCTCAAAATTTGCTGATGGGGATGAGTTTATAAACGATGCTACTAACTTTGCAGGTGATTTGATGCTTAAATATAGTTTAAGTGAAGTGCTAAGTTTAGAAAAATTGGACCCATTTGTTGGAATTGGCATAGGTAAAACATGGATGGATTCTTCATCATGGATGACTTCAAATGCAAGTCTTGGTATGAATTACTGGTTTTCTGATGTTTGGGGATTAACTGCTCAGGTAGATTACAAACTTAACATGTCTGAAAATGGAAGAGGAAATACACTAATGCCAGACAAAGGAGAATCGATGAGATATTCTCTCGGTTTCTCTGTAAGATTTGGCGGGGAAGATAAGTAGCAGGTCTATTTGTAAATTGATAAATTAAAATTATAATATACTGATTTACTGCATATTACATTATTTTAAATTTATACATTAAATTGATTTTACTATCTGTTATTAATGATTTTATTGTGTAAAATTATTTTTAAATTTAAAAAAATGTGTTTTTTTTTTAGTTCTATATGATAATAATTATGGGAAAAACCATATTTTTGCAGAATAAAAGAAAAACTTAATAAAAAAATTATGAAAAATTTTAGCAAACTATTGTTAATACTTTTAGTAACTATTGGTTACACAAACATGCATGCTCAGGACAACAATAATCCTTGGCAGTTCACATTTGGTATAAATGCTGTTGATTTAGATGCAGATGAAAATACTAAGTTCGATGAATTTTTTGCAGTAGATGAAAACTGGAACGTTTCTAGTGGATTATCTATGTTCACTTTGTCTAAATATCTAGGAGATAATTTCTCATTTGGGCTTAGCGGATCGGTAAACTCAATCTCAAACTTTGCAGATGGTGCCGAATTTATAAATGACGTAAAATATTTTGCAAGTGATTTGATGCTTAAGTATAGTTTAGGTGAAGATCTTAACATGCAAAAAATGGAGCCATTTCTTGGAATTGGTTTAGGTAAAACATGGATGGATACACAATTCTGGATGACTTCAAATGCAAGTTTAGGGATGAATTACTGGTTTTCTGATGTATGGGGCTTAACTGCTCAAGTGGATTATAAGCTAAATCTTTCTGATAATGGTAGAGGAAATGATCCGGTAGCAATGAATGAATTAGTAAATGCAGGTGGTACCTACCCAATAATTGACGAGGGTGGCAGTATGAGATACTCAGTTGGACTTTCTGTAAAATTTGGTGGAACTGATACAGATGGAGATGGTGTTTATGACAAACATGATACATGTCCAGAGGTTCCAGGATTAAAAGAATTTAATGGTTGTCCAGATTCTGATGGAGACGGGATTCAAGATAGTGAGGACACATGCCCACTATTAGCTGGAAGTCTAGAGTACGATGGTTGCCCAGATTCTGATGGAGATGGTGTTTCAGACAACAAAGATGCATGTCCAAATAAAGCAGGACTAGCTTCTTTAGATGGCTGCCCAGATTCTGACGGAGATGGAATTGCTGACTCAAGAGATACTTGTCCAAATGTAGCAGGACCTAGAGCCAATAGAGGATGTCCATGGCCTGATAGTGACGGCGATAGTGTTTTAGACAAAGACGATGACTGCCCTTCTGAAGCAGGTTCAGTAGCTAACAATGGCTGTCCTGAAATATATCCAAGTGACGAAGCTTTAGCTCAATTAGTTGATTACTCAAGAACAATAAATTTCGCATTTGACTCTGCAGAATTTACTGATGGAACTCCTCCAGTATTGGATGCGATTGTTGAAATTTTAATGGCATACCCTAAAGCTAACTTTTCAGTTGAAGGGCATTGTGATAGTAAAGGATCTAAAAAAGTTAATCAAAAGATATCTGATAAAAGAGCAAATGCTGTTGTAAATTATTTAACTAACAGTGGTGTAGCTGCATCAAGATTAACTGCTAAAGGATTTGGTGAATCAGCTCCAATTGATACAAATGACACAAGAGCTGGAAGAGCTAATAACAGAAGAGTTGAGATTATTCTTGTTAAGTAATTTACAAGATTACTTGAAAAAATTCTTTTAAATTATATATTTAAAAAACGCTTCTTAATTAAGAAGCGTTTTTTATTTTTATAAAATGGATAGTTTTATAAAGAAAGTTCTTTTAGATCTGAAAAATCAAAATTTTGATTTTTCTCAATCCATTTTTATTCTCCCAAATAAAAGATCTGGGTTCCATCTCAAAAAAACACTTTCAGAAGTAATTTCTAAGACAATTTTTTCACCTGAAATTGTAAGTATTGAAAATTTTATCGAAGAACTCTCAGAACTAAAACTACTCTCAAATACAGAATTAATATTTGAATTCTATTCAATCTATTTAAATATTACACCTAAGGATAAACAAGAAAAATTTGAAGACTTTATCAAATGGAGTAGAATATTAATTCAGGACTTTAATATAATTGATAAAGAAATAGAGGATCCAAATCGAGTATTTGACTATTTGAAGGCGGTTAAAGAAATGGATCATTGGTCTTTAGATTCTAATCCAACAGAGCTGGTAAAAAGACATTTGTACTTTTGGAGTAATATTAAAAGTTACCATACAGAATTTTCAAATCATCTTTTGAATATTAACTCTGGGTACCAGGGTATTTTAGAAAAAAAAGCCCTGAGTAATGTCAAAAATTATATTAAAAAAAAAGCAGATCTAAAATATGTGTTTGTCGGGTTCAATGCGTTAAACAAAATTGAATCTTTAGTTATTCAGGAGTTCTTAAAAACAGGATTAGCTAAAATTTATTGGGATATAGATAAGATCTCCATAAATTCAACTTTTAATAATTCAGCATTTTTCATAAATCAATATAGAAGCAATTGGACTTACTACAAAAACAAGGAAATAAATTGGATTAATGATAACTATTCTTGCAAAAAAAATATTAATGCAATTGGTATATCAAAAAATATTGGACAGGTAAAATATATTGGCGAAATCATAAAAAAAAATATTGGAAAACAAGGAAAAACAGCTATAGTTCTTGGTGATGAGTCCTTATTAATTCCAATGTTAAGTTCATTACCTAAAGGAATAGAAGGGGTTAACATAACAATGGGATTTCCACTTTTTTCTAGTTCAGTTAGCTCTCTATTTTATAAACTATTTAGGTTACATACAAAAGCAAAAACTACTTATTATTACAAAGATGTAATATCGATATTATCCCACGAATTAATAAAACCACTGTTTAATTTAGAGGAAGTAAATTATTCAGATCTAATTATTGAAGAAATAAATAATGGAAATATTGTAAATATTAATTTAGAATTTTTGATCAGCAAGACAAAAGTGAATAAAGATTTAATAAAACTATTATTTAAAAGTTGGTCTAACAATGTTGATATAGCAATATCAAATTCCAAAGAATTAATAACACAAATTAGAAATAGTCTGTTAATTAAAGACGATGGAATCTTGACAGTAGAACACCTTTACAGGTTTAATGAGATTTTCAATGAATTATTTGTTCTTAAGAAAAAATTTAAGTTTATAAATTCCATTACTATTTTATTTGATTTATTCCAAGACATAGTAAAAAATGAGAGATTAAAGTTTAATAGTGAGTCTTTTTCAAAGATTCAAATAATGGGGCTTTTAGAATCTAGAGTTTTAGATTTTGAAACTGTTATAATAAGTTCTGTAAATGAAGGGGTTCTTCCCTCTGGGAATACTGAAAATTCATTTATTCCATTTGATGTAAAAATTGATAATAATATCCCAACATACAAAGAACAAGACGCTATCTACTCTTATCACTTTTATAGACTTATTCAAAGAGCTAAGAACGTACATTTAATTTATAATACTGAAGTAGATGCGCTAAAAGGTGGTGAGAAAAGCAGATTTATAAGGCAAATTAAGTTTGAAGGAATACATAAAATTAATGAAATAATTATCAATTCATACACGCCTAAAAATGAAGAAAATTTAATTGAAATAGCTAAAACAAACGAAATAATAATTGATTTAAAAAACTTAGCAAAAAAGGGATTCTCTGCTTCATCTATTCTATCATATATTAGAGAGCCATTAACTTTTTACTACAAAAAAATATTAAAAATACCTGATGAAATAAAAGTTGAAGAAACTGTTGAATCCAACACACTGGGAACTGTAATACATGAATCATTAAAAGAGATATATAGCCCTTTGGTAAATAAATTTATTTCAGTTGAGTATTTAAAGGCTCAATTAAAGGAATTGGATAAAATAGTAAAGAAACAATTTAAAATAATCTATAATAACGGTCAATTCAAAAGTGGAAAAAACTTAATTGTATTAGAAGTTGCTAAAAAATATATTTCTGATTTTATTAAAATTGAAATTGAATCTATAAATAAAGGAGATAGCATTCAAATTATTGCAATAGAGGAAGATTTTAAGGTAAAATTTCAAAGTGAAAAGTTTAAAGGAGAAATTAATCTAAAGGGGCAAATTGATAGAATTGATAATTTAAATGGCAAGCTAAGAATCATAGATTATAAGACCGGAAAAAAAATAGAGAAAAGAGAATTAAATCTTTCAAATTGGGGAGATCTAGAAATGGATCACGATAAGATTAAAAATTGGTTTCAATTACTATTTTATGCATATGCTTACAATATGGTCAGTAATCAAAATTTACCAATAGAAGTTGGTATAATATCTTTTAAAAATTTAAAATCTGGTTTACTAAAGTTCAACTTTGGTACAAGGTTTGATAATACATCAATAATAAGTGATGATATTCTAAAAAACTACAAAATATTATTAGAGAATATTTTAGCAGAAATCATGGATTCAAATATAAGTTTTGTAGAAAAAAAATTACCAAAAAAAAATTATGTATAAGATTATATTATTGTTTTTTACCATGGCTTTGTCTTATGGTCAAATAAAGCCTACTAATATCGAAATAGTAAGAGATGCCTTTGGGGTTCCACACATTTATGGTAGGACTGATGCTGATACGGCTTATGGACTAGCGTGGGTTCATAGTGAAGATGATTTTATGACGATTCAAAAAGCCTATTTAGCCGGGAATCAATTACTAAGTAGCTATTTAGCTAATGGCGGAATAATTGTAGATTTTTTAACTCAGTTTATAGAGTCTAAAAAAACAGTAGATGAGCTATTCCATACTTTGTCGGATGATTTTATAAAAATTCTAGAAGGATATAGCCAGGGAATTAACAGATATGCCGAACTACACCCAGAAGAGGTCCTAGTTAAAGATTTATTCCCAATTACACCAAAAAAGATGTTGAATTACTCCTTTTTACAACTATTCATTTCTAATGGTGCTGATCAATTGGTAAGTAAAATAATTTCTAATAATACTGTTGATTTATCTAACCTGGGAATAAACGATGAAATTCAAGGTTCTAACACTTTTGCCTTTAATAACAATAAGACAAAAAATGGAGAAACATACCTTGCAATAAATACTCATCAACCATTAGACGGGCCAAACTCATGGTATGAGGTTCATTTAAATAGTGAAGAAGGCACAAATATTCTTGGAGCTACATTTGCTGGAGCGCCTTGTATTTTAACAGGTGTTAACGAACATTTAGCATGGACACATACAGTTAATTATCCAGATAAAGCAGATTTGTTTAAGTTAAAAATGCATAACTCTAAAAAGAATATATATTTAGTTGATAATAAGGAGCATAAACTAAAAAAATACAAAGCAAAATTAAAATATAGAATACTCGGAATAAATATAGGTATCAAAAAAACTTATTACAAAAGTATTTTCGGTCCAACCTTAAAAAATAAATCCGGATACTATTCTGTTAGAACGCCAAGTCTATATAACATTAAAGCACTAGAGCAATGGTGGAGAATGAATAAAGCAACATCATTTAACGAGTTTTACGATATATTAAACATGAAATCTATCCCTGGTTATAATATTGGTTATGCAGATAAAAATGATACTATTTTTTATATATCAAATGGAATAATTCCAATTAGAAATGAACAAAACGATTGGACTAAAATAGTAGACGGGAGTAAAGGAGAAAACTTATGGGATGAATACTACGACATAAAAGACCTTCCTCAAGTTATTAACCCGAAATCTGGATTTATATATAATGCAAATCATTCCCCTTTTAAATCTACCGGAAGTTCTGAAAATCCAAAAGAAAAAAATTATTCAAAGACAATGAATTATGAGACGTATGATAATAACAGAAGCACTAGAATTAGAAATTTAATAAATTCATTTGACACTATAGACTATAACACATTTAAGCAAATTAAATATGACAATAAACTTCCTAAGCCTTTAAATTATAATTTTCTTGATATTAATGTTCTTTGGGAAATAAACCCATTAAACTACCCAAAATTATCCGACGTAATACTGAATATACAAAACTGGGATATGGCAACAGACTCCAACTCTGTAGGAGCAGCTAATTATGCAGTTTTATACTACACACTAATAAATAATTTCAAAGGCATAAAACATAAAAAAATATTTGACAAAATTGAAATAATAGATCTAATTACACAAACTAAAAACCATTTGCTTGAACATTTTGGTTCTGTTAATATAAAATTAGGTGATTTTCAAAAACTTGTCAGAGGCAATAAAGAAATTGGAATTTTTGGATTGCCTGATGTAATAACAGCAATGAAAGGTACTAAATACAAAGATGGAAAAATTAAAATTACACATGGAGAATCCTATATCTCACTAGTTAAATTTAAAGATGATAAAGTAGAAATAGAAACTATTATTTCTTATGGAGCTAGTGATAATCCAAATTCAAAGCACTATAACGATCAAATGGATCTTTACTCAAAGTTTAAAACTAAAAAAATGAGTTTAAATAAAAAAGAAGTTTATAATAGAGGAGTTAGAGTCTATAATCCTAAATAGCATTGTTGTATTGTCATAAACAAAAAAGTCCAAACAAATTGTTTGGACTTTTTTTATAATAAAATAATGAAATTACTCTTCCAAATAAGCTAAAGAGCCTGTCCAGTCACAATACCATTGGACATAAGTAACTTTTCCTTCTTCGTTAAAGTCAAATGATTCATAAATAGAAACAATAACAGATTTTGCTTCATTTGAATCAGTAGCAGTAAGAGTTACTTCCTGGTCATAATACATTCTTACAGAACCATCTGTTACACCAGTCTCAGCATTAACCCCTGTTAAATATTTCATAGGTGCCATATACTTAAAATCGTATTTAGCAAAAAGCTCTTTATGTATTGCTTTTATTTCATCTAACGATAATGAGTCTTTAGCACCAACTAAAGTACCTTTAAAAACCACATCATCAGCAAACTTAGAATAGTCTACAGATTCATTAGCAAAACTTTCAAAAAGAATGTCCATTGTTTTTGTGTTTTCTTCAAAAGTCTTCATTGCATCTTGATTTGGGTTACAAGAAAATGCTACAATCGATAAAAATGTAACATAAATGAAATTTTTCATAATTATATTTTGTTTTGATTAATTATAAATTTAGTTAATTTTTAACATAAAATTAGATATACAAAAGTTTTATTTAGAGATATTTGTATGGAATTTAGGATAATGAATATTAGATTTTTTATAATAATAGCACTATTTATATGTGCAAATTTTAATGCTTTTTCACAAGAAAGAAAAAATGCAATTGCAAATCGAGTTACTGAAGCGCCAGTAATAGATGGAATTCTAAACGATAATGCTTGGGTTGCAGCCGAAACTAATACTGACTTTTATATGTTAAGACCTTCAAATATTGGTCCAGCAAGAAGTTCTCATCCAACTACAGTAAAGATTATTTATGATGACGAAGCCGTATATTTCGCAGCTTCAATGCTGGACCCTGATGGTAAAAATATAGCCAGTGAGATCAGTCAAAGAGATGAATTTTATGAAAAAAAGACTGATTTTATTGGAATAAGCTTAAATCCTTACAACGATGATATTAATTTTTTAAGCTTTATTGTTACAAGTGCAGGGACTATAGCAGATATGAAATCTGTTAGAGAGTATGATGAAGGGGATTCAAATTTTGATGCAGTTTTTGATGCGAAGGTTTCTAAAGATGATAATGGATGGTATGCGGAATTTAAAATTCCATACAGTGCACTAAGATTCCCCAAAAAAGAAATTCAAACTTGGGGATTAAATTTTTACAGACGAATTTTTAACCTTAATGAAATATATACATGGAATTATGTAGATAGATCGGTTGGATCATACGGTGAATATTTAGGTACTCTCAGTGGCATAAAAAAAATAGATCCTCCAACAAGATTATTCTTTTACCCCTACAGTCAAGTTAACTCAGAATTATACAAAGGCAATACAGGGACTGGATTTTCAGCTGGTATGGACATAAAATATGGAATTAATGAGGCCTTTACTCTAGATGCAACATTAATTCCAGACTTTGGACAAGTTAAATTTGATGATGTAGAATTGAACTTGAGTCCGTTTGAGCAACAATTTGATGAGAAAAGAGCTTTTTTTACAGAGGGAACTGAACTTTTTGACCGAGGAGGTGTATTTTATAGCAGAAGAATTGGAGGAGATTTAGATGTCGATCCAGAAGATTATTTACAAGAAAATGAATCTGTATTAAGTTCGGATAACTCTATAGACCTTATCAACGCAATCAAGGTGTCTGGAAGAACTGATAATAAATTAGGTATTGGTTTCTTTAATGCAATAACAAAAAAAACAACAGCTATACTTCAAGATTCAATAACACAAAATCAAAGAGAAGTTACCCTTGAGCCCTTAACAAACTATAATATAGTTGTTTTAGATCAGCAACTTAAAAATAATTCTTCAATTACATTTTTAAATACAAGTGTAAAACGTAATTCAAATTTTAGAAATGCTATAGTTTCTACCTTAAATTTAGACTATAGAACAAAAAAGAATAATTATAGAATCGAAGGGTCTATACTGAGAAGTGACATTAAAGAAAATGGAAATTCAATTGATGGTTACAAATCAACTTTTAAAATTAACAAAACTAAGGGTAATTTCAGATGGATGACTGGGGTTTGGACTACAGACGAGAACTATAATCAGGACGATATGGGTATTTCAAGATGGTACAATAATCAAAATATTTTTGCCAACATTTCATATGAAATTTTTAATCCAACAAAGTATTTTAATCAATTTGAGTTTAAATTATCTGTAAGACACGGTAGGAGATATACCCCGTCAATTAAAAGAAACAACAATTATGAGGCAGAGTTGTTTTTTGAAACAAATAAACTGTTTAAAAACAGATTAGAATTAGAACTGAGAACATTAAATAAAGATTTTTTTGAGCCAAGAGTTGATGGGTTATTTGTATTAAAACCAAAAGAATTTAGTCTGCGTTACGATCTAGATTCAGATAATACAAAAGATTTTGTTTACGCCGTTGAATTAAACACTACTAAAAGTATAGATGAATTTTATGGAGAAGAAAATAAAAAAATCGGATTTGCTGCAGGTTTGAATTACAAAATATCAGAAAGGCTAAATACTAGTATAGGAGTAGGAATATCTAAAGAAGATGATGATTTAGGTTACGCAGGAAATGAGAGCTCAGAAGTAATTATTGGAATTAGGGATGTAAAAATAAACCAGGCAGTATTTGATATGGTTTACAATATTGACTCATATAAAGAGATTGCTCTTGAGTTCAGAAATTACTGGAGTAGTGTTAATTACAAGAGATACTATAATCTACAAGATAATGGAATAGGGAATCCGATAGTAAATTATCCATTTAATGAAAACCCTAATGCAAACTTTAATATTTGGAATTTAGATTTATCATATAATTGGAGGTTTGCACCAGGAAGCTCAGCAACAATTTTGTATAGAAATCAGATTTATAGTAATGATGATCAATCATTAATTTCATACACCGAAAGTTTAGATAACTTATTTGGTAAAGACATAGGTCACCAATTTTCAATAAGAATAAACTATTTCTTAGATTATAATAGATTTAAAAAGAAAAGAATCTAAATATATTACTTCTCAAGGTTCAATAACATATAAAGATCTATAAGCATTTCTATATAATAGGTAAAAATAAATAACAATTATTTTCCTTCACGATAATTCTCTCAAAAATATTAATTAAATAAGATATCATTATTATATTAAATATAATATTAAACCACTTTACTTTTGTTAAAGTTTGTTTGTTTATTTATTTGTATATTTAAGAATATAAAATATTATAAATTATATTAATATAGAATTAATAAGTATAACTAATTGAGAATATTAATTAAAATATCACCATATAAAAATAAAAATAATTTATCAAATATATATTTTGATATTAAAAGCACGAATTACAGGAAAAAGATTAAATCTGAACTATATGTGAATAAGAACAACTATACTAAAGATGAAATTAGTAATGCTGAGACAAATCACATCTCTAAAAATATTTTATTAGAAAAACTTAAATTGCATAAAGACAAAGCCCTTGATAATTTAAAGTCTGGAAAATGGAAATTATCTCAGTGCGAAAAATATTTAAAAAATGGTGTTGAAGTACATTCAATTGAAAGTTTCATAAATAAAAATTTTAACGATGTATCTATATTCACTAAAAAAGACTATTTAAATACGATAGGTGTATTTAGAAAACATCTTGTGTTAAATAAAGAGGTATACTTAAAAGATCTTAATAGAGAGAATTTAGTAAAATTTAAAGCAAATACTCTATTTAACGGCATTAAGATTTCTTCAGTTAATGCATACTTAAAAAAACTAAAGGTAATTGTAAATAAAGCAAGCAAGCAAGATCTAATTGTAAATAAAAAAATATTTGATAATAACTTAATTGAAAAAGCAAATAAAAAGGAACCGGAGAAAAGAAAAATAAATATCAATGATATAGAAAAAGCCATCTTTAGTTCAAAAGACATATATGATCTTCAAGCAATCTCATTTTTTATAACAATGATAATATTTAAAGGAATGAGTCCAATAGAAATGGTGAAATATAAACATCTAAAGACTTCCAGTGTTTTAAACTCTAAGGAAAATTATATTGTTTATAAATCTAAAGGGGTTAATAGGTTTGTTAAGTTTAATGAAAATATATTTAAACTAATTCAAACAATAAAAATCTCACTATACTTTACACATTTTAACAAAAACCCTGAACTATTAGCAGCATACAATAACGAATATGAAATTTTTGATTTTAACATTTCTAAGCAAATAAAAAAACATAAAAATCTGTGGAATATATATCAAAAAAAAATTAAACAACTAATTGGGGTTAGTTTCAGAATGGCAAATACAATCTACATAGATTTTATAAATACTATCGAGATTTCTCATCAAGCAAGAGAAATACTTATTGGAAAAATTGATGGATATGAGATAATATTTGATGAGGAAAGCTTGATAAATAATCAACTAAATGGTGTGCAAAACAAAATGGAGGTAGAGTTTCAGTTAGGCAAATTAATTGCATTAATAGAAAACAAAATGGCTTTATTAGGTGTAAAAAATTTAGACGACAAAGATGTAAGATTTCAAACTCCTTTAGATTTTATTAAAAACATCTCGAATGCTTAGTAAGTATCAAATAAACTCAAGAAATTAATTTTACTTTTAATATCATCTAGTGTTAAGGGTTCCGCTTTTTTGATAGATATTTTATATTCTTTGTTAGGAATCATATCAAAATAATTATCTGAGAAATTTTGAGTAGAAGCTATATCAACAAAAACATTTTTAACTAAATTTTTTGATGTTAAACTAACTTCAAACGTATTGATTAGCTCATTTATCTCATATTCTATTAATGGCTTTGTTAATTTAATATCTTTAAATTCTGATAGATAATAGTTATTGTTAGAAATTTCTGTTTCCTGAGAAGATAATGAAGCTACCAACAAACTAGAGTTAGGGTCAAAGTTATTATTTAGCCAATCAATTGACAAGCTTTCAACTTTCGTGGTTGAGTTTTGTTGCAATAAATAACTTTTATTTATTTCATATAAAACCTCACCAGAAAAACTTAAAACTTTAAGGTTTAAATCAACATCTTTTGACTCTAATAAATCTGAAATTATATGTAATTCTATTTCGCAATCAGACTTAAAAAAACTAATAAGTACAGGTTGAAAGGCTTTTTTTGTAGAATAATGAAGAGCTTTCCATTTTCCGAAATAATCAATACTAGACCAGGATGCAACTGGCCAACAGTCATTTAATTGCCAATACAAACTGCCCATAGAGTACCCTTTATTTCTTCTATGAGCTTCCATTCCCATTGACACACCATAAGCTTGTAAAATTTGACTCACATATAGATATCCTTTAAAACTTTTTGGCTTATTATAATACCTAAGCATATAGTCTTCAATTGTGCTGTTTCCAATACTAGATCTTTGGTGAGATTTCATGACATCAGAATATATACTGTAATCAGATTCATTAGTATACTTGTCAATGCTTGAAAACTCTGGAAAAGACTGAAAGCCATACTCAGACATGAATCTAGGAACTTTTTGATTATAGGACTCAAAATCTTCTTGACCCCACCAAACACCCCAATAATGCACATCTCCACTTGTGTAATTTTCTGGCTGCCCAAAAGAACTTCCAGGTGATGATGGCCAATAATCAGTGCTACTATCTAATTTTTTTACAGCATCAGGCAGTAATTTATGAAAAACATCATCGTATGCTTTGCTAATCTTATTTGCGACCTCTAAAGATTGATTTTTAATTACATCTTTTTCCCAGCCCCATCTTTTCCATGCAGATAACACTTCGTTATTACCACACCATAAAGCGATTGATGGATGTGAACGCAATCTTTTAATATTATATTCTGCTTCTTGTTCAACAGACTTCAAAAATTCTTCATCTCCAGGGTACATAGCACAAGCAAACATAAAATCTTGCCATACTAACAATCCTTTTTCATCACACAGATTATAAAATATTTCTTTTTCATAAATACCACCGCCCCAAACTCTTATCATGTTCATATTAGCATCAACAGCAGCCTGTAATAATTCTTCGTATTTATCATCAGAAACTCTGTTTAAAAAAACATCTTGTGGGATATAATTTACCCCTTTCATAAAAACAGGTTTTTTATTTACTTCAAAATAAAAGTTATTACCAATACTATCTGCTGAAGTCACTAAATTTATCTCTCTAAGCCCAATTTTCTTTGAGCTTGTAGTATAGTTATTCTTTGATTTAAGTTTTACTTTAATCTCGTACATATTTTGATTGCCCATGCCATTAGGCCACCATAATTCATAATCCTTTATTGTAAATGGTATTTCAATCTTATTAGCCCCCTTATTTATGTAAATAAGATCTGTCGAAACTTTTTTATTATCTACATAGATTTCAGAGATCATTTCATCAATTTCTAAATAAGATTCCAACTCAATTTCAGCAACTAAGCTTGCGCTTTCATTTAAAGTCTTTTGTCTTATATATAAGTCTTCAATATTATAGTGATTCCATGTTTTTAAATTAATGGGCTGCCAAATACCGCTAGTTACTAATCTAGGCCCCCAATCCCAACCATAATGATAGGGAGCTTTCCTTGTGAAAACACTTACTCTCTTATTCCCTTCAACCTTTCCTATTTCTGCTAAATCGTTCGCGTTAAAAGAAGAGATATCATAACCTAGGCTATCATGAAGTATAACTCCTTTATTAATAGGAGAAAACAGTTTCACATAAAGATTATTCTTGCCAACTTTAGAGTGTTTTTTAATATCTACAGTTTTTGCAACAAACATATTATCTGTAGTAGCAATTAAGGAATCATTTAAATAAATAGAAGAGTAGGTATCAATACCTTGTAATTCTAATCCGATAAAATCGCTATTAATATCGCTTTTTGAAAGTTCAAATTCGGTCTTGTACTCCCAATCGGTCTTGTCTATCCATTGAAGGTCATGCTCGTTAAGTCTATAAAAGGGATCTTCAATTAGTTCATTCCTTAGTAAATCCGTATGAACATCGCCTGGGACAGAGGCTTCTAACCAAAGTGAATCAACATTATTTTTAAATTTCCAGTTTTCAGATATTTCTACAATCTCATTGTTTTGATTACTACAATTATATAGTAGAAACACGAACAATAAAGAAAACTTAAACAAATGGTTCATAGAAATGAAATTACTTACTATTTAATTCAATAACCTCTCTTGAGATATCATCGGATTGAAGAAAGCTTAATTTTAAAACATCCTCTTCATATTTTAAATAGACACTTTCTAACCATTGTATATTTTCTTCTTTTGTAATCCCGTCCTCGATAAAAGTAAATTTGCCTTTGTTGGAATAACTAATATGTGCTGTATTGCTGTCTATACTTACTTTAAAATCATAAAGGCTCCATTCTGTAGATGTGTAGCCCTTTTTAAAATGTGATTTGATAATTTCTAAAAAAGACTCCAAATCATACTTGTCTCCCATCTCATATATAACAAAATCTCTAGTAGTGTAATCATAAACTAAATCACTCCCAAGCTTATCAATATCCATGGCTTTGAAAAAACCTTTTAAAACTGAAATTGCCTGATCCTCTGTGATAGTATTTTTGGTATTATCACTACAGCTAAGCAAACAAGCTGTTAAGAAAAAAAATATTAGTCTATTCATCATTATAAAATTATTATATTATTAAATTTACAAAAATTATTATATCTGTAATATTAAAAAAAAGAAGTGAATAAAATATTATTTCTCCTATTAAATGTTCTAGTTACATTTAACGTGTTTTCACAAGCTGTAGTTGTAGATTCTCTTAAACAAGAAGGCTGGGATAAGTCTGGCAAACTAACTTTTCTTGTAAATCAATCTGCATTTAGTAATTGGACGTCAGGTGGAGAAAATAGTATAGCTGGTGCTTTAGCAGTAGATTATAATCTAAATTATTACAAAAATGGCTGGGCATGGGACACAAAAATGATTGGTGCTTTTGGAATAAATAAAAACAGTGATAGTGATTTTGCAAAAAAAACAGATGATCGAATTGAAATTAATTCATTAGTTGGAAAAAACTTTACTAAAGAATTAAGTTATTCTAGTTTTGTGAATTTTAAAACCCAGTTTGCAAGAGGTTATAAGTATTCAAATAGTTCTATTGGTGTCGAGCAAAGAAATGAAACAACTAGGTTCTTTTCACCTGCTTACATTCAATTAGGTGTAGGTGTCTATTGGAAAAAGTCAAAAGATTTCTGGATTAATATGGCTCCTGTAACCGGAAGACTAATTATAGCAAATAAAAAATTCACATCAAACTTAAGTGATGGTGAAGAATATTTTGGTATTTCTAAGGGGAATACTTCTAGGTTTGAACTAGGAGCATCATTAACTGGGTTCTATAAATTTGAATTAATTGAAAATGTAATTCTTGAACAAAGTTTAAGCTTGTACTCTGATTATCTTCAAAATGCTGAAAATATAGATATAGATTATACAATCTCTGCTTTTATGAAAATTAATGATTATCTGTCTACAAGTTTGATAATCCAGTGCAGGTATGATGACAATGCAGTAAAAAAAGTACAGTTGAGAGAAGTCTTTGGGTTAGCAGTCACGTTGGATTTACTTGAAATCCCTAGTCTGATTTCCAAAATTTAAAATTATCTATTTCTTGTTTTAGCCAAAAACTTGAGTATCTCTAAATACAACCAGATTAATGTGACTAAAAGCCCAAATGCACTATACCACTCCATGTATTTAGGGGCTCCTTTTTCTGCTCCCTCTTCAATAAAGTCAAAATCAATCACTAAGTTCGCGGAAGCAATAACTACTATTAAAAGGCTAATTCCAATACTCATTAGTGAGCTGTTTGTCGGATCAAGCACCGAAATTGAAGCTCCAAAAAAACTCATTATAAAGCTTGCCAAATAAAGTAAAAATACTCCTCCTGTAGCAGCAAACACACCTAATTTAAAGTTTTCAGTTGCCTTTATAATCCCTGACCTGTAGGCAAGTAGCAAAGAAGCTAATATTGCAACGGTTAAACCAATTGCTTGAACAACTATTCCGTCATAACTTGCATTAAATATGTAAGAAATAGAGCCAAGAGCCAAGCCTTCTAAAATAGCATATATAGGTACTGTAATAGGAGACCATTCTTTTTTAAAAATTGTAATGATTGCAACAATTAAACCTCCAAATATTCCAACTGGTATAAAATGAGTCATGCCGGGGCCAAATGTGTAGTAAGCAGAAAAAACTAATAGAAATAAACCCATTGCTGTTTTGTCTACCGTCCCTTTAATTGTCATAACCTCAAGCATTGCTGCCCCTCTTCTATTATTGGGTTGAGATGCAAAAGCTTTTGAGTTTAATGCAGGGTTTCCGGTTCTATAACTAAGGTGTTTCATAATATTAATTTTTTTTAACGAATTCTGTTTTGAGCACTAGACCTTTTACTTTTTTAAACTTACAATCAATTTCTGTTGGATTATTAGTTAATCGAATATTTTTAATAGAAGTACCTCTTTTTATGGTAACAGATGTTCCTTTAACTTTTAAATCTTTAATTAAAACAACAGTATCGCCATCATTTAAAGAGTTACCGTTAACATCTTTACTTTCCATTTTGGATAGGGTCAGTGTCGGGCATTAGTTTATTTAATATTGTGTATACAGGACAGAATTTTGTGATTGGACTTATTATTTGCAAAACTGCGACTGCAACAGCAACATATATCCAATTAAGACCAAATTGACTAGCAAGTAAGATTGAACTTATATTCAAAAGTCCAACTATTCCATCGTGAACTCTTACTTTTATAATATTTTTTTGTGCATCCATAATTAAAAGTTATTATTAAATAATAAAAATAATAAAAATTATTCATTTTTTGACATGGAGTAAGGGACAGAGTTTTTATCTGCACCCCAATTTAAATTAGGAGTTCTCGACATTTCAAAATCAATAATTCCGCCCTCTTTTAAATTACTATGATCAATCCAATTATTATTAGATTCTAATTGGTTAAACTTAAAACTATTTATGAAAATATTTTTATCGCTATTATCATGAGCATTAATTTTCAACTCTTTACCATTACTTAATTTTATTGTTACTTCCTTAAACAAAGGGCTGCCTATTACATACTGACCAGTTACAGGTGCTACTGGATAAAATCCAAGAGATGAAAAGACAAACCATGCTGATGTTTGACCGTTATCTTCATCACCGCAATACCCATCTGCTCCTGAGCCATATAAATTATCCATCACATAACGAACTTTTTCTTGTGTTTTCCATGGTTGTTGAGCATAATTGTAAAGGTATATAGCATGTTGAATAGGCTGATTTCCATGAGCATATTGACCCATTCCAGCTAATTCCATTTCAAGAATTTCGTGGATTTTAAAACCATAATAACTATAATCAGAGCTGGGTTTAGTAGTAAATATTTCATCCATTTTTTTTATATAATTATCCTTACCACCCATTAAGTTAATTAACCCCTGTGGGTCATGTAAGACAGACCAGGTATAGTGCCATGCACTTCCCTCTGTAAAAACTCCACCCCACTTATCTGCTCTAAATGGATCTTCAAAATCTCCACTTGAAGATTTCCCTCTCATAAAATTTGTCGAAGCATCAAATACATTTTTATAATTAAGAGACCTATTTTTAAATACCTCTATTTCATCTTCAGGTTTACCAAGCTTTTCAGCTAATTTCCAAATACAATAATCGTTATAAGCATATTCTAAAGTTCTAGCAACACTTTCATTAATTGAGGTATCATAAGGAATAAAGCCTAGTGAGTTGTATTCTTTAGCTCCTTTTCTTCCGACAGAACTAACGGGGCCTTCATTTTTAGAACTATTAATTATCCCTTGGTAAGCCGTCTCAATATCAAAATTAGTTATCCCTTTTAAGTAGGCCTCTGCAATGATTGAGGCTGAATTTGATCCAATCATACAATCTCGGTGTCCTGGACTAGACCACTCTGGAAGCCATCCGCTTTCTTTGTATGGATTAACCATTATTCCTTGTAATATCTCTGCTAATTTTTCTGGATACATCAAGGTGTAAAATGGAAATACTGCCCTAAATGTATCCCAAAAACCATTATCTGTGTATAAGGGGCCTATCTCAATCTTACCATTATAAGGGCTGTAATGAATCTGCTCTCCATTAGCATTATATTCGTGAAACTCTCTTGGAAACAAAAGTGTTCTATAAAAACTAGAATAAAATTTTATAACATTTGATTTGGCTGTTTCATGTGCAGCAAAGTATTCATTCTTATTGACAAAGCTTTCTTTAATAGCTGGTTCAACTTTAATTCTTGATAACTCATTATTCCAAGATTCTTTAGCCAACTCTTTAGTTTTTTCAAAAGATTGAGACTCAGGGATTTCTCTGTTTAAGTTAATTTGGGCTTGATCATGACTTATAAATGAAGAAGAGATTCTAGCCTCAATTACATTGCTATTATTGTTTAAAAAACTAACATAGCTCCCAACATGGTCTCCGGATAATTCATTTTTCGAATATATATTTCCTTCACCGTCCCATGTCCCGAATTCCTCAAAAGGAGTGTTAAACTCAATAATAAAATAATTTGAAAAGTTTTCAGGAACACCACCTGCATTGTTTTTTGCTATACCAATAATCTTGTTTTCATTTTTTAAAACTTTAATTGATGAATTTTTAAAAAATGCATCAATTATAATATGAGATTTAGTGTTTTTTGGATACTCAATTTTAAAATGGGCAGACCTTTTAGTAGGGGCTAACTCTACTTTTGTTTTAGAATCCGTTAATTCAACTTTATAATAATGAGGTAATATTTTACTATTCTTAAACTGTGATTTTCGATCATTTTCTAACACTTTTAATTCTCCAACAATTGGCATAATTGAAAAAGCTCCATAATCATTTATCCAAGGGCTTGGTTGATGGGTCTGACGTATTCCTACTAAACCAGAATTTTTATCAGTATAAATCCATCCGTCGCCCATTTTTCCAGTTTGAGGCGTCCAAAAATTCATTCCCCATGGCAATGCAATCGCTGGGTAAGTATTTCCATTGGATAATTCATGTGAAGAATCTGAGCCAATAAGTGGGTTAACGAATTGGGTAAAATCTTCCTGAAATGAAAAAATACAATTACAATAAATTAAAAATACTACGTTTAAAAATATGCTAAATCTCTTCATTACATAATTATTTAGTATACAATTGATTGTGGTCTAAACTCTTTCTCTTTACCAAAGTTCTTATTTGGTTTAGGGCCCATATTAAATATTAGTTCACCTCCTTGCATAATATCCTTGTGCGTTATATAAGAATATTTGTAATCTTTACCATTTAGTTCTACAGATTGAATATAAATATTTTGATCGCTATTTTCTTTTGCTATAATAGTAAACTTTTTATTTTCAGGTAAAATTATTGATGCCTCATCAAATAAAGGGGATCCAAATACATAAGCTCCATTTGATGGATTAACAGGATAAAAGCCTAAAGAAGAAAAAATATGCCAGGCTGACATTTGACCACAATCTTCATTGCCCGATAAACCGTCAGGCTTATCAGTGTATAATTCGTTATTTATATACCTTACTTTGTCTGCTATCTTGTATGGCTGGCCTGAATATGCATACATATATGTTGTATGATGACTAGGTTCGTTTCCGTGAGCATATTGTCCAATTAACCCAGTTATATCCATAGATGCTTCTTCTCCTAATTCTGATGACATGCTAAAAAGCTCATCCAATTTTTCTGTGTATTTTTCATCTCCTCCAAGTAATTCAATAAGTCCTTCTGGGTCTTGAGGAACAAGCCATAAATATTGCCATGCATTTCCTTCACAATAATCATTAACTCTATGTTCAGCACGAACAGGGTCAAAAGGAGTTCTCCAACTGCCATCTGTAAGTTTACCTCTCATAAATCTTGTTTCCTTGTCAAAATATTCTTTGTAAGCCTTAGATCTATTTAAGAAGTAATTATAATCTTCCTCTTTATTTAATTTTTTTGCTAATTGAGCAATAGCCCAATCTCCAATTGCATATTCCATAGAACTTGCTACAGATTCAACCATATAATCTCCCGGTATATAACCTAATTCCATTAATTTTTTTACTCCGGGTTCAAAATCTCCTGTTGCACTAGCTTTAACAGCCTCAAAAACTTCTTCTAAATCAATGCCTTCAAATCCTTTCAAGGAAGCATCAATAACAACTGGGATTCCACTATACCCAGGCATAGTATTTGTTTCATTTCCTCTTAAATGCCATATTGGTAATTTTCCTTGATGATCAAATATTTTTAACATAGAGTTTACCATATCACTGACTCTTTCTGGATGAGTAATTGTATATAATGGATGAGCAGCTCTGTAGGTATCCCATAGAGAAAATAAAGTGTAGTTAGTAAAAGTAGTATCTTTATAAACGACTTTGTCTGTCCCTCTGTATTCACCATTTACATCTTGATATAAATTAGGCGCAATCATGGTGTGATACATTGCAGTATAAAAAACTCTTTTTCTTTTTAAATCCTCTGTTGTAATATTAATTTTTGAAAGTTCTTGATTCCATTTATTTTCAGCTGACTTTTTGACCATGCCAAAATCCCAATGAGGAATTTCAACTATCATATTTTCAAGTGCATTTTCAGAACTAACAGTTGAAACTCCCATTTTCACATAGACTTCTTCATTTTTATCAGTTTCAAACTCTAAAAAACCTTTAACATATGTTCCTTTTAACTCATTTCCTTTAAACTTTTTATCCCTATCGTAAAGAATAAAATCTTTAACTGGTTTAGAGATAATTAGAGTGAAATACTCTCTTTGATCAGATGCCCACCCAGATGAAAATCTATGTCCTTGAAAAGTAGTATCATTTACTTTTTTCAAGTAAGTTTCCGTAGGCCTATCAGCGCTTCCTTCCCCTAAATCTATTATTACTCTGGACTTTTTTGAAGATGGATAAGTATATCTATGAAACCCTACTCTTTCCGATGCTGTTAATTCGACATCAATATTATATCTTTCAAGTTCTACTTTATAATAACCAACGGAGTTAACCTCAGTATTTTTTCTATAAAGTGAAGAGTACCCAGACATATGGTTGTCTTGATTTCCTGCATTGTATTTTAAATCACCTGTTGCAGGCATAATAGTAAGTTCTCCTAAATCTGACATGCCCGTACCGCTAACATTTAAATGACAGAAACCTTTTACAATACTATCTGTATGATGATAAGAAGAGGACCAATCCCACCCCTTATTAAAGTTTGTTGGCCCAACTTGAACTCCACCAAAAGGTACAGTTGCTCCAACAAAAACATGTCCATGACCTCCAGAACCAATAAATGGATCAACATATTCAATAAGACCTTTATTAGAGTTAGAAGGTTTTGTAAATGACCAAACAGTAATTATAACTAGAGCTAGTATTGATGGTAGTGATATTTTTTTTATTAATGACATCATATTTAATTGTTATTTAAAACTAGGGGGTAATTCATTTACACCCCAATTTGATTGATTATTATTTGCTATTTCAAATGACAAAAACCCTCCATCTCTAATCTTATTCCAGTTTATCCAAGTTGAGTTATGAGGCTCATCATTAAAAGATAAAGATTTAATAAAGAAATTTTCAGGTCCTGTTTTATTGATTTTTAAGATTTTATTATTAGGTAAATTAATAGAAATATTTTCAAATGCTGGTATATTTACCGATAAGCCCCCAACTCCTGGAATCATAGGATACAGTCCAATTGAAGCAAAGACATACCAGGCGCCCATGGTCCCAAGGTCGTCATTTCCTGGCAAGCCAGAAACACTACTATTATACTGTTCATTTAAAATTCTTGAAATCGTCTGTGAAGTTTTGTTTGGTTTATTGATCCAGTTGTAGGTCCAAGGTACCTGAAAGTCAGGTTCATTACCTGCGGCAAACCAATCATCTTCATATTTAGCATCTAGTCTAGTAAAAAGAGTGTCTAATCTTTTTTCAGCAAATTCATTCCCGCCAATTTTATCAATTAAACCTCTAAGATTATACGGAACCATCCAGAAATAATTTTTATAAGTTCCTTCTCGCCAATCATGAGTAATATCTTTCCAAACATTGTTTGGATATTTAGAATTCAGCCATTTAATTTTTGGGTTATAAATATTATTCCAATTTTGAGATCTATCAATAAAAAGTTTAGCGTCATTTTTTTTATTTAATGCCTGAAGCGCAAACTGACCTATAGCAAAATCAGAAGAAGTATACTCAAGCATCATTGAGGCAAATGTGTGTCCATTATTAATGTATTCTGTAAGATAAGGTCTAATTTCTTGTTTTTGAGAATTTAGTCTTGGCACCATAGCACCATTATACATATACTTATACGCTTTTTTAAGATCAAAATCTTTGGCTCCAAAAGCAAATGAATTAGAAATTAGTATTGGAGTGGGGTCTCCTTGCATAATCCCAGTTTCAATATTGGCTAATATCCATCTTCCGTATCCACCAGCTTGCACAGCAAAGTTCACTAGAGATTGCATCATTTCACTACTTTCTTTTGGGAATAACATTGCCAGTAATTGAGCCTGAGTTCGATAGGTATCCCAGACACTGAAAGAACTATAATGTTCTTTCCCATTTGAATTATTATAAACTTTAAAATCAGCCCCCATATAGTCTCCATTAATATCACTAACAATATTAGGATGAATTAAAGAGTGATAAAAATTTGTATAAAACTGAACTTTTTTATCATCATTTGAAGTGGAAATTTTAATTTTACTTAGGTGTTTATTCCAAACATTTTGGGTGTTTGCTAAATAACCATCAAAAGAGGTGTTTAACTTCTCTGACATTAAATTTTCCTTAGCATTTTCTATTGAAACAAAAGAAATAGCTATTCTATAATGAACTTCTTTGTTATTTTCAGTAGTAAATGTGAAAAAAGCCCCAGAATTTTTTCCTTGATTAGTAAGGCTTTGAGTTAATTCATTTCCACTCCAGGTTCCTAGTTCATTTGCAGGTCTGTCAAATTCTGCAGCAAAATAAACTTTATATGGAGTTTCTGTTCCACAAAAATCTCCACCTTCATTAAATCCTTCACAAGTAGTACTTGAAGTAATGTTTATCTCTGAGTTTTTAATATGTTTTTCATCAGAAGAATTAACTCCAGAGCCGATTATTATTGTCCCTTTTTTAGAATTTTTAAACTCAAACTGAGCTACAGCTGACCTTTTTGTGACTGTAAGCCTACTAGTTATATCGTCCTTTGAGTTGACAGACAAATAACCTGCAGATGAACTATTAATCTCTGTAAAAGGATCGAGTGAATTCATGTTAAATGGAGAATCTTCTAAATTACCAGCTATGGGTACAACTGGGAAATTGCCCATATTTGAACAACCTGCTCCACTGAGCTGAGTAACAACAAAACCCTTTTGTGGTGAAAAAAAACTTGGAGTAAATTGAACCATACCAAAAGGATATGTAGCTCCAATAAAAGAATAGCCACAAGCTAATGACTCTCCTTTAGTTCCAATTCGAGTGTCTACAATTTCAGACAGTTGCTGGGGAAAAGTAGTAGAAAAAAATAAAAATAAAATATAGAATGCTTTTCTTTTGTATTTCAATTTTATTGACTTTAGTTAATTAGCTGGAATTGCTCCCATTCCACGAAATTCCATTTCAATAAACTGGCAAGCACTACCACCAACAGTAGAAACAAACCTAATTCTGATGTACCTAATCATAGGTCCTGCAGGTATATCGAATTCAGAAAAATCTGAACTAGCCCCGTTTATTGATTGAGATGTTATTAATTGCCAACCTGCATTTTCAAAATCTGATGTCAAAACAGGACTTGAAATAACATTATTCCCAGAACTTTCAAAAACTGGTAATGTTTCAGCATTATCAATATCATCTCTACCCCAAATTTCGAGTTGTGTTGGATTATTTCCAGCAAAACTCCATGTCGGTCTGTGATGTATCTTTGCTTTAGCTAATTGAGTTGTGACGCCAAGATCAATAGTAAAATGACCTGGAACTGAGTTCTCCCCAGAGTGATAGCCGTTAGAATCTCCCGACCAAAAACTATTATTATCCCATAAATATTGGGAAGGATTTGCATTGTAAAAATTTCCTGGATTATCACTTGGCATACCAACTAATTGGAAATTATTTCTTTCTAATACAATAGCCTCTGTGTTTTCTCCATAAAAGGTTAACTCTTTTAACTGTGCGCTTTGACCTCCAACAGATCCAGTTACTCTATATCGAATGTATCGCATTTGACTTGAAGCTGGTGGTATAATAAAACTGTGGCTATTTTCATTTAAACCATCAATTTCACCCTCGTATAACAATTGCCAGCTAGCATTAATAAATTGAGCTTCATCACTTGATGCGGTTTCAGCAAAATTTAAATTATCTCTACCCCATATTTGTATTTCAGTTGGATTGTTATCTGCATTAAGAGTTGGGTCAACTAAGTTAAGTTTGACTTTTCTTAGGTCAGTTTTAACCCCTAAGTCTACTGTAAAATGATGTGGAATACTATTAGGACCAGAATGAAATGTGTTAAAATTATTAACCTCTGTAAACCCATCACCATCAAAAAGATACTGATTTGGATCTGCTCCATTATAAGTGCCAGGGTTATCACTAGGCATATTAACCAATGTAATAAAATCTTTATTAATTTCTGTATATGGAAGATCAGGTAGGGTGTATTCTAAAGGTTCTAATGCAATCGAGTCTATTCCAAATAGTCCAGATTGTATTACAGAAGTAGTTATCATACTGCCAAATGGCTTTAAATTAATTAATTTGACTCTGTTATCCTCGTAAAATAAGGTGTCTCTAATAGTTTCATTTTCTTCGTTTTCGTAATCAATTAAAGTATATATTACGAACTCTGATTCTGCATTTCCATAAAAGTTCACATAATTCCCTTCAGGTTCGAAAGAATAATCTAAAATCTCTCGTGGATTTTGGTCTGATATAAACTCATCACCAATTACATTTCCTGCAACTATTTGAGAAATAGAAAAGTTTCCATTAGGGTCTTGAGTATACACATTAAATTCGTAACTACCTTCATCTAAATCTTCAATTATAACAGAGAATATTTCAGATAAATTTTCTTCAATTGGGTAGCTTATTATTTGATCATCATATTCAATTGTAATTTGATTAGAGGTCCCTAAAAATTGTGTATACCCTTCTAATTGTGCTCGGTAATAACCAGGTCTAATTTTAAGAGTATCGAGTTTACCAGCATATATAATCTCTCCATTTAAGTATTCTTCATGAATGGAATCCATATCACTACAGGAGATATAAATTAATGAACTAGCTAAAACTAGATTTAAAAATTTAAAATTTTGTAATATGTATGCTAATTTATTTAACATGTTTTTTTAGTTAATTAATTACTGTTCCCCAAAATGAAAGCTCTCCAATTACAGAAACCATTTGGTTATTCCAAGATTCAAGGTTTACAAATCGTATATATCGAATGTCATATTGACGAGCATCAAAGGCAAAGACAAAATCTTCTCCGTTGTCTTGATATTCATAATCCTCTGCAGTGTTTGATCCTGGAGGTAATCCAGAGGGTTTAAATGATTCAAAATAACCCAAGTCTATCCATCCATCACCAGGACTGTCGGGGTCATATATTGGTAGACTATTTAAATTTTCTCTTCCATAAATTTTAAACCTTTTAGGGTTCCCATGCTTGTATAATTCACTACCTCCTCTTTGGTATAGTTTAAATCTATTTAATTTTGCTGTTTGACCTAAATCAAGTGTTAATTGGTGAGGTAATGGCAAAAAGCTAGTATGACCACAATTCCATTGATTACTCCATGATCCATCCCATATTTGATTAGCTGAAAAACCATATTCACTAAAGCTTTCGTCACCCGGCATTGGCTCTACAGACCAATAAACTTTTTCTAAAAAAATATCTTCCAGAGGAGTAACTTCAAATGAGCGCCTTGTAGTTTGATTGCCCCATCTATCCTCCACGTATATTACAAATATTGTTGGCTCTGGATCATAACCTCTAAAACTGTAAGAACTATTTGCTTGACTTGTGTAAAAGGACTCCTTAAATTCTAATTCACCTTCTGAGTTTTGAACAGACATATTAAGTGAAACTTCAGCTCTAGTTGGATTTAAATACGAAATGTTTATTCCTCCAAAATCTTCTAATCCTTCAATTGATTCTAAAATTGCATGTATCGGCGCTTCCAAAGGAGATATTTCAACAGTTACAGCTTCAGATTCGTTATCCCCTATATCAACAGCACGGATTTCGACTGGATACTGACCAACTTGACCAAAGCCTGTTATTCCTAAGGTATCTATAAATGAGGAAACAATAACCTGTTTTTGGGTCCCATTCTCGTCATCATAAGAACCTTTAATGTATAGTAAATCTTCATCTGTAGGAGGAGTAAATTTTATAATTGCTCCTCCTGCAATGTTTTCTATTGAGTTAACTGTAACTTTTCCAGGTGGAATTCCGTCAGACCCATTTGCACTGTGAATTGGGTCTTCAGAGCAGTTAATTAACATTATTGCAAGAGATAAAACGCAAAAAGCTGAAATAAATCTCATATTGTATTTTTTTTCTTTATTTATCATAAAATAATTTTATTACCATCCAGGGTTTTGAACTAAATTAGGGTTTCTTAATAATTCATTTTGGCTAATTGGCCACAGATAATCCTTTATTAAATAGTTTCTATAATATATGTTTTCTACTTCATAAAAACCTTCTACATCAGGTCTAAATATATTCCAGCCTCTTATAGGTTGGCTAAAATATTCATCTGCTAATTTCCATCTACGCAAATCCCAATATCGATGACCTTCTAACGCTAGTTCAATCATTCTTTCTTGATGTATAATATCTCTCATTCCCTCTTTTGAGCTTGGTTTTGAAGGATTACTAGAGTAAAGTTGCCAAGTATTAACTAGGTCTCCTCCGTCATCAAGTCCTGCTTTATCTCTAACTTTTTGTATATATTCATAAACCTCTGAGTCAGGAGATTCTTTAACTTCATTTAAAGCCTCTGAATACATTAAATATAAATCCGACAACCTAATAATTGGGAATGAATAACCTTTTATTGTAGAACCTTCTTGAGAAATTACATTTTCATAATGAACTAATTTTTTAGCAAAATACCCAGTTATTGAATAAATTTCAAAACCTTGTTTTCCAGAAAGTGCTCCTGCCTTGGCATCTAAATAAGGAATATTATTAATATTTGTTGTTTCTAAAGAAAACCATTTGCCTCCATCAAATCCAATTGTAGAATAAAACCTAGGCTCTCTGTAAGTGTGTAGCTTTGCTGTATTATAATTATCTTCTATATAAAACTCGTGGTAATTTTCACCATTATCATCTAATAGAGGAGTTGAGACAACATCATATCTTTCTGCGTAATTCCAATAAATATCCTCATTTAATGGGACACCATTTTTAGAGTAAAAAGTTTCTACCATATTAAGAGTTGGCGCGTGTGATTTTTTAGTATATCCAAATAATGCAGAGTGGTCAGCAGTCCATCTAGGTTGACACCACATTTGTAAATCTCCAGTCCATTCTGGTCCGTATGCCCAGATAATTTCAGGGTTAAATGACTCTGTTATTGCGGCTCTTTGACTTAACTCTTCAATTACTTGTTCACTGAGTTCTCCATTAATAGGAATTTGTTGGGTAAACTCATAAAGTTGATGGCCATTAGATTCAGCACTTTCAATAGCGTCATATAAAGCATCTTTTGCAAGTACCCATTTTTGAGGGTCATAAGTTTGATTAACTAAGCTATTTCCTTGACTATCAACAAGGCTATTAAAATCTTCATTACCATTAAAAATAGGGCTAGCATTTAAAACTAAAATCTTTGCTTTTAACGCTTTCGCAACTGGCATGGTAACTCTTCCTTGTTCAGTGTATATGTAATTAATAACTCCAGGAAGATTTTCCCCCTCAATTACTTCGTCTAGTAATTGAACTAAATAATTTACTACATCATCAACAGGGTCTCTAAATACATTAGTTTCTTCTGCACTTGCTCCTACACTAATATTGTTTTCAACAATTGGAATTGGACCATACATTTGCATAAGCCAAAAATGATAAAATGCCTTTAATACTTTAACCTCGTCAAGCCACCTAAGTCTTTCTTGCTCTTCCAGTCCAGGGACTGTAACTAAGTTGTCTAAAAATATGTTGCAATCTCTAAGTGCATTAAACAAACTGTGAGGAGCTCCTCTGCCTCCCTCCCAATAGTTTAAGTAAGGACTAGAAACGTTTTGCATTCCTTTTGCAAGTCTAAAACTCGTTTCATTATTCATGTAAAAATCATTCTCAGCGTAATACCAAACTTCATCTCCGGCAAGCATTGAAAAATTCTGAACTACATTCGCATGTTCTGGAATATATGTATAACAAGTTGCTAAAAAATTTAAAGCAGTTGCTCTATTATTAAAAGCTATATCTATTGTTGGGATATTATCAGGAATAACATCAAGATAATCGTCTTTACAAGAAGAGAAAAGTATAATTAATATGAGGTAATAATTTTTCATTTTAAATAATTAAAAATTTATATTTAATCCCAAGTTAGCTCCCTTTTGAATAGGATATCCTAAGCCATTTCCGCCCATTTCTATATCCCATAATTTAAATTTACTAAAAGTTAATAAGTTAGTTCCGCTGACATATACTCTACCTGCTGAAAACCCAAGTTTTTCCGTCAATTTATCTGTAAAAGAATAGCCAAATTCAATTGACTTTAATCGTAAAAAAGCCCCATCTCTTAACCACCATGTGCTGTTTCTATTGTTATTGTCGATTAGCTGATCTGATAATCTAGGCCACGAAGCATAGAGATTTCTATCGTTTTCAGACCAATGATCATTAGCCCATGCGGATAGCAATGCGTTGTTCCCAATGGCGCTTCCGCTTGTATCAATAAATGGAGAAGTATTATATGCGTCGACAAAAAATGATGATCTAGCAGACCCTTGAAAGAAAAACGAAAAATCAAAGTTTCTGTAACTAGCAGATGTTCCAAAACCATAAATTATTTCAGGAGTCGTTGGGTATCCTATTGGAACCTCATCATTAATATCAATGATTCCGTCATTATTAATGTCTTTATATTTTATGTCTCCGGCCATATAATCTCCAAAAGTCTGAATTGGAGAATTTGCAATATCTGCTTCGTCTATAAATAATCGCTCTGCTATATAACCAAAAGGTTGAGATAAGTTAAGGCCAATTCTAGATCTCCAAGGAAGTCCTGCGCTTACATAGTCTAATTCTTCAAAGACTTCGTATTTACTTGTTGCGAAAGAAAAATTAGCTCTAACTGCTACAAAAAAATCATTAGTGATATTATCTTTATAGTCTAAAGACATCTCAAATCCTTTGGATGAAGCTTCCCCAACATTTGCTCTTATGGGTGACTGAAGCCCCATTGATGCTGGCACTTGTGCTCTGTCCATCAGTATATTAGATCTGTATTCTGTAAAATAATCAGCTTGAATGTCTACTTTACCAAATAGTCCTAATTCAAAACCTACATTTAGCATTTTTGCTTTTTCCCAAGTTATTTGATCATTTGCATATCGGTCAATACTTACTCCATTAATATAGTTACTAAACTCATTGCCAAATGGAGCTCCCATGGACCCATCATTTAAATTAACCTGAGAAATGTAAAAAAATCTATCTTCTGCACTACCAATTTGATCATTTCCAACTAAACCATAAGTACTTTTTAATTTTAATTTTGTGATTACATCACTAGTAGAACTCATAAAATCTTCGTTAGACATATACCAGCCAAAACCAAATGATGGGAAAAACCCAAATCTTTCAGACTTTGCAAATCTTTCAGAGCCATTATAACCAAAGTTAAATTCGGAGAAATATCTTTCATCGTAAGCATATGTAAATCTTCCTGAAACTCCTAAATTTCTATATGGTAAAGACCTTTGAAGGTCTCCAGCATTTGCGTATTTTAGTTCTCTGGAGATACCAATTATCATCCCAGAAATTTCATGGATATCATCAATAGTTGTGTTATAATTTAAAGAAGCTTCAAAATAAGTGGCATTCGTAATAACTTTGTTGCCTTCATTGTATTCTAAATATTCAGTTCCTTGATTTGGATTTAATGCGATTAAAGTGTACTGGTCACTTTGAAAATCGTAGTTGCCTAATGTATAATAAAATGGATTATACTTTCTTTCTAGATTATAAAATGAATATCGTGAAGTATTCCCTAATATTCTAGCATTTAATCCCTCAGCTATAAAGCCTAAGTCTTGTTTAACTTCAACTGTTGCTAGAAAATTATTGTAACTCTCATCTTTGTATCCCCTAATCATATCTGCATATGGGTTTAAATAATCCCCAAATTGACCATAATTACCAAACAGTATGTGTGTAGAGTTTTGAAATTGAAGATCGGGCTCATAAAATCTAGGATACAAAACAGGGTTAGTTTGCATAGCTTTTTGATATATAGCTGCTCCACCATCTAATGGTCCAATATAATCATCAAAGTTTCCATTAAACTTTAATGCTACTTCAGTAGTCGAGGTGAGATTTACATTAACATTTGATCTAAGTGAAATTCGTTTAAAATTAATATTATTGTTAAAATTATTTTGAGGATCAATCTTAAGATTACCATTATCGCTATTTACAGTAGCGGCTAAATAATATCTTGCTACTTTACCACCACCACTAACATTGAAGTTAAATCGACTGTTTAAAGTATAATCTTCCAGTAATTCATCAAACCAATTTACTGTTGGATATGCCATAATATTTCTATTTGGGTCTTGAGAAATAAGAATCTTTTCTAAAGAATAAATTCTACCACCAAGTGGATTTCTTGTGGCTAAAGCTTCATTGTGTAAAGTCATATAAGTCACAGGATCTGCAATTTCTAGAGATTTTGTTGGTGCAGAATAGGCTTTCTCATAACGAACATTAATTTTAACAACCCCTTCTTTACCTTCTTTTGTTGTCACTAAAATTACACCATTTGCCCCTCTTGCTCCATAAAGTGCTGTAGCAGTTGCGTCTTTCATAATAGAAAAGCTAGCTATATCATCAGGTTGCAATCTTGCTAAGTCTGTAGATGTAGTTTCAATTCCATCAATTAAAATTAAAGGAGATCTTGCATAACCAAATGTACTAACTCCTCGAATAAAAAATTCTGCATTATCACGACCTGGCTCACCGCTTCTTTGATAAGAGATAACCCCAGCTACTCTACCAGCTATTGATGATGTTAAATTACTAGTAGGAACACGTAATTCTTCAGGGTTAATGCTAGTAACAGCAGCAATAACACTTGCTTTTTTTTGAGTACCATAAGCGACAACCGTTACCTCATCAAGACCTAATAAATCTTCTTCTAAAGTTACCTCTAAATTACTGTCTTTGCTTTCTACTTTTTTAGTGATAAAACCTACATAGCTAAAGATTAGCATAGATTGATCATTTATTGAGATTGTAAACTTTCCATCAAAATCAGTAATTGTACCATTATTTTTTTGGGTTTCTTGTAAGATGTTGACCCCTGGAATTGGGTTTCCATAAGAATCACTAACAACTCCAGAAATAATTTTTTGTTGACCAAATAAATTTGAAAAAAACATTAAGAACACCAATAATGACATGAATTTTAAATCAGTAATTGTTCTTTTTAAATTTAGGGTCATAATTAAAAGAGGGAAAATATTTATATTAAATTTTATAGAAAATTAATTATTCTTTGTGTAACATGGAAAAAAAAATGCCCGACATTACAGTTCCTTATAATTTCAACTACAACGTTTTCGTTTTCTTTTTAATTTGTTTTCAAATATAGATAAAAATTGTATATTTAGAAATGTCTTTGATTAAATATTGTGAATTTTATATTTATAACATTGAATCATTACATTATTAATACTTTTTGCGAATTTTAAAATTTTAAGCCTATGAAAAAAAATTTCTTTATTTTAATGATTATTTTTACCTCAACCTTAGCTGCCCAGGTAGTTAATATTGCTGATGGTAACAATATTAACATTGCCAATGGCGCGACCTTAGACATTGCAGGATTGGAATTAACTCCAAATGCAGATTATTCTATTGTTGGAGAAAACTCCGTTTCAAAAGAATCTGAAGTTATTACAATTAATGGCAATGAATCCATGTCTAAAAGTTATAATGCAGGAGTTAGCCTTGAGGGCTATACTGGCACTATTTTATATAACTACTCGGATGAGGATATGAACGGTGTTACTCATACCGCTTCCTTATATGTATTGAATTCTGAATCTGAATGGATTCAATTCGAAGATGAAGACACTGAGGACTACACAATTACTTACGCTTTTACAGACCCTTTAGAAATGAAGGCCGTCACAGCAGGAGTACAAGCAGGACTATCTACGATAGAAACGCAAACTCCAGGAATAAGAATATATCCAAACCCTTCTTCCTCTACTGTAAATGTGGATTACTCTGAAGATTTAGAAATAACTTTGTTTAATATTTTAGGACAACAAATTCTAAAGACAAATTCTAAAACTATCAACATCTCAAACTTAGAAAAAGGAACATACTTTCTAATTACTGAGGATGAAAATAAATCAATTACTAACTTTAAATTAATTAAAAAATGAAAAAAATTACATTATTATTCTTAGCGACTTTTGCTTTAGTTGCTAACGATGCAATTTCACAAATTGCTGATCAAGATAAAAAACCTGCAGTCATATTTGTTGAAGACGGAGATCAAAATGTTTTCAACGGAAAAGTTTATGCTTCATCTGCAAGAGGTGCATCTAGGGATGGAAACGGAAATTCCAACGGCGCATTTGCTAACCAGGGAGATTGGAGTGTAGATTTAGTTGTATCAGAAAAAAGTCCTGAGCAAGCTTCTCAAGATTTTGGAGGATTTACAGAGTCAGGACATCCTTTATATACTGGTGGAGATGGTAACTGGTCAACTATAAGTGAAGGAATGGGAGCTGCTGGTTGGGGCTCATTTGCCGCTAATGCTTATAATAGAGCCGCTGGTCTTGGATCCGTTGCCTTAGGTTTTAATACACTTTCTGGCCCTCAAGTAGGAGCTGCTGGTGGTATTGATGGTGGTAACGTAGGTCAATTGTCTGCTGGATGGGGATCTAGAGCAATTGGTAATATTTCTACTGCAACTGGATTTAGAAACACAGCTAGTGGGCAAGCGTCTGTAGCTTTAGGAAACTATAATTATGCAACTGGTGACGCTACAATAGCACTTGGAAAAGAGAATTGGGCTGAAGGAGCAAGTACGGTAGCTATTGGCTATAAAAATCATGCTGCTGGAGCTGGATCTTTATCATTAGGACAAGAAAATGTAGCATGGGGAACAACAAACTTTACAACTGGTTATCAAAATGTAGCTGGAGACACAAGTTCAGATGTAGGAGCTGGCGGAAGTGCTACAGCAATGGGTAAATATAACACAGCATCTGCTGATGCTTCAATGGCATTAAATAGAGGTACTAGTGCAACAAACCAAGCTGCTACTTCAATGGGTCTTGGGACAACTGCTGACAATGTTGGTATGGTTGCTGTTGGAGTTAACAATGCTGCAGGTCTAGGCGATACTGCTGAACAATATTTTTATGTTGATGGTGCTTATACTGGATCAAATCCAGGTGTTGCGTTTGTAGTAGGTAATGGAGACATTGATTCTTCAAATGGACTTGCTGGAGCCAATTCTTCTAATGCATTTATAGTTAATTATGATGGTTCAGCGACTCTTTCAGGAGATCTAACGATAAACTCTGATTCTAGATTAAAATCGAACATAGTTACACTTGGAAGTACATTATCTAGACTTTTATTAATTGATGGAAAAAGCTATACAATGAAGGCTAATGAGTCGATTTCTAAAATTGGACTTTTAGCTCAAGAGGTACAAGCTGCATTTCCAGAACTAGTAAAAACAGCGAATAATTCTGATGGGACATTGTCTGTCAATTATCAAGGAATGATTCCTGTGTTACTAAATGCTATTAAAGAGCAACAAGCTCAAATTGATGAATTAAAAGCATTGATAAAAAAATAAAATAAGACAAATACTTTAAAAAATAATAACCTTTTTCTAGATTGAAAGAGGTTATTATTTTTTTTGTAAAAAAACCTACCCTAAATGAAAAAAAAAGTTTCATTAATATATTTTTTAATTGTTAGCTGTCTTGGTTATTCTCAAATATACTTTAGTAGTTTTCCAGAAAACAAACAGCTTATTGGACGTGATTTGGCAACAAACAAAGGGCTTATTAAAATTAGTGGCGAAGTCAATAATGGGCCGTACTATGATATAGACTATGAAAACTGGAGAAGTGGAGAACCAAATAATGCACCACCGCCCGAAAATGTAGGGGAGATGTTTGGAAACAATACAATTCTCCAAGGACAATGGAATGACGGTAACAGTTCTGACACTAAACCATCCTACGTTGAATTTGAAGAGGAAGTGACTTCACTAGCTGATTTTATTTATTTAGGTCAATATAATGGACATACATATTTTAAAAACCCAAATAATTTAAATTGGGAAGATGCAAAATTAGAAGCAGAAAATTTAGGAGCTTATTTGTCTTCTCATCAAACAATTGAAGAAAATAATGCAGTTTCTGCAATGGGTGATTTCATAGGATGGATTGGTTTATACCAAGATTTAAATTCCCCTAGTTATGAAGAACCTACTGGTGGATGGAAATGGGTTTCACCAACAAATTTAGATTCAAATTATAGTGAGGTTTATGTAGAATTATATAAAAATAATTCACTGCTTGAAACTTACAATCAGGAATTGAGCTTCTCAAGCGACCAAGCTTCTTTTGAAATAAACATAGAGATTAACTCAGAACTCTCAAAATATTCTGTTAAAACATACGCCATAAATAATGCAGAAGCAGCAATGATTAAGGAAGCAGAAGATATTGTTTGTGGAGATGTTTTTATTGTTCAAGGTCAATCCAATGCAGAAGCTCCTTCATATAATGGTAGTTCAAGTGGATATGAAAGTGACTTTATTAGAGTTTATGCAAATGGTAATTCTAGCTCCAGTAGTGTGATAACTAACAATCAGTGGTATTACGGCCAAGGAGATGGAAATTCAGGTACAAATGGAAATACAGGGCAATGGGGACTTGTCTTAGCAAAAAAATTAGTGGACGAATTAAACATCCCTATTGCCATTTTTAATGGGGCTCACGGCGGACAGCCAATATCATTTTTTCAAAGACCATCAAATTACCAGTCTTCTACAAATTCAAATTACGGAAGGCTATATTACAGATTAAATAAATCAGGCTTGAAGTCTTATGTAAGGGGAGTTTTGTGGTCCCAAGGCGAAGCAGATTCTTTCTCTGGCGGCTTAACTACAGAGCAATATAAAAATGAGTTTGAAAATTTAGTTGGCTTTTGGCAGGAAGACTATCCAAGCATTGAACAATATTACATATTTCAAACTAGAGACTGCGATTGTGGTACGTCACAGTCTGGGCGGGTTAAGATTAAAGAAGCACAGAGACAATTAGCTGTAAACAACACAAATATCTCTATTATGCCTACGACAGCAATGACAACACATTCAGATAATTGTCACTATCCATTTACAAATGGATATGAGAAATTTGGAACTAGAATATTCAAACCTGTTTTAGAAAATATTTACTCTTTAGACTATAGCGAAGAAATAAATGCTCCAATGGTGACTGATATACAGATTTCCAGTACTAATGGTTTAAATTTAATTATAACAACCAATGCTGAATCGCTAATGATTAACACTCAGGATACTGCAACCCTTTTAGAAAAAATTTCTGAAGATTTTGTTTTAACAAATGCGAATAGTGTCTCTATAATTGGGTTTGAAGTTCAAGGCAGTAGTATAATGCTAATGCTGGATGGGGATCCTGGAGCTGATGCAATAATATCTTTATATGGTCGTCATGATGATTTAGAAGACAATATCACTAACTCAGCAGGGATAGAATTAGTTTGTTTTGGTAATTACTGCATTTCTGGAGATTGTGATCAATCCTCAACAGGGATAGTTGAAGATCAAGATAAAAAACCTGCAGTCATATTTGTTGAAGACGGAGATCAAAATGTTTTCAACGGAAAAGTTTATGCTTCATCTGCAAGAGGTGCATCTAGGGATGGAAACGGAAATTCCAACGGCGCATTTGCTAACCAGGGAGATTGGAGTGTAGATTTAGTTGTATCAGAAAAAAGTCCTGAGCAAGCTTCTCAAGATTTTGGAGGATTTACAGAGTCAGGACATCCTTTATATACTGGTGGAGATGGTAACTGGTCAACTATAAGTGAAGGAATGGGAGCTGCTGGTTGGGGCTCATTTGCCGCTAATGCTTATAATAGAGCCGCTGGTCTTGGATCCGTTGCCTTAGGTTTTAATACACTTTCTGGCCCTCAAGTAGGAGCTGCTGGTGGTATTGATGGTGGTAACGTAGGTCAATTGTCTGCTGGATGGGGATCTAGAGCAATTGGTAATATTTCTACTGCAACTGGATTTAGAAACACAGCTAGTGGGCAAGCGTCTGTAGCTTTAGGAAACTATAATTATGCAACTGGTGACGCTACAATAGCACTTGGAAAAGAGAATTGGGCTGAAGGAGCAAGTACGGTAGCTATTGGATATAAAAATCATGCTGCTGGAGGTGGGTCTGTTTCTTTAGGTCAAGAAAATATTGCGTGGGGAACAACAAATTTTACGGCTGGTTATCAAAATATTGCAGGGGACATAAATGCGAATGTTGGAACAGCAGGAAGTGCTACAGCAATAGGTCTTCAAACTATAGCATCAGGAAGAAGTTCGTTTAGTGCAAATAAAAATACTTCAGCTATTAATCAAGCGTCAACTGCTCTAGGATTATCTACCGTTTCAGATAACTTTGGCATGCTTGCAATTGGAGTGAATAATGAGGCTGGTATCGGCGACACTTCAATTGATCCAAATGATTATGGTGGATATTATTATGCAGATGGCACTTATACTGGTTCAAATCCAGGGGTTGCATTTGTTATTGGAAAGATTATAATGTACATTTCAGCTTCCAAAAAAAGTTAAAAAATATTTGGGGACGCGTTAATGTCGTTTATATAAGAAGTTTAAACTATCAATGGGAATTAGATGATTTTGCTGAGCCTTATTACCATCCTGGTACAGACGTTAATAACCTTCATGTAAATCTCAACCTTACCTACCATTTTAATTCTAAAAAATAATTATCAAAATTTCCTCTTTCTAACAAGCCGTCTAAAAACCTTTAAATACTGATTTGTTATACAGTCCCAATTGTATTTATCTGTTATACCCAGATTTGAATTCTGACTTAATTTTTTAATTTGCTTTGGATGCTGATCTACATAATCGATTTGTTTTCGAAGAGCTTCCTGGTTTTTCTCAAAATAAATTCCGTATGAATCATTGTTTAACATTTCTTTGTTAAAAACAGTATTTAAAGCCAAAATAGCACAGCCATAGGCCATGGCTTTAATCATTGTTGGGTTAGTTCCTCCAAACTCGTGTCCGTGAACGTATACATAGCAATGATGGTATAAAGCTGCTAAAACTTCAGGATTACGAACATAGCCAGTAAAAATAAGTCTCTCATCTTTTAGTGCTTTTAATGAATCGGCATAATTGTCTTTATAAAAAACATCACCTACAACAACCATTTTTTTTGTTGAATTTGAAGCCAGAAAACCTTTCAGAATAATATCGGCGTTATTATCTGGAATCATACGTCCAACAACTAAATAATATTCGTTTGGCTTAATAAACCATTGTTGAATTAAAGAAGGGTCATTTGATTTTTTTATTGTGGCGCCGTAAGCAATTACTTCTGATTCTTTTTTAAATATCTTTAGGTATACCTTACGCATCTCCTCAGAGTCATTTATAATTTGATCGAATAAAATTGTTGACAATTGGGCTGCTATTTTAAAATATCTGGCCCCTAAACCTTTCCATTTAGGGCGTAACCACTCTAAACCATCTACGTTTATAGCCGTTGGTTTTCTAAATATCTTTGATATTAAGCCAAAAGGGCCGTTAGCTACATTTACAGCAAAAATAATATCTACATCAGAAACTACTGCATGGCACATAGATAAAAAAGAATGTATTAATTGACTTAGCGATTTTGTTTCAATAGTAGGTACATACACCAATTTAATCCCGTTTACAATGGACGGTTTTTCTTTAAATAAGCTGCGATGACAATAAACAGTTACTTCACAACCCTTTTCCACCAAACGTTCACTTAGTTCTTTAATTAAGGTTTCATAACCACTATAAACATACGGATATCCTCTAGAACCAATAATGGCAATTTTTAAAGGATTTGTATTGCGTTTTAATTGAGTCATTTTGATATCAAAGTATTTTTAAAGGTGTCTAAAATATTTTTCTCGAATTGTGTAGATGAAAAATATTGATTGGTATGTTCAATTGCTTTTTCAATATTTGATGTCTTCAATTTTTCATCCTTAATATAGTCGTTTATCATATGAGCTGCTTTTTTTACATTATTAAGCGGTACCAATAAACCGCAATTGCCATTGTCTAAAATTTCTACCGCGCCTGCTAAATCGGTAGCCGCTACAGGTACTCTCATTTTAATTGCCTCAAAGAGAACTGTAGGCAAAGAATCTGGTGTTATTGAGGAATGAAAAACCAAGTCGGATTTGCTTAATATGGATTCAACATCTAATCTAAGTCCTAAAAAATGTATTTTTTCATGTAAATTATTTTCAACAACAAATGTTTTTAGTTTTTCTTCATAAGATTCATAACCTTGAAAAGTGTCTCCAACAATTAAAAACTGAAACTTACTATTTATTTTTAATAACTCTTTAGCAACTTCTATAAAGTATTTATGCCCTTTAGAAGGAATCAACCTCGCTATTGATGTAACAGTTATGTCTTGACTCGTTTTTCTTTTCGTGCTTTCAGGTGGTTCTTTAGGCGAAAAAACAATGCCGTTATAAACTTTAATCAGTTGGGTTTTTTTAAGGTAAGCTTGCCAGTGTTTTGCAACGCTATTAGAAACTACAATAACTTTTGTTGAAAAACATCGAACAAACAAACCAATAAATATTTCATAAAGTTTGTTGCCTGTTGGTATTTCGTGAATATGTAAGAGATTAGGAATACCACTTTTTTTGGCTGCTAATCCTCCAGAAATAATTACAGATGTGTTAGTATACAATAAATCAATCTGGTGTTTATGGATATAATTTGAGATATAATTTTTGGCCTTTTTGATTTTTAAAAATCGATTGTATAGGCCTTTTAAATTCAAGTATTTTTTTCTAAAAACCCCTAAATTATATACGCTACATGAAGCTCCTTTATCAGTAATTATCTTATTTAGTACTCCATTGTAAGGTAAAATAACATGTACTTCATATTTAGCTTTAATTAAAATATCTATTACTTGTAACACAATTCTGCTGGCCCCATACATATCATTAGAGCTGTGTAATAGAAGTATTTTGTTGGTTGATTGTTTCATTTAAATCTTAACACTTTTTAAAATATGATATTCGTAATCTTTAATAAACTTTTCTCTAGAAAAGTCTTTTAACCTTTTTGATCCTTTTTCAATCAAACAGGTTCTTTCTGGTTCTGAAGCTATTAATTTAGTAAGTGTTTTAAATAATTCAACTTGATCTCCTGCGTTATAATGTTCCGCCGCACCCTGTGCAATTTCCACCATTGCCGGCGCATTAGAAGCCACAACTGGTGTTTTCAAAGCAAAAGCTTCTAAGACAGGAATGCCAAAGCCCTCTTCCACAGATGGAAATACATATATAAAAGCTTTTTTGTACAAGGAGGTTATTTCTTCAGTTGACAAATAGCCTGTCATCAACACACTTTTTGACAAGTTGTTTGTAAAAATATAGCTCTCTAATTCGTTTAACACTTCTACATTGCCATTAAGAATTTTTTGTCCCGCAAGTACTAATTTCAAATGTTTGTTTTTTTTGTCTGATTTTAATAATTTAAAAGCTTTGACAAGAGTTATTAAATCTTTTCGTTTATCAAAAGAACCTACGTGCAATAAAAAATCGCTTTCTTCCAAATTCAAAATTTTTAAAATCCTGTCATCGTCTGTTTTTGATTTTAAAAAACTTTGATATATAACTTTAATTGAAACGTTCTGTTTTGAGAATAAACTTTCTAAATTACTTTTAACATAATTACTTGTAGTTACCACTGAGGAATTTCCTCGAAAACCAAGGCTTATAAGTTTAGTATAATATTTACGCCAAAATGCGTTGTAATTTTTAGTATAATCCCAAAATAATGTATCGTGAATAACACAAAGCTTGAGTGTTTTTAAGCGCCATAAAGGCGCCACGTAGTCAGGACAAATAAGCACATTTGGTTTGTGTTTTAATATTTTAAATGGTAATCTAATTTGTTTCCAATAAAAATAATAAAGATGAAAACGCAATCTAGAAAACTTACTCTTTGGATTTAAAAATTTATGATTTTTATCCCATTGATTGATCTCGTGTGAAAAAAGATATTCAATGTTATTATTTTTTGAGTTTTTGGCTCCTAAAACTAGCTGATTAGTATATGTTCTTATCCCAGACAATGCAGCCTGGTAATAAAAAGTATCTATTAAAACTTTAATTTTTTGAGCCAAAATATTCTCTTTCTTTTAATTAACCGAATAAAGTAAAGATACTCATTGGAGATTTCTATTTAAAATATTCTTTAAATAATACGTTTCAACAAAACCAATTAAAAACCAAGAAAGAAAGCCGACAAAAAGATACAATTCTGCATTAGCCGTAAACAAAGGGATTAGTAAGCCTATTTTTGTTGTAGCAGCTACAAAAGAAATAGATTTTACATGATATTTACTGGAAAGTTTAAACACTTTTAAACTATCCTTAATTCCCTTGATTAAAATTGACACATAAATTAAAAGTCCTATAACCCCCATTTGAACGCCGTAAATTAAAAACTGATTTTCACCACCAATTTTTAAAGCTTGATCGACACCATTACCGTTACCACTCATGGCTATACCAACACCCATTGGGTTTAGAATAATAGAGTTTACCCCTTCTAACCATTCCAGGAGATGTCCTAAACTTGAAGTGTTTTGAAAACTCAAAGTGTCTAAAACAAAGTATTGTAATTCTTTTGAGGAAAAGAAAGAAATATATACTACTGATATAATAACTAAAGCCAAAACAATTCGCACTAATTGGTGCTTTTTTTCTAAAAATAAGGTAAAAAACACTATAATTCCACTTGCAATGATTGCGCCCCTTGAGTAAGAAAAAAAGAAAGATAATGATACTAGTATCAACAAGCATAAGTAAGCCAATCGATTAATATTGTATTTAGAGTGAAGTAGATAATGAAGGCCCACAGATAAAAACAGTAATAATGAAGCTGCAAATTCTAATGGGTTTGAAAAAAAAGCTGCATAACGCGCAAATCCGCCCTGCCTTTCGAAAGTCCAACTCAAGCCATAATTACCCGTTGGAAAAATATCGTTTATTACTAAATTAAATCTTCCATAATCCAAAACATTTTGTAGGTGCATTCCAAATATTTTTTCTGACAATGCTAACACAAAAGAACCTATTGTTAAATAAATTAAAACTTTAACAATGAAGCGCCACCTTTGTTTATCAATATTAGTGTTGCGGCCTAAAAAATAAACGATACCTATTAAAAATGTGTTTTTTGCATAAATTATTTTTGAAAAGAAAGGAATTTCCCCTAACGGAATAAGCGTGTAAATAAGGGTTAGGGTCATAAATCCCAAAAACAATTTATCTAAGAAAGTAAGCCTCCATTTTTGTTCAATAATTGATTCTTTTTTTCCAAAAATAAAAATAAAAAAACCTGTAAAGAAAACAAAATCTTTACTATACTTAAAGACATCAACTAAAGATGACAAATCAAATCCTTTAAAGATAATAAGTTGAAGGGTGGTGTAAAAAGGGAGTGTAAATAGGATATATAATAAAAGATAATAGGCGTCTCCGTCAAAGGTTTTTTTTAATACAAAACCAATAAGTCCAATGTATAAAATCAATAATATTGTTGCAACTACAATCAAAATGTCTGTTTTATGTTATTAGTTTTTATACCGTCCAGCATACCGTGCCAGACCATTTTTAATTTTTCAAACCTACATCTTAGAATAAAATAAATTGAATAGAAGGTTATTTTGAGAATTTGATATATTTTAGTCCCTATACTATTAAAAAATAAAGCGTGTTTGTTTATAAGATAAATGTGATTACGAACATTTAAATAATGGACATAAGGAGATAAATTTCCCTCATTAGAAGTGTTGTTCTCCTTTGTGCTTGCCGATGAATGATGGTAAATAATGCTTTTGGGCACTACGCCCAATTTATAACCTTGATTTTTCATTCTTATAGACCAATCCACATCTTCAAAATAAGCAAAAAAATGATTATCAAGTAAACCAACTTCTTTGACGGCCTGTATCTTTACCAAAATACAACAGCCACTAATCCAGTCTGTGAATGTTTGAATTTTACGTTTTGGTTTATAGGTTACTCCTTTAGATCTGGTTTTAGACAAGCCAAAAAAGGTGTTAAACGACCCCCCGGCATTCCAGATAGTTTTTTTATGTGGAAGATCTAATATCAGAGGCTGTGTTGCAGCTAAATTTATATCAGATTCCATTCTAACCACAAGAAGAGATAAAAAATTTGGATTTACCTCTGTGTCATTATTAAGTAATAGAACATAATCAAAATTTTGTTTTAAAATTACTTTTAAAGCTTTATTGTTGGCCCCTGTAAAACCTTCGTTTTTTTCATTTTTTATATAATTAATTTCAGAAAATTCTAAGGCTATTTTATCACCTGAACCATCTATTGAACCATTATCTACAAAAAAAACTTTTTTGTTTTTATAACTACACGCCTCTAAGCTTTTAAGACAATTAAAAGTCAGCTGATAAGTATTCCAATTAATAATGATGATGGCTATTTTAGGCTCTTTCATTCTTGTTTTTTATCAAGAGTACTGAATGTACAATATAACTCACAATTTCTGTAATTACAAGCGCAATAGAGAGTCCGTAACCACCATAATAATAACCCCCAATTGTTGCTAAAACTAGCATGACAATGGCTGTTACCCAGGTCGCCTTAGTAAGCAAATGTTTTTTTTCATCTACTAAAATTTTAATCATGTTGTTAAAGTTTAACATGCTCATAAAAGGAATAAAAGCTAAAATTTTTAAAATAGCCTCACTATAAAGAACTTGAGAGCCAGCCAATAAAAATATTATCCATTTAGAAAAAATGATTGTAATCAGCCCCATCGCAAAAGTAATTGACAGTCCAATTATAAAAATTCGATTGACATATCTGTTAAATTCTGTCTTATCGCTTTTAAACAGAATAGAGGCTTCTTGCAAGATGGCTTGAGTAAAAAAAACAGGCACCATACGCATTAAAAGAGCAATCTTTTGAGCCAAAGCAAACTCTCCTAAAACACTACTATTGACAAAATTCGCTAAAATAATCAAGCCCCCATGAATTGAGACATGACCTGCTATTGAAGATATAAAAAATTGAAAGTTTTCAACAAATCTTTTTTTTATATTATGAATACTTACCCAAGCCCATTTAATTTTTTCTTTCTTATAAATAATGATCCAGGAAACGATGTAAACTATAAGAGCGGTAATCCCAAATAAAAAGTTGACATAAGTCGCATCTTCTGGTCTTTTTATAAACAATAAGATTAGTAGCAAGTAGGCTACTTTTGCAAAAGCATTCACGATAGAAGCCCATGCGATTTTATCATTTCCTTGAAAATAAAACATCGGAAACAAAGCTTGGCTAAACAACAGAATTAATGAATAATATAATAAGGCCGCATAAGATTTAAAAAATCCCAAAAAATAAGTCAAGCAAAATAAAATTATTGCCATGCCTATGGCTATTATTATTCTGGTTACTATAATTTCGTTGATTAAAGTTTCTTTTTTTTTAGATTCATCTCTAAATAAAGCAATGCGTTTTGGGCCATTTAGGTGATAGCCATAACTAACCGTAATACTTGACAATAAAACAACTGAAAGAGCAAGGTTAACAAGCCCATACTGAGCTTCGCCTAGTGTTCTAAATAAAATACGTGTTGCCAATAAGGCAATAAAAATATTAATCCCTTGATTAATAATTAAATTGAAAAAATTCTTAATAAAAATGCCTTTAAACAATAGTGTTTTATTTTAGTGATATCTTAAGATTTATATAGTTTTATTTTTAACTCTTGATTATTGCTCTTCCAATGCTTGTCTTACAGTACGTTGTAACGACAATAGCAATACTATTAAGGTCCCGCCACCAAAAACCCCAAAAATAAACGTGTTAAAAAATGTCCAGCGGTTGTTTTCTAAAGGGAAAGAGGGTTTATCAATAATTTGAATAAGAGGTGTTTTGTTTCTGTGAGCTACTTTTGCCAATTCTAATTGTTTTACAACTTCTAAATAAATAGCTTGGTTAGCTTGCAAGTTGGCCATTGCTTTTTGATAAGGGACTTTAGCTGTTTTTGCAAGTGGGTTGAGATTTGGAATATTTTGGTCTATTTCAGCTAGTGCTAAAAAAGACAAATCTAAAAGGTGTTTAACACTATCTGTTTGAACTTGTAATACATTTAAATTAAACGCTGTTTTTTTGGTTTGAGTTTTGTAATAAAAGCTGTTGACTTTATTAACTAAAACTTCATTAAAAATTTTAGCAAAAACCTCATCTTTGTGTTTAAAACCAACATTTAAAATAGAAGTGTTTCTGTTTGGTTTTCCAACGATTAAAAAGTCTTTTTTAATCAATTTTATCGCTTCTTTTAAAACGCTATCTTGAAGCCTGGTGTACTGTTTTAAATCTTTATAAAAATCCTTTAGATAGACCTTTTTTTTGGCCCATTTTTCTTCTAATTTTTGAGCTCTAGCAAAGTAATCTACTAATTTTTGAGATTTTCCATTAATAGTAACCTCCTCTAATAAGGCTTGCTTTAACATATTGTTTGATCTATAGAGCTCTTGTATATTGTCAATTTGAAATAAATTACTCGCACTCATAATACTTGAGGTGTTAATTCCCGACATGGAAGCTAAAGAGGATAGGCTGCCTAAACTAGCTGAAGCATCATTTTCTAACACAAAAGATGTGTTAGCATAATGGATGGGTGATTTTAAATAATTGTGAGAAACGAGTAACACAAAACCTATTAAAGCCCCATAAAGAATTTTTTTGCGCTTGTCTAAAATAAATACAAGCCACTCTTTAAAGCCTTGAATCATATTTTTTAAAGAAATTTTTTCTTCTTTTGGTATATTACTTTCTGATTGCATTTTTCATTATTTATTTTTTCTGTTGCTTAAAGTTGAATTTACAAATTAAGTTGAGTAATAGCTAAAACCAGCGTTGCTACACCTGTAAAAATAGCTGTAAGAGCTCCGACCCCTGTTGAGGATTTTTTTGCTAATTTTTCAGGTACTCTAATCTCAGAGCCGGCTACTATTTGAGGGTAAATATTAAAAAACAAAAACTTTTTTGTTGCGCGAGCTTCTCCGTTGGGATAAATTACATATGTTTTGCTTTTATCCGCGCGAGCTTTAAAACCACCTGCGTTGTTAATATAAAATTTTGTCGTTTTATTTTTTTGGTGTCTCAGGGTTGTTGGATTTAACAAGTGCCCTCTCAAACGGACAGTTTCTAGCTTTTTAGGGATAAATAAAGTATCTCCAGGCTGAACTAATAAATCTGAAATAGAGCTTTTGTTTTTTAAGATCTCTGTTAGATCTATCGCAATTGATTCAGTAGTATTAAATAAGTCTTCCCTTGATAATAAATAAGGCTGTAGAGAGTCTTTCTTTTTAGGGGCAATTAAATCAGCTGTTTTGTTAATGACTTTTTTTTGATCTTCGGATAGCTCGTTTAATCCATCTAAATCACTATTTATTCTTTTTAGTAAGCCTAAATCAGATTCAGACAACAAGCCTAATTCTTTTGTTAAATTGCCTTTTAGGGCCAACAAGGCTGTTAACTGCTTTTCTGTTTTTGTTTCGTTTTTGTAGTATTCTGTTTTCCTTATCAAAGTTGCCCCATTGGCATAAGCGAACTCATTCAATCCGCCTGCGCGTTTTAATAAAGCCGATATTCTTTCGCTTTTTGATTGAATTGCGTATAACCCCGGATAATTAACCTGTCCATCAACATAAACAAATTCCTTTTCGTTAAAATTTGGGTTAACCCTGACGAAAACATGATCAAAAGGGGTTAATATTATATTGTTTTCGTTTTCTAAGCCCTCAAAATCATTCGAAAAGTCAACTACAATTACTTGTGATGTTTTAGAGTTATCTGCGTTTTTGTCATTTAATTTTCTTGAAATTTCAATTCTGTTTTTTGCAGCAGCTTTGTTAAAACCCTTGGCGTTCAATATTAAATCTTTTAATCTCATTCCATTAGAATAAAGATATATTCCGGGTTGATTGACAGCTCCAGCAACTTCTACATAATTATCTTCTTTAATGTCTTTTATTGATAAAACTGTAAGCACATCCTCCTTTTGAAGTAAAATATCCTGCTCTTTTCCTGATAAAACATCGCTTAAATTAAAGCTTATGGAGTTAGTTGAAGAATCTTCATTTGTTCTAATAATATTTGCTGTTGTTAATAAGGCTTCTTGTTTTAATCCCTCTGTTTTGGCAAGCAAGCCTTTTACTCCTAAGTCTTTTGTTATTGCATAAGCACCGGGTCTGTAAACAGCTCCTTTTACAATGACGCGATTTTTGTAGCGATCTAACACTTTGTCTACTTGAAAAACATCTCCAGATTTTGGTGTGAATATCTCATATTGGTCTTTATTGATATCTGCAACAATATATTCACCATCTGAAACACGTTTTACTTTTATAGTTTTAGTAAAGGCTTTTTCGTCAAAGCCGCTTGCGTAATTTAACAAGTCTTGTAAACTTTCATTTTTAAGCAATTCAAATCGACCTTTTGTTTTAACAGCCCCTTTTAGAGTAACGCGGTTAGTATAGGGTTTTACCAAAATAAGGTCATTGTTTTCTAAGGCAACATCCGCAGAAGCATCACCCTGAGTTAAATATTTATAAATATCAACTTTACTAATAAGCTTATTGTTTCTATAAACTTTAATATCTCTTAAAGTGGCGTTTTCTGTAATGCCTCCCGCAGCATATAAGGCATTATAAACTGTATTAAAAGCGCTTAAAGTGTAAGAGCCTGGTACATCTACTTCACCAACAATATTAACTTTAATGTTTCGTGATTTTCCAACAGAAACGTTTACAAATGTGTTTTTTTTGTCCCCGCTAATGCCTAAATATACTTTGGACAACCTCTTTTCAATGCGTTTTGTTGCGTTTTTAACTGTAAGTCCTGATAGATGAATTGGACCGAAATTTTCTAAAATTATCGTTCCTTCAGGGTTAATTTCTATTTGATAATAGGCTTCTGATTGACCATAAATGTCAATAAATAGTTTGTCTCCAGGGCCTAAAACATAACCCTCTGGTGTCGGGATATTTAAATTAGATTGAAATGTGAGTAAGCCGTTTCCTTTAAAAACATCAAAACCAAAAATATCGCTTTCTCTTTTAGGATATTCTTCTTGTTCATTATCAAAACTACCTAATTCTAAATCTTGAAGTTTAGTGTTTCTTAATCTTGATTCTTGGTCTGGAATATTGTTGTTTTTTGATGCCCTTTGAGTGTCAATTGAATTAAATTGCTTTTCAAGCGATGCAATTTCTTCATCAGAAAGCCCTTGGGTTTTGGCTGCTTTTAAAATATCATTATAATTATACCCCTTTGAAGAAGCTTCTTCAAATAGAAGCTGTAATTGATTGTTGGTTATGTCTATGTAATTTATGGATGACAAATCAAAGCCTTTTTGAGCCTGGATGGTTAACAAAGAGAATAATGTGATTATAATAATCGCAATCGTTTGTTTGGATTTCAATGACATAGCAGAATAATTAATAAGCTAATATATGAAATTTATACTGTTGAATTATTGAAAAGGAAAACAGGAATACTAATCGATGCTGATGTAGTGTCATTTTTCTCTTTTACAAGCGTCAAGACAAAGCTTATCTTTTAATTAGTGCACAAAGTTAAAAAATGTGTAATTGCTAAACATATTCTTTTGTCTCAGAATCATTGAATGCAAACGTCACTACAATATCCCGACGCATTGGTTATTCCGCCACAATTCATATCGTACGTTAATGAAATTGTGGTCTGTGAACCTTCTTTGAAATCTATTGCATTAATCGCAGTCCAGGTTTCTGAGCTACACATATAATTTACAGAAACTGTAATGACAGTTTCGCCCTCGTTAACGAAACTCAAGCCTTCATTAAGGGTGTACTCATGTGATTCCCCGTACTGAAGATTAAGGTCAGAAAACTCATAACCATAAAAACTTAATTGAGTTAGAGTAAAATCTTCATTGATGTTATTTAAAAGCACTAATGTTGAATCTTTATCATCGTCACTGCATCCAAATACTAAGCTTAGTGCCAAAAATATGTATGGAAGCTTTTTCATAACCACAATTTACGACATTTAATTTTTACTCAAACCATCTGAAGAATATATTTACCCTTTAGGACTCAAGCCTGTTGATGCATCGTGAAGTCCAACCTATGGTTGTTTATTAAGACCTCATCAAGAAATTAGACAACTTAAATGGAGTGATTTTAATGATGATTTAAGTTTAATTAGACTGTCTATGTCAAATATAATACTTCTATTTCTCTTTCTTATTGTCAATTAGTAGTAGATGCTTTTAGGAGCTTTTCGAGACTGGTTATAGAAGAAAAAACCCCTCAAGAAGAGGGGTTTTAAGGGTGGTCCCACCTGGACTCGAACCAGGGACCACTTGATTATGAGTCAAGTGCTCTAACCAACTGAGCTATAGGACCCGTAATAGGGTGCAATATTAATACATTTTTTTAATACTAGAAAAAGAATGCTATTGTTTCTTCTCTGTGTTTTGGCACAATTCAATTAAGACTCCGTTGGTTGTTTTTGGATGTAAAAACACAATTATTTTATTGTCTGCACCTTTTTTTGGGGTTTCTGAAATGAACTCGAAGCCTTCTTTTTTTAATCTTTTTACCTCTTCTAAAATGCTGTCTACATGAAAAGCAAGATGATGAAGCCCTTCTTTTCTCTTATTAATAAACTTTGCGATTGGGCCGTTATTGTCTGTTGATTGTAGTAATTCTATTTTTTGATCTCCGACTTTAAAAAAAGACGTAATTACTGATTCGGAGCCTACAGACTCTAATTTATAGTGCTGTTTTCCTAAAAGTTTTGAAAAAAGCTTATTGGATGAATCAATGTCTTTAACGGCAATCCCTAGGTGTTCTACTTTATTAATCATATCACTAAATTAAATTAAAAAAATTTGTTTTAATTATTTCATCTTGTAAATGTTTATTTTTACCAAATGGAAAGTAATAGACAAAAAAAGATTTCTAAAATTCTTCAACAAGACTTAGCAGATATTCTTCAAGGAGCTGCTAGAAAAGGGGGTCTAAAAGGAATCATCATTTCCGTTTCTAAAGTTTCTGTGACTACAGATCTTTCTATCGCAAAAGTACATTTAAGTGTTTTTCCATCTGATAAGGGGCAAGAAATTCTTACTGGCATTAAAGTAAACACCCCGTTAATTAAACACGAAGTCTCTCAAAGAACAAAACACCAATTACGAAGGACCCCAAACTTTATGTTTTTTATAGACGACTCTTTAGATTATATTGAAAAAATTGACCAATCACTAAAAGGAGTTGACAATCCGATTAATCCATTAAAATAAGTAGCTCTTGAATTTCTCTTATTATATAGCAAAACGATACCTATTTTCTAAGAGCTCTAATAATGCTGTGAATTTTATGTCTAAACTGGCTGGGCTTGGAGTTGTTGTAGGGGCTGCGGCGCTTTTTATTGTTCTATGTGGTTTTAATGGTCTTAAAGATTACAGTTTAGCCTTCACTTCTTTTGTCGATCCTGATCTAAAGGTTGTTCCTGTTAAAACAAAAACATTTGTAATTAATGATTCTTTGCTAAAAGATGTTTTACAGCTAGACAATCTTTTAACCTATTCCAAAACAGTTGAAGAAAATGTTTTTTTATCTACTAACGAAACTGGAGATATTGTTTCTGCAAAAGGTGTCTCCGAGTTTTTTCCTTCAAAAACTATTGATTCAATTTTATTTGATGGAGAGTGGATTTCTGGCTCAAATCAAATTGTTTCTGGTTGGGGCATTGCCAATAAACTGTCTTACGGGGTTTATGATTATTCAAAAGGAATAACGCTGTATGCCCCTAAGCCTGGAAAAAAACAAATTCTTTCGATTGGTGGTTCTTTTTCAAAACTAACTGTTGTAAATGTTGGATTGTTTGAAATTAATGAAGCTTTGGATTTTTCGCTTATTTACACAGGACTTAAGGACCTTCAAGAACTATTAGGGTATGCTGAAAATCAAATAAGTTCCATAGAAATTATATTAATAGACCCTTTAAAATCTGAAGAGACAGCTAATTTATTAAGATCTAAGCTTGGCTCTGAGTTTAAGGTAAAGACAAAAAAACAGCTAAACGACACATTATACAAAATGCTTAATACTGAGCAGATTGCTGTTTATTTAGTATTTACACTAGTGCTTATAATTGCTCTTTTTAACTTGATTAGCTCAATAATTATTATGGTTCTTGAAAAAAGAAACAACCTTAAAACGCTATATAATTCTGGAGCGACTCATAATGAGATTAAAAAAATATTTTATTACCAGGGCTTAATTATTACTTTGCTGGGCGGGGTAACAGGGCTATTTCTTGGATTTCTTTTAATGTTAATACAACAAAACTTTTCTGTTTTTATGATAACATCGTCCCTTACATATCCCGTAAGCATAGAGCTTTCTACTTTTCTAATTGTAAGTGTTACAATATTGGCTCTTGGGAGTGTCGCTTCTAAGATTTCGTCTAGTGTGGTATCCAAAGAGCTTGTGGGAAAAGCTTAGGCAAACTCATAAGAATTAAACTTTTCGTAGATTTCATCAAGGGTTGCAAAAACATCTACAGAATCATCGCTGGTAACAAGTTTTTGCCTGAAAGGTTTAAAATCTTGTATACCTTTAAAATAGTTGGTGTAATGCCTTCTTGTTTCAAATACCCCTAATCTTTCGCCTTTCCAATCTATAGACATTTCGAGGTGTTTTCTTGCAGCAGCAACTCTTTCTTTTATTGAAACAGCAGGCAAGTGTTCTCCTGTTTTAAAAAAGTGTTTTACTTGATTAAAAAACCATGGGTTGCCAATACTAGCTCTGCCTATCATAGCTCCATCTAAACCATAATGGTCTCTTATAAGCATTGCTCTTTCCGGGGTGTTTATATCTCCATTTGCGAATATTGGGATATGCATTCTTTGATTGTTTTTAACTTTTTCTATTTCGGTCCAATCTGCGTCTCCTTTGTACATTTGTGCTCTAGTTCTGCCGTGAATTGAAATTGCTTTGCATCCAACGTCTTGAAGTCTTTCTGCTGCCTCGACTATTTTTATACTGTTTTCGTCCCAGCCTAATCTTGTTTTAACTGTTATTGGAAGGTGAGTTCTTTTAACCATCTCTCGAGTTAGACTTTCCATTAAGTCAAGATCTTTTAAAATACCAGCTCCAGCTCCTTTTGAAACTACCTTTTTAACAGGACATCCAAAGTTAATATCAATGATGTCCGGGTTTGATTTCTCAACAATTTCTACAGACTTGAGCATAGAGTCTAGGTTTGCTCCAAAAATTTGTATACCTACAGGTCTCTCCTTTTCATAAATGTCCAACTTCATTGTGCTTTTTACGGCGTCACGAATAAGGCCTTCACTGGAAATAAACTCTGTGTAAACAACGTCTGCTCCGTTTTCCTTGCATAGCGCTCGAAAAGGCGGGTCGCTAACGTCTTCCATTGGGGCTAATAGCAAAGGAAAGTCAGGTAATTCAATGTCTCCAATTTTGACCATCTAAACAATATTAATATTATTTTGATTACAAATATACTGAACAATATAATATGATTTTTGTGTTTATTCTTCCGTCAATAATGGTTAATTTTTATGTACTTTTGTGCCTTGCATCAAATTGCATAGACTTTAATGGAGAACATTAGAAACTTTTGTATTATAGCTCATATTGACCACGGAAAAAGCACGCTTGCAGATAGGCTGTTAGAATTTACCGGGTCTGTTTCGGATAGAGAAAAGCAAGACCAGCTGCTTGACAACATGGATCTTGAAAGAGAAAGAGGAATCACCATAAAGTCTCATGCTGTTCAAATGAATTATCAAAGAAATGGAGTTGACTATGTGTTAAATCTAATTGATACTCCTGGTCATGTTGACTTTTCTTATGAAGTTTCAAGATCAATAGCCGCTTGTGAGGGTGCGCTTTTAATTGTTGATGCTGCACAAAGCATTCAGGCGCAGACCATCTCTAATTTATATTTAGCGCTTGAAAATGATTTAGAAATAATTCCTGTTTTGAACAAGGTCGATTTACCAAGCGCAAACCCAGATGAAGTTACAGACGATATTGTTGATTTACTCGGGTGTACTGCTGAAGAAGTTATTCCTGCTAGCGCAAAAACAGGTCTTGGTATAGAAGATATTATAAATGCAATTATCGATGTTATTCCCGCTCCTGTGGGAAGTTATGACGAGCCTTTACAAGCGCTAATCTTTGATTCTGTTTACAACCCTTTTAGGGGCGTGGAAACATATTTTAGAGTAATCAATGGTAGTATTAAGAAAAACCAACAGGTTAAATTTATAGCTACAGGAAAAACTTACGGCGCTGACGAAGTGGGAACTTTAAACTTAAAGCAAAATCCAAAACCTGAAATTTTTGCTGGAGATGTTGGCTATCTTATAACAGGAATTAAAGAGGCTAAAGAAGTAAAGGTTGGAGACACAATTACTGACTCAAAAAGCCCTACTTTAAATGCTGTTGAAGGTTTTGAGGACGTAAAGCCTATGGTTTTTGCTGGCATTTATCCCGTAGATACAGAAGATTATGAAGAGCTTAGAAACTCTATGGAAAAGCTTCAGCTAAATGATGCGTCATTAGTTTTTGTTCCAGAAAGCTCAGCCGCCCTTGGTTTTGGGTTTAGGTGTGGTTTTTTAGGAATGCTGCATATGGAAATTATTCAAGAAAGATTAGAAAGAGAGTTTGGAATGACAGTAATTACAACGGTTCCTAACGTTTCTTATTTGGCCTATACTAGAAAAAACATGGACTTGCCCGTAACTGTTAATAACCCTTCTGACTTGCCTGACCCCTCTACTCTTGACAGAGTTGAAGAGCCTTTTATTAAGGCCACGATTATTACAAAAGCAGATTATGTTGGCAACGTTATGTCGCTATGTATAGACAAAAGAGGTTTAATAAAAAACCAGACTTATTTAACAACTCAGAGGGTTGAGTTAACTTTTGATATGCCGTTAGCTGAAATTGTTTTTGATTTTTACGATAGATTAAAAACCGTGTCTAGAGGTTATGCTTCTTTTGATTATTCTCCTATAGGCATGCAAACTTCTAGGTTAGTTAGAGTGGATATTTTGTTAAACTCTCAGCCTGTTGATGCTCTTTCGGCCCTAATACACGCAAGTAGCGCTCAATCAATAGGAAAAAAAATGTGTGAAAAGCTAAAGGAACTTATTCCTCGTCAACAGTTTGATGTTCCTATTCAGGCTGCAATTGGAGCTAAAATAATTTCAAGAGAAACCATAAAAGCGCTTCGAAAAGATGTAACTGCAAAGTGTTATGGTGGTGATATTTCAAGAAAAAGAAAGCTTTTAGAAAAACAAAAGAAAGGAAAAAAGCGTATGCGTCAAGTGGGAAATGTGGAGATTCCTCAAGAAGCTTTTATGGCTGTTTTAAAGCTAAACGACTAGTCTTTCATTGTAAGCCTTAGTACTGAACATGCTGATTTTTCTGTAAACTTATCCTTTCCTGTTCCAAATAAAACGCTTATCCAGTTGTCTTTTTGTGGGGTTCCTAATATTAAAAGGTCATATCCTGCAGACTGATTAGAGATTGTGTCTATCGGGTTGTTGCTTTTTAATATTTGCACATCGCTTTCGGTTTTGATTTTTGAAACAAGACCAAGAGATTTCTTTCTAATAGCTTGTATCTTATTCTTTGCCGTTTGCTCTGAAACAACGTGTAACAGGGTAAGTTCTGCCCCATAAAAGGCGCATATCCTTTCCGCTACAGCTAAAAAGTTTTTGTCTTTTCTGCCTGGCCTTAAAGCTAAAAGAACCTTGCTAATATATCTTACGCCGTTGTCTTTGAATAGTGCAAAATCAGACTTAATGTTTGTAAGAAGCCATCCTATTGGATTACTAACCAATATTCCGCTATGGGCTCTTCCGTTCCAGCCCATTACAAGCCAGTCGCAATTGGTTTGACTGCCTAATTGGTCTATTGTGTCAGAGAGCTCGTGGGTTACAACAGCCTCAAAATCTACATTTATGTTTTTGCTTTTAGAAAGTCCTGAAATTCTTCTCTCTAGAGAAATAATTTTTGGGTCGTCTTTCATAAATGCATCTAAAAAAGTTTGATTTGGAACTTCTGTAATGTTAACGGCTTGTATCGTTTCTTTTTTGTTTATTGCTGCGGCAATTTCCACTAGCGTTTCTGCTGATTGTTCATTTCCTAGAAGAGGGACAACAACTCCTGCTTCTGGGTTTAGAGAGCCGTCTAAATTTTTGTCTACCTCTTCAATTCTTTTGGTTTCAATTTCTTCTTGCTTTTTCTTAGTGTAGAAAAGATACAAGGCTGGCCTGTGTCCATATTTTTTCAAAACACCTGTTCTTGTGTTTTCTTTGTTTGAAAACGCATAAATTATTGCGCCAATTAAGAAAATTGCGCCAATTGCAAGAAAAGGAATGAGCCCAAGGTAGAAAAGAAGGAAAAACCCAGTTATTATCCCAAAGATCTGGATCCACGGGTAGAGTGGTGATTTATATTTTGGCTTGTACCACTGAGCAGAAGTTTCTCTTAAAATAATAACAGACATGTTTACAGAAATAAACATCATTACTTTGAAGGCGCTTGCAAGTTTGGCGATTTTAACAACATCTAAAAAAACAATAACAAGCATCATCCCAACACAAGTAATTGCTATGGTTATGACTGGTGTTTTAAATTTTTCACTAACCCTACTCATAAACTCCGGCAACAAACTGTCCCTTGACATTGCAAAAGGAAAACGAGATGCCGCCAAAACTCCTGCGTTAGCAGTAGAAATAAGGGTGAGCACTCCAACCACAGCTGCAATTATTCCTATGGTGTATCCGCCGAGCTTGTCGGCGATTGTGAATATTGGTTTAATGTCTGTGGCAAGCTCTGAAACCGGAATGTTAGACACTAAGACAAAAGAAACCACCACGTAAATTGCCGTTATCAATACCAAAGAAGCGAGCATTGATAGTGGCAGGTTTTTGGAAGGGTTTTTTATTTCTTCGGCGATCGCGGCAACTTTTGTTACTCCAGAGTAAGAAATATAAACAAAGGCTATTGTATATAACAAACCTTTGTCTCCCTCGGTTAAAAAAGGTGTTAAAAAGTCTGGGTTAATGTTTTGCAAACCAAAAAAAGAAAGGGCAATTAAAAAGAGAACGCTAACGGTAACAATATAGAGCTGAACCTTTCCTGCTTTCTTGGCGCCCGTGACATTTAAAACAAAAATAAATGCCAAAAAGACAAGGGCGATATATTTAATATAGCTCTCGTCAAGATCAATCAAAACCAACATGTATGCTCCAAAACCAACAAGAGCAAAAGAGCTTTTTAATAACATTGAAAGCCACAATCCAAGGCCTGAAATCGTTCCAAACAATGGGCCAAAAGCCCTTTCAATATAAACATAAGTGCCTCCAGATGAAGGCATTGCCGTCGCTAATTCAGATTTTGAAAGCGCTGCAGGTAAAATACAAATCGCAGCTATTAAATAGGCAAGCCAAACTGAAGGGCCTGTCTGTGCTGCGGCTAAGCCTGGCAGGACAAATATTCCACTTCCTAACATTCCTCCCAGGCTAATCGCTATAACAGAGGGTAGAGACAAACTTCTTTCTAGCTTCTTCAAAATATTGTTTTATATTTATAAAAATAGTAAATATTCTTATTAAATGAATCTACATGCTGTTAATGCTGGAAATTTTAAATTAGATGGAGGTGCAATGTTTGGCGCTGTTCCTAAAACAATTTGGAATAAGACCAACCCTGCTGACCAAAATAACTTAATTGATATTGCGGCTCGTTGCTTATTAATTGAAGACGGCAAAAGGCTTGTTTTAATTGACGCGGGGATGGGCAACAAACAAAGCGAAAAATTTTTTAGCTATTACTCTTTATGGGGAGAAGACACATTAGAACGTTCAATTAATAATGCTGGTTTTTCTTTGGAGGATGTTACTGATGTTTTTTTTACACACCTTCATTTTGACCATTGTGGCGGGGCAATAAAAAGAAATGGTTCTGGTTTCGAGCCTGTTTTTAAAAATGCGATTTATTGGACTAATAAAAATCACTGGAACTGGGCTGTTAATCCAAATAAGCGAGAGGTTGCTTCTTTTTTAAAAGAGAACCTGTTTCCAATTGAAGAAACTGGAAATCTAAACTTTCTTTCTACATCAAGCGGGCAGTTCTCTTTTGCCGATGAGCTTGGTTTTGAGGTCTTTTATGCGGACGGGCACACAGAAAAACAAATGCTCCCTATCTTGTCATATAAAGGGCAAAAAATTGCTTTTGCTGGTGACCTTATTCCAACAGCTGGCCATGTTCCTCTTCCTTACGTAATGGGTTACGATGTAAGACCGTTAATAACGCTTAAAGAAAAAGATTTGTTTTTAAATTACGCATTGGAGAATAACGTTCTTTTGCTCCTTGAGCACGATAGTGTTAATGAGATTGTTTCGTTAAAAAGAACAGAGAAAGGCGTGCGTATTAACCAAATTTTAAAATGTAATGAAATTTTTTAGAACTCTTTTTTTGGTATTATTGGTTTGCTCTTGTTCTGACAAAGATGGAGGTAGGTGGCAACAGCACGTGTCTTACAAAATGGTAGTTGATGTTGATGCTGAAAACAGAAGTTATTCGGGTACACAGGAGCTTGTTTATACCAACAACTCTTCTGATACAATATCAAGAGTTTTTTATCATTTGTATTTTAATGCGTTCAAACCTGGAAGTGAGATGCAAGTAAAAGCTTCTGAAATTAAGGATGATGATAGGGGGATTTCTAAAAAAACTCTTTCATTAGAAAACAAAGATTTTGGGGATGTTCGTGTTTTAGAGCTATTACAAGACGGCTTTTTGCTTACGCTAAAAAATCAAGAAACGATTTTAGAAGCTTCTTTAAAAAAACCTCTTTTGCCTGGTGAGAAAACAACACTAAGCATGCGTTTTGAAGTTGATACTCCTAAGCTTGTTCGAAGAGCTGGAAAAGACAGTAAAGACGGTATTGATTTTTCCATGGCTCAGTGGTATCCAAAACTGTGTGAATATGACAATCAAGGATGGCATGCCAACCCTTACTTGGGGCGTGAATTTTACGGCGTCTGGGGTGATTTTGATGTTACAATTAACATAGATAATAAATATACTGTTGCTGGTTCGGGTTATTTACAAAACCCTGAAGAAGTTGGGCACGGCTATGCTGAGCTTAAAAAACCTTACGAATCAGATAAAATTTCCTGGCATTTTTTAGCACCAAATGTTCATGATTTCAGTTGGGCCGCAGACACTGAGTATGTGCACGACATTGTTGATGTGCCTGGCGGACCAAAAATGCATTTTTTTTATAAACAAGAAGATAAATACTCTGAAAACTGGAAAATTGTTCAACCCTACTCGGTGATGTTTATGCAATATTTTATAGAAAACATTGGCCCTTATCCTTACAAGCAGTACTCGGTTATTCTTGCGGGGGATGGTGGAATGGAGTACGCAATGTGTACTTTTATTGGTGGGGTTCGCAACTTTAATAGTCTGGCTGGAGTTATATCTCATGAAATTGCACATACTTGGTTTCAGTTTTTATTGGCCACAAACGAGTCTAAGCACGCTTGGATGGACGAAGGGTTTACAAGCTACATAAGTGATAATGCAGAAAATGTAATTTTGAAAAAAGGACTTGCGCTTGCAAACCGCCGGGCTTATGTTGATTACTTTAACTTTGTTCGTACAGGAAATGAGGAGCCTTTAACGACTCACGCTGATCGTTTTTCAAGCAGCAAAGGATATGGCATGTCTTCTTATGATAAGGGGTCTATCTTTTTATCACAACTAGGTTATGTTATAGGTGAAAAAGCGCTTTCAAAGGTTTTAAAAAAATATTATACTACTTATGTGTTTTCCCATCCTAACCCAGAAGACTTTATAAGGGTTGCGGAAAAAGTAAGCGGTCAAGAGCTCGATTGGTATTTAATGGATTGGGGGCAAACCACAAAAACAATAGACTACTCCGTAAAAAGTGTTGTGAAGAATGATGCTGAGGACTGTAAGTCGGTTACTATTATGATGAATAGAAAAGGAGAGATGGCTATTTCTAATGATGTGGAGGTTGAGTTTATGAGCGGCATGATTAAAGAGTATCACATTCCTCTGCTGATGAGTCGTGGACACAAGCCACTAGATAGCGGTGTGGTTCTTTTGAGGCCTTGGAGTTGGGCTAAGAAAAACTATAGTTTTGATATTTGTGTTGATGGTGACGCGGTTGTGGGGGTTACTATTGACCCTTTAAATAAGAGCGCAGACGTAGACCAAACAAACAACTCTATTTAGGTTTTTTATTTATACCTTTAACAGCCTATAACTTCGGCGTCTATGCAACAATTTGAGCGGCTAAAATCAAAAAAAGAAATAAGTTTTGTTTTTGACAACGGGTCTGGCTTTTCTTCTTTTCCTATTAAGCTCTTTTTTGTTAAAAATAGCGCCCAAGAAAAATCAAGTGTCGCTTTTACCGTTGGTAAAAAAAATCTCATTAGGGCTGTAGACCGAAATAAAACCAAGCGCTTAATGAGAGAGGTTTTTAGGCTTAGTTTTTCCGAAGAAAAAGTTTTCTTAGGACATTCTTTAGTTTTTGTTTATTTAGGAAAAGAAATAGCGTCTTTTGACTTTGTTAAAAAGGGGTTTTTAGGGGTTTTTAAAAAATTTATTGCTAATAAAAAATAGTTTGGTGAGGTTAACGTCTTTTTTTTTGTTTTTGTTTTTGTTTAGTTTTTCTCAAGAAAAAGCCCACACTGTTTACTTTGATACCGATCTTTCTAAGGTAACAAATATTGAAGAAAACAGGCTTTTATCGTTTATTGCAACCCTAAGCGAAAGGCCTGTTTTAAGTATCGAAATTTTTGGGTTTTGCGATGATATTGGCGCTAGTTCATATAATCTGTCTTTGTCTCAAAGGAGGGCTGAAGAAATTAAAAAAGTTTTATTAGCTAATTTTATAGACAAAAATAAAATAACAAATGTTGATGGAAAAGGTGAGCTTCTTTTAAAAACCATAAAAACTTCAAATCCAGAAAGGATAAGGGCTTTAAATAGAAAGGTTGAGCTTTCTGTTTCTTTTATAGAAGATGTCGTGCTAAAAGAAAAATCAAGTTTTGTGAAAGGCAGTTCTGTTGTTATTGAGGACTTGTTATTTTTAACTGGATATTCTTACTTAACTCCCAGCTCTAAAAAAAGCCTTGATGTTGCTTTTGAAAAAATAAAAGACCTTCCTTTTACTTTTATAATACAAGGACATGTCTGTTGTACCTCGGGCCAAAAAGATGCTATCGATCGAGCAACTAAAAAGAGAAACCTTTCGGTAGTTAGAGCAAAATATGTTTACGATTATTTTTTAAAAAAGGGAATTGATTCTAAAAGAATGTCTTTCGAGGGGTTGGGCCATCAATTTCCCTTAGGGGGAAGTCCTGAAAAAGACAGAAGGGTGGAGATTTTAATTGATTCAGATTTTTAATATCATCTTAACGTGTGGGATACCATCCTCTAGATATTCTTCTCCTATTTTTTTAAATCCAAGTTCTAAATAAAATTTAAGTAAGTATTTTTGTGCTGAAAGTTCTATTTTTTTTTCTGTTTTATCGATCTTAATCTGCTCTATAGACTTAATCATTATTTTTTTTCCTAGATGTTTTCCTCTGTGTTCTTTTTTTACCAAAACCCTGCCTATGCTAGAGTTTTTAAAAAAATCACCTTTCTTAAAAATTCTTGTATATGCTATTATTTTATTGTTTTCTTCAACAATAAGATGTAGAGCTTTTTGATCTTTATTATCTAGGTCTTGATAAGCACAGTTTTGTTCAACAACAAAAACCTCTGATCTAAGCATAAGTATTTCATACAGCTTGTTTGGTGTTAGGTCTTGATATTTGTGTGTTGTTATTTTCAATTTTATTTGTTTATTTTCTCAACCCTTCTTAAATGTCTTCCACCTTCAAAAGGTGTTTTAATAAAAGTTTCTATCATTTCGAAAGCTTCTTTTATTGTAATATACCTAGCGGGTAAACTTAAAATGTTTGCATCATTATGTTCTCTTGCCAGCTTACAAATTTCATTGCTCCAACAAAGGGCTGATCTTATTCCTTTATGTTTATTAGCGCTCATAGAGGCTCCGTTACCACTTCCGCAAATAATTATTCCAAAAATTGATCTGTTATTAGTAACATCTTCTGCTACAGGGTGTATAAAGTCCGGATAATCTACGCTTTCTTCGCTGTCTGTTCCGTGGTTGTTAATTGTAAAACCTTTTTTCTTTAAGTATTCTGTAATTTGTATTTTATAGTTCGTTCCTGCGTGATCATTACCAATTGATACTTTCATTTTGTTTATTTTATGTTAATATCTAAATATAATTATTAATAACTAACATTATTTTTAATTTTGTTTTTTTCTCTTAACAAATAGTCTATAAAAAGCAATTTTATTTGTTTTTATTTATTTACACAATATTAACTCTCCTTTTGTTTTATTAACCATCTTTTGTTTTGTTTTTTATTAAAAAATTTAATTTCTGCTTTAATTAAACGTTTGTTAGTAATAATGTTAAAGTGTTCTAATTAAGTATTTTATATGTTTATATGTTGTTTGTATTATCTTAATATTTTTTTAATAAAACTATTTCAAATTTTTTTAAAGAAAGTTTTAATGAATATTAACAAGCTATAATAGACATCATTTATTATTTAAATTAAAAAAACAAAATGATATTATATATATAATTGTTTATAAGTCAAAATTTAAATAAGTAAGAAGTATCTTAGTTATATATTTAGATAATTTTGGGTAGAAGAAAAAATAAAATAGAAAGAAAAGGAAATAAAAAAAATAGATTTGTAGGAATTTTAGATGTTTCGGTTCGTGGAGTGGCTGCTGTTATTTGTGAAGGATTAGAAGAAAAAATTCATTTAGAAAATATAGGTCAATATTTACATAATGATTTTGTTGAAGTATATGTTTTTTCTAGAAAAAAGAAAAACAAATATTATGGAGAAATAACTCGTTTATTAAAAAGAGATAAAAATGAGTATGTAGGTAAAATTGAAATAAGTGAAAAGTTTTCATTTGTTATTGTTGATAATAAGAGAATTCATGTAGATATATTTGTTCCTATTTCTCACATCAAAAATTCAAAGAACAATGACAAAGTTCTTGTTGAAATAACAGAATGGAGAAAAAATAGTCAATCTCCAAATGGTATAATAAAAAAAGTATTAGGAATAGAAGGTGAACATAATACTGAAATTCACTCTATTCTTGCTGAGTACGGTCTTCCTTATGATTTTGAAAAAGAAATTAAAGATTTTGCTAATAATATAGATACTACTATTGATTATATAGAAGTTTCAAAACGAAGAGATTTTAGAAAGGAATTAACTTTTACTATTGATCCTGTAGACGCTAAAGATTTTGACGATGCTATTTCATTTAAAAAATTATCAAATAACTCTTATGAAATAGGTGTTCATATAGCGGATGTTTCTCATTATTTGCAACCAAACACTATCCTAGATAATGAGGCTTTTAATAGAGCTACATCTGTTTATTTAGTAGATAGAGTAGTACCTATGTTACCTGAAATACTTTCAAATAAAGCTTGTTCTTTAAGGCCTAATGAAGAAAAATATACTTTTTCGGCAGTTTTCATTATTGATAATAATAAAGTGATAAACGAATGGTTTGGTAAAACAATAATTAATAGTAATTATAGATTTAGTTATGAAGAAGCTCAAGAGATTATAGAAACAAAAGATAATATAATTAGAAAAGAAATATCATTAAAGAATAAAGAATACTCTGTTTCAAATAACGTGAAAGAAGCAGTGCTAAAGCTAAATGAAATAGCTGCTTATATGAGAAAAGAAAGAATGAATAGTGGAGCTATTTCTTTCGATAAAAAGGAAGTAAGATTCAGCATAAATAAAGATAAAGAACCAACAGGTGTTTATGTTAAAGAATCAAAAGAATCTAACAAACTTGTAGAAGAATTTATGTTGCTTGCCAACAGAAAAGTTTCTGAATATATAGGTAAAAAAAATAAAAAAAATATTTTTATTTATAGAGTTCACGACCTTCCTGATGAAAGTAAAATTAAAGCACTAAAAGAGGTTGCAAAATCTCTTGGTTATAATTTAGATATAAGTTCTAGAAAAAGAATGTCAGAATCTTTAAACAAAATATTAATAAAAGTTAAAGGTAAAAAAGAACAAAGTCTTATAGAATCTTTAGCAATTAGATCTATGAGTAAAGCAGAGTATACAACAAAAAACATTGGTCATTATGGCCTTGCTTTTGATTATTACAGTCACTTTACATCTCCAATTAGAAGGTATCCAGATGTTATAGTTCATCGTTTGTTAGAAAAGTATTTAAAAAAAGAAAATCCATCTGGACATGAAATTTATAATTCTGCTTGTGATCACTGTACTCAAAGAGAAATATTAGCCACAAAAGCAGAAAGAGATTCAATAAAATTCATGCAAATAAAATATATGCAAGATAAAACAAATAAAAAATTCAATGGAGTTATTTCAGGAATAACCGATTGGGGAATATTTGTAGAAATTGTAGAAAACAAATGTGAAGGGATGATTCCTGTTAGAGATTTAAAAGGAGACTATTATATATATAATAAAGATGAACACAGCTTAATAGGAAAAAAATCAAAAACAAAATATCAGCTTGGAGACTCTATACAAGTACAAGTTAAGCACGCAGATTTGATTAAAAAGCAATTAGACTTTATCTTAGCAGAATAAATAAAAAAAACTATTATGAAAAAAACCTTTTTTCTACTATCTTTTTTATCTTTTTTCTTTTCTTTTTCTCAAAATGAAGTTAAAAGAGATTTGGGAGATTTCTATAAAATTCAGACTTACGATTTATTAAAAGTTAATTTGATTAAATCAGATAAAAACCATGTAATTATTAGTGGACAACACCCTAATTATGTTGTTGTAAAAAACAAAAATGGAGAGTTAAAAATACGTATGGGTATCGAAAAAAGATTAAGCGGCTCAGAAACTAAAGTAGATCTCTATTACAAAAACATTTATAGAATTGAAGCCAAAGAAGGCTCTTTTGTCTTTTCCAAAGACACAATTAAAGAACCTTCTTTATTTTTAAAATCTGAAAGCGGCTCAACGGTCTCGTTAAAAATAAAATCTTCAGACCTAAGAGCTAGAGCACTGACAGGGGGAAAAATATCTGTTGCAGGTAATGCTAATCACAATGAAATTGATGCATATACTGGTGGACAAGTAAATGCCGAAAAACTTAAAACAGAAACAACCAAGGTTTTTATAAAAGCAGGAGGGGTAGTCGACGTTTACACGACATCACTTTTAGAGCTTGATTTAAAAGCTGGAGGAGAAGTTAATGTTCACTACAAAACAAACAAGATAATTGAAAAAATTACCCTCGGAGGGATTGTTAATTATCTTTATATTAACTAAATGATTACAGATCTTTTTACCGCAATATCAATAGGTTTTTTTTTAAGCTTCGTTTTAGGTCCTGTGTTTTTTGTGCTCATAGAAACGAGTATAACAAAAGGTTTTCGAGCTGCAATTTCTTTAGATCTTGGTGTTGTTTTAGCGGATGTTTTTTTTATTATATTTTGTTACTATACCAGCAAACAACTTGTTGATAACATTAACAATCAACCAGGCCTTTTTGTCTTAGGAGGATCTATTTTGCTTGTTTATGGGGCTTATATTTTTACTCAGAGAAAAAAAGAAGATAAAAAAATACAGCTTGAAGAATCATCTACAAACTACATCGGTCTTTTTATAAAAGGCTTTGCTTTAAACATTATTAACATTGCTGTTTTACTTTTTTGGGCTGGCGTTATCTTAGTTGTAGTCCCAAATCTTAACAAAACAAATTCTCTCGGAGTTTTTACATTTTTCACAACAATTCTGTCAACCTATTTTCTAACAGACGTTTTAAAGATTTTCATAGCAAAAAAATTAACTTCAAAAATTAACACTGAAAACACCGCCATAATAAAAACAATATTAAGCTTAATACTTGTTGTCTCTGGCGCCATAATTATTGCAAAAGGAGCTTTTTAATTCCTTTTTTTAATTTGTTCTTGGTATGATTCTATGTGTGTTTTCGCTTTTTTCAAGTCTAAGTTTTTAACGTACAATTCATCCATATCTAATGTTAAGTTATACCCAGGAATTGTCCCAGATTTAACAATTGGAATAATATTGTTTTCTTTTAACAATAAGCTCAGCCCACTTATTATTATTTTACTCTCACTTAAAACAAGTTTATAGTTTTTCACTTATTTTACTAGGCTTTTAAATGTAATAAAGAATTGAGGCGTGTTGTTAAGATATTCTTTATATTCTGGTAGGTTTCCCCATTTTTTACTCCCGCTAGCCTCTAACATTCTTACGCCTGAGATATACATAAGTAAGATATATACAAATAAAGGAGATATCAGCGTTATATATTGCATTCCCTGAAGAGATCCTATAGACATAACGGTAACACCTACCCATAAAATTAGCTCCCCTAAATAATTTGGGTGCCTTGTTTTGCCCCACAATCCTGAGCTTATAAACATGTTTTTGTTTTCAGGTTTTTTTCTAAATTTTGTTTTCTGATTATCCGCCACCACTTCTAGTGTAAAACCGATAACAAAAATTATTAATCCTAAATAAAACCCAACGCCCTCTTTTACGCCACTCTCTGACGAAAGTGCGGTTGTAACACAAAGCAAACACATTGTAACCCACATTCCTTGTAGCGTCCATGTCATAAAAAAGCGAGTTAAATTTGGCTTGATAGATCTAAACCTTTTATCCTCTCCGTCTTTTTTTATTCGTAAAAACAAAAAACTTCCAAGCCTAATTGCCCAGACGCTAATACACCCACAAACAATTAGGCTTGTATTATCGAACGAGCTTGAACTGAAAACAGCAAACAAGACTAGAGTTAAATAAGTCAGGCTGCCTGTTAAATCATAAAACTTTTCTGTTTGCAAAAGGTATGCAGGAATAAAGCAAACCCATTGAATTATAAATGCCAACACAACTGCTTTGATTACCGTCTCGGAGCCTGTTAAATATGCTATTTGAACAGGAATATAAAACGCAATTAACGAACCCACAAGGTTAAACACTTTGTCTTTCATTGTCTTAATCTTAGATTATTGTTATTCTTTTCTTTCGCTCTTTTTCGGTTAAGTTATACACCCATAAGATTATTAGTCCAAACAACACACTAGAAACTATCAGAGAAACATTTGCCAGCCCTGTTGTTCCAAACGAAAGCCTTATTAATATCGTTGAAATAATAAACCCGGTGTTTCTAATAATCTGACTATACCTTTCTGTGTATTGAAACGACAGCAATAAAATTAAGACATCAGCAAGTATCAACACAGTGAAAAACTCATTATAAAAAACAGAATTTATGTCTACTGAAGAGTTGTTTAAAAACAGGCCTTTACCCCAATTATAAGCACTAGTAAAAGATAAAACGATCAGTACGAAAAGTAAGATTAAACTAACCCCTCTTTTGGATGTTATGAACTTATTTATAGCGTCTGTTAAAGGCTTCTTTTCTAGTTTGTGCCTCGCTTTGTTGAACAAAAAGATTAAATAATATAAAATCAACACACCTAAAACATCGTACATTAAGCCGAGATTTTCTTTTGTTGAAAACCAATTTGCGCTTATATCCACTTTAGGTATATCAGCAAAAATTCTACGAATAAGTATTAGTGAGATTATTTCAAATTGCTTAGAAACAGATGTCGTAAAAGATCTAGGCAAGTTTAACACAAGCAGATAAATCTCATAAATCAAGATTATTGTAAAAGGAGTGTAAATAGCCGAAATCGGGTTGTCTAACAGCGGAGTTTCAAAAGAAAAGACAATCAGCTCTAGTTTTTTCGTGTAAATTAATACCAAGTGTAAAAGAAACCCAATTATTGAAAGATAAAGCGTAATTTTTTCAAACCTTTTTTTGTTAAGATCTGAAAAAACACTTGCGTACATCTGGTCTATAACAGCCTCCCAAGTTCTTTTAGTTGTTGCCATTTTGTTGTTGTTTGTATTACAAGGTATAAAAAAGAAGATTAAAAACAATTACGGCAAAGCTTCTTGTTTTAGCGTAAGTGAATTAACACCTAATCCAGGCCTTCTATTTTTTTAGCAATTAAATCTGCCTCATATGCTTTTTTGTCACTCTCTTTTCTATTCGTTTTAGAAAGCTCGTATGCCTGCTTTAATAGTTGTTCATGTTTTTTTTGAAGCTTCTCTTTTTCTGATTTTTTTTTAAATAATCCAAACATTTTTTTTTATTTTATTTGTTTAAGGTCTTTTTAGTTTAATCATAAAACCCCCGAAACGATATCGAGGGCTTGGTTGAGGCGCCTGGCGGATTCGAACCGCCGTACAAGGTTTTGCAGACCTCTGCCTAGCCGCTCGGCCAAGGCGCCATTAATTTCTGAATGCAAATTTAGTGTAAAAATTTTTTATTTACCCCCTCTTATTTCGACTTTCTTGTCAGGCTCACACTAACTGATTTAGCGTCTGAATTTGTAGGCGGATTTAGCTTTGCCAAACAAACTTTAATTTTTTTAATGTTCGGACACACCTTCAGGCTTTTATTTACAATCCTGTTAACAACGTTTTCAAGTAAATTTGCTCTTTTTTTCATTTCATCTTTAGCTATGTTCGAGAGCAATACATAATCAACAGCATCAACAAGAGAATCGCTTTTTGCCGCTTTTTGAATATTGGTCCAAGCCTTAATATTAATTAAGTATTCGCTACCAATTATAGATTCTTCTTTTAAACACCCATGATAACCATAAACAAGTAAATCTGTTACTTTTACTATTCCCATCTTTTATTTGCGTATTTTCTTAATTAATAAAGTCATTTTGATAACTTTGTAAACTTATTAAAAACATTTGATGTTGGAAACTAAACCGCAAAATTTTATAGAACAGATTGTTGAGACAGACCTTTCTTCAGGCCTTCCCTCGTCCGCTCTAAGATTTCGTTTTCCACCAGAACCTAATGGTTTTTTACACATTGGACACACCAAAGCTCTTGGGATTAATTTTGGTTTAGCCGACAAGTACAGCGCCCCTGTTAACTTAAGATTTGACGACACCAACCCTAGCAAAGAAGATCAACGCTTTGTAGATGCTATAAAAAAAGATATAAAATGGATGGGATATTCGTGGAGCAAAGAAACGTACTCTTCAGATTGTTTCGACCAGCTTTATTTGTGGGCCTTAAAACTTATCAAACATCAACATGCTTATGTCGACTCACAAAACAGTAACGCCATAGCCACACAAAAAGGGACCCCGACCTCTGCCGGAACAAACAGCCCATATAGAAATAGGCCAATAGAAGAGTCTTTAGCTCTTTTTGAGAGTATGAAAAACGGAGAAACTAAGGAAGGAGAGCTCGTTCTAAGGGCTAAAATTGACATGTCTCATCCTAATATGCTTATGAGAGACCCTATAATATATAGAGTAATTAACAAGTCTCACCAAAGAACACAAAATAAATGGCGCATCTATCCTATGTATGATTGGGCCCACGGACAATGCGATTATATTGAACAGGTTTCACACTCCTTATGCTCTTTAGAGTTTAGACCACATAGAGATCTTTACGATTGGTTTTTATCAACAATTAAATCTCAATGTGATGTCGCGGGACTTAGAATTGTTCCCAAGCAAAGAGAGTTTGCTCGCCTTAATCTAAGCTATACCATAATGAGTAAAAGAAAACTTTTTTCCTTGGTTGAGCAAAATTACGTTTCAGGATGGGACGACCCAAGAATGCCCACCATTTCAGGGCTCAGGCGAAGAGGCTATACCCCAAACTCCATTAAGAATTTTATTTCAAAAGTTGGAGTAGCTAAAAGAGACAATATTATAGATGTTTCTCTATTGGAGTTCTGCGCTAGAGAAGATTTAAATAAATCTTCTACACGCGCAATGGCGGTTCTAAACCCTGTTCTTTTAAAAATTGTTAATTACCCTAAAAATAAAGAAGAGGAACTGTTTTTTGTTGACAATCCCGAGAGCGAAGAGCCAAACACCAGACCTCTTACGTTTAACTCAGAACTTTATATCGAAAAAGAAGACTTCTCTGCTGACCCTCCTTTGGGATTTAAGCGCCTCTCTATCGGAAGCGAAGTTCGTCTTAAGAGCGGATATATTGTTAAAGCTACACATGTAGAACTCGACAGCTCAGGAAACCTTACAGCAATTTGTTGCGAATACGACCCTAAATCTTTAAGCGGTAGTGGTTCTTTAGAAAGTCAAAGAAAAGTTAACACTACGATACACTGGGTTTGTAAAAAAACGGCTCTTAGTGCTGAGGTTAGAGAATACGAAAGACTTTTTACTTCCCCATCTCCAGACTCGGACCCAAACATACCTTTTGAAACCTATATAAACAAGAATTCGTTGCAAATTAGAAAAGCATTTGTTGAACCATTTCTTTCAAGTTCCAAACCGGCTGATAAGTTTCAGTTTCAAAGATTGGGCTATTTTAACACAGACGACAATTCAAGCGCTAGCCAGCTAATTTTTAATAAAACCGTAAGCCTAAGGGAACAAAAGATTAAGAAACCTCGCCCGCAAACAGCAAAGGAGATGCGAGAACTAAAACCTATAGAAGCTATTAAAAAGCTTGGGAAAAAATATGCAAAACTTTCTAGCGACAAGCAAAGCGTTGTTAAACAACAGGTCTTAAGCTTAAGTCAAAAGATAGCCCTTAACGACCTCGCTCCGCTTTTTTCTACAGCTATTAAAAAAAGAGGAACCAGAGCCGTTGTCTTAATTTCCCTTTCAGCACTTAAGTCAAGAGGAGTTTCGCTTTCAGATGACGCAAGAGATTTTGTCTCCAAAGCATTAGTTGACCAAGAGCAATGGATTAAAGACCTGTCTAACAACCTTTTGTAGCTTCGTTCTAGTTGTCAAATAAGACCTTTTTAATTTCACCCCACGACACAAGCTTTACATTGTTTTTCTCTAAAGCGCTTCTAAAGTCAACACTGGTGACAGCTTCATAGTCTAGCTGCCTCCACTTTGCCCCATAGTCGGGGTGGTTAACAGAAATTTCTTTCATTTCATCATCATCGTAGCCCAAGTGAACTATTAATTGACTTAGCCCCGGCTTAAGGCCCTTAATTGTGTTTAAATAAAAAGCCTTCCACTCACCTCTTTTCAGGCCTTTTCTTGCCATATAAATATTTTTTATTACTATAACATTTTTTGGTTTTGGAAAGTTTTTGCTAAAGTGCGCATCTACCCCTTTAGGAACAAAGACAGGCAGTTTGTTTTTTATTCCAACTTCCAGATACACCTTAAAGTGGTCTTTTTTACAAAAAAGAGCACCTTCGTGACTATCTATATGAGTGGGTTTTATGCCAAGTTTTTTTATCTTGTTAATTTGTGCCTGAATTTCTTTTTTCAACTCGCCAGGGTCAGCCCTTAAAACAAATTTTTTTATTCCTACGTGAAACTCACCAACCGCATTTACTAACGATTGACTTTTGATAGTAGGCATTATGCTCTTCCAGCGGTAGTTTTTCCACTCGTTAGTAACTGTAAGATGTACCCCAAAATCAATACCAGGCTTATTCTCGGCGTACTTTTTAACCTCATTGAGATGCTTACAGTTTGCCATTATGCTTGCCGAATTAACACCTCCTTTTTCTAAAGCATCAAATGTTGCCTTATTCACCGATCTTGCCAACCCTAAATCATCTGCATGTATTATAAGTAATTTGTCATTGGCCGAGTGTCCTAGTTTTTCGGCCAGTCCCACATACGGTTTATAATCTCTTTTTTTTTGCAACACTCTTACAGCCGTACGCAAACTTACAGGATACTGTTCGTGTTTTTTGTAAACATAAACTATCGCTAAAACAGATATCAGCAAAATTATTATGGTAAACCAGTTTATAATCATTTGAGAAATTGTTCTTTCTTGCGCACCACCAAAAATTCAGAGAGATTACTTAAGAGCCGCTTTAATATTTAAAATAAGCAGTTATTTTTTTCGTGTAAAATGCCTATATACTAAAATTAGTATGCTTAAAAAAAGCAGCGCTAGTATCACGGCGAAAAAACCATCGTTTAAAATGCTCTCAAACAACGTGTCTGTATGTAGTGGAAGTTTTATTTCACCAGTCATCAGTTTTGCCTTTAATACAAGCTTGGTTAATTGTTTATAAATTAAAACTTAATCAAACAAGCTTTTGCTCAAACTATTCTTTCTTTTTGTTTGCAGCATTTTTCATTGCCTCACCAATTTGATTACTTGCAGTGAAGCTAGCCACCATGTTGTTTAGCATTTCGCTACCAGCTTGCGGTGAATTGGGTAATAATATTAAATTAGAATTTGTTTCTTGCCCTATCGATTGTAGTGTGTCGTAATGTTGAGTAACAACAATTAAAGCAGAAGCTTCTTGAGAGTTAATATCTACCTTGTTTAAAACTGAAACGGACTCTTCTAAACCTCTTGCAATTTCTCTTCTTTGATCGGCAATACCCTGACCCTGAAGCCTTTTGCTTTCTGCTTCAGCCTTCGCCTTTTCAACAATAAGTATTCTAGCCGCATCACCCTCAAATTGCGCCGCAACCTTTTCTCTTTCTGAGGCGTTTATTCTGTTCATTGCTTCTTTAACTTGCGCATCAGGATCGATGTCTGTAACTAAGGTTTTGATTATGTCATATCCATATTCCATCATCGCCACATTCAGTTCTGATTTTACAGCGATAGCAATGTCGTCTTTTTTCAAAAAGACATCATCAAGAATCATTTTAGGCACTTCAGCCCTAACAACATCAAAGACGTAGCTTGTTATTTGCTCGTGAGGAAAGTCTAGTTTGTAAAACGCATCATAAACCTTTTCTTTTATAACTTTGTACTGAACAGAAACCTTTAATTTAACAAAAACATCATCTTTTGTTTTTGTCTCAATTATAACATCTAGCTGTTGTATTTTTAAACTAAGCTTTCCGGCTATTCTATCAATTATAGGAATTTTCAATTGTAACCCAGATTGACGTATACTATGAAACTTACCAAACCTTTCTATTACTCCCGCTGTTTGCTGGTTGATAATAAAAAAGACTCCAAATAGTAAAAGTAATGCTGGAAATACCCATAAATAAATAAATAAACTGCCCATATTTTTTTTGTTTTAAATGTTAGATATAAATATAATTAAAACAGTGTCGGCTTGTTTTAATTATATGTTAAAGTTCTTTAATTATTATAAATAAACATTAATTCCTTTAATATTGTTAAACGCTGTTGTTAAACCGCTCGTCAAATTTTATTATAGCAAATTTTTGATTTCTTCACTTAATGAGTTTAGTCTTGACAGCGACTCTTCTTTTCCTAGAAACTCAAAAATTACATATAAATCCACCCCTTTTAGCTCTCCCACTAATGCCAGCCTTGCTGGCTGCATAACATTTCCGAAGCCTTTTCCGCTTTCATTTATCCAGCTCTTTATAAATTTGGATATTTCATTTTCCTTAAAAGTGTTAATTACCTCTATTTTTTTTGACAGCTCATTTAAGGTTTCAATTGTTGCAGCGCTTGACACTTTTTTTAGTGTTTTTTCATTATAATTAACAGGCGCAATAAATAGATAGCTGCATAATGACCACAATTCGTTTAGCGTATTAGCCCTTTCTTTGGTGAGCTTAACTGCACTTATAACAAGCTCTTTTTTTATTGTCTTTAGTTCTTGGTAAGAACATATAAGATGGTCTGCAATTTTTTCGTTTTTTTCTAACTGTAAATACTTGTGGTTAAACCATTTAAGTTTTTCAACATCAAATTTAGCCCCTGAACTATTAACTTTATTTATATCAAAATTTTCTACAAGATCGTCCATAGAGAAAATCTCTTTTTCTGTTCCTGGATTCCACCCCAACAACGCTAAAAAATTAGTCAATGCTTCAGGTAAATACCCTTCTTCTTTAAAGCCCAATAAATCACCTTTTTCTCCGCTCCACTGAAGAGGAAACACAGGAACCCCAAGCTTGTCTCCATCGCGCTTGCTTAGTTTGCCCTTGCCTTTCGGATTTAAAATTAGAGGCAGGTGCGCAAACTTTGGCCTCTCCCACCCAAAAGCGTCATACAGCATGCAGTGTAACGGAAGTGAAGGCAGCCACTCTTCTCCTCTAATAACATGAGAAATGTTCATCAGGTGGTCGTCTACAACATTAGCAAAGTGGTAGGTAGGCATGCCGTCTGACTTATACAATATCTTGTCGTCTAATAATCTTGACTCAACGCTCAACTCTCCTCTAATTACGTCTCTGCAAACAATTGTTTTGTTTTCAAAAGATTTGAAACGAACAACATATTTTTCATTTGCGATTAATTTTTTCTCAACCTCCTCTTTGTTTAAAGAAAGAGAGTTTTCTAGTTTAAGCCTGTTATGCCAGTTATAGATAAAAGTTTTTCCCTTAGCTTCGTGAGACTTTCTGTGCCCATCCAAAGTTTCTGCATCGTCAAAAGCATAATATGCCAATCCGCTTTCTATTAGAGATTGAATGTGGTTTTTATATAAGCTTTTTCTTTCGCTCTGTCTGTAGGGGCCTTCTTCTTGCTTAATGCCAACCCATTCTAGAGCTTCTTCAATGTATTTTTCTGCACCATTTACATATCTTTTTTTGTCTGTGTCCTCAATACGCAACACAAAGGTGCCATTGCTTTGCTTTGCAAATAAGTAGTTAAACAAAGCTGTTCTTAGCCCACCAATGTGTAATGGGCCTGTAGGACTTGGGGCAAAACGAACTCTTACGCTGCTATTCATTGTCTTATTTTTGACAAAGATAAAACAATAATTGTTCAATCTTTATTGTAATTTTGAATCAAAACAAACTTTAATGATTAAATACTTTTCTTCCACAGACTTTGTTATTGCCGGCAAGGACGAGCTCGCTTTATGGCTTGAATCTGCAACAAATAATGAAGGCCGTTCTTTGGGGGATCTTGTGTTTAATTTTTGTTCCGATGAGAGTCTTTCAAAAATCAATAAGGAGTTTTTAAATCACGACACGCTTACTGACGTTATTACTTTTGACTACTCCACTTTGAACGAGATCTCTGGGGAGATTTTTATTTCTATAGACAGGGTTCGCGAAAATGCTTCCGAATTTCAACAGAGTTTTGAGCAGGAACTAAAAAGAGTTATGATACACGGTCTTCTTCACCTTTGCGGCTACAACGACAAAACGGCTAAAGAGAAGATGTTAATGTCTGATAGGGAAAATTATTATCTGGATTCTTTTTCTTAGTCCTTTTTATTTTTTGATTGTATCTTTGTTCCACGTGAAACTATTGAAAGATGTTTAAAGAAACTTATGATGTAATTGTTGTTGGTGGCGGACACGCTGGAAGTGAAGCCGCAGCTGCAGCCGCCAACATGGGATCGTCAACCCTGCTTGTTACCATGAGCCTTCAAAACATTGCTCAAATGTCGTGCAACCCCGCCATGGGAGGAATCGCTAAAGGCCAAATCGTCAGAGAGATTGATGCTTTGGGGGGCTACAGCGGAATTGTTAGTGATAGGTCTGCTATCCAGTTTAAAATGCTCAACAAATCAAAAGGCCCTGCGATGTGGAGCCCAAGGGTTCAAAGCGACAGAATGCGATTTGCGGAAGAGTGGAGAAACTTATTAGAAAACACGCCAAACTTAGACTTTTACCAAGAAATGGTTACAGGGCTTGTTGTAGCCAAGAATAAAGTTTGTGGAGTAAAAACTACTCTTGGCCTCACCATAAAAGCCAAAACAGTAGTTCTAACTAATGGGACTTTCCTTAACGGCTTAATACATATTGGAGACAAAAATTATGGAGGAGGGCGTGCTGGAGAGAAATCTTCTACTGGCCTTACTGAGCAGCTTGTCTCTTTAGGTTTTGATTCTGGCAGAATGAAAACAGGAACTCCGCCAAGAGTTGATGGACGATCTTTAGATTTTTCACAAATGATTGAACAGCCAGGTGACGATAACCCAGAAAAATTTTCTTATTTAGACCTCACCTCTACTTTGACAAAACAAAGGTCATGTCATATGACTCATACCAGCACATTGGTTCACGATATTTTAAGGGATGGCTTCGATAGGTCGCCGATGTTTAACGGAAGTATTAAAAGCGTTGGACCTAGGTACTGCCCCTCTATCGAGGATAAAATTAATCGATTCTCAGAGAAAGAAAGACACCAGCTTTTTGTAGAGCCTGAGGGGTGGAATACGGTTGAAGTTTATGTTAACGGTTTTTCAACTTCTTTACCTGAAGATATTCAGTTTAACGCTTTACGCTCTGTTAAGGGTTTTGAAAAAGTTAAATTTTTCAGGCCTGGATACGCTATAGAATATGACTATTTTGCTCCAACTCAGCTAGGGTATTCGCTAGAAACAAAGCTTATAGAAAATCTTTTCTTTGCCGGTCAGATTAATGGAACGACGGGCTATGAAGAAGCCGCCTCTCAAGGATTAATGGCAGGCATCAACGCAAGTCTGAAGGTTCAAAACAAACCCTCTTTTGTGCTAAAACGAAACCAAGCATATATAGGCGTTCTAATTGATGATTTAATTACAAAAGGAACAGATGAGCCATATCGAATGTTTACCTCTAGAGCTGAATATAGAACCCTGCTTAGACAAGATAATGCAGACTCGCGATTGACAGAAATGAGCAACAAGATCGGATTGGCTTCTGATAAAAGAGTTTCTAAAATGTTAGAAAAATATACCAAAGCCCATAGCTTAATGACGTTTTTAAAAAAAACAAGTGTTTCGGTCTCTGAAATTAACCCAGTTTTAGAAAAAAAAGAATCAGCACCTGTAAAGCAGTCTGGCAAAATAGATAAAATTCTGTCAAGACCGAATATTGATTTTGATGACCTAAGAACAATTAAAACCGTTGATGACTACCTGTCTGACAACAACTTGAATAAAGAGGTTATTGATCAAGCAGAGATACAAATTAAGTATTCCGGCTATATCTTAAAAGAAAAAAATAACGCAGACAAATTAAATAGACTTGAAAATGTTAAAATACCAAAAGACTTTAATTTTCAAGAAATCAAGTCTATGAGCATAGAGGCGCGCCAAAAGCTAACAGACATAAGGCCCGTTAATATCTCTCAGGCATCAAGAATTAGTGGAGTTTCTCCAAATGACATTTCTGTATTATTAGTTTATATGGGCAGGTAATGTTCCACGTGAAACAATTTAGAATGAATAACCACAAGCACATATTAACCACAAAAGATTTCCTTGTAACAGGTGAAACGTTTGAGATCTCAAAAAACCTAGAAACAGGAATTTTAGAAACCTTACCTAAGCCTAATCAATCTGACCTGCACAAATATTATGACTCCAAGGACTATTTATCACACAATCAAAAGCCATCAAGTTTTTTTTCTTTTTGCTACAGGCAGATAAGGTCTATTTCTACATCACAAAAAATAAAAATTTGCACCAAACAACTTGACCAGAAACGCTTGAAAAAAGAAGTCCGTGTTTTAGATGTAGGTTGTGGAGCAGGGTATTTTTTAATTAAGTGTTTAGAAAAAGGCTGGATTGTTAAAGGGGTTGAAAATAATAAAAACGCAAAAAAAATCTTACCTCCAGAAATTTCTAAACACGTTTTTGAAGACTTTGAGGTTTTAAAAAGCCAACCAGAAAAGTATGACATAATTACAATGTGGCACTCACTAGAGCACTTACACGACCTAAACAGTTCGATTGTAGATATGAAAAAGCTGTTACACCCTAGCGGCACAATTGTGGTCGCTTGCCCAAATCATAAGTCTTTTGATGCAGTTTTTTATAAAAAAAATTGGGCGGCATACGATGTGCCAAGACACTTGTGGCATTTCGACAAAAAATCTATGAGAGATTTGTTTTCGCTTCACAATGTTCAGCTTATAAAAACATTTCCAATGTATTGGGATTCATTTTTTGTTTCAATTCTTTCAGAAAAAATATTGCGCAACCCCTTGCCTTTTTTTAGAGGCTTGACAATTGGTTTAATATCAAATATAAAGGCTAAAATTTCTGGAGAATATTCTTCCATAATATATACTCTGAGAAACAAAACTTAAAATAAAACAGCCTATCACCCTTACTTGTTGTATAACACCTCTAGTTATTTGTTTTTGACAAAACGGCCTTAAAACACCCTAATTTTGACTTGTTTTTTTTACTTAAAAAAGCTTAGCGCGTTTTTTAAGATTCTAAACTCAAAGGATTTACCACGAATCATCTCTCCATCTGCTTGAGCAAAATCACCCCCATTGATTATTTCAACATTAAGTTTTTTTGTTTTGTAAGAGCTGACCTTTTTGTTTTTAAAAAGGTTCCCGTTAAAAAGTCTTGGAATGCTTTTAATGACATCAAGTTTAGTAAAGTCCTCTGCTAGAGTTATATCTAAAAGCCCATCATTGTCCTTAGGATCTTTTGCAAGCATCATCCCTCCTCCAGTATATTTACAAACCCCCACTCCTAGCATAAAGGCAGACACTGTTTTTTTACTTGAATTAATTTTAATATTTAATTTTATGTTTTCAAACGAAATAAAATTTCCAATTGCCGCAATGAGATAAGATAAGGGACCAAGGAATTTGTATTTTTCTATTTTTGAAATTACATACCCATCAAACCCTACCCCTGCATAATTTATAAAATAAACAGCCCTCCTCGTGCCGCTTAATATTCTTAGCTCACCAACATCTTGTTGATCAACATTTTCTTTAGCGATTATGGCTATGGCTTTTTTGTAATTTGTTGGAATGTTATGATGTCTAGCCCAGTCATTTCCCGTGCCCATAGGAATTAAGCCAATAACAATATCTTTTGGGTTGACATTTGTTTGATTCAAAACCCCGTTCACTAAATTATGAACTGTTCCGTCTCCACCAATACAAATAATGCGCCTGAAGCCTTGCTGTATTCCTTTGTCGACCAAAGACTTTGCGTTCACTTGTGGTGAAGTTTTGTTTAGCCTTCCAAAAATGTTGTTTTCTTTAAGGCATTGACTAATTTTAGTTAGTTTTTTTTTTGAGATCCCTCCACCTGAAGATGGATTTACGATAATAAACCATCCATTGCTACTCATCAATAATGCTTGGTTTTTGGTGAATTAATCTTGTAAGCTTTAACGAAAGATCAGTGATGATTATTTTAGGGTTGCCGTTTCGATTTAGCTCATAGATTGCTTTGTTCACTTCCTCATAAAGCTCAATTATATTGTTATTGTGAATAAAGGGAGAAAATTTTTCAAAATTAAAACTTTTATCCTTGAAATTTTCCTTGTAAGTGTTTGATTTATAGTTTTTTAACACAGATTTTCTAAAAACTTCTAGTGCAAAAACAAAAAACTGTTTTTGCACATCCTTTGGAAGCTTGCTAACTTTTTCACTCCAAAGAACTAAATCTCCTGCTGCGACTTTAGAGGTTTTAACTTTAAAGGCAAGTCTAACCCACTCAACAAAAAGAAGCTCGAAATTCACACCACTCGAATCAGAGTTTAAAATATTCAGGGCTGAAAAATAACTGCCCCCACTCATATTTGCGATATTGTTAGCAGATTCGCTATCTACCAACCCATTAATTATAAGAGACTCCGCAATCTCGCTTGGCTCTATTGGAGGTATATTAATTTTTTGACATCTTGACTTTATTGTTGGAAGTATCGCGGACTGATTTTCTGTTAAAAGCAAAAAAACAGTGTCTGCGCTAGGCTCCTCAATTAATTTGAGAAGTTTATTCGCACACTCTGTATTCATGTTTTCAGCCATCCAAATAATCATGACCTTATAACCGCCCTCGTATGATTTAAGCGACATTATTTTATTAATCTCTTCAGCCTCATTAACACTTATATTTCCTTTTTTATTTGCAATCTCGATTTTTTCAAGCCACTGAGATAGTGTTATGTAAGGGCTTTCTTTTATCGACTCTCTCCATTCTTTTAAAAAATGTTTTGAAGTTGCCTTAGATTTCACCTTTGAACTTGTGTTAACTGGATATACAAAGTGTAAGTCAGGGTGGGTTAATCCATTAATTTTTTGTTGAGCACTAATTATTTCTAATTCATTTTCGTTTAGTTTTGAACAAAGAATTCGTTCAGCAAACCTTATAGCCACAGAAAGTTTTCCAACCCCAGGAGCCCCAAATAATAGGTATGAATGAGCTATTCTGCCTGAGCTTATTTTTGTGTCTAACTCCTTGAGTAAATTTTTTTGACCAACTAAATTAATTTTTGACATAACACAAAGATAATAGAAATCAACCCTATTAAGTAGCATGAATAAATTATATTTGTTTTCTAAATTGATACAATGAAGACTGTTTTAGATTTTAATTTCCTTAACAAAACAGCTCTGATAAGAGTTGACTTTAACGTCCCGTTAGATAGCAATCAAAAAGTGCTTGATAACACAAGAATTCTTTCCGCTAAACCCACAATTATAAAAATCATTAGAGACGGGGGGTCTTGTGTATTAATGTCTCATCTTGGAAGACCAAAAGGCAGAAACCTCAAATACTCGCTAAGGCACATACTTAAAGATGTTGAAAAGGCTTTAGACAAACAGGTTAAGTTTATCCCAGACTGTACAGGAAAAGAGACACTAAAAACAATCAGATCTTTACAGCCAGGAGAAATTGCTATAATGGAAAATTTGAGATTTTACGAGGAAGAAACTAGCGGCTGCAAAAAATTTGCAAAGAAACTTTCAGAGTTTGGAGACATCTATGTTAATGATGCTTTTGGTGCAGCCCACAGAAAACACGCATCCACATCTTTAATTGCTGATTTTTTTCCAAATAAAAAATGTTCAGGCCTTTTACTTAATAAAGAAATAATGGCGATAGAAAAGGTGTTAAAAACTGGAGAAAGACCTGTTGTTGCTATTTTGGGAGGAGCAAAAGTGTCTTCCAAGATTACAATTATTAATAACATTTTTAAAAAAGTAGACTCAATCATATTAGGGGGAGGAATGGCATATACTTTTATAAAAGCACAAGGCGGTGAAATAGGAAACTCTATTTGTGAAGACGACAAAATAGGCCTTGCTCTTGAATTAATCGAAAGAGCAAAAGAAAATAACGTTGCACTTCATTTACCTATCGATGTTGTTGCTGCGGATAATTTTAACAATGAAGCTAATAAAAAAGAATTACAAATATTTAATATCACCGCAGGCTGGCAAGGGCTAGATATTGGTCCAGCATCAATAAAAGCTTTTTCAAAAGTAATTATAAATGCTAAAACAATTTTATGGAATGGCCCTATGGGCGTTTTTGAAATGCCGAACTTTTCTAATGGAACAAAATCTATTGGAGATGCAATTAAAATCTCTACAAACAACGGCGCATATTCCCTAGTGGGAGGAGGAGACTCTGTGTCTGCTGTTAAAGAATTTGGCATGGACAAAGATGTTAGCTATGTAAGTACTGGAGGGGGTGCAATGCTTGAAAGTTTAGAAGGAAAAACACTCCCAGGAATAGCCGCCCTTTAAAAAAATAAGATTTAAATGTTAACAAAGATATTTTTAGTTTTTTTATTTAATTATTCAAGTTACCAGCAGCCACAAAGCTCCTCGATCCCTTCAAATATTAAATTGAAAAAGGTTATAATAGATAAAGATTCTATAAAATCTCGAATTGAATACATTAACTCAAAAACCCCTTTTCAAATTGATTACACTCCCTTGCTGGAAGAGACAATAATAAATTATTTAGAGAATAGACAATCAACATATTTAGAGCTTTACAGCAAATCAGAGTATTTTTTTCCAATTTTCGAAAACGCACTACAAAAGTATAATGTTCCACTAGAGCTAAAATACCTTCCAGTAATAGAGTCTGCTTTAAACCCACGAGCAAAATCAAGAGTTGGAGCTACAGGATTATGGCAGTTTATGTTTAATACCGCGAAAGACTTAGACTTAAAAGTTAATAGTTATGTTGACGAGAGAATGGACCCGATTAAATCTTCTGAGGCCGCAGCTAAATACTTATCTGAACTATATGCACGATTTAATGATTGGAACCTAGCTATTGCCGCATATAATTACGGACCAGGAAACATTAGAAGAGCCATAAAAGCTTCTGGCTACTCAAATTTTTGGAATTTAAGAGGTTATTTACCCAAAGAAACAGCTAATTACGTTCCTTCCTTTATAGCAACATTGTACTTGTTTGAATTTGCGCACAAACATGAAATTAAAAAGAAGAATAACGAATTGGCAATTGCTCTTACAGACTCTATACCAATTAAAAAAATGGTGTCTTTTAGTCATATTTCTGACAAAATAGACATCTCCATAGACACATTAAATTTTTTAAATCCTTCTTATATTCATAGCATTATTCCGAGTGTAAAAAACAAGCAATATTATTTAACATTACCACAAGGACACACAGACATCTTCACAGAAAAAGAAGTCGAAATATATAATATGGCGGAACTAGATTATAACTCTAGAGAAAAACCATTACCTCAGCTGTATGAATTAAACTCACGAACTGTATATAGAGTTGTTAACGGAGATTTTTTAGGAAAAATTGCCAGAAATTATGGAGTAAGAGTTAGTGATATAAAAAAATGGAACAAACTCAAAGATGATAAGTTAGGAATCGGAAAGAGACTAATCATATTCCCAAAGAAGTTTCCAAAAAAACAATAACTTAGAAGTATGAAAAAGCTTTTTATAATTTTTGTGATTTTATTTTCTTGTGAAGAAAACAACAATCAAAGCATGCTCTCCGCTTCCTCAGGGAATTTGAATGAAATCTCAACAGTATTGAGCGACGAATTATGGGACGGAACCATAGGGAAAACCCTAAAGGAGAGTTTTTCAAAACCAGCTTATGGCTTGCCTCAAAGAGAGCCTCTTTTTAAACTTAGGCACATTCCCTCTCATGTTTTTTCAGGTTTTGTTACAAAAAACAGAACAATTATTAAAGTCAACAAAGCCGCGAAGACAAACACAACCATTACGTATAATAAATATGCAAAGCCGCAAATTGTCATAGAGTTTAGCGGTCCAACCCTCTCTGAGATAACCAAACAAATTTCTAAAGACAGAGATTCAATAATAGCTTTAATAACTCAAAATGAGATCAAGGAAAAACAAAGAAGAATAAAAAAATCTTTATCCAAAGATTTAGAAATAAAAAAGAATTTTAATATAAGCATAAAATACCCATCAGTATATAGAGTTGCAAAATCTACAAAGGATTTTATTTGGCTCAGAAAAGACATAAAATCAGGGACTCTAAACCTTATGGCTTATAAAGCTTCAAATAAAGACAATCACTCTACAGAATCATATTTAAAAATTAGGGACTCTATATCAAAGCTACACATACCGGGCCCTGTAGACAACACAAACATGAGTGTAGATAATGGCTATTTGATAAGCACATTAAAAGGAGTTTTAACTAATGGAATAAATTACGAAGAGTTTCGTGGAATGTGGGAAGTCAAAAACCAATTTATGGCAGGCCCCTTTATTGGTTACAAATTTGATGACATAAAAAACAATAGGCAAATTTATGTAGATGGCTTTGTTTATGCGCCATCTGTAAATAAAAGAAGCTATATTTTTGAACTGGAATCAATTATAAAAAGCATTACAATCGATTAAAAGAACTATTTTGTCTCTTCTTCCTCTTCAGAACTCTCTTCTTTACTAGCTTTTTTAAATTCTTTTATTCCTCCACCAATACCTTTCATTAATTCAGGAATTTTTTTTCCTCCGAAAAGAAATATTATAGCTAATGCAATTATCGCAATGGAACCCCATCCCGGAACAGCAAGTGGTAAAATGTAACTAATCATTGTTATTTTTTTTACAAAGTTAATAAATCTGACTAATTATTGTACATTTTACACATTTAAGATTATTTAATTAGTTTTGTAATTATGAAAAGTAAGCAGACAGGCAAAAAAAGCTTTATATCAAAACTTTTAACCAAGTACAGGCTGGTTCTTCTAAACGACAGCACTTATGAAGAAAAATATTCATTTAAGATAAGTAGACTAAACGTATTTTCAGTCCTGTTTGCGCTAACGTTTATTATTGTTTTGATAACATCTGGAATTCTTTTTTTTACTCCAATCAGAGAATATATTCCTGGATATTCATCTACAAGCTTACAAAAACAAGCAAATATGCTTAGCTATAAAACAGACTCCTTAAGGCAAATAGTTTTTTTGAATGACCAATATATTAACTCTTTAAAACAAGTCTTGACCGGTGATTTAGAAACAATTGAATACAAGCCAGATTCAATTATTTCTAAAGATATTTTGGATCTTCAAATAATAGAAAAATCTAAAGAAGATTCTATATTACGTCAATTAGTTGACAACGAAGACAAGTATAATTTAGAGAATATTAATAAAAATAAAGACTTTTATCTTTTATCTGCCCCAATAAGCGGGGCTGTTTCCCAAAACTACTCAATTGCAGACGATCACTTAGCAATTGATATAAGTGTAGACATTGGTACAGCAGTAAAGTCAGTTTCAAATGGACGAGTAATCCTTTCAGAGTGGACAACTCAAACCGGCTATGTATTAATAATTGATCACGGAAACGATCTGATTTCTGTATATAAACATAACTCAAAGCTGTTAAAGTTTCAAGGAGAAATAGTTAAGCAAGGAGAGATTATAGCGTTATCTGGAAATAGCGGAGTTTTAACAAGCGGGCCTCATCTTCATTTTGAGCTTTGGAGCGAGGGCTTTTCAATTGACCCAAACACACTAATTAATTTTGAATAATCTAGGAAGTTTTTTAAAGCAAGTACTGGCTAAAAGAATTGCTCATAGAACAAAAAGAGCGACAGACAGATGGTCTTTGAACCCTGTTAAGACTCAAGATAGAGTTTTTAAAAGACTTTTAAAATCTGCACAAAACACTAAGTTTGGTCAGGAGCATAACTTTAACTCCGTAAATTCTCATAAAGACTTTGTAAATAATATACCAATCCGAGATTATGAAGAGTTTACCCCTTACATAGATCTTATAAAAAAGGGAGAAAAGAATATTTTATGGAAAGGTCTTCCCGTTTATTTTGCGATTACATCAGGAACAACGTCAGGTGTAAAATACATTCCAATCACAAAAGAAAGTCTTCCAGAACACTTTAACGCATCTAAAAATGCAATGCTTCTGTATATAAACGAAACCGGAAAGACTGATTTTTTGGCCGGAAAATTAATTTTTTTACAAGGAAGCCCTGCTCTTGACACCAATGGAGTGATTAAAACAGGAAGGCTGTCCGGAATATCCGCCCATCATGTCCCTAAATATTTGCAATCAAGTAGACTCCCCTCATGGGAAACAAACTGTATTGAAGACTGGGAAACAAAAGTTGACAAAATAATAGAAGAAACAATTAATGAAGACATGAGGATCATTGGTGGAATTCCTTCATGGGTTCAGATGTACTTCGAAAAAATTCAAAAGCTAAAGGGCATTAAAATTGGAGAGGTTTTTAAAAATTTTAATTTATTTATTTACGGTGGAGTTAATTATGAACCGTATAAGAAAAAATTTATTGATTTAATTGGCAGAAAAGTTGATAGCATTGAATTTTACCCTGCAAGTGAAGGTTTTTTTGCTTTTCAAAATAATCAAACAAGCAAAGATTTATTATTGCTTCTTAACTCTGGAATTTTTTATGAATTTATTTCTGTTGAGGATTTTAACCAAAATATATTCAAAAGAATTACAGTTAAGGATGTTAAATTAGAGACCAATTATGTTCTAATCATTTCTACTAATGCAGGGCTCTGGGCATATAATACAGGAGATACAATAATGTTTACACAACTCAAACCTCACAAAATTTTAGTAACCGGAAGGGTTAAGCATTTTATTTCTGCTTTTGGAGAACATGTTATAGTTAAAGATGTAGAAAACGCCATTAATAAGGCGTGTTCTAAACGAAAGATTTTAATAACAGAGTTTACAGTAGCACCTGAAGTAAACCCAATCAACGAGCTTCCATATCACGAATGGTTTATAGAGTTTTCATCAGACAATGTCAACCTTGAAAGGTTTTCTACAATACTTGACCAGGCAATGCAAGATGAAAACAAGTACTATTTAGACCTTGTTCAAGGGAAAATACTTCAACCTCTTAAGATAAGGGCAATTAAACAAAGCGGATTCAACAATTATATGAGCTCTCAAAACAAGCTGGGTGGGCAGTTTAAAATCCCAAAATTATCAAATGACCGAAAAATTGCAGACCAACTTTTAAGTTACATAAAAACATAAGTATTAATGAATAAAATAAACCAACATATTATTCGTTAATTATTTAAACCATCTAATAAATAGAAAAACGAATAGGTTTATAAAAAAACAAGTCATGAGCATTAACGAAAACCAAGAAGAAATAGACATAATTGTATTGTTTAAAAAGATTCAAGCTACATTTGTTAAAATAATCATTTTCTTTTTTAAGTGGGCTAAATACTTAATCAGACAGTGGAAAGCTTTTTTATTTTTAATATCATTTGGAGCAATTTTAGGTTTTTTTAGTGAAAGTCAAAACAATTCTGATAAAGAAGCGTCAGTGCTTTTAAAGGTAAACTTTGATGCTGTTAATTATGTATACGACGCCGTTTCATTAATAAACCAAAAAATTGAGGCAAACGATATTAGTTTTTTTAATGAAATAGGGTTTTCGTCAGAAGAATTAAATGTTTTTGAGCTAACAATATCTCCAATAGTTAATTTACAAGAAATCATTAATGATGAAACCTTTAAGGCAAATGAGATAAAAACACTTTTTGAGAATTTAACTTTTGAAGATAATCTTTCAATGACAAATAGTTTTATTTCAAATTATAAATACCACACATTGACTTGCTCTTTTAGCCCAACAGCAGATAGCCAAACGATAGACGTTATTATCGATTATTTAAATACAAACTCCTTATTTACTGAACTTAAGTTAAGAAAAATGAACAGTTTTTCAGACAGAATAGAAAGTAATGAAAAAGCTATTAATCAGATTGACGCGATAATTTTAAAATACACAAATGAGATTTCTAACTCTTCTAACAAAGACTCTCAATTTTACGTTGACAATAAGGACATAAGACCGAATGATCTAATAAACACTAAAATTGAGTTGACAAAAGAGATAGAAATTTTAAAAGAAGAAAAAATATACTCTAACAATACCGTTGTTGTTGTTAACAACTCAAACCTAATGATTGAAACCAGCTCAATTAAGAGTAACAAAATAATCTACTATCCACTTCTTCTTTGCTTCATTTTTATAATAATTCAGGTTTTAAGGAAGACATATTCTTGGCTAGATAATTTAGAAAGCAAGCAACTTTAGAGCCTTGATGTTAAAAAACTTTTTAATAAAAAACAGCTTAAAGGTTCTGTTGTTAAGGGCATCAGGAATCTTATTGATGTTTTTACTTTCATTGTTTTTAACAAATTCATTTTCAGCTGAAATTGTTGGCCAATATGATTTTGTAAGATCTTTTCTTATGATTTTAAGCGGAGCATCTTTACTTGGCACAAATCAAGCTATTATATATTATTCGGGCATTTTAACTTCAAAAAAATCATTTGGCTCAATTAGATCGATTTATTTTAAAATGAATTTTTTAATTCTAATAGCTTGCAGTATTTTATACTTGCCACTGCTTGTAATTGATAAAGAGATTATTAATCAAATTTTTAATAAACAAGGAGCTTATGAATTGGTAAACTTATCTTTACAAGGTTTAGTTTTCTACTCAATTACAATGCTTAATATAGACACAATACGAGCATTAAAACACACTTTAATTTCAGAGGGTTTTAGAAATGTTTTTAGATATACACCTTTCTTTATTTTTTCTATTATTCTTTATATAATTGACAGCCCAGAAGATTTAGTTGTATGGTTTATTTACAGCTTTGTAGTGATTTTTGTTATTAGCACAGCAGTAGTTTACTTTTTCTTATTCAAAAAAAATTTTCCCAAATCTGCAGCCCATAATTTTTCTTCAACAGAAATTTTAAGAACCTCATATCCGATGGCTCTTAGCGCAATATCATATTTTTTGATGCAAAGTACAGACGTGCTTTTTATTAGCGCTTATGATACTTTTGAGTCAGTCGCATATTATTCTATTGCTGTTAAATTAGCGACAGTAACAGCACTAGCTTTAATTTCTGTAAACATTGTCATAGCACCAAAAATCGCAAGTATATATAATGATAAAAATTTTTCTCAGCTTAAATTAATTTTAAAAAAAGCTACAAGAATAAACGTTGTAATTAGCCTCCCTATTATAATATTATTATTATTATTTTCAGAATATGTTTTGTCCACTTTTGGCAGTAATTATATATTGGCTAAAAATGCTTTATGGATTTTGCTTATTGCACAATTTTTTAACTCTATTACAGGGCCATCTGCTCTTTATCTCAATATGACTGGAAGGCAAAAAAAACTAAATGTTATTTTACTAACCTCGCTATTAATTAATGTAGTGTTGAATATCATTTTAGTCCCACCACTTGGAATGTTGGGCGCGGCAATATCGACAACTACTAGCTTTGTAATATCAAAAATACTTGCATCAGCTCTTGTATTTTATTTAGACAATGTTAAAACCTTTATTTCTTAAAGCATGAATAAACCACACTTTATAATTTCAGGGTTCCCAAAATGTGGCTCGACAGCCCTACATTATTATGTTGATGCGCACCCTGAAATATTTATGCCAAAACAAAAGGAGCTTCATTATTTTACACAATCGTATATTTCAAAACTGAACAAAGGCCCTGGAGATTTAGAAGCCAAAAAAAGTCAAGTCAAAAGTTTAGATTCATATTTTAAAATGTTTGAAGGAGTTTCTGGTGAGAAAACAATTGGAGAGACATCACCTTCATACATTAATTACCCAAACTCTTTTAAAAAAATTAATAAAGAATTAGATAACCCAAAAGTAATTATATTAATACGCGACCCAATTAAAAGAGCTTATTCAAACTATTTACACCTATTAAGAGAGCATAGAGAAACAGAAAGTTTTAGAAAATCTCTAGATTTGGAGAACTTTAGGAAGAGTCAGCAATATTCAGATTTTTGGCTTTATACGTTTAACTCCTTTTACTATGATAAAATTATTGAAGCTAAAAAAGTATTTTCAGATGTTTTAATTTTAACACAAGAAGAGCTTAATTTAGACACAAAAAAAACTTTAATTAAGGTGTACAAATTTCTTGAAGTAGACTCAGAATTTACACCTAAAAACTCTAACAATAGATATAACAAAGGAGGGCTTTACAAGAAAAACATAATTACAAATTTTATTTTTAAACAAGGAAAAATTAAAACTATTTTTAAAAAAATTGCACCTATTTCACCATGGATGAAATCAATTAAAAATAGCCTAATAAGCAATTACCATTATAAGGCCGCTCCTGTAGATGAGGAAACCGAAAACAAGCTTGTGAAGCTTTTCAAGAAAGAAGTTTATAACCTTACTAAATTAGGTGTTGACACCAGTATGTGGAATAAAAAATTTTTCGATAAATGAAATTAAACCTTAACATATTAAACGTTTCGTTTTTTTTAATTTTAACTGGAATATTTTTTCTTCCTTTTAACTCATGGGATGGAATTTCTTTTTTAGGAGAATATTATAGAGACTCGTGCGTCTTGTTTTTTTTATTAGCATTTTTTACTCTATTATTTAAGAAAAAAATCAAACTCCCTTTTCATAGCCCAATATTTTATTCATTAATTATTTTTTTGGTTTGGGCAGCATTAACAACCTTGATTAACTTTGAAACAGTTTTAGACAATTCTTTTAAACAAACTTCCGGAGTTGTTAGATTTTTAAGACAGTATTTTTCTTTAATTTTAGCAGCCGTTATATTGCCAATTACATTTTACAATAGTTTTCTAAATATAGATTCTAAAAGGTTAATTTATCTAATCAGAAAAGCGATTTATTACTCATTTGTTATCGTTATAGTTTATGCTATAATCGAAATTTTAGTGGTTAAATTTAATATGATAAATTTAAAAAAACCTGTCTTAAACATTTTTGACTACCTTCCTTTTGTTGAGGCAAAAACAGACCTAAGACTTAAAAGAATATCATCAGTAACTTTTGAACCACCTGCACTTGGAACTTATTTAATTACAATTTTTTCATGGATGTGTAGCTACATAATAACCTCGAAAAGCTATTTAAGGTTTCTGCCTGCCTTGTTGGTAATAGCCCTAGCTTTTATCTCAGGCTCTAGAGCAGCATTCTTTATTATAATAGTTCAAGCGATTATGTTTGTAATTGTAATTTCTCAATCTTATCAATATAATAAATTGTTTTCTAAAATTTTGTTAACATCAGCGATAGCTATTTCAATTGGTTTTTTAGCTTTCGCTCCAAAAATTTTAAACTATGTTGATAATGAAATTCAATCTTTTAAACTAAACGATAATGACCATTCGCTTTCCAACAAATCAAGGTTTGGAATTCAATACGCAATGTATCAGGTATTTTTAGAAAATCCAGTTATTGGAACTGGATATGGACAGCAAGCATATGAAGCAAGAGCAAAGTATCCAACTTGGGCTAAAAGAAATAATTGGGAATTTAGATTAAAATATCTTAATCAAAATAATAAAAGATTTCCACCAGGGTACAATCTTTATTTACGACTAGCGGCTGAGACAGGGGCTTTGGGATTAATAGGTTTTTTGTTGTTTATGACCTTTATATTCATTTGGTGTTATAATAATTTGAATAGGCAAAAAAACTTATTAGCCATAATCGTGTTTGTATCTATGACTGGATTTATGTTAAATTGGCTAAAGATGGATACTTTTAGAATTTATGGGTTTTGGATTTGCCTGGCCTTAATTTTTGTCAATTCAACTAAAAAGATTAGCAATGTCTAACATAATTGTTCTTATTCCTCATTATAATAACTTAATTGGACTTAAAAAAACCATAGCTTCAATTAATGAAGATATAAGTATTGATATATTAGTAATAGATGATGGAAGCACAAATAAATTAGATAAAAGTGATATAAAATATAATGGAAAAGTTTTTTTTAAATTTCTTAAAACTAATTCGGGAATAGGGGAAGCGCTAAATCTTGGACTTGATTTTGCAGTAGAAAAAAAATATGAATATATAGGCCGATTAGATTGTGGAGATTTATGTCATATAAACAAATTCACAAAACAACTGGACTATTTATATAAAAATAGAGACATAAAGCTACTTGGAACATGGGTCAGAATTGTTGATGACAAAGGTGTTTTTAAGTATAACTTAAAACATCCAACGGACTACGATACAATTCAAAGAAAAATGTATAAAAACAGTATGTTTGTTCATCCAACAGTTGTAATTAAAACTGAAATTATTTCATCAACTTTAAAATATCCTTTCAAATATAGGCGCGCAGCTCAAGATTATGCTTTCTTTTTCAACATTACAAGACAATTTAAGAGTGAGAATTACCCCGAAATATTACTTGATTATGTAATGTCTAAGGATTCAATATCTTATAAAAACAGAAAACTTCAAGTGTATCATCGTATAAGTATTTTAATAGATAATTTTTATTTTGGATTCACCCCTATTATCTCCATACTTAGAAATTTAATTTTATTAATAATGCCTGTTAAAATTCTTACATTTATTAAATCAAAAATTTATTAGTGAGACTTTCTCTAGACAAAATATACTCAAGCTTGTTTTTTATTATTTGTTTTTCTCTAGCATTTATTGGAGACAAGTTTTATGCTATACCAAATGGCGCAAATATAGCTTTAGTTTTACTATTTCCATTTGTTATAAATTGGAGTGAGCTAGTAAATAAGTTAAACAATAAACTTGTAATTTGGTTGTCTGCATTTATATTTTTTATTTTTTTAAAGGCTGTTTTTCTAAATAATTTAATTGAAGACATCTCTCAGATAAAAAAACTATTTCAAGTTCTGCTTTTAGTAATATTATCTTTTGGTTTAAAGAAAAAAAACGCGAGCTATTTAAAATCAGGAATTGTTTTAGGAACATTTACAGCCTGTATATATTCTTTGATTAAAATTTATATGATAATTTATCAAACAGGAGTATTTAACTTTACTAAAGGTCCTTTAATAAACGAGACACTTACCGTTCAAAGACTATACCTGGGTCTTTTGTGTGCTTTTAGTTTAATCTTTGTTATTGAAAGGCTATTAAAAAACAGAAAAAAACACAACCTTTTTTTAGCAGTTTTTTTTGTTTTTTTTGTTTTTTTAATTGCTGGAAGAATTGCTATTGTTTCAGTTTTATTTATAATTATTTATTATGTTTTTACATTTTTAAAATCCTACATGAGGTATGTAGTAGCACTCTCAATACTTCTTTTAACTTCTCTTGTGGTATTAACAAATAACAACTTATCCAAAAGAATTTTTCATTCAGATGACAATTTTAGAACTAGTTATTTTGAAAAAATAGAAATGCATGAACCGCGATTCTTAATTTGGAAATATTCTTTTGAATTATTAAAAGAAACAAACTTAATCACAGGAAATGGATTCGCTAAAACAACAGAAAAATTAGTTGAAAAATACACAAACATAACTCAAGAAAAAAAGAGAAATTGGTTCATTGAAAAAGAATTTAATACACATAATCAATACCTCGATATTTTATTAAGCCAAGGAATCTTAGGGGCTTTTATTTTTCTTACATTTCTTATTCAGGCTTTTAAATTAGCTAAAGATTCAAAAACAAATTTGCTATTGCTTATTAGCATGTTAATTTATATGACAGTCTACAATAATTTTCATCGATTAATTGGAGTTTATCTTTTTTCTTTAATTTTAATTTTCATTTTATTAGATCAAAATGAAAAAAAAGCAATAAAATGAAAAAAGCAATAGCAGTTGATTGGTTAGACAAATACGGAGGAGCAGAAAGGGTAATATCGTCTCTAACAAAAACATTTCAATTTGAAACTTGTTACACGTTGGTAAACATAATGAGCAATGAAGATCGAAAACTGGTTTTTTCAAATAAAAAAATTAAAATAAAGAATTCTTTCCTTCAATTATTTAAAAGTAAGTTTAGATATTTCTTTTTCTTTTTCCCATTTTTTATTAAAAGAATTAAAATTGATAAAGGGATTGAATTAATACTTTCTTCATCATTTTCTGTCGCAAAAGGAATAAAAAAATCATGTGTTAGTCAAATACATGTCTCTTATATACAAGCAAGAAACCAAAGATATCTTTGGGACAAAGAGGAAATATATTTTGGGAAAAAAACAAGATTTTTAATTTCACCCATTTTAGATTTTTTAAAAAAAACAGATATCAAACAAGCTTCAAATCCTGATTATTTAATAGCTAACTCAAGATTTGTACAAAAATGGATTAAAGAAACCTACAAATTGGATTCAGAAATTATTTATCCTCCAGTTGATGTAGACAGCTTTAAGCTACAAAGAAACAAAGAGAATTATTTTGTTACTGCATGTAGACTTGAACCTTACAAAAGAGTTGATTTAATTGTTAAGGCATTTAATAAAACTGATGAGAATTTAATTATTATAGGTTCGGGTTCTCAATATAATTATTTAAGAAGAATTGCGTCTAAAAATATAAAATTTATAGAATACTCAAACTCTTCAGTTATTTATAATTATGTAAGTAAAGCAAAAGCATTTATTCACGCAGGGATTGAAGATTTTGGTATTGCTCCAGTTGAGGCACAAGCTTGCGGGACACCTGTAATTGCTATTAAAAAGGGAGGGCTTAAAGAAACTGTAATTGAAAATAAAACTGGAGTTTTCTTTGAAAAACAAGACTCGAATGCAATTTTAGAAGCAATGAGTCGTTTTAATAAAATTGAATTCGATTATGAATTTATTAGAAATCAATCTTTAAAATATAGTACGACTAACTTTGAATTAAATATAGAGAAGTTTATAAAATCAATTGGCAAAAATGACAAAAGCTAAAACAAGAAGATACTCAGGTTTAATTAGCCCATTGTCGTATTTTATTGATATTTTAATAATTAATTTTATAGTCAGCTATTTCATTACTATTTACTTATATAAAGAGTTTGAAATCAAACATTTTTTTGTGCTGTCTGTTTTATGGATTCTTATTTCTGTATTTAACAGGTTTTACTACATCTATAGATACACAAATATTCTAAAAATAATTAGCTTGCTTTTTAACCAAGTCTTGTTATTTGCTTTATCTCTTTTTTGTTTTTCAGGAATTTTTCCTGAGATAGAACTCCAGCCAAATACAGCTATTAAACTATTAATTCCAATTTCAGTTATAATATTTTTAGTTAAGATATTGACATACTATTCAATTAAGACATTTAGATCTTATTTTGGTGGAAATTACCGAAAAACTATAATAATAGGTAGTAGTAAAGAATCACAAAATTTAGAACTTTTTTTTAATACAAATAAAGATGCCGGATACTTGCACAAAAAAACATTTTTAACCACATCAAAGGAGTCTGTTTTAGAATGCATCAGCTTCGTAGAAGAGCAAGAAATAGATGAAATATATTGCTCGACTGAAGACATTAAAGATGAAGAACTTAAGATGTTAATTAAGTATTGCGATAATAATTTAAAAACAATTAAACTAATCCCAAACCCAACTAAGCTAAATTCTAAAAAACTCATTTACGAAACGTATGATTCTTTACCAATACTATCATTGAGAAAAGTTCCACTTCAAGATTCAGTGAATATGTTTTTTAAAAGACTTACTGATATTGTTTTATCTCTCACAGTTATCATATTTATTTTGAGTTGGTTAACTCCAATTATCGCATTATTTATTAAAAAAGAATCAATAGGTCCAGTTTTCTTTAAACAAACTAGAAATGGAATAAATTATAAGGAGTTCAGTTGTCTCAAATTTAGATCAATGATTGTAAACGAGGACGCACATAAGCAACAAGCAACAAAGGGTGATTATAGAGTAACTAATGTTGGTAAATTTCTGCGAAAAACTAGTTTGGATGAGATGCCTCAGTTTATAAACGTCTTGCTTGGCGATATGTCAGTAGTTGGCCCTAGGCCACACATGATTAAAGAAAATGACAAGTATTATAAGACAGTTGATAAATACATGTTAAGACATGTGATTAAGCCTGGTATTACTGGCCTAGCGCAGGTAAGTGGATATCGCGGAGAAGTTCAAAAAGAATCTGACATTGTTAATAGAATAAAGTTTGACATATACTATTTAGAAAACTGGTCAATATTGTTAGATATAAAAATTATCTTTAGAACTATAGTAAACTTTATAAAAGGTGAAGACAAAGCATATTAGTTGTTCTTTTCCTTTTTTTAATAATCACAGATACATTATTTTTACAAAAAAACATTAATGAACATACTAATACTTGGTTCCGGAGGAAGGGAACATGCTTTTGCTTTAAAAGTAGCAAGCAGTAAATTAACTGAAAAGCTTTTTGTTGCTCCAGGAAATTCTGGCACACAGCAAATTGCTACCAATGTTCCAATAGATATAAATGATTTTGAGGAGGTAAAAAGAACATCTCTTAAGCTTGGAATTAGTATGATAATTGTTGGACCAGAGGACCCTTTAGTTAACGGAATACATGACTTCTTTTCAAAAGATGAACAAACTAAATCAATAGCTATTATTGGACCAAAACAAAATGCAGCAAGTCTTGAGGGGAGTAAAGATTTTGCAAAAAAGTTTTTGGTTCGTCACAATATCCCAACCGCAGCTTATGCAACATTTACAAGAGAAAATTTAAACGAAGGATTTGAATTTTTAAAAACTCTTACACCACCATATGTTTTAAAAGCGGATGGGTTAGCCGCAGGAAAAGGTGTTTTAATACTTGACAATTTTGATGATGCAAAGAACCAATTAACCGAAATGTTAGTTGGCGAAAAATTTGGAATAGCAAGTTCTAAAGTAGTAATTGAAGAGTTTTTAGACGGAATAGAATTAAGTTGTTTTGTATTAACGGATGGAGTAAACTACAAAGTTCTTCCAACCGCCAAAGATTACAAAAGAATTGGTGAAGGAGACACTGGGCTTAACACTGGAGGAATGGGAGCAATATCCCCTGTCCCATTTGCTAATGAAAAACTATTAAAAAAGATTGAACAAAATATAATTGTTCCTACAATACAAGGACTTAAAAAAGATGACATAGATTATCAAGGCTTTATCTTTATAGGACTAATCAATGTAAATAACGAGCCAAAAGTTATTGAATATAATGTTCGAATGGGGGATCCAGAAACAGAGGTTGTTTTACCTAGAATTCAAAACGACATTGTAGAAATTTTTCAATCATTTAAAAATAAAACATTAGATAAAATTGAATTAAATGTTGATCACAGGTCAGCAGCGACAGTAGTTTTAGTTTCAGGAGGATACCCTAGTAATTATAATAAAGGAATTAAAATAACGGGGATTGACCACGTTGTTGATTCGACTGTTTATCACGCAGGGGCTGTTCAAAAAAAGGAGGATGTTTATACAAACGGAGGAAGAGTGCTAGCAATCACTTCATTTGGAAACAATTTTCAGGAGGCTTTAACCAACTCTTACAAAAGCGCTTCAAGAGTTAATTTTGAAGGGATGTACTATAGAAAAGATATAGGCTTTGATTTATAAAAAAGAATGTGCAGAAATAGACTTATCTTCTTCTTGATTGTCATCAAACTTTTTTAATTGTAACATCCAGTATGTAAAAGCACATATAAATACAACGATGGAAATCCAAGTCATAAAATTAGCTACCCACCAATTTTCTAGTTCGGTAAATCTTAAAAAATCAAATGGAAAGAAAAGATAGTTCACAAATAAGTCTTCAATCCCATAAATTATATCTCTTATTAACATATTGTAGTATTTTTACATTGCAAATATACAAACTCTTTAAATGATAGCAACTTTTTTTACAAAATCAAACCCTATTCATTATGTCTTTGCGTTTTTATACTTGTTTGGGCTTTTTTTAGCTCATTTGAATTACAATGTTTCTAGTTTTTTAATTGGGGCTTTTTCACTGTTTTTGTTACTAACCAGCGTTTTATTAGCTAATTTCATAATTAGCAAGAATTACATAAATAAAAAAAACAACTATTCTTTAGTTGCTGTTTGTTTTTTTATTGGCTTATTTATGGAGCAAATTTTTGTTTTTGACGACATATTAATAGCAAATGTGTTTTTACTTCTAGCCATCAGAAAAATTTATAGCATCAGAACCCCAACAAATATTAACAAAAAAGTCTTTGACGCTTCCTTTTGGGTTTTAATTAGCTCAGTATTTTATATTCCTACACTGTATTTTTTCATCGTATTAATTATCGCTTTAATATTATATTCACACTTTAATTTAAAAAATCTAGTAGTTATTATTTTGGCAATAATTTCGGCAACTACTTTTTTATATTTATTAGAAATAATTAACTCTGGTTATCTTAACCCCGTAGATTTTACAAACCTTTTATTTTTTGACATTCCAACGCTTGATTATATTTCTTCTTTTTATGAAAACATTTCATCTCTTAATTGGTCCGTCAAAATAATTATTTTTTTTAGCTTCCTCATTCCTCTAATATTTATATTTATATGGAACAGGGTTATTAAAACCAATGAAAGAAGAAGAACTACGACTTTAATTCTTTTGACAACCATATTAGCTTTAAGTATTTTTATTAGCAATCTTAACTCTATGGCTTTTGTTTTTTTGTTTTTACCTTTAATTATAATTTTTACAAGTTGTGTTGAGCAGGCGAAAAGAGAACTAGTTAAAAACCTTGTTCTGTCTATTGGCTTATTAGCCCCATACGTTTTAATTCTATTTTAAGTATTTTTGATTAATAAAATTTAAATTATGAAAGTAGAAGTATCAAACGGAGAGCTTATGGACAAACTTTCCATTTTAGAACTTAAATTAAAAAACATTACCGACTCTAAAAAGCTAATCAATATAAAGGTTGAGTTTAATGAACTAAACCCGCTGGTTCAAAAGTTATTTAAAAAATATAACCCTGCTGTTAACAAGCTGTATATTAAGCTTGCCGAAATCAATGGAAAACTTTGGGTTATTGAAGACGATATTAGACAGTGCGAAAAAGACAAGAATTTCGGCACCAAGTTCGTGAAACTTGCAAGAGACGTATATTTTACTAACGATGTTAGGTCTGAGTTAAAAAAAGAAATTAACATATTAACAAATTCCGGAGTAATTGAAGAAAAATCATATGAAGATTATTCTTAACCACACATGAAACTTAGAAAACATATTCTTATTATCAGGCTTTCTTCAATGGGAGATGTAGCCATGGTTTCACCTGTTTTAAAAGAGCTGTTAGAGAATAATAAAAATTATAAAATTTCATTGTTGACGAACTTTCAGTTTTTTCCTTTTTTTAGAGCCTTTAATGGTGTTAATTTAATACCGTTTGATAAGAAAAAACAACATAAAGGACTGCTTGGAATGTTTCGACTTTTTAAAGAAATTAAAAAACTTGATTTAGATTATGTTGTTGATTTACACGAAGTGCTTAGAACTAACTTTTTAAAAGCAGTCTTAAAGGTTCCTTTTTACCAAATAGACAAAGGAAGAGATGAAAAACAAAACTTGGTTTCAGGAAAAATATTCGCTCCATTAAAAAGCACTCATCAAAGATATAGAGATGTTTTTGAAAAAATTGGGATTTCAATCAAACCATTATCAAAAACTCAAATACATAGAGTAGACATCTCAGATTTAAAATTAATTCCAAAAAACAATAAATTATTAATTGGTATTGCTCCTTTTGCTGCACATAAAGGTAAAGAGTACCCAATAGCGCAAATGGAAGAGGTAATAAAAGAAATTAATAAAGACTTTAATGTGATTTTATTTGGTGGTGGAAAAAAAGAAGAGTTTATTTTAGACGATTTAGCAGGCAAGCATTCAAACGTAATTAATATCGCTAACAAATTTTCTTTAGATCAAGAAATGGATGTGATTTCTAATCTTAGCATAATGCTTTCCATGGACTCTGCTAATGGGCACATTGCAGCTTTAATGGGAATTAAAGTTTTAACAATTTGGGGAGTAACTCACCCTTTTGCAGGATTTTCACCTTACGGACAAACAGATAAAAATAATATTTTGGTTAACAGATTGCAATTCCCAAAAATACCTACTTCTATTTATGGAGAGAAATTTCCAAACGGGTATGAAAAGGCTATTTCTTCAATTTCTCCAAAAGAAATTATTTCAAAATTGAGAACCTTGGTTTAAACGTCATCAAAATCAATATCCAACTCGTCTGATATTGCTACAGCTTGGCATGCTAAAATTAAACCATCTTCTATTTCAGACTCAGATAAAACAGTATTATTTAACATTTTGACTTCACCTTTATTGAGTTTACCAATACAGCTACCACAAACACCTCCATTACACGAGTAAGGAGCATCAATATCATTATATAAGGCAGAGTCTAAAACGGTTTTGTTCTTGCTTGATTTAACTTTGGAAGTAAAACCATCAACAGTGAATGAGATTATAACATCCCCACTTTCAGACGAAACAAAACTGTCCTGCTTAGAGCTTGAAAACAGCTCATAGAAAATATTTTCTTTTAAATACCCATTTTTTTCAAGTGCTGACGATACACTGTTTAGCATTTTTTCAGGACCACAAATGTATAATGAGCTTTGCTGAGGTTTAAATTTGTTTTCAGGAAACTCTAAAAGGCTAAAAATATTAGACTCTGTTATTCTTCCAAATTGGTGAGAAGCTATCTTTGTAGAAGTGAAAACAAGCTTAACAAAAAATCTAGACTGAAATCGATCTTTTAGCTCATTAATCTGACTAAGAAACATAGTAGTTTCTTCAGATTTGTTTGAATAAATTAAATAAAAATTTTTATCAGTATTGAACAAAATCTGTTTTAACATTGACATTATCGGAGTAATTCCGCTTCCTGCCGCTACAGCAATAATACTATTAAAATTATCTTGAATTGTAAATCTTCCTCTTGGCTCTGACACTTTTATCGAGTCTCCAATTTTTACTGATGAATTTAAAAACGAAGACATTAGCCCTTTTTCAAGCTTTTTTACACCAATTGACAAGTCCTCATCAACATGAGAACAAATAGAATAATCTCGAATTACTTCAATACCATCAATATTAAGCTTTAAACTAGTGTATTGCCCTGCAGAATAGGTATATTTTTTTATTAATGCTTTTGGGACTTCAAAAGAAATCACAACTGAGTCAGAAGTTTCTCTAACAATATTTTTAATATCTAAATTATGAAAGTTCGCCATTAACGCTTATTATAAAATTAAGAAACAAAGATATTGAACTAATTATATAAAATAATAATTAATTTAGCGTGATTATATACAATAAACATATATTATACGTTGTTATATTACAATTAAAAAAATCAAGTGAAGGTTTCTTATAGAAGTTTAAATTTATTGGTACTTGCTGCTTTAATTCTTAGCGGTTGCTCAAGAAAAAAAGATAAGTTCTTAAATAGAGGGTTTCATTCGATGACCACAAAATATAATTATCTATATAATGGAAACAACTTATTAAATCAAGGAAAATTTGAAATTAATGAGAATGTTTTTGATAATTTTTGGGAGATACTTCCTACTGAAAAAACACAGTTTACAGAAGAACAAACTAAGTTAAAAATTAAAGAAGAGCAGAGCGCTAGCTTATTTGCTCAGTCTGAAGAGAAAGCAGTTTTGGCTATTCAAAAACACGCCATGAATATTTCAGGAAAAGAAAAAAACCCACAAATGGATGAGGCATACTTTCTTTTAGGTCAATCTAGATATTATGATCAAAGATTTATTCCTTCATTAGAAGCTTTTAACTATATTTTGTTTAAATACCCTACAAGTGAGCTGGTAAATAAAGTAAAAATTTGGAGAGAAAAGATTAATGCTCAACAAAACTATAATGTGCTAGCTATTGAAAACTTAAATGAAATTGAAAGTAGAGGAAAATTATCTAAGGATGAATTAATAGATTTAAAAGTTGTTCTTACTCAGGCGTATTTAAATTCTAAAAAAATTGATTCTGCAATAATACATCTTGAAATTGCTTCTAAAACTACACAAGACTTAAACAAGAAATCAAGATATCTATTTATCCTAGGGCAACTATACAAAAAACTCAATAAGTTAGACAGTTCAAATATGGTTTATGACAGAGTTATTAAGCTTTACAGAAAAATTCCAAGAGAATACTACATTTATTCGTTTGTTGAAAAGTCAAAAAATTACACCGACAAAAACCTAGGCATATCTGAGCTAATTGAGTTAGAAAAAGACATTGAAAACAAAGCTTATTTAAATATTATATATCATCAAATAGCTAACCTTAATTTTGAGACAAACAACGATAGTCTAGCTATTAAATACTATAATAAATCTTTAAGAAACCCCGGAAAAGACGATTTAGTTGGTCTTAAAAATTACAACATACTTGCTGATTATTTTTTTGATAATAACAAATATTTAAAATCTGCCGCATATTATGACAGTACGCTTACCCAAATTAAAAATGATAAAAAACTGTTTAGGAAAATCTCAAAAAGAAGAGAAAGTTTGGAAGATGTTATATATTATGAATTGTCTGTTAAAACTAATGATAGTATTTTAAGTTTAGTTAAAATGTCAGATGAAGAAAGGACGGCCTACTTTATGGATTATATTGAAAAACAAAAAAAGAAGCTCGATAAAGAAAAAGATATTATTAACATTAAAAACGAAACCAACTTAGGTTCTTTTAAAAACAACAATTTTTTAGCCGAAAACGCTATATTTTATTTTTATAACCCCACTACTTTGGCTTATGGAAAAAACGAGTTTAATAAATTATGGGGAGACATAAAGCTTACGGATAATTGGAGAAATGGAGAAAACCAATCCAAACCCAAGTCATTGATAGTAATCGGAAAAGAAAATTCAAAAATAAGCGCTAACCTAGACTTGGGAGGGTATTTAAAATCGATTCCTAGCTCCTCAACTTCTATTGACAGTATATACAAACAATTAGATTACTCCTACTTTCAATTAGCGTCTATTTATAGTGCCAAGTTTTTAGAATATGAACTATCAAATAGTAAAATACAAAATATTGAATTCGACAGAAATAAACCTGAGTTTGTATTATCAGCAAAATATTTAAACTATAAAAATTGTATAATTTTAGGTTTATTAGATGAAGCAGAGATTATAAAATCTGATATTATATTAAATTTTCCAGAATCAAAATATGCAGAGATATTAAACAATCCTGAATCAAATATCTCTTCTAATGTTGACAATGTAAATGAGCTTTATGCTAAATTATTTGACGATTTTCAAAATCAAGATTACTCAAAAACAATTTTAGGTTTAGAAAAGCTTATTTCTTCATTTGAAACTCACCCATTAGCTCCAAAAATGCAATTACTGAAAGCTGCCGCTATAGCAAGAATTGAAGGCTTTGAAAATTATAAAACAGCTTTAGAATTTATAGTTAAAAATTATCCGAACTCAATTGAAGGCGATGAGGCAGAGGTTTTATTAGAAGAAGTTATCCCGTTAGTTGAAAATACAAATTTTAAACAAGTTGAAAATGGAGACAACTTTAAATTAATTTATTATTTCCCAAAAGATAATTATAAAAAAATTGAAGATTTTAAAAAGAGTTTGAATTTGGCAATCAGTGAATTAAATAATATTCAATTAAACTCATCTACAGATATTTATGATAATAATAGTACATTTGTTGTGTTACACGGGCTTAAAAGTTATGATGGAGCAAAAGGGTTAAGTATTATCTTAGAAAGAAACAATGCTTTTTTCAATAAATCTTCTTTTGTTATTTCTTCAGAGAATTATCAAACTTTACAAATGCATAAAAATTTGAGCGTGTATCTAAATAAAAATTTATAAATTTATGTTTACAGAATCTAAAAAACAAAAAACTATGTCGTCGTCGTCCAATCAACAAAACATGATTACCCAGGGAACCTCTTTTGTAGGTGATTTAATTAGTGAAGCAGGCTTTAGAATTGAAGGAAATGTTAACGGAACAATCAAAACCTCCGGAAAAGTAGTTGTAGGGAAGACAGGTGTAATTAACGGAACTTTAGAGGGGGTTAATGCAGATTTTGAAGGCGGATTTTCTGGCAAACTAAAACTTAGTGGCACATTGACATTAAAAGCATCTGCTTATGTTGAAGGTGAGGTTGAGGTGGTTAAACTGGCAGTTGAGCCTGGAGCTACTTTTAATGCAAATTGTAGTATGAAAGGCGGGGTCAAAGAACTAAACAAAGGTGAGCAACAAAAAATCATATCCAAATCAGAAAAAACAGCTTAACAGGTTAGCTCGTTTCTCTGGAATAGCCTTCCAAATGGTAACAACTATTTCTATTGGATCCTTTATAGGTTATAAATTAGACTTATATTTTGAAGTGGAAAATAGTGTTTTCACAATAGTTTTCTCTCTTTTTTCAATTGCAATTGCTTTGGTGTATGTTATTCAGCAAACAAAAGAAAAAGAAAAGTGATGCATATTAAAAGAAATTTCTATTTTCAGTTAGGCATCTTTTCAACAACATTATACTTAACAAATCTTGTTTTTAACAGCATGATTTTTGATATATATTTCATAATCCCTCTTTGGAAAATATACGCATTTAACACAGTTTTAGTTCTTATAACTTTCTGGACAATTAAACTACTAACAAAAACAAAGCTAAACCTCTTGTTTTCTTTTATAATCGCATCAATAAATAAAATGCTTTTAACAATTTTGTTTGTTTATCCAATAATTCATTTTGATGGAGATAAACAAGGATTAATAGTAACTTTTTTTATAATATATTTTATTTTTTTATTTTTTGAAATCAAATCTTTTCAAAAAGTATTTGATAGATAAAATCATTGTTGTTTTTTTATTTGAAATATAAATATATGTATGTACATTTGCAACCGAATTTAGAGTATAATTATAGTAACACTTAAAACCATAGTATTAATTTGAAAAATTTACTTTTTTTAGTTTTCTTTTTTTCATTTTCTGTAAGTTTTTCTTCCTCATCAGAAACTGACTCTAAGGATTTTAATGTTACTGACATGATTATGCATCACATTAAAGACTCTCATGAATTCCATATTTTAGACTGGAATGGAAAGGGAGTGTCAATTCCGCTACCAATAATACTTTGGACTGATAACGGTTTAGTTACTTTTTCTTCGTCTGAATTTCATCATGATGATGAAGGAACTGAGGTGGTTACTAAAAAAGGGTTATCGTTTGTTAAGTTTCACGAAGAAATTTATTATGCAAGCTCAGAATCTAATTCTTCTGGACAATTCCTTAGTTTAGACAAAAACAGTTATCCAACAAATTTAAAGCCATTAGATTTCTCAATTACTAAACTTGTTTTTTCAATGTTTCTTTCGATGATATTATTAGTTTTGATTTTTGGTATATCCGCAAAAAACTATTCAAAATCTAGTAAAGGAGTTCCGTCGGGAATTGCAAAATTTACAGAACCATTAATTTTATTTATTAGGGATGAAGTTGCAATTCCAAATATTGGTGAAAAAAATTATAAAAAATACATGCCATATTTATTAACCTTATTTTTCTTTATATGGATTAATAATTTAATGGGCCTTATTCCCTTTTTTCCATTCAGCGCTAATCTAACTGGAAACATAGCATTTACCGCTGTCCTTGCTGTGATTACTTTCGGAATCACAACATTAGCGGGAACTAAAGACTATTGGAAACACATATTTTGGATGCCAGGTCTTCCAGTTCCAATGAAATTATTTTTAGCCCCAATTGAGTTTTTGGGGATATTTATAAAACCAATCTCATTAATGATTAGGCTTTTTGCTAATATTTCAGCAGGGCATATTATTGTATTGAGTTTAATATCTTTAATTTTTATAGCTGAAACAGTTTGGATCGCACCTCTTTCTGTAGGATTTACAGTGTTTATTAGTCTAATAGAAATTTTAGTAGTAGCCATACAGGCATATATATTTACCATGCTATCCGCTTTATATATCGGGTCAGCAATGGAAGAACATGAACATTAATTAATTTTTAAATTTTAAACTATGAGTTTAGTATTATTACAAGAAGTAGCAGTTACAAGTTATGGACCCTTAGCGGCAATTGGAGCTGGATTAGCAGCGGTAGGAGCTGGAATTGGAATTGGTAAAATAGGCGGATCAGCTATGGAGGCTATGGCTCGTCAACCTGAAAAAGCAGCTTCATTGCAAACATCTGCTATTGTATTTATAGCCTTTGTTGAAGCAGTTGCGTTATTCGCGGTTGTTGTATCACTTATTAAGTAAATAAAATAAGTGCAGCTGCTTTGTGCACTGCACTTATTATTTATTATAATATTTTAAAAACTTAAATTATGGATTTAGTTACACCCGACGTGGGATTGTTGTTTTGGACTTTTTGTTCTTTTGCTATCTTATACTTTTTATTAAAAAAATTCGCCTGGAAACCTATACTAGGCTCTGTTAATGATAGAGAAGATTCTATCCGTGAAGCTCTTTTAGCAGCAGAAAATGCTAAAAAAGAAATGGAAAATCTTAAATCTGACAATGAAAAGATTTTGAAAGAAGCTAAAATTGAGAGAGAAAACATGTTGAAAGATGCCAGAGAAATTAAGACAAAATTAATTTCTGATGCAGAAAACCAAGCTAAAGAACAAGCGTCTAAGCTGATTGAGTCAGCACAACTAGCGATTCAAAATGAAAAAAACTCGGCAATGAACGAGCTAAAACAAACTGTAGTAGAACTTTCAGTTGGGATCGCAGAAAAAGTTATATCATCTGAATTAGAGGATAAAAACAAGCAGCTAAAGGTTGTCGAAAATATGTTAAATGACGCATCGTTAAATAATTAAAATGAAAGAATCTAGAGCAGCAATAAGATACGCAAAAGCAATTTTTTCGTTAGCAAACGAAAGTGATATGTCTTTTAGAGTTTATGAAGACATGCTGTTTTACATTGACTTGTCATCTAACGAAAAATCTTTTTCTGAAATGTTAGCTAACTCTGTTATCAATACAAAATCTAAACATGATATTATATTGTCTTTGAATAATAACACTTCAGCTCTTTCAAAAAACTTAATCGGTTTGTTAATTTCTAACAAAAGACTTTCAATACTAGTTGACGTTTGTAATGCCTACAAGTCTCTTTACGAAAAGGCTAACAATATGACTAAAGCTATTGTTGTAACAGCTTTACCAATAACTGACAACATAAGGGAAGCTGCACTGTTAAAAATCAATTCAATTTCAAGTAAAAAAGTTGAAATTAATAATATTATAGATAAAAATATATTAGGTGGATTTATACTGCGCTATGACGGCAAAGAGTATAATGCAAGCCTATCAAACAAACTACAAAAAATAAAAAAAGAACTTATATAAAGGTTATTAACCAAATACATTACAATGGCAGAAGTAAATCCAGCTGAAATATCAGCAATTTTAAAACAACAGCTTTCAAATCATGACGCTAATATATCTTTTGATGAAACAGGAACAGTACTAACAATTGGAGATGGAATTGCACGTGTGTACGGACTGTCCAATGTTCAATATGGAGAACTTGTTGAGTTTTCAAACGGTATTGAAGGAATAGTTTTGAACCTTGAGGAAGATAATGTAGGAGTTGTATTATTGGGGGCCTCCAACGAAATTAAAGAAGGAGACACAGTAAAAAGAACTACAAGAATTGCTTCTATTAATGTTGGAGAAGGTATTGTAGGAAGAGTAGTTAACACTCTTGGACAACCTATAGACGGTAAGGGCTCAATTCAAGGTGATTTGTATGAAATGCCTTTGGAAAGAAAAGCTCCTGGAGTTATATATCGCCAACCTGTTAATGAACCACTACAAACTGGGATTAAATCTATTGATGCAATGATACCAGTGGGAAGAGGGCAGAGAGAGTTGGTCATTGGAGACAGACAAACAGGAAAAACAACGGTTTGTATTGATACCATATTAAACCAAAAGGAATTTTACGATGCAGGTGAGCCTGTATATTGTATTTATGTTGCTATCGGTCAAAAAGCGTCTACAGTTGCTGCAATAGCAAAAGTTTTAGAAGATAAAGGAGCCTTAGCTTATACAACAATTGTTGCTGCAAACGCATCTGATCCTGCAGCAATGCAAGTATATGCTCCTTTCACAGGGGCTTCAATTGGAGAATACTTTAGAGATACCGGAAGACCAGCTTTAATTGTATATGATGATTTATCTAAGCAAGCAGTTGCCTATCGTGAGGTTTCATTATTACTTAGAAGACCTCCAGGACGTGAGGCCTACCCAGGTGATGTGTTTTATCTTCACTCAAGACTATTGGAAAGATCTGCAAAGGTAATTGCAGATGACAATATTGCAAAAGAGATGAATGATTTACCTGCTTCATTAGTTCCTCTAGTTAAAGGAGGGGGTTCATTGACAGCTTTGCCGATTATTGAAACTCAAGCGGGAGACGTGTCAGCTTATATTCCGACAAATGTTATATCAATTACTGACGGTCAAATATTTTTAGAATCAGATTTATTTAACTCAGGTGTTAGACCTGCAATTAATGTGGGAATATCAGTATCAAGAGTTGGTGGTTCGGCTCAAATAAAGTCAATGAAAAAAGTTGCAGGTACTCTAAAATTAGATCAAGCACAATTTAGAGAGCTTGAAGCTTTTGCAAAGTTTGGATCAGATTTAGATGCCGCTACATTAAATGTTATTGAAAAAGGTAAGAGAAATGTTGAGATATTAAAACAAGCTCAAAATGATCCATTTACAGTTGAAGATCAGGTTGCAATAATTTATGCAGGGTCTAAAAATTTACTCAGAAATGTTCCCGTTGAAAAAATAAAAGAATTTGAAAACGAATATTTAACAATTCTTAGAACTAAGCATGTAGGAGTATTAGATAGCTTAAAACAAGGAAAGCTAACTGATGAAGTGGTAAACACTTTAGAGTCAGTTTGTAAAGATTTATCTGATAAATATTAATCCGTAACAATGGCTAATTTAAAGGAAATAAGAAATAGAATTTCATCAGTATCTTCTACTATGCAGATCACAAGTGCCATGAAAATGGTTTCTGCTGCAAAGTTAAAAAAGGCTCAAGACGCTATTACAGCAATGAGACCATATTCAAATAAATTAACAGAAATTCTACAAAGTTTAAGTTCTTCAATTGACAGTGACAACAAATATGCTCAAAAGCGTGATGTAAAAAAGGTTCTAATAGTTTCTATTACATCAAATAGAGGACTGTGTGGTGGATTTAATTCTAATATTTTCAAAAAATCTACAGAGCTAGCAAATTCTATTTACAATGATTCGGATGTATCATTTGTTGCTATTGGTAAAAAAGGAAATGATTTTCTTCAAAAAAGCTTTAATGTGGAATCAAATCACATTGATATTTTTGACAATCTAAACATGGAAAACGTCTCTTTAATTGCTGAATCACTTATGGAAATGTTTATTAATGAAGATTTTGATAAAATTGATATTGTATATAACAAGTTTAAAAATGCTGCTACACAAGTTGTTGTAAGTGAGCAGTTTTTACCGATATCAGATGTTGAAGATAATTCCAATAATAATTCTGATTACATCTTTGAGCCTTCCAAAAAGGAAATAATTGAAGAGTTAATACCAAAGTCTTTGAAAAATCAACTATTCAAAGCCATTAGAGATTCATGGGCAAGTGAACATGGAGCCAGAATGACCGCTATGCATAAAGCCACCGATAATGCAACTGAACTAAGAGATCAGCTTAAGTTAGCTTATAATCAAGCTAGACAAGCAGCAATTACAAATGAAATCTTAGAAATAGTTGGGGGTGCCGAAGCTCTTAATAATTAGCATCTCTAAAATTGAAGTTACTTTGATAACTTTGATTAAAAGCTTACTTTTAGTATAAATATTTGAACTTGAACAAATTAAAGTCAGCTTTTAAACAAGCTATTGTTTATGGAATAGCTACTGTTTTCCCTAGAATAGTTAGTGTTTTACTGGTCAGATTGCATACCGATAAATCTGTACTTGAAAATATTGCCGAGTACGGAGATTTGTCAATTATTTTCTCCTATATAATTTTACTGAATGTTCTTTTATCTTATGGTTTAGAAACAGCCTTTTTTAGGTTTTTTAATTCCTATTCAAAGAAATCAAATGTAGTAAGCACTTCTTCTATCTCCATAATTTTAACTTCATTGGTGTTTTTGGCTTTAGGGCTTACTTTTACAGATCAAATATCTGATTTTATAGGAATTCGTTCAGATTATCTGTATTTGGTTATATGGATTTTAGTTTTAGATTCATTAGTTGTAATTCCATTTGCTTATTTGCGATTAAATAATAAGGCAATTAAATATACAGTGATTAAAATATTTAATGTTATTGTGAATATTTCATTAAATATTTTCTTTTTAATTTTTCTTAAAAATAATCACACTAAAAGTTCTTCGCTGGATTATATATACCTTGAGAACTTTGAAATTAATTATATTTTTATTTCTTTACTTATTTCAAGTGCATTAACTTTTCTGCTAATGATTAATTTCTATTTAAACATTCAATATAAAATAGATTTTAAATTACTAAAGAAAATGCTTAAATACTCTGCCCCAATTTTGATTGCCGGATTAGCATTTTCAATAAATGAAAGTTTTGATAAAATTTTATTAGATTATTTTGATGTTGATAAAGCACAAATAGGAATGTATGCAGCTTGTTATAAACTAGCCCTGTTTATTACTCTTTTTTCAACGGCCTTCAAATTAGGTATTGAACCATTTATTTTTAGTTCTGCCAAAAATAATTCACCTGAAAAAGCATATGCATTAATTTTAGAGGTGTTTGTAATATTAGGCTCTTTTATTCTTATTACAGTTGTGGTATTCATAGATATTTTAAAATTTCTTTTTATTGGTGATTCAGCATATTGGGAAGCTTTATACATAGTACCTATTATTCTTATGGCTAACTTATTTCTAGGGATATATCAAAACTTATCCGTTTGGTATAAAGTAACAGACAAAACAAAATTTGGAGCATATATCTCTACCTTTGGTGCTGTAATTACACTTTCTGTAAACATTGCTTTAATTCCCTTTTACGGATATCTAGGATCAGCAGTAGCAACATTTCTTGCTTATTTTATAATGGCAATAATATCTTATTTTATAGGTCAACGTCATTATCCAATTCCTTATAACCTTCCTAAAATATGTACATATATAGCGCTAAGTACATTTTTTGCTTTTACTTCTTTTTATGTTTTTCCAGGAAATTATTATTTTGGAATTGGAATATTAATTTTACTTGGACTAGTCATAATTAAATTTGAAAAGAACACAATTAAACTTATAAATAATGAAAATTGAGATAATAAATAAATCTAATCATAATCTTCCCCACTATGAAACTACTTCTTCAGCTGGGATGGACCTTAAGGCTTTTATAGATAAACCTGTAATACTTAATTCTTTAGAAAGAAAAATAATTAAAACAGGTCTTTATATTTCTTTACCTAAAGGTTTTGAAGCACAGGTAAGATCTAGAAGTGGCCTCTCCATAAAACACGGATTGTGTGTACTAAATTCACCTGGAACAATAGATGCTGATTACAGAGGAGAAGTTGGAATAATATTAATTAATTTATCACAAGAGCCCTATACTATAAATAATGGAGACAGAATAGCTCAATTAGTAATTGCAAGTCATGAGCAAGCACAATGGATTGAGGTAAATGAACTGCCCAAAACTGTCAGAGGAGTTAACGGTTTTGGAAGCACAGGAATTAATTAAGATTATGAGATTTTTAAAATACTTTTTTGTTCTAATAATAATATCTTCTTGCAAGCCTACTAAGGATATAACCAGGTCAACAAACTTAGATACTGAGAGGTTAAACGCAAAACAAGTAATTAGAAAAGTTTCAAAGTCAAAATCAAAATTCAGATCTTTTCAGTCTAAATTAAAAATAAAGTTAAATAATAAAGGAAAAAGTAAAAGCTATTCTGCGAATATTAGAATTATAAAAGACAAGGCAATATGGTTAAGCTCTACGGCAGGTATTGTTAGAGTTTTGATTACCAAAGACAGCTTATTTTATTATAATAAGCTTCAAAAAAACTATTTAAAATCAAGCTTTAGTAACATTGATGAAATTTTAGGATTGAAATTGAGTTATGAAACTATTGAAAGCTTATTAATATCTGAGCCAGTTGAAAAAATCAATAAATCCGACTTTAATGATTCTTTTAATAGCAAAGGTGACCCTTATATATTTAATTGGAGTATTATTTCAAACTCTTCTCAAATAAATAAAAATGTATTTGAAGGAAGTTATTTTATAAACTCAAATAATTTTAAAATAAATCAATATTCGTTTAAAATTAAACAGGGTAGAAATAATTTTAATCTTTATGAGCTGTCATATTTTGACTTTACTGAAGTTGATAATATGACTTTTCCTTCAAAAATTAAGTTATATAAAACTAATTTTGAAGTACAGGATATAGAACAAGAAAATTCAGTGACACTAAATCTAGATAATTATGAAGGTGTTTTAATGGATCAAATCAATTTAGAATTTAAGTCTATTAAACTCAACAATAAATTTAAACTTCCATTTAAAATTCCAGGGGATTATAAAAAAATTTTAATCGATGTTCAATAGACTAAAATTCATCTTTTTACTAACAACATTGATTTTGTATAGCACATCTTGTTACGCCCAAAACTTAACTCAAAAAGATTTAGAGCTCAAAAGAATTAGTCTAGTAAACGAAATAAAGAATATTCAAAAGTTAATTAACAATTCTAAAGATGAAAAAAAACTTGTTTTAGAGAACATAGAAAATCTAAATTATAAACTAGATCTTCAAAATGAGATTATAAAAATCACTAATAATGAACTTAATATAATTTCTGTTTCAATTCGAAATAATCAAGAATCAATAAATCAGCTTCAAAAGTCACAACAAATTTTAAAGTCTCAATATTCAGAAATGATATTGAAATCATATAAAACTAGATCTAAAACAGGAAAGTTGATGTTTATTTTTTCTTCTGTTAATTTTCAACAGGCTTTAAAACGAATTCAATATTTTAAACAATATTCAGAGTTTCAAAACAATCAATTACAAAAAATAGCTGTTAATACTAAAGAGCTTAAATCACTAGCTAATAAATTGAACAATGACAAAAATCTTCAATTAAAGTTAGTAAGTGATAATAAAAAAATAAAGAATAACATCAATTTAGAAATTTCAAAGAAAAACAATCTTTTAAATTTTATTTCTAATAATCAAACTAAATACCTTAGAGAGATTAAGTTGAAACAACAAAAAACAGCAAAAATTGATAAAGAAATTGAAAAGATTATCGCTAAAGCAATAGCTGAGTCAAACAGAAAGAAAAATACTTCATCTAAACTCTTTGCTCTAACACCCGAAGCTAAAATATTGTCAAATAATTTTATCTCAAATAAAGGAAAACTTCCGTGGCCAGTTGAAAAAGGATATATTTCTCTAAAATACGGAAAGCAACCCCATCCAATAGTTAAAACAGCAACAATTCAAAGTAATGGAATAAGAATAATTACTGCTTCATTTCAAAAGGCTAGAACTATATTTAATGGAACGGTGTATAGAATTATAAGTTCAAAAAATGGATCTAAAACTTTACTAATTCAACATGGTAATTTTTTCACTGTATATAAAAATCTTTCAGATATTTATGTAAAAAAAGGAGATAAGGTTTCAACAAAACAAGAATTAGGTCAAATTATTACAAATAAAAGTTCAGGTCAGACAATATTAAGCTTCAGTTTATTTAGGGATAATAAGACTGAAAACCCCTTACTTTGGATTGGCAAGAAATAAAGCTTTTAACTCTGTTGCTTCCTGCGCTTTTAATTTACCAGCTAACACAAGGCTAAGTTGACGCCTTCTTAAAGCTCCGTTGTATCTTTCAGTCTCTAATTTAGATTCAGGAGTTATTTCGGGGATTGATGTTGGTTTACCATTTTTGTCAACTGCTACGAAAGTATAAATAGCCTCATTTGACTTAATCTTTTCTCCTCCATCAAAATTTATCCAGACATCTAGGTATACCTCCATTGAGGTTTTGAATGCTCTGGAAACTTTAGCCTCAATAGTTACAATGCTACCCAAAGGAATAGCTTTATTAAATGCTACATGATTAACAGAGGTTGTAACAACTATTTCACCAGAGTGTCTTCTTGCAGCTATACAACCAGCTCTATCCATTCTTGCTAGTAATTCGCCTCCAAATAAGTTATTAATTGCATTGGTTTCACTTGGAAGGACTAAATCTGTCATCACAGTTAATGATGACATAGCTGTTTTTAATGGCATTATTTAGTTTATTTCTTTATTTAATATCCAGGCAGCTTGATTATCTAAAACGCGTATTTGCTCTAAAGCTATATCAGCCTCAGCTCTAGTTTGAAAACTGGAATATGCAACCTGATATAACCCATACTTGTTTTGACCAATTTTTCTGGCTTTGTATCCTTTGTTTTTTAATTGATTTACTCTAGTAAAACTATTTTCCTCAATACTAAAAGATCCAGCTACAACGTGAAAAGCTCCAATATTTTCTTTTACTATCATTTTTACAAGTGGAAGAGGGTTTTCAATTACAAAGGTTGCTTTTTGTATTTCTTTTTCAATCAAAAGATCAGCTTGCTGGTAAGCAATAATGTTTTTTTGTGCTGTTTTATTAAGCTCATTATTATAAACAAGACTAGATATTACAAGTCCAATTATTAGAGCTGCAGCATACTTTGAAAAGCTGGAAAAAGCAACTTTTTTCTTGTTTCTTTTAATTGACGAACTTGATACGCTTGAAAGTCCGTAAGATTTTTTTAAGTAATTTACGCTGTTGTAGGAGCTAAACTCCGTCACTTCGTTTTTGAATGATATTACCCCAACTTTTTTAAATACAATATCTTTTTTGTTAAGTATGTCATTATTAAAGTTAGAAACATTTAGCTTAATTAATTTCATTGCTTCATCAAATGAAATATTATTTAAATCAGCAATGTAAGTGGCTAAAATACCATCATTCTTTTTAATTTTTTTATTAAATGAAACTGACTTAGAAGGAGGAGTGAATATGCCTTCACTATTTATATTGGCTGAATTAATTGAAGTGATAAAAGCTCCAAAATCAGGGATTACAACGCATTCATTTCTGTAAAGTAAGTCTTCTATATATTTGTCTAAGTTCATTTTATGAATGTTTATAGTTATTAAAGTTAGTAATCTTTTTAATTAAACCCAACTTTTATTCTAACTCTATTAAGAACCTCGTCAGCTGTTTTAGAAGCCTGTACTGCGCCGGCCTTTAAGATGCTATCTAACTTGTCTAAATTGCACATATAAAAGTTATATTTTTCCCTTTCAGATTTATATTTAGTAAGAATTAAATTTAATAAGTCAGTTTTAGCATGACCATAACCATATCCACCTTTTATGTAGTTAGTTTTCATTGTTTCTGCTTGCTTTTCAGTAGACAGTAATTTATAAAGTTTAAATAAATTACAGTTTTTCCAGTCCTTAGAAGCTTCTAAAGGAAGACTATCTGTTTTAATAGCCGAAATCTGTTTTTTAAGAGGCTTTTCATCTAAGAAAATATCTATCACATTATTTTTACTTTTACTCATTTTTTCCCCATCGGTTCCTGTAATAAGCATTGATTCTTCATCAACTTTGGATTCAGGTATTATAAATGTTTCTCCATTTTGATGATTAAATTTATTCCCCACACTTCTAGTAATTTCAAGATGTTGGAGCTGGTCTTTTCCAACAGGAACTATGTCAGCGTCATACAATAATATATCGGCAGCCATTAACATTGGATAAGTAAACAGTCCGGCATTAATATCTTCTAAACTATTTGATTTGTCTTTAAAACTATGCGCTAATGTTAATCTTTGGTATGGAAAATAACAATTTAAATACCAGGCAAGCTCCGTAACCTGAGGGACATCGCTTTGTCTGTAAAAAATGGTTTTATCATAATTTAACCCAAAGGCTAACCAGCATGCAGCTGTAGAGTATGTGTTTAATCGCAATTGTTCTGCGTCTTTTATTTGTGTGACTGAGTGCATATCAGCTATAAACAAATAAGATTCATTTTTTGAATCATTTGCCATTTTTATAGCAGGAATAATAGCGCCTAGTAGATTACCTAAATGCGGTGTTCCTGTACTTTGTATACCAGTCAAAATTCTACTCACTACTTATAATCTTTAGATTACAAAGTTAAATTTTTTATTTAAATACCTCAATTAATTTAATTAGTTTTGAAAACATGATTTTATTCAACTATTTTTTTTGGACAATATATAGGATTTGGTTTTATTTAATCAGTAGTATAAGCTGGATTATTCTTTTCCCACTTTTATTTGTTTTCAGCTTAAAAGAATCTTGGTATCCCAAAGTATTCAAGCTTGCAACTTTATGGTCAAACATAGTTTTACTTCTTATGGGTATGTATTGGAGGATAAATCAAACACCTATATTAGAAAAGGGTAAAAACTATATGTTTATAAGTAATCACACCTCCATGTTGGATATAATGTGTATGATATCCATATTTAAAGATCATCCTTTTGTTTTTGTTGGAAAGGCTGAACTTTCAAAAATCCCTTTCTTTGGGGTTATATACAAAAGAGCATGTATTTTAGTTGATAGATCTAGTCCAGAAAGTCGAAAATCAGTATTTTTTTATACCCAAAGAAGATTAGCAGATGGGCTTAGTATTTGTATTTATCCAGAGGGTGGAGTTCCCGACCCGTCTGTAGCTCTAGATAAATTTAAAAAAGGGGCGTTTAAAATTGCTATTGAACATCAAATACCAATAGTTTGTTTAACTTTTTTAGATAATAAAAAACGATTTCCTTTTGCATTTTTTAGCGGTAAACCTGGGCGATTAAGGGTAAAATATCACAAGCCTCAAAGTACTTTTGGGCTAACTCAATCAGAAGTTTCGATTACAAGTGATCGTTTTAGAAATTTAATATTAGAAGATTTATCTTAATTCTCAGCAACTAAAGCTTTGACTTTATTCTCCAACTCTTCCATTAATTCAGGATTATCTTTTATCATGGTTTTTACCGCATCTCTTCCTTGACCTAATTTGGTTTCATCATAACTAAACCAGGATCCACTTTTTTGAATTATATTAGATTCAACAGCGATATCAAGGATTTCACCAACTTTTGAGATTCCTTGTCCATACATAATATCAAATTCAGCTAATTTAAAGGGAGGTGCAACTTTATTTTTAACCACTTTTACCCTTGTTTTGTTACCCAATACAGACCCATTACTGTCTTTAATCTGGGTTGACCTTCTGATGTCAAGCCTGATAGATGCATAGAATTTTAGCGCATTTCCTCCAGTAGTAGTTTCAGGATTTCCAAACATCACACCAATCTTTTCTCTTAATTGGTTTATAAACATTACTGTACAATTTGTTTTACTAATTGAGCCTGTTAATTTTCTAAGAGCTTGTGACATTAGTCTCGCATGTAAGCCCATTTTAGAGTCACCCATTTCACCTTCAATTTCACTTTTTGGAGTTAATGCTGCAACGGAATCTATAACTACCATATCAATAGCTCCAGATCTAATCAAGTTATCTGCAATTTCTAGTGCTTGCTCTCCGTGGTCTGGCTGAGAGATGATTAAATTATCAATATCTACCCCTAAGTTTTGGGCATAGTATCTGTCAAAAGCATGCTCAGCATCAATAAATGCTGCAATCCCTCCTTTTTTTTGACATTCAGCTATTGCATGAAGTGTTAGAGTTGTTTTTCCTGAAGATTCAGGACCGTATATTTCAATAACTCTACCTCTTGGATATCCTCCCACACCTAAGGCCAAGTCTAAACCTAAAGATCCAGAAGATGTCGCATCAACATCGGCAACTGGGGCATCACTCATTTTCATTACTGTTCCTTTTCCATATGTCTTGTCTAACTTGTCTAGTGTTAGTTTTAGCGCCTTTAATTTGTCTTCTTTGTTGTTCCCCATTTTGTGTAGATTTGAAATTTATTCTATTGCTAATTTAATATAACTTTAATGACAATACAATTTTATTGTCACTCGTTTTATTAGTTTTTTTTAGTATTAATTTTATAAATATTATTTTTGCAGCTACAGAACTAATAAACAAGTATAGAATGCAACTGTACAATAAGTTAAGCTCTAAAGAAAGAGCAGCTTTAATAGACAAGTCTAATAAAGAAAGAATAACCCTTTCTTTTTATCAATACGCTAAAATTGTTGACCTTAAGTCCTTTAGAGATCAGCTATTTATTAAATGGAATTCATTAGAAATTTTAGGAAGAATATATGTAGCCCATGAAGGAATTAACGCACAATTATCAATTCCAAAAGATAATTTTGAAAAATTTAAACTTCACCTTAAATCAATTTCATTTTTAGAACACACGTCTTTAAATATTGCTGTAGAACACAACAATAAATCTTTTTTAAAGCTTAAAATAAAAATCAGAGACAAAATAGTTGCTGATGGTTTAAATGATAACACATTTGATGTTACAAATACAGGTGTTCATTTAAATGCTCTGGATTACAATAAACTAGTTGAGCAAGAAAACTCTATTGTTGTGGATATGAGAAATCATTACGAAAGTGAAATAGGACATTTTAAAAATGCAATTAAGCCAGATGTCGATACTTTTAGAGAATCTCTTGATTTAATTGAAGAGGATCTAAAAAGTCATAAAGAAGATAAGAATTTAATAATGTATTGTACAGGAGGCATCCGATGTGAAAAAGCTAGTGCTTACTTTAAGCATAAAGGATTTAAAAATGTTTTTCAACTTAAGGGCGGCATCATTGAATACACTAAACAAGTTAATGAGCAAAAATTAAAAAATAATTTTATAGGTAAAAATTTTGTTTTTGACGATAGACGGGCAGAAAAAATTAGCGATGATGTTATTGCGCAGTGCCATCAGTGTGGGGCAGATTTTGACATTCATACAAATTGTGCAAATGATGCCTGTCACTTACTATTTATTCAATGCGATAAATGTAAAAAGAAAATGAATAATTGCTGTAGTTACGATTGCAAGGAAATTCAGAGCTTACCTTTTGAAGAACAAAAGAAACTAAGGAAAGGACAAAAAAACAGTAATGATATTTTCAAAAAAGGACGAGGAAAAAACCTTTCTATAAATCAAACTAATCAAATAGAAGATTTGTAAAAAGTATATATTATATTTAATAAAATATTCAATCAATGTCTTGTAAAACTTGTAGCTCTAAATCTAATAGCTCTCCAAAAGGATGTAAAAACAATGGAACATGCGGAACAGATAGTTGCAATAAGTTTACTGTCTTTGATTGGCTATCAAACATGTCTTTACCCTCAGGTCAATCAGAATTTTTGTACATAGAAATTAGATTTAAAAACGGGAGAAAAGATTATTTTTTAAACAAAAACTCACTTTCTCTTTCTATTGGAGATATTGCCGCTACTCAAGCTGATAGTGGGTATGATATAGGAATAGTAACACTTACTGGGGAGCTCGTAAGAGTTCAAATGGACAAGAAAAAAATCAGCTACTTACAAGAGGAATCAAAGATTATTTATAGAAAAGCATCACAAATTGAAATAGACAAGTGGTCGTTGCTTAGAGATAAAGAGGAGTCAATAAAAGTTAAAGCTAGAAAGTTTGCAATTGATTTGAGATTAAAAATGAAAATATCTGATATTGAATATCAAGCAGATGGCACTAAAATAACTTTCTACTACACAGCTGACGAAAGAGTAGATTTCAGAGAGTTAATAAAGATCTATGCTAGAGAGTTTAGAACTAAAATTGAAATGAAACAAGTTGGTTTGAGACAGGAAGCTGCACGACTTGGCGGAATAGGATCTTGTGGTAGAGAATTGTGTTGCTCAACTTGGCTTACTGACTTTAGGTCTGTTAGCACCTCTGCTGCTAGGTACCAACAACTTTCTCTCAATCCTCAAAAATTAGCAGGTCAGTGCGGCAAATTAAAGTGCTGTTTAAATTATGAATTAGGATCTTATATGGATGCCTTAAAAAATTTCCCAAAGAAAGAGACTAAGCTTAAGACAGAAAAAGGAACAGCCGTGTGTCAAAAAACAGACATTTTTAAAAAACAGTTGTGGTATGCATACGTTGGTGAGTGGAACAATTGGTTCCTACTTTCTGTTGATCAAGCTAATGCAATTATTAATGAAAATAAATCAAACAAGTTAGTTTCAAGTTTGGAAGAATATACAACAGAAAACAATCCTGTAGAAGAAAATATGTTTGAGAATGTTGTTGGTCAAGATAGTTTAACAAGGTTTGATAAACCAAGAAAGAAAAAAAATCATAAAAGAAGAAAAGCGAAAAAACATGTTAATTAGAGGATTAATAGTATTAATTACATTAAGTTTTTTTTCATGTGACCAAGACAGGATATTTGACAACTATACAACTATTCAAAATCAATGGGACAAAGATAGCTTGATTATTTTTGAGGTTGACTTAAAATCAAGTTCGTACAATACGTTTATAAATGTCAGAACTGACCAAAGTTATAGGTTCAATAATTTGTTTTTAATAGTCACTGTTGAAGATTCTGTAAAAACAATAATGAAAGACACCCTTGAATACAAAATGGCTAATTCAAATGGAAAATTACTAGGAAAAAAATTTCTAAATACTTTTCAAAATAAGTTAGTACACAAAGAAAGTACTAAATTTGAAAGCGGAAAATATTTGGTTACCATTCAGCATGCTATGAGAAAGATTAATCAGATTAATGGTTTAAAGTTATTAGACGGAATAATTAATATTGGATACAGAATTGAAAAAGAAAAATAATTTTAATAAACATATTGTAACTATTTGGGCGCTTTTTATAGCCTTAGTTTCATCAGTTTTTGGGATTTTTTATTTTGCATCAATTGGAGGTCTTGGTGAAATGCCTGATTTAAAGGTATTAGAAAACCCTAAGACAAATTTAGCAAGCGAAATACTTTCCGAAGATGGAAAAACTATCGCTAAATTTTATTTTAATGACAACCGAACACCTGTAAGTTTTTCAGAATTCCCTCAACATTTAGTAAACGCTTTACTAGCAACAGAAGATATACGTTTTTATAATCATTCAGGAATTGACTGGATATCTACCTTAAGAGCGATTGTAAAATTAGGAAAAGATGGAGGGGGGAGTACAATTACTCAACAATTAGCTAAACAGCTATTTACTGGAGAAGGATCTAGAGATATATTGGAAAGAATTAATCAGAAAATTAAGGAATATATTATATCAATCAGATTAGAAAAGCAGTATACTAAAAATGAAATTATCGCACAATATTTAAACATCTATGATTTTGGCAATAATGGGGATGGTATTAGAAGCGCTTCAAGAATTTATTTTGGGAAAGAACCTCTTGACTTAGATATCAGTGAATCTGCAATGCTAGTTGGAATGTTAAAAAACTCTTCACTATATAACCCTAGGCCTAGTAGAAATCCTGTTGGTGTTAAAAATAGAAGAAATGTAGTTTTGGCACAAATGTATAAATACGGATTTATAGATAAAGTGATGAAAGACTCACTTCAAAATAAAGATTTAAAATTAAACTACACTCCAGAATCTCACCGAGATGGAATTGCTCCTTATTTTAGAGAATATTTGCGAACATATATGAAAGATTGGGTAAAGGATGAAAAAAACAGAAAACCAGATGGGTCAAAGTATAATATAAATACAGATGGATTAAAAATTCACACCACTATAAACTACAAGATGCAAGTTTATGCTGAGGACGCAATTAATCAGCACATGCCTAGACTTCAAAAAGAATTTTTTAAACAAAACAAGATTGAGGATAACCCAACAGCTCCATTTAGTGAATTAACAGAAGGGGCAATAGACACTCTACTTAGGCGGGCAATGAAAAGATCTGAAAGATGGAGAAAAATGAAATATGATTTAAAAAAATCAGATGAGGAAATAAAAAAATCCTTTCAAATACCTGTAAAAATGACTGTTTTTTCATGGCAAGGTGAAATTGATACAATAATGAAACCTTGGGACTCTATGATTTATTATAAATCTTTTTTAAGACCAGGAATGATGTCTATGGACCCAAACACTGGCTTTGTTAAAGCTTGGGCTGGAGGAATGGATTATAAACACTTTCAATATGATATGGTTAAAAAAGGTAAGCGTCAAATTGGCTCGACATTTAAACCTTTTGTTTATGCCGCAGCTATTGATCAGCTAAAATTGTCTCCTTGTGATACTTTTCCTGATAGTCAATATTGTATAGAAAAAAATAAATTTGGTAATCCTGAAAAATGGTGTCCAAGAAATTCTGGAGATAAATACGGAAGAACACGGACTTTAAAGAATGCCTTAGCTAATTCTATTAATACTGTAACCGCAAGATTAATGGATAAAATTGGTCCAAAACCAGTGATAAAACTAGCTAAAAACTTAGGTATTGAACAGAAAATACTACCAGTTCCTTCAATTGCATTAGGAACTCCAGATATTAGCGTTTATGAAATGGTTGCTGCTTATTCAGCATTTGCAAATAAAGGAGTATATACTAAGCCTATATTAATTGAAAAAATTGAGGACAAAAATGGTACTATCCTGTTTGAGTACAAACGTGAAACAAGAGATGTCTTAAGCGAAGAAGCAGCTTATGTAACTGTTAACTTACTTGAAGGAGTTACTCAAGCAGGGTCTGGTATAAGACTAAGAACAACAGGCGCTACTAATAATGCTTATGAGTCCGTTGTCACAGGCTATCCCTATGAATTTGACAATCCAATTGCAGGCAAGACAGGAACAACTCAAAATCAAAGTGACGGATGGTTTATGGGTATGGTACCGAATTTAGTAACCGGAGTATGGGTTGGAGCTGAAGATAGGTCTATTCATTTTGAAACTATCGATTATGGACAAGGCGCATCAATGGCTTTACCAATATGGGGAGTATACATGAAGAGTTGTTACCAGGACACTATTTTAAATATTTCTAAGGAATCTTTCTTTAAGCCAGAAAAATTATCCATCGAATTAGATTGTAATAACTTTAAAAATGATTCATTAAATACAATTAAAAATAATAACAAGAAGTTATTAGATATAGATTTTTAAAATATTTATTATGATAAACAAAAAAGTACTTGATGTAACTACCGCTCTCGCTGGTATTAAAGACAATATGACTGTTATGTTAGGAGGATTTGGATTATGTGGTATTCCTGAAAAATCAATTGACGAACTTGTTAAATTAAAAGTTAAGGGGCTAACATGCATTTCAAATAATGCTGGAGTCGATGACTTTGGCTTAGGACTATTATTAAAAGATCACCAAATAAAAAAAATGATTTCTTCATATGTAGGAGAAAACAATGAATTTGAAAGACAAATGCTGTCTGGAGAGCTTGAAGTTGAATTATTGCCTCAAGGAACTCTAGCTGAATTATGTAGAGCAGCTCAAGCTGGCTTTCCTGCAGTATACACTCCAGCGGGTTTTGGAACTGAAGTTGCAGAGGGTAAAGAATCTCGGGAGTTCAACGGAAAAATGTATATTTTGGAACATGCTTTTAATGCAGACTTTTCGATTGTTAAAGCTTGGAAAGGAGATGAAGCAGGAAACCTAATTTTTAAAGGAACAGCAAGAAATTTTAATCCAAATATGTGTGGCGCAGCGACTGTAACAGTTGCAGAGGTTGAAGAGTTATACCCTGCAGGAGTTCTTGATCCAAATGAAATTCATATACCAGGGATTTTTATTCAGCGAATATTTAAGGGAGAAAATTACCAAAAAAGAATTGAACAAAGAACCATAACACAAAGATAATGCTAGACAAAAATGGAATTGCTAAAAGAATTGCAAAAGAGGTTAAAGATGGGTATTATGTTAATTTAGGAATAGGGATTCCTACTTTAGTAGCAAATTATGTTAATAAAGATTTAAGCGTAGAGTTTCAAAGTGAAAATGGAGTTCTTGGAATGGGACCCTTCCCTTTTGATGATGATGTAGATGCAGATATAATTAATGCAGGAAAGCAAACAATAACAACATTACCTGGAGCTAGTTTTTTCGATTCAGCGATGAGTTTTTCTATGATTAGAGGAAAACATGTTGATTTAACCATTTTAGGAGCAATGGAAGTCTCCGAAAACGGAGACATAGCAAATTGGAAAATTCCAGGAAAAATGGTAAAAGGAATGGGTGGAGCTATGGATTTAGTAGCTAGTGCAGAAAACATTATAGTAGCCATGATGCATACAAACAAAAAAGGAGAGTCTAAATTATTAAAAAGATGCTCGCTACCTTTAACAGGTCTTGGGTGTGTAAAAAAAATAGTAACCGATTTAGCTGTGCTAGAGGTCACCAAAGAGGGGTTTAAATTACTTGAAAGAGCACCTGGAGTTAGTGTTCAAAAAATAAAAGAATCTACTGTAGGTAATTTAATTGTTGATTGCGAAGTTCCAGAAATTAGCATTAGCTAACTCCTTTTGGAATGGCCTCAATTAGTTTTTTAGTGTATTCCATTTTAGGATTGTTATAGATATCTTCTGAAAAACCTATTTCTTTAAAAACTCCTTCCTTCATCACAACAATTTTGTCAGCCATATATTTCACTACTGATAAGTCATGAGAAATAAATATGTACGTAAGTTTTAGCTTTTTCTTCAAATGATTTAATAAGTTTAACACTTGAGCCTGAACAGAAACATCTAAAGCAGATACAGACTCATCGCAAATTAGTATTTTAGGCCCAACACTGATCGCTCTTGCGATTCCTACTCTTTGTTTTTGACCACCAGATAGCTCGTGGGGGTATTTATAAAAGTCACTTTTTTTAAGGCCAACATCTTTAAGTAAATTAATACACAAAGTTTTATAAGATTTGTCTTTTTTGACAATTTTATGAACAATCATTGGCTCCATTATTAACGATCCAATTGTTTTTTTCGGATTTAAAGAGGAGTCTGGATCTTGAAAAATTAACTGAACATCTTTTCTATAATGATTTAATTCAGACTTAGATAGTTTTGTAATATCTACACTTTTATAAAAGATAGATCCATTACTAGCCTTTTCAATTTGAACAATTGTTTTTACTAATGTAGATTTGCCGCACCCTGATTCTCCAACCAAACCAAGTGTTTCACCTTTAAATAACTTTAAATTAATTCCATCAAGAGCTTTAAAAACCTCCTTTTTCTTAAACCAAACTTTATTTTGAATATAATATTTATCTAAATTTTTAATTTCTAGAATAGGGCTGTTTGAATAAATCTTTTGACGACTAATTTCAATTTCTTTGTCGTTAACAATTGTGTTATTAACAGAGTTATTTATATAATCAGACACAGTTGGTAGTTTGCTTAACTTAACTTTATTGTTCGGCCTTGAGTAGAGTAAACCTTTAGTGTAATTTTCAATAGGATTTGAAAATATTTTTGCAGCCTTACCTTTTTCAATTATTTTTCCCTTAAACATTACAATTAACCTATCTGCAATTTCAGAAACTAGTGCTAGATCGTGAGAAATAAAAATTATACTTAACCCTTCAGTTCTTTTAATTTTTAAAAGTAATTCAATGATCTCTTTTTGAACAGTAACATCAAGCGCAGTGGTTGGCTCATCAGCTATAAGTAATTTTGGCTTACAAGCTATAGCCATAGCAATCATTAATCTTTGCTTTTGTCCACCGGAGAGTTGATGTGGATATTTGGAGTTAAAATTATCAACTTTTCCTAGTTTAACTTTTTTTGTCAATAAGCTTATTTCATTTTCAATATCTTTTTTGTCAATTTTTTCTATGTCAAAACATTCACGTAGTTGATCAACACATTTCATGGTTGGATTTAGCACAGACATAGGCTCTTGAAATATTATAGATATATCTTTTTCCCTAACTTGCCTTATAGTCGCTTCTTGTAACTCTAATAGATTTGTATTATTAAAAATCACCTCTCCTTTAGAAATAGTTTTATTTTTAGGTAATAACTTTAATATTGATAATGCAGTTACAGACTTACCGCTACCAGATTCGCCGACAATTCCCAACACCTCATCTTTTAATAAATTAAAACTAATATTGTTAACTACATTAACAACTTCATTTTTTTTAAGAAAACTAATACTTAAATTTTTTATTGAAATAAGAGGTTTACTAGATGCTTTGATCAAAATAAAAACATTTAATTAATTATATTGTAAGCTTCATCAATATAGGTGTAAAAGTCTTTTGAATGCGCACTGCCTTGTTCTTCCTTTGTAATTAAATTCCCTAATCTTACAATAATTAAGTCATCTTCTGGGACCACGATAGTTAATTGCCCAAGATGTCCTCTTGAATAAAAGATTTCTTTGCCCTTGTATTTGTCTAACCACCATCCATAACCATAGAAAGGAGCATTCGCAAACTTTGGAGTTAAAGATTTTGCTATAAAAGTAGAGTCTAAAAGCTGATGTCCTTTCCACTTTCCGTGCTGCTTATAGAGTTTACCTAGCCTAGCGAAGTCTCTGGCGCTACTAGCGATACAACAAAATGCTTTTACAAGATTATTTTCTTTACTATCTACTTGCCATGGAGAAGCAATTTTAGCCCCCATTGGCTTCCAAAAAGATTCACTTAAATAATCAGAAAGATTTTTACCAGTTGCTTTTTCAAGAATCATTCCCAATAATTGGGTGTCACTACTAAGATATTTATATCTCTGTCCGGGTTCTTCAACAACTTCTAAGTCTAGAATTAAAGATTTCAAATCTGAGGTAAAATAGCTTCTAGCAGTCAGTGAAAAAGGGCTATAATATTTTTCTACATAATTTAATCCAGAAGACATTGTTGAAAGATCACCAACTGTTAGCTTAGCAGCTTTTCCTTCGCGAAACTCCTTAAAGTAATCAGAAACTGGCTGGTCAAGCCCCTTTATGGATCCATCCATTATGGCCTTCCCCAACATAGCACTAACAAAACTTTTTGCCATAGAAAATGAATTTGAAATAGAATCTTGGTCATAACCTAAGTAATATTTTTCAAAAACAATACTATCGTTTTGTATAATTAAGTATGAAGTTGTTTCTTTTAACTTATTAATATCAATTAAGTTTTTAGATTCTACTTTGCTATTATAGTTATCGCTAATTAACCATGGTTGATGAACACCAGTTTCAATGATATCATTGTCAAAGTGGACATAGTCTGATAAATATGCTGTAGTGTAGCCTTTTAGGTACCCAACTTTTACAGCCTTAATTAAATAGCCAAGATCAAAAAAATAAAAACATGTAATTAGCGCAGTAATAAATATTAGTCCTGTTTTTTTCTTTGACATATTTAAGAAATTAATGTTATGACATCTTTAGCAAAGTAACTAGCTATAAAACTAGCCCCTGCTCTTTTGAATGCAATCGATGTTTCTAAAATTGTTTGGTTTTCGTCAATCCAACCATTTTTTGAAGCAGCCTTTATCATTGCATACTCACCACTGACTTGGTAAGCAGAAATTGGGATGTTAAAATTGTTTTTTATATCTCTAATTATATCAAGATACGAAATCCCAGGTTTAATCATAACGATATCTGCACCTTCTTCAATGTCATTCCTTACTTCATTTATTGCCTCTTCTCGATTTCCTACATCCATTTGATAAGTCTTTTTATCACCAAATCCAGGCTTAGAGTTTAAAGCATCTCTAAAAGGGCCATAAAATGATGAGGCATATTTAGCACTATAACTCATAATTCCTGCATCATAGTGACCTTCATTTTCTAAAATCGTCCTAATCGATTTCACTCTTCCATCCATCATATCACTTGGAGCTACAAAATCTGCTCCAGCTTCAACATGAGAAAGACTCATCTTTGATAGTATGTCATTTGTAATATCATTAACAATTAGTCCGTTTTCTACAACACCATCATGACCATAAGAGGAATAAGGGTCCAATGCGACATCTGACATTATAAGAATATCTGGAAATTTGTTTTTTATGCTTTTTATTGCTCTTTGCATTAGACCATTTTTATTAATAGCTTCTGTGCCGTAATTATCTTTAAGATTTTCTTCAACTTGAGCAAATAGTAAAACAGATTTTAATCCTAAGGTATGTAAAAGTTTAATTTCTTTTAATATGAGATCGATACTCATTTTAAAATAATTAGGCATAGATTGGATTTCTTGTTTTTTATTTTCACCTTCAATAACAAATAATGGGACTAAAAAATCGTTAGCACTTATAGTGTTCTCTCTAATTAAATTTCTTAATGTCTCACTAGTTCTAAGTCTTCTATTTCTATTTATTGGATACATATTTCATTGTTTATTAAATCCATTTGACGGGATTTTTTAATATTTCTAAAAGCTTGGCCTCTTCACTATTTTTAACAGGCACAAAATTATATTTCCAGCTTACTTTTGGTGGTAAGCTCATAAGAATACTTTCAATTCGACCATTAGTCTTTAATCCAAATAGAGTTCCTTTGTCGTGAACTAAGTTGAATTCTACATACCTTCCTCTTCTAATTTCTTGCCATTCTTTATGTGATTTAGAATAAGCAAATAGCTTTTTACTATTTATTATGGGAGCGTAGCACTTCATAAAATTATTACTAATTTCTATAATAAAATTATACCAGTCCGACATGCTTGTTGTAGAGGTTTGTTTGCAATAATCAAAGAATAAACCTCCTACGCCTCTAGCTTCACTTCGATGGGAATTGTAAAAATATTTGTCACAATTTTCTTTAAATTTAATATAAAAACTTGGGTTGTGTTTATCACAAATAGTTTTACATTCATTGTGAAAATGCTGGATATCGTCCTCAAATATGTAATAAGGAGTTAAATCCTGCCCCCCTCCAAACCAAGAGTCGGCAATATTTCCATCATCGTCATACATTTCAAAATATCTCCAATTTGCGTGAACAGTAGGAACCATCGGGTTTTTAGGGTGAATTACTAAGCTAAGTCCACAGGCAAAAAATTTATTAGACTTTGTATTAAGTTGTTTTTGCATGCTTTGTGGCAGGACACCAAAGACCTTTGATATATTTACTCCACCTTTTTCTATGACTTCCCCATCTTCAATTATTTTAGTGATACCACCGCCACCTCCGTCTCTTGTCCATTTGTCTTCAAAAAACCTAGCTTTTCCATCAATTTTTTCAAATTCATCACATATGGCTTTTTGTAATTGTACAATATGGTTGTAGAATTTAGTCTTCATTATGCTTTATATTCTTTCACAGTATTTATAAATACCTCGACGTTTTCTAATGGGATATTAGGCAGTATGCCATGACCTAGATTAACTATATATCTATCTTTCCCAAAATCATTTATCATATTATTGACCAAGTCTTTAATTTTTGATTTACTAGAAAGTAGTCTCGAAGGATCTAAATTCCCTTGTAATGTAATATTCCCTCCACTTAAATACCTTGCATTCCTAGCTGTGATTGTCCAATCAACACCAAGAGCAGATGCATTACTTTTACTCATTTCATTTAATGCAAACCAACATCCTTTGCCAAAGACAACAACTGGGGCGAAATCTTTTAACTCCTCTATAATTTGGTTTATATATTGCCATGAAAATTCACTATAATCATTTGGTGAAAGAAGCCCCCCCCCAAGAATCAAATATTTGTAAAACATCTACCCCAGCAATAACCTTTTGCTTTAAATAGGCTATAGTGGTTGCTGTTATTTTACTTAAGAGCTCATGAGCTAAAATTGGGTTTTTGAAACAGAACTCTTTGGCTTTATCAAATGTTTTGCTTCCCTGTCCTTGTACTACATAGCATAGTATTGTCCATGGCGATCCAGCAAACCCAATTAATGGAATATCATTGTTTAAAATTTCTTTGGTCATTTTAATAGCATCAAATACGTAGTTTAATGATTCGTTTACATCAGGGACTATTACCTCTTTAAGTTCTTTTGCACTTCGAATTGGGTTAGGTACAAGTGGACCAAAATCTGGCTTCATTAAGACTTCAATATTCATTGCTTGTGGAATTACCAAAATATCACTAAACAATATAGCTGCGTCCATTCCATATCTTCTAATTGGTTGGACCGTAATTTCACTGGCTAATTCAGGGGTTTGACATCTTGTAAAAAAGTCATACTTTTTTCTGATTTCTATAAATTCTGGCAAGTACCTTCCAGCCTGACGCATCATCCACACAGGAGGCCTTTCAACAACCTCTCCTTTTAGAGCTCTAAGTAATAAGTCATTTTTTATCATAAGTAAAATATTTAATGGCATTATCAACAACCTGATCTATACTGCTAATGTCCGATGTTATAATTTTGTTAGAAAAAGTTTTAGCTTCATTTGTAGTTGTTTGTCCTATTGTAAATAGCGTTTCATCTTCAATTTTATTGTAATAACAATAACTCCTTACAGCGCTTGGACTGAAAAATAAAATACCGTCAAAAGCTTCATCTATTTTCTTGTAAATCAAACTTGTTTTATAGACTTCAACTACCGAAAATTTTATATCATTTTTAGTTAAAATTTTGGGTAATTCATCTCTTTTCATATTTCCGCAAAAAAAGACAAAAATGTCATTTTTTAGCGATTTTACTATAAAATCAGCCAATTTTTGAGCATTTTCTTCACTTTTTATTACTTTTTCGCCATTTTTTAAAAGTAATGATTCTGTTTTTTTACCCACACAATAACAATTCTTTATCTCTAACTTTTTGTTTAAAATAGCCTTTACAGAATTCTTACTTGTGAAAATTGCATTTTCAATTCTCTGACTAACATTGAAGTCTATTTTTTCAATTTTTATTGCATTATAATCACTAATTTTTATACTTGAATCACTAATTTTTTTATGATTTTTTGAGCTAAGTACTTTGGTAGATAATAATTTTGTCATAATCTACCTTTTTAAAGAATTTAATATTCTATCCCCACCAAGGGAAATAATTTTTTTTGCCAGCTTCTCTCCCAAATCCTCAATTTTATCTAATTTGTGAACTTCGTTTACTTCTATTTTTTCCTTTCCATCAACTGATAGTAAAACACCTCTAAAAACAACAGAGTTATCAACTATTTTTGCATGCGCACCAATTGGAGCTGTACAACCTCCCTCTAATTTATTCAAAAAACTTCTCTCAATATTTGTACAAAGCTCTGTTTCAACATGATTTATTTGTTTTAGCACTTCGGTAATCGAAGAATTTATGGTTAAATTTTGAACGGAAATTGCACCTTGTGCCGGAGCGGGAATCATCCAGCTTAAATCTTGATAATCTTTAGGTAATATGTCTAGTCTCTCTAAACCAGCTTTCGCCATTATAGTTCCATTCCAATTGTTTTCGTCTAGTTTCCTAAGTCTGGTTTGAACATTTCCTCTGATCTCTACAATGTTGTCTGTATTAAATTTGTTAAGCCATTGAGCTTTTCGTCTTAAACTTCCCGTCGCTATTGTATTTCCTTTTGATTTTAAAGCTTTATTGGGGATAATAACATCTAACTCAGACCCTCTTTGTAGTACCGCTCCTTGCATCACACCTAACGGTAATTTTGTAGGAACATCTTTAAGGCTATGAACCGCAATATCTATCTCATTATTTAATAATGCTAAATCTATTTCTTTAGTAAATACTCCTGTAATTCCTAGCTCATAAACGGGTTTAGATAAATCTTTATCCCCACTTGATTTGATTTTGATTATTGACGACGAAATGTTTATTGTTTGTAATAGGCTCTGAACTTGTTCAGCTTGCCAAACAGCTAATTTGCTAGCTCTTGTCCCAATTCTAATATTATCCATCTAAAGTGTCTTTTCAAGGTTAAACACTTTTTTTATTAACTCTTCACTTTTGTTTGCTGCAATGTTTTCATTAATTAAATGATTTGCAAAATGGTTGGTAATTTTTTGAATTAAATTATCACTAATTAGCTCTGCATGTTCAAAATTAAAGTCGTTTTTCTTCTTTTTTAAATTTTCTAATTCTAATTTTTTAAAACTCGTTAATTTGCTTTTTAGAGCTCTTATCGTTGGAGCAAACTTTCTATTCTCAACCCATTCTTCAAATTCCCTTATTACTGACTCAATAATTTTTATAGCATTTGGAATCTCTTTTTCTCTAGACTCTAATGTCTTATCAGTAATTTTAGAAAGATCGTCAAGGTGAATCAAATTAACATTATCTAATTCAGTTACATCATTTGAAACATTTTTGGGAATTGATAAATCTAATACAAGAAGTGGTGATTTCGTTTTTATTAAGCTTTTATCGACTGTAGTTTCTAATGCTCCAGTAGCAACTACCAGAACATCAGCTTTACTAATTTCATTACTTAAATCAGAGATGTCCTCAACTTTTAAATTGAACTTTCCAGCTATTTTTTCAGCCTTATCTTTTGTCCTGTTGATTAGAGTTATTTTGCTATTTTTTGTTTGTTTAATTAGATTTTCACAAGTATTTCTTCCAATTTTACCTGTCCCAAAAAGTAAGATATTTTTATTGTTAACATCTTCCACATTATTACATATATACTGCACAGAAGCAAATGAAACAGAAGTTGCTCCAGTTGACAAACTTGTTTCAGTCTTAATCCTTTTGCTGGCTCTAATAACTAATGAAATTAACCTATCTAAGTAGGTGTTTAATAGCCCTGCCTTTTTTGAGGTTGCCGCGCTATGTTTTAACTGTCCAATAATTTCAAAATCCCCTAAAATTTGACTTTCTAAACCTGAGCCAACTTTAAAAAGGTGATTTATAGCTTCATTTTCACTTAAGGTATATGAGTATTTTTTAAATTCTTCTTTTGAAGAATTGGTTGTGTCACACAATAGATTTATCAGTATTTCAGGGTCATTTACCAACCCGATAACTTCTGTTCTATTACAAGTGGATATAGCCATGACACTTTCAAGCCCTGACTCTTTTGCTTTTGTTAATAGAGATAGTTTGGATTTAGGATCTAAACTATAGTTCCCACGAATCTCCGCATCTGCATTTTTATAACTTATTCCAATAATAAAAAAACTTGTTGCTTGGATTTGCATTAAGTATAATTGTTTTTTGCAAAAATAAGTATGCTTTTATTTAAAAAACAACGCTAAAAGAACTTTTTATAACGATAGTAGTTTTTTCATAAATCAATTTTTTTATTTTATAATTTAACTTATTTTTGTTAAATATTACAGAGATAAATGACTTAATTAATTTATAATGATTCTAAATAAAGAGAAAAAAAATCAATCAAAAAGTTTTTTAGAAAGTGTCGATATAGGTCCCTCATCTGAAATAGTTGTTGACAAAGAAATTTTCATAACTATTCATCAAAATAATACAAACCAGCTACAGAAATTTAACAAAGAAGTTAGTAAAGATTTTATACAGTTTCATTTTTGTTTAAAAGGCAGTTCTGAACTTGTGTTTAACGAAGGCTCATATAAATTAAATTTAACAAAAGGAAAGTCACTACTATTATACAATCCCCAACGAACCCTTCCGATTAATTTATCAAATCAAGTAGGTTCTAGCATAATAACAATTTTAATATCGATTAAAAAATTTCATTTACTTTTTTCAGATGAAGCTAGTTATATAACTTTTTTAAGCAAGGAAAATATTTTAAAAAAATACTATACTGAAGAAAACATATCACCATCTATGTCAATTGTTCTTACTCAGCTTTTAAACTTCAATTTAAATAACTCAGTCAAACCATTATACTTTAAAGCTAAAACCTTTGAACTTCTTAGCTTGTATTTTAATAAAAGCGATGAAACAAATTTGGATCAATGTCCATTTCTAGTAAGTGAATCAAACGTGAATAAAATAAAATTAGCTAAGGATATAATAATTAATCGATTAGCCGAGCCACCGAGTTTAAATGATTTAGCAGATGAGATAGGATTGAGTTTAAAGAAACTAAAGGAAGGATTCAAGCAAATTTATGGAGATTCAGTATATAGTTTTTTAATAGATTACAAAATGGAGGTTGCTAGAAAATTATTAGAATCGGGTGATTATAATGTTAACGAGGTTGGACTAAAAATTGGATATAGTACGTCAAGCCACTTCATAGCAGCATTTAAAAAAAAATATGGAGTTACTCCAAAAAAATATTTCATTTCACTATCATCCTAATTATAATAAATGAAAAAAGGTGTACTACTAGTAAACTTAGGCTCTCCTGATTCTCCAGAACCCAAGGACGTAAAAAAATATTTGGGAGAGTTTCTAATGGACGAAAGAGTTATTGACGTTCCAAAATGGGCTAGAACTATTCTGGTAAAAGGAATAATATTAAACACTAGACCAAAAACTTCAGCAAAGGCTTACAAGAAAATTTGGTGGAAAGAAGGCTCTCCATTAATTGTTCTCTCAAAAAGATTGCAAAAGAAACTCCAAACAAAGTCAACTATTCCAGTTGGCCTTGCTATGAGATATGGCAGTATGACGATTTTTAAAGGAATTCAAGAATTAGTTGATCAAGGCGTAGAGAAAATATTATTATTTCCGCTATATCCTCAATTTGCAATGGCAACTACAGAAACTATAAGTGTGCTAGTTAAAGAAATTTGTACTCAGCATTTTCCAGACTTAATAATTGAAGAAATAAGTCCATTTTACAATAATCAAGACTATATAAATGTGCTGTCAAAATCTATTGAAAGCAGTATTGATCTTGATCAAATCGATCATTTATTATTTTCTTACCATGGCATTCCAGAGCGCCATATAAGAAAAAGTGACATCACTAAATCACATTGTAAAGTTGATGGGACTTGTTGTGATACTCCTTCAATAGCACACGAATTTTGCTATAGCCATCAATGTAAAGAGGTAACAAAATTAGTAGCTAAAAAATTAAAATTAAAAAACTACTCAACTTCATTTCAGTCTAGGTTAGGTTTTGACCCATGGCTTCAGCCATATACCGACAGAACAATTGAAAGATTAGGAAAATCGGGAACAAAGAGAATGGCAATTGTAACACCCGCGTTTGTTAGTGATTGTTTAGAAACTCTTGAAGAAATTGCCATGGAAGGTAAAGAAATATTTGAAGAAGTCGGAGGTGATGAATTCACAACCATTCCATGTTTAAATGATAACAATGATTGGGTGAACTTAATTTCTAATTGGGTTGACAATTGGAAAGATAATGGGAAATGCTTCTAGATGAACAAAACAAATTCATCAAATCTTGGAATAGAACCAATCTCAAAACTTTTATTTAAGCAAGCATTACCAGCCTCGATAGGTATATTAGTAATGTCATTAAATATTTTAATTGACACGATATTTGTTGGTCAATGGATAGGCTCAATAGCCATAGCAGCTATTAATGTAGTATTACCTGTTTCTTTTTTTATTGCTGCTTTGGGTATGGCTATAGGAATTGGAGGATCTTCGATTATTTCAAGATCTTTAGGCTCAGATAATATTCAAAAAGCCAGATATACATTTGCTAATCAAATTACCCTTACAATACTAATTACTGTTAGTTTTGTTTTTATAGGCCTTTACTTTATTGAATCGATTATTCCCTTATTTGGAGGTAAGGGTGGGATTTACGAACCATCAAAAATATATTATACCATAGTCCTTTATGGAGTCCCTTTTTTAGCTTTATCCATGATGGGTAATAGTGTTATTCGAGCAGAAGGAAAACCAAAATTTGCAATGTATGCTTTAATGATACCATCAATAGGAAATATAGTTTTAGACATCGTTTTTATTAAATATTTAAATATGGGAATGGCTGGAGCGGCATGGGCAACCACTGGGTCATATGTACTTTGTTTTATCTTTATTTTTTGGTTTTTTGCTTCTGACAAATCTGAACTTAAAATTAAAACTCATCATTTATCTTTAAAAAAACCTATTGTAAAAGAGATAACTTCATTAGGATCTATAACTTTAGCTAGACAGGCTACAGTAAGTATCACATATTTATTAATGAATAATATATTATATAATTATGGCGGAGAAGTTTCAGTGACCGCTTATGCAATTGTTGGAAGAATGATGATGTTTTCTTTATTTCCAGTTTATGGAATAACTCAAGGTTTTTTACCTATTGCTGGTTACAATTTTGGAGCAAAGAATTTTAAACGTGTTAAAGAAGTTATTTATTTAGCAATTAAATATGCCTCTTTTTTTGCAACTCTTGTGTTTTTAGTTTTAATGATTTTTCCAGAGGAAATAACTAAAGTATTTACCTCAGATGCCGATGTAATCAGAGAAACTCCTGCTGCAATGCGTTGGGTATTTTTAGCAACTCCAATTATTGCAATTCAGCTAATAGGTGCGGCGTATTTTCAAGGAATTGGAAAGGCAAAAACAGGATTAATTTTAGCATTGCTTCGTCAAGGAATTTTATTTGTCCCTTTAATATTAATCTTACCTTTATTTTTTGGTGAAATGGGAGCATGGATTTCATTTCCAATTTCAGATATTCTTGCCACAATAATAACTGGCGTAGTTTTAATCAGAGAAGTAAAAAAAAGATTAGTGTAATAAATAATTCTTATTTTTAGAATTAATAAAAATTGACTCAACATGAATAAACTATATTTATTTTTTATAATAAGTTCGACATTTATTTTTTTTAGTTTAAATGCAAATGCAGTTAATAAGTCCAACATTGATTTTGACAAACACGAAAGTGAATTTGGAGCATTAGAGTACAGACTAATTGGACCATTTAGAGGAGGTAGAAGTGCTGCGGTAACAGGTGTACCAAACAAACCGAATCTTTATTATTTTGGAGCTACAGGTGGAGGAGTTTGGAAAACACAAGATGGCGGAAATAAATGGGAAAACATCTCTGATGGTTTTTTTGGCGGCAGTATTGGTTCTGTAAGCGTAGCTAAAAGCGACCCCAATGTTATATATGTTGGAGGAGGAGAAAAAACAGTAAGAGGAAATGTTTCTTCTGGATATGGTGTATGGAAGAGTTTAGATGCAGGAAAAACATGGAAATTTTCAGGATTAAAGAATTCAAGACATATTCCAAGAATATCCATTGACCCAAATAATCATGACATTGTGTATGCAGGAGTTTTAGGAAATATATATAAGCCAAGTGATGAAAGAGGACTTTATAAAAGTGTTGATGGCGGGAAAAATTGGAATAAAATCTTGTATGCTAATGAAGATTCTGGAGTAGTTGATTTAATAATTGATCCTACAAATTCCAGAATCATATATGCTTCTACTTGGAATGTGAGAAGAACCCCATACAGTTTAAGTTCTGGTGGAGAGGGTTCTGCATTATGGAAAAGTGAAGACAGCGGAAATACTTGGAAGGAGATATCTCTTAACAAAGGATTTCCTGATTCTACATTAGGGATAATTGGTGTTACCGTTTCACCTGTTAATAACGAAAAGGTATGGGCCATAGTTGAAAATAAGGACAAAGGAGGTTTGTATTTAAGTAATGATGGAGGACAAAGCTGGAAATTAATAAACAATGAAAGAAAACTAAGACAAAGAGCCTGGTACTATACAAGAGTGTATGCTGACACACAAGATGAAAACTTAGTCTATGTGTTAAACGTTAGATATCATAAAAGTACAGATTCAGGTAAAAGTTTTAAAACTTATAATGCTCCTCATGGTGATCATCACGACCTATGGATTTCCCCTGAAGACCCAAAAAGAATGATTATTGGAGATGATGGCGGGGCTCAGGTTTCATACGATAGAGGTGAAAGTTGGAGTACTTATATGAACCAACCAACATCGCAATTTTATAGAGTAACTACTGATAATAGTTTCCCCTTTAGAATTTATGCCGCACAACAAGATAATTCAACGATTAGAATTAATCACAGATCTTCAAATGGATCAATAACAGAATCAGATTGGGAGCCCACTGCTGGAGGTGAATCGGCACACATTGCTGTTGACCCTTTAAATAATGAAGTTATTTATGGAGGTAGTTACGATGGCTTTTTGACACGTGTAAATCACGAATCTGGATCCGTAAGAGCAATTAATGTTTGGCCAGATAACCCCATGGGGCACGGCGCTGAAGGGATGAAATATAGATTTCAATGGAATTTTCCTATTATATTTTCAAAACATAATCCAAAAAAACTTTATACATTTTCAAATCAAGTACACGTAACCGAAAATGAAGGCCAATCTTGGGATATAATTAGCCCAGATTTGACAAGAAATGATCCTAATAAATTAAAATCCTCAGGTGGACCAATAACTCAAGATAATACTTCTGTCGAATATTATTGTACAATTTTTGCCGCTCAAGAATCTCCGCTTAAAGAGGGGTTAATTTGGGTTGGCAGTGATGACGGGTTAGTACACTTAACTAAAAATGCAGGAAAAACATGGGATAATATAACTCCAAAAAAAATGCCCGAGTGGATGATGATAAACAGTATCGAACCTAGCTCGTTCGATGAAGGGACTTGCTACATCGCAGGCACAAAGTATAAAACAGGAGATTTTAAACCATACATTTATAAAACAACAGATTTTGGTAAAACTTGGAAAAAAATTACTAATGGAATTAACGAAGAACATTTTACAAGAGTAGTTAGAGAAGACCCAGAAAACAAAAATATTTTATATTCAGGAACTGAAACGGGGATGTATATTTCGTTGGATGCAGGTCAAAATTGGCAGAGTTTTCAACTTAATTTACCAATCGTGCCAATTACTGATTTAACTATAAAAAACAATAGTTTAGTTGTCGCCACCCAAGGCAGAAGCTTATGGGTTTTAGATGATTTAACAGTTATTCACCAATCCTATATAAATTCTTTAGATCGTAAATTACTTCCAAACCACGATTTACATAACGTTGAGCTATTTATACCAAAAAGTTCTTATAGGATGTCTGGCAGAAGTAGCTCAAGAAAAAGCCTAACTGCTGGTCAAAACCTTGAAAATGGTGTTATAACTTACTTTAACCTTTTTAAATACTCTGAACAAGATAATGTGTCTTTGACTTATTTGAATAACAATAAAGACACTATAATTTCACTAAATAATAAAGCATCAGGAGAGAAGAAATTAAAAATTAAAAAAGGCTCTAATAAATTTACATGGGACATGTATTATGACGGAGCAAGTGATTTTGATGGAATGGTTTTGTGGTGGGCTAGTTTAAATGGGCCTAAAGCAGTTCCTGGAGATTATTTTGTTGAGCTAAATGTTAATGGAGTTGTTCATCAGAAACCTTTTAAAATCAATATTGATCCAAGATCTGAAAGTTCAATTAAATCAATGCAAGAGCAATTTGATTTTATTAATTCGATCAATAAAACAATGGACAAGGCACATAAGTCTATTAAAACTATTAGAAGTATAAAAAGTCAATTATTAAAATTTACCTCAACATATAATCAAGATAACTTAGCCATGTTAAAAGAAAAAGCAACTGCGCTAAGTGATGATTTATCAAAAATTGAAAAAGCTTTATACCAAACTCAAAACAGAAGTGGTCAAGACCCGTTAAATTTTCCTATTAGACTTACAAATAAGTTAGGACACTTAAATTCTTTAGTGTCAATGGGTGATTTTTCTCCAACTGAACAAGATATTGCAGTTAAAGAATATTTAACAGATCAGATAAACACAAATCTTGAAATTTTTGATAAATTAATGATTGAAGAAGTAAAAAGTTTTAATGAATTATTTAACAACAATAAATTAAATTATCTAATTTCTATTGAATAAGTCATGGAATACTATAATTACATAAAAGCATTACACTTGATTTTTGTCATAACATGGTTTGCAGGACTGTTTTATATTCCAAGGCTTTTCATTTATCATATTGAAGCAAACACAAAACCACAAACTGAAAAAGAAATCCTAATAAATCAATTTAAAATTATGACAAAAAGGCTTTGGCTAATAATTACATGGCCTTCTGCTATTTTGGCTACAGGGTTCGCTATATTTTTATTTGTATTAAATCCAGGGTTAATAAATTTTGAATGGATGAAAGTTAAACTAGTTTTTGTTTTTATACTTATATTATATCATATCAAAACGCACATGATTTATAAAGAACTACAGAGCGATATAATTAACTATTCTTCAAACTTTATGCGCTACTGGAACGAAGGAGCAACAATTATACTGTTTGCAGTAATTTTTCTAATAACTTTAAAGAGTTCAACAAGTTGGATATTTGGTGTTTTAGGTATAATATCTTTGTCAGTAATTTTAATTTTAGGCATAAAATTATATAAGAAACTAAGAAATGAATAAGATGAAAATAAAAGGAATTTCACTCCGTTTTAGAATATTCATTTTTATGATTTTAATGGTTGCTGTTTCATCAATACTTTTAGCAACCCTTACTTTGATTGAATACAACTTCCAGTCAGAATACTATCACAACGATAGACTAGAGAGAAAAGAGAAACAATTAATACTAAGTCTTAATTATGTTATAGAGAATTCACCTTTTGACAATAGTGATATTATTAAAAACATTTCTGATAGTAAAATAGATGAAATTTCCATAATTCAAAATATTGAATTTAAATTATATGATCTTGATGGAAATCTGTTAAAAAATTCAGATTTAGAATCAACTATAGATTTAGTAGAGCTAAAAATACCTAGTTATATAGTTGAGAAATTCAAAAATGAAAACATAGATAGATTCGTAGAAAATAATATTGACGTTAAAAATTATAAAGTAGCTTATGACATATTAAAAGACCAAAACAACAAGCCAATTGGTATTTTGTACATTCCTTATTTTGAGTTTGATTTTTTAAATGATGATAAGTTAAATTCAATACTATATAGCTTAGGGTTTGTTCTGTTTAATATTATAATTATTTCTACATTTTTCGCTTATTTTTTATCCAGATATATAACTAAGCCATTATTTCAAATAAGTAGCAGATTAAAGTTGACAAAATTATCTCAAACCGATAATAAAATAATACTAAAGAATCCCCCCAAAGAACTTGCAGAACTAGTTAATTCTTATAATTTAATGATTGATGAGTTGGAAGATAGTGCTTTAAAGCTTGCAAAAGGAGAGAGGGAGAGTGCTTGGAGAGAAATGGCAAAACAAGTTGCTCACGAGATAAAAAATCCATTGACCCCAATGAGACTAACTATTCAATCTTTTCAAAAGAATTTCAATATTGAAAATAAAAATGTCAACATTAAAGTTGATGAATTCTCTAAATCTCTAATTCAACAAATCGATGTAATGAGTTCAATTGCTGGTGCATTTTCAGATTTTGCAAAAATGCCAGAACAGAAAAAAGAATTATTAAATTTAAATGAACTTATAGAGACTGCACTTGATATTTTTGATAAGCAGTTTATTAATTTTTCTTATGATTCTAATGAAGTGCTTGCAAATTTGGATAAATCTCAACTTATTAGAGTTTTAACTAACCTAGTTAAAAATGCAATTCAGTCAGTTCCAAAAGAACGAGACCCGATTATTGATGTTTTTTTATCAAACACAACAACACATGCAATTATTAAAATAAGTGACAATGGATCTGGAATTGATGAAGAGATAAAATTAAAAATATTCGAACCAAGATTTACGACCAAATCAAGCGGTATGGGGTTAGGTTTATCAATTATAAGTAATATTATTAAATCTTTTGGAGGAACCATTGAATTTGAAACTAAAATGAATATAGGGACTACTTTTACTATAACTTTACCAAAAAATTAAATATGAAATTTGAGAACATATTAGTGAATACAAATGATAGAGTTACCACAATTACTATTAATAGACCAAATAAATTAAATGCACTAAATATATCAACCATAAAAGAGTTACATATTGCATTAGATAATTTATCAAATGATAAGTCTTGTAAAATTATAATTATTACTGGCTCAGGAAATAAAGCCTTTGTTGCAGGAGCAGATATTAGCGAATTTTATAAATTCTCTAAAGATCAAGCTCATGACTTATCTTCGGGTGGACAAACTAAACTTTTTGATTTCATAGAAAATTACCCAAAACCTGTTATTGCTGCAATTAACGGATATGCATTAGGCGGAGGGTTAGAGTTAGCTATGGCATGTCATATAAGAATAGCTAGTGAAAATACTTTAATGGGACTTCCTGAAGTGTCTTTAGGGGTAACTCCTGGTTATGGTGGTACGCAAAGATTACCACAATTAGTTGGTAAAGGAATTGCCATGGAATTGATATTAAGTGCCAATATGATTAATGCAGAAAGAGGACAAAAAGTAGGTCTTTTAAATCACATAACATCTCAAGAAAACCTACTTTCGTTTAGCACAGATTTAGCAAAAAAAATAATTTCTAATTCATCAAGTGCTATTGCAGCTTCAATAAAATGTGTTAACTCTAATTTTAAAGACGGTGAAAATGGTTACCTTACAGAAATAAGTGAGTTTAGTAATTGTTTTCAGTCTGAAGATTTTATTGAAGGCACTAATGCATTTCTAAAAAAACGAAAAGCAAATTTTAAATAGTACCCCCTAAATCTTATTAAATATTTCTAACTAAATGAATGAATCATTTAACAAGGAATTAACGGGCTTGAAAAAACATACTGATTATATTTATAAAAAATTTAAAAAAATGAAAAAACATATATTTTTATTATTTTTTCTTTGTTGTAATTTAATTTTTTCTCAATACGAAATTAAGATAAAAGCTTCAGTCCTAGACAAAAAGACTAGTAAGCCTATAAGTTTGGCAAATGTAAATTTTAAGTATACTAAAATTGGTGCTTTTACTACCAATGCGGGTGTTTTTAATTTAAATTATGATGAAAAGCTTATTAAAGATGATGATATCTTTGTGATTAACGCAAAAGGGTTTAAAACTATAGAGATAAAAGTTTCACAATTATATAAGTTTTTAAGAAACACAAATAAATTTTACTTAGAACGTGATGAAAACTCCAATAGCTGGTTTAACGATTTATCACTTAGTACAATAGATGAATCTGGACCTAATTTATTTGGAAAAGTGTTCAGTGTTTCGGGACCAATTCAAGGTGCTACAGTTAGGATTAAAAACTCACTTGTAGAAGCTCAATCTGATTTTGATGGTTATTTTAATATAGACGCTCAAGTTGGAGATATTCTAATAGTTAACTATTTAGGAATGACAGAAAAACAAACAGTCGTAGAAGATTTTGATGATTTATATGTACTATTAAAAACTGAAGCACAAATTTTAGATGAGGTGGTTTTATCTTCAACAAATAAAAATGATGATAATTTAGTGGATACTGGCTATGGCAGAAAAAATAAAGACGCGGTAGGATTTTCTAATTCAACAATTACAAAAAAAGATATTTCAGCAGGGGCGACTACATTGGTCGATGTAATTAGAGGAAAATTTGCAGGAGTTCAAATAGAAGGCTTTGATAATCCCAGAATTATAATTCGTGGTGGGACAGGATCAATGAACACCCCTGCCTATGCAATTTACGATGTTGATGGATTAATATTTGAGGACTTTCCAAACTTTATAAATGCTCAACAAATTGAAAGTATCACCATATTAAAATCTTATGGTGCTACAAATAGATACGGAAGTGTTGGAAGAGGAGGAGTTTTTGTAATTAGAATGAATAACTTGTACAAAGGATCTTCTCAAACTCTCGATTCGGCCTTAATTAAGGGCAACGATTATGAAGAAGAATTGGGGATGATTAGTTTTGAAAATAACTCTCAATACATAAAGGAACTTGAAGAAGCATTTTCTTTTGAAAATGCCAAAGAAATATATTCAAGACAGACTTCTAATTTAGAATTTAAATCTCTACCATACTATTTTGATTGTTATGATTACTTTAAAAGATGGAATGATGATTTTGCTTTTTATATTCTGACTGATGCAGTTATATCTGCCAAAAGTAATCCAAAAGCTTTAAAAGCATTAGCGTATAAAATGGAGTCAATTGATAGAAATACAGATGCTGAATTAGTCTATGAGCACTTACTTAAAATAAGACCTTATCATGAGCAATCTTATAGGGATTTAGCTTTAATATATTCTAAAAACAAAAAGTATGTTTTGGCTGCCGATATTTATAAAAAAATTCTTTTAAATGAGATTGATGAAGTTGAAGTTTTGGGTCTTCAAAAAACAATTGCAAATGAAGCTTATCACCTATACACTAATCATAGAGATAAAATAGATTTTAAAAATTTCCCTATTGATGTATTAAAAAAAATACTTCCTGATTTAGACCTAAATATTAAAAAAAATTCATTTGTCGCTCAAAAAAACTTTGGTTACGATTATAGAGTTGTTTTTGACTGGAGTGATTCTAATATTGAGTTTAACGTTCAGTTTGTTAGTCCTTCAAAAAAATTCTTTAATTGGTCTCACACTAAGTTTGAAAACAAAGATCAATTAGTAGATGAAATCAAATTTGGTTACAATACAGAAGAATTTATAATTGATGATTCTCAAAAAGGAGAATGGCTTATCAATATTGACACTTATAGTATAGAGTCAGATATTAATCCTACATTTTTAAAATACACAGTATATAAAAACTATGGAAGAGATAATGAAATTAGTAAAACCAGTGTGATTAACTTAAATAGATTGTCTCAAAAATTAACTTTAGATAAGTTATTTTATAATTAACAGTATTGGTTAAAAGCATCTTGTAAATTTTCAGAAATTAATTCTGCTGGTCTGCCTTCAATGTGATGTCTTTCTAACATGTGAACTAGTTCTCCGTCTTTAAATAATGCGACACAAGGAGAACTTGGTGGAAATGGTGCCATATGATATCTGGCTTTATCGGTTGCCTCTCTATCAACGCCTGCAAATACTGTTGCTAAATTAGCTGGTGTTTTAGAATTTGATAAACTTGCAATAACTCCAGGTCTTGCATTCGCTGCTGCACAACCACAGACCGAGTTAACTACGATTAAAGTTGTCCCTTTTTTTTCTATTAAATCATCTACATCTTTTTCAGAAAACATCTCTGTAAACCCATTAACGGTCAGTTGTTCTCTCATTGGTTTAACTAATTCTGCAGGATACATATAAATATATTATTGGTTATCAAGCAAAGATACAAAGCAAAACTATTTTATTATTTATATTTGCATAAAAAAATATTAATGGAGTCTTTTTTAGAAAGTGTAGTAATTTATTTTGAATCAATTGACCCTGTACTTGGCGCTTTATACGCATCGTTATTTACATGGGGGCTTACTGCAGCTGGAGCTTCATTAGTGTTCTTTTTTAAGGGCATGAACAGAGCTTTGTTAGACGGAATGTTGGGTTTTACAGGTGGAGTTATGGTTGCAGCAAGTTTTTGGAGTCTACTTGCTCCTGCAATTGAAATGAGTGGAGGATCTGTGTTTCCTGCGGCTTTAGGCTTTGGACTGGGCGCATTATTTATATTTGGCTTAGATAAAGTATTACCACATTTACATATTAATTTTGGAGATGATGAAAATGAAGGACCAGACACCCCTTGGCATCGTACTACCCTTTTAGTATTAGCAATTGCATTACATAATATCCCTGAGGGGTTAGCGGTAGGAGTATTATTTGGAGGAGTTGCTGCAGGTATTCCTGAAGCTTCAATTGGTGGTGCTGTAGCATTAGCATTAGGAATTGGAATTCAAAACTTTCCTGAAGGTTTAGCAGTTTCTATGCCGATGAGAAGAAATGGCGCTAGTAAATTTAAAAGCTTTTGGTATGGTCAAATGTCAGCAATTGTTGAGCCAATAGCAGCAGTTATAGGTGCTTTAGCGGTAACAGTTTTTATTCCAATATTACCATATGCATTAGCATTTGCTGCTGGAGCTATGATTTTTGTGGTTGTAGAAGAGGTAATTCCTGAAACTCAAAGAGATAAGTACACAGATATTGCAACCTTAGGCTTTATCGGCGGCTTTATAATTATGATGTCTTTAGACGTTGCATTAGGCTAATTATTTAATTTCTACTTGCTTTAGCAACTGCAGAAAAATCTACATTATCATAAGAAAAAGTTTTATTTTCTATTAATTCCTTTCCATATGATTTCAACCAATCCATATGCAAAGCTAAGTCAGTTCCACTTGGCTTGGTGATATTAAATTTAACAGAATATTTATCTTCAACTGATCCAGGTAAAGAAATATTTCTGGCATAATGAAAATTATCAACCAAATTAATATGTGGCAGTAAGTCAACAAAAGTACTTAGCCCAGTTTTTTGATTTATAACATGTGCGGAGATATATAAATACGGTACAAACCCACCTGCAGGGGTTCCATTAGGGATATTAACCGTGTCCCAATTAACTCTAGCCTCAATGTGAATGTTTGTTTCATTTTCCGACAAATGCATTGACGATGGAGATATATTATCCTTTATTGCTCCTTCAAAAATAAATAGAATGCCCGGCTCAACCCTCTCTGTTGCGATTACTAATTCTGGTTTTTCAGATTGCGAGTAGACTGTAATTGATATTAATAAGCATAGTAGCGTAAATATGTTTTTCATGTGTTTATTATTTTAGATATTAAAAATTAATATTTTTAATATGGAGTGATTTAATTAGAGTTTTTTAAAATTTTTATGTCTTTATAAAGTCTGTCAATTTCTTCCTTATTAGTTCCATCATAAAATCCTCGAATTTGTTTTTTCTTATCGATTAAAACAAAATTTTCTGTGTGTATCATCTCATACTCTCCAAAAATATTGTCTTTAGCGGCCAAATATGATTTTCTTGCTAAATCATAGATCTCTTTCTTATCACCTGTAACTAAATCCCATTTAGAGTCTATGACTTGATTCTCAAGAGCATATTTTTTTAAAACTTCAACAGAGTCAATTTCAGGAAATACAGTATGAGATAATAATAAAACTTCGGAATCTTTAATTAATTTATCTTGAATGTCTTTCATGTTTTTTGTCATTATTGGACAAATAGACTGGCAAGTTGTAAAAAAGAAATCTGCTACATAAATTTTATTGTCATATTTACTTTGAGTTACTGTTTCCCCATTTTGATTAGTGAGGCTAAAATCAGAAATTTTATGATAATTTATTTTATGAATTATAGTGGTGTCAACTAATTCGCTGTTAACCGATGCTGGTTGGTAAATTGGAAGACTTTCTACTGGTTTTAAAATACTGTAAAAAAGACTCACCGAAATTATACCCCAAATAATTATTGACAGTCCTATCCACTTATAATTTGAAAAACTTCCTTTCATAGATATTAAAATTAAAGAGAAAACAAAAATACAACACAATTAGCATTTAATTAGTATTTTTGACTGATATTCAAACAATCATTAATGAAGTTTATTAAAGTTTTAGCCCTACTTTGGCCGGTAATATTTTTCTCACAAAACAACATTGATGATTTATTAAACTCTGAATCTGAGTTAGCTAAAAAAATATTATCACAAAAAATTAATGTTAATACAATTAATTATGATTTAAAGTATCATAAACTTGATATAAATTTAGATCCTGATGAAGCTTTTATTTCTGGAACTATAACTTCTCACTTTCTAGCTTTGGATGATTTAAATCAAATAACTTTTGATTTGTCTGATAATATGCAAGTTGAAAATGTTACCCACTTGTCTACTAACACAAACTTAAACTATACTCAAAATTCAGATGATGAATTAGTAATTGAACTTGCTGAATTACAAAGTCAAGGAACTATCGATTCATTAAGTGTAACTTACTCTGGGAATCCTGTAAGCTCTGGTTTTGGCTCTTTTGAACAATCATATCACAATGGGGACCCAATAGTCTGGACCCTTTCAGAACCCTATGGAGCTAAAGGATGGTGGCCTTGCAAACAAGATTTAAATGATAAGATTGATTCTATTGATGTATATATAAATACTCCTATATATAACTCTGATAATGAAGAATATATTTCAGCATCAAATGGTCTTGAAATTAGTCAAATTTATAATGATAATATCAAAACAACTCATTTTAGACATAATTATCCAATCCCAGCATACCTTATAGCTGTAGCAGTTACAAACTATGAAATATATTCCCATGAAGTATCTAATAATGGAAACCCATTTGAAATAGTAAATTATGTTTACCCAGAAGATTTTTCTACAGCCCAAGAACAAACCTTAGTTACTGTTGATATTATGGATTTCTTCGCTGAAAAATTTGAGGAATATCCTTTTTCAGATGAAAAATATGGTCATGCTCAATTTGGTTGGGGAGGAGGAATGGAACATACTACTGTTTCATTCATGGGGAATTTTAGTAGAGGTTTGATTGCACATGAATTAGCACACCAATGGTTTGGAAATAAAATCACCTGTGGTAGTTGGCAAGACATTTGGCTAAATGAAGGTTTTGCAACTTATTTATCTGGATTAGTCATTGAACATTTAGACGGAGAGTCTTCTTTTAAATCATGGAAACAACAGAAGGTTAATTCTATTACAAGTCAGACATCTGGATCCGTATATGTTCCAGCTGAAGATACTTTAACTGTTAATAGGGTTTTTAGCGGGAGACTTTCATATAATAAAGGATCTATGGTTTTGCATATGCTTCGAAAAAAAATTGGTGAAGACTTATTTTATGAAAGTTTACAAAACTATTTATCGAACCCTGAATTTTCTTATGGATACGCAAACTCTAATGATTTTATATCTTCAGTAGAGCAAACAACTCAGATGGAATTATCAGAGTTTTTTGATGATTGGTTATTTAACGAGGGATATCCAAGTTATATAGCGGAATGGGGCCAGCCATCATCAGAACTGCAGATAATATTAAGTCAAGAATCAAGTCACGAATCAGTTGATTTTTTTGAAGGCTTAATTACAATAAGAGTTTTTGGTGATTCTGGAGAAGAATTGGATTTAATATTAGATCATAATTATAATAATCAGACATTTATATATGAAATGGATTTTAACGTTTCATCTATTGAAGTTAATCCAGAGTTTGACGTAATTTCAAAAAATAATCTGGTTCTCTTAAGTTCACAAACTCCCGAAATCAATAATAAATTAGTTATTTATCCCAACCCAACTAGTTCAAATATTGAAATCAAAAAACCATATTATTTAAAAATAAATAATATCGAACTATATAATATTAATGGACAATTAATTTCTACATATGTATATTCGAAAAACTTAGAACTTGGAATTTTAAATCAAGGACAGTATTTTTTAAAGTTTGATTCTAAATCAGGTAATATTTATAAATCTTTAATTGTAAGATAAAGTAAGTCTTTTTTCTTCTTTTTTATATTAGTTTCCATTATTTTAGCCCCTTCATAATTATTACATGCAATGATTGACATTATTATAAAAGTTTCACAACTATTACTGAGTTTATCTATATTAGTTGTACTCCACGAGTTAGGACACTTTATCCCAGCTAAATTATTTAAAACAAAAGTCGAAAAGTTTTATTTGTTTTTTGACTGGCCTTTTTCTTTATTCAAAAAGAAAGTTGGAGACACTGAATACGGAATCGGTGCTTTACCACTTGGAGGATATGTTAAAATTGCTGGAATGATAGATGAGAGCATGGATACAGAACAAATGTCAAAGCCTACTCAACCATGGGAGTTTAGATCAAAACCATCATGGCAGAGACTAATTATAATGCTTGGAGGAGTAACAGTAAACTTTATTTTAGCTCTTGTTATTTATATTAGTTTGGCTTATTCTAACGGAAAACAATTTATTCCTAACGAAAGTGTTAAAGGCGGGTATAAAATAACTAACTCTATTTTAACCGATGCTGGCTTTAAAACTGGAGATAAAATTATTTCTATAAACAACCAAGAATTTGTTAATTATTCAGAGTTAAGAAAATCTATAATAAGTGCTAAAACATACGAAGTTGATAGAGATGGACAAACCATCGATATAAAATTACCTGTTGATTTTTTAGGAAAATTAAGCACAAGTAAAGATAGAAGCTTGTTTGATTTTAGATCTCCGCTTATTATTCAATCTGTAACTGACGAGTCATTAAATAAAAATTTTAATTTATTAAAAAATGATATTATTGAATCTGTTAATGGTGTCAAAACCCCATACGCAGATGAAATAGAATCAATTTTATCCAAGAATAAAAATCAAACTATTGAAGTAAGTATTTTAAGAGAAGGAATGTCACTTTCAAAAACACTTAATGTTGACGAAAATGGAAAACTTGGAGTTCTGTTTGGGGCATCACCCGCAGATTTAATTGACAATGGCTATATAGAACTGGTAACAGAGACTTATAGTTTAAGCGAAAGTATTTCAGTTGGAGCTACGACTTTTAGCGCTACCGTTAGTAGTTATTTAGGTCAATTTAAGGCAATATTTAGTCCAGAAACTGGAGCTTATAAGGGCCTTGGTGGATTTATAGCTATTGGAAATATATTTCCTTCGTCTTTTAGTTGGTTAGACTTTTGGTCTATAACTGCATTTTTATCTATAATGCTAGGTGTGCTTAATTTATTACCTATTCCTGCTTTAGATGGTGGACATGTGATGTTTTTGTTATATGAAATGGCAACAGGAAGTAAGCCATCGGATAAGTTTATGGAATACGCTCAGGTTACAGGATTTTTAATTTTAATTTCATTAGTTATATTCGCTAATGGTAATGATATATTTAAAGCTATATTTAATTAGCTTATTATTTTTAAAGATTAAAAAATAATATATATATTTGCGCTCATTATTTAATGATATTCCTCCTTAGCTCAGTTGGTTAGAGCATCTGACTGTTAATCAGAGGGTCCAAAGTTCGAGTCTTTGAGGAGGAGCAAAAAGGTTTACAGAGATGTAAGCCTTTTTTTGTTCCGTAGACTGGCTATAATTCTTAGCAATTATCAACGCTAAAGTACTAATTTTTGGCAACTATTTGGCAACTGGCCTATTACTTAAGGACTTCTATCGTAAAGTGCTTATGCTGATTAGTCTCTATACGCTCAGTCTGAAGCTTAGGAACTGTATAATTCACTAGTATCCGAAGTAACGCTATCCGCTCGCTATTGCTAAGCTCTTCTGTGTTTATGGTGTTTAACGTTTTTGTGGCTAAGTCGCTAAGTGTTTGTCTTATTTCACTAGAATGTCTAGCCTTGCCCCGTCTAGATTTCTTACCTGCTAGTTTTGCTGTTTCACTATTGAATCCCATATGTTATTTTACGTTAGTCTAACTATATAACGAAAGGATTCTAGTATTTGTAGTTTACAGATATAAAATTAAAGATTCTTTTAGCCAACCTTAAGCAACCCATTATGCATAAGTGTTAACATATTTAACTCTGCTTTATTTACACCATTTCCTTTATTTCGGCTACCTGAATGAGCTGAATTAGACCTAATCATATTAAATTTTCTCATCCATTTTGCCCCCAACTTGTAGGAGGGTTCATTTCCGCAAGAATAATACTTAATGTTTTTTTCAGAATCATAAGACTCTTTTTCCATTCTCATTGATAAAACTTTAGATAATCGCTCAATATTATGCTCTGTAAGAGGTTTACCCCATCCATTTTCTGCTAATACTAAATAGTCTACTATATAAAACATCTCATCCCAATCCCACTTCCTTACCATTCCTGGAAAATTATTTTCATAATCAATTTCTTTTGTTTCAGCCCTTTTTCTTAACTCCTCAAACAAAGTATAATACTTTTTTTTAAAATTCTGCTTTCCTCCACATTGAGTATAAATATAATTAAGGGTTCTTTCTTTTATGATTTTCTCAATAGCCTCAACCAGATCTTCTGCTTTATTCTGAACATCATCATCTTGAGTTTCAAGATAAATAACATAATCAGGAGTTGTAAAATCATTAAAAGTTTTATTTATTAAAGAAGTATATAGGTGATTCCAAACCTTCTTATTTCCCCCACCATAAGCTTTTAAGGTGCGCTCATATTCAGCAGTATTATTACGCGTATCACTTAAACCTTTAAACAAAGAATCTATATATTTTTTCATCTTGTCTATTCTAATGTTAAAATCCGCGATTTTGTCTAACTCCCCCTTTTTTGTTAAGTAAACATTTAACTCCCCAAGAGTTCTAATATATGCATAAGCACCTCTAGAGGATCTAATTAACCCTCCTTTCTCATCCCACAAATCAGCATAAGATTCTATTACATAGTCAAAGGCCTTACATAAAAAATTTCCAAGAAGGAGCTTAACTCTATTCATTTCTTTAAAATGTTCTTGCACCCCTATTTTATAAATAACTCCGTCGCCATCAATTAACTCTCCTTTTTCAACAATAGGTAAAAAGTTAGAATCTTTTATGCCGTCAATTACAGTTCCCATTGTAATTTCCTTGTTATCCTCACCGATTGACAAGTAGTTTGAGATTTTATAACCATTTTCAGACCCCATATAATTATTAATTCCAGACATAAGTGCTTGAATTCTTAATTTTGCACTAGAAGAGCCCCAATATATATCTTCTTTTAAAGTTTCCTTTAAGTTTCTGCTTATAGCTTTTTGATTTTCGTTTATATCCATAAACATTTGAAGCTGTCGCTCATTGCTTAGGTTTTCAAACGCAACAACAGGGATTGTTTGAGTTGAGTTAAATTCAGTTTGTTCTGCATAAGAATACCCATAAAGCCTGTGTTGACCATCAATTATATATGCTATAGCGAATGAATTAGGGATTTTTAAAATACCGTGTTCTGAATGAGAGTCGTCCCTTTGCCCAGCATCTTCCCACTCAAGTCTTCTAGACTTTTTCACCCCTTTTGTATCAAAGTTTAAAATTATAGAATTTGGAAAATATCCGCCTTCAGAAATAAAACTTGATAGAGATTTAATTCTCTCTTTTTTTAACAGCCTTTGATATGTTGGAAAATCTTCAGCATTGGCTTTTACCCTATGAAGAACAAAACCAATTCTTAACAAAGTCTCTGGTTCAATTGAAAACATAAAATACGTATTACCACCCATTTTTCCTTTAATAGCAGGTATTCTGATTTTATCTTTTTTGATAATTTCACCCTTAAAAATCATACCCATAAACTGATAATGCGCTGACTTTTTGTAAGTGTTAATTAGGCCTCTAATATAAGTTTGAGAACTATTATTCAAATTGAATACATTACTGTTTTTAAGTATATCAATGTTTGTTGGTCCTAGTTTTTGATTGTTTGTTGCAAACATAAACTTAACCTTTCTGTCTCCAAACAACTCTTTTATTGTTTGACTAAACCCTGCAATTTTTTTTCCTAAAGTATCAATGTAAGGTCTATGGTCTTTATTTCCTAATTTCTCACTTGACTTACACTCTATTAAAATAACAACATCTTCGTTGATTGCAATAACATCGATTTGCTGAGACTCACCCTTATTAGGGCCATATGGAAGAACAAAATTATCGTTTTTGTTTAATATTTTAAATCCCAAATCATACATAAGACACCAGCATTTGTTTTCAAATGCGACGCTGTGCTCTTTGTTTTTAATAACCTTTATCTTTTTTTTAAGTCTAGACGGCTTAACAACAAAACCTTCCTTCTCGTATGCCTCTAGATCAAATCTTTCTATGGTCTCTTCTTCATATTCGTTAATTCGTTTGCTTCTTAATCTCCCTAAAAAACGATGATCTGTTGCTAAAGAATCCAGCAGTTCAGCTTTTTTTTCTTCTGTTAAGTGTTTCATATTTCTATATTAGTAAATAAATATTCTTTATATTTTCCTCTTGATTTGGCCAACCCGCTTATGGTTGAAGCCCTCGTTAAAGAAACTATATTATCATTAAATTGGTTATAAACTTTCTCAACTTCAGGATGATGAGCATTAGACAAAATATAATAAGCCCCTTTTAACCTAACTTCTCTAATAAAATTACATAGATCAATCTGATCCTCATATGAAAATAGTTTTTCATTGTATTTTATGAACCCATTATTATTATGGGTAATAGTGTAAGGTGGATCTAAATACACCAAGTCTCCATCTTTAATTTCTGACAAACTATCTTTAAAATCAGATTCTCTAATAGTTACATTTTTTAATTGTTCAGAAGCAGAATACATTAAACCACTAAGCAAATCAAGATCATATCCTTTTTTCCCATAAGGAACATTATATTCACCTTTGACGTTTACTCTATATATACCATTAAAAGATGTTTTGTTCAAATGAATAAATCTAGCTGCCTTTTCAAACTTATTTTTAAATGTTTTGCTTCGTAAAAAGTAGTATTGTTCCTCACTTTGTTCAAATGATGATAAAATATTAATAATCTTTTTTGGATTTGACTTTACTGCTTTATAAGTATTTATTAGTTCTTTATTTGAATCAGAAATAAAAGACGTCTTACTTGTTTTTAAACTAAAAAAAACCGAACCTCCACCAATAAACGGTTCGTGATATCTTTTAAATTGAGTTTTATTGGCTAGTTTATTTAAAGTGGGCGCTAACCAGTTTTTCCCCCCAGTCCACCTTAAAAATGACTTACCTTGTATTTTAACAGATTTTTTGAAAATCTTAAATAACTCCATAATCTAGATTTAATTATCAATTGACTACACATAACAGGTATTTAACCACAGAGGCTTTGGTAATTTCCTAACGTACCGCACATTTTTAGCAGCCATATGTATACTGTCAATTATTTTTTAACTTACTATAAATATACATTAATTAACCAGTTTTTTATAAAAAATAGTTAGGGTTTTCGACAAGACACAGCTATTGCGTATACAGCTTTATAAGTCGAATATACTAGAGGTTATATGCTAGCGAATAGACTAGACTAGAAAGTGTGTGTATGTACACACAACCAGAGACTAGCAGATGAGTATGATACTAGTTTCTACAGATATGCCTATGATTTAAAGATGAATCCCTCTGGAACTTTTCGACTTGTTCTTTTTTGATATGGTGCTAGGTATAAATCACTATGTTTCTTACCATTTTTATATATTGAATAGATATCTATATGTTCAGCGTTGATGTTTTCTGCACCTGTAGAGCCATGTCTTTCAAATCTAAATGAAGATTTATCAGCAAACTCTATCTTTTGAAGATATTTATTTGGACCTAAAAAACCTTTGCACGGTATTGGGTTTGTTACATCAAATCCAAATTTACCTTTGCCAGAAGGAAATTCATCAGTTTTAATTCCTGATTTGAATTGCTTCTTCAGGCTATCCCAAAAGTATGGCATTAAAAATGAGATTAAACCTATTATGCCTGAAAAAAAGTTAAATAGTTTTTTCATACCCCCAATTTACAACATTTAGTTTTTACTTAAACTATCTGAAGTTACTTCACTTAGATTGGTTTTGGAGTAATAGTTTTTTCATATCATTTTTTGATAAATATTAAATGAAATGGTATCCAAGAAAGAATTACACAAATAACATATATTGCCCCACAAACTGCATATGCTGTAGTGCCCTGTTCAGCGTTATTTAAAATCATTGCCCAAATTATAAATACTCCAAACCCAATTTTTGAATGAGCAGCCATAACAAAATCATAGTCATCAGTTCCATACATATTTTTTGTTCTACTTATCCCTCTAATAAAACATCTTAAAAGAAAAAAAATATACATAATAGGAAACCAAAAAATAAATGCGATGCCTAAAAAACCAAAGTGCTTAATTACTACAAACATATTTTTAAAGTATTTGTTATTTAACCCAAATGTAATGATTTTAAAAAACCAATCTAAGTGAAGTAACTTCAGATAGTTTAAGTAAAAACTAAATGTTGTAAATTGTAGGTATGAGAAAACTACTATATATATTTTTAGGCTTAATCTTGATATCAGCTTGTGACAATAAAAGCAAAAATAAAACACTTCCAATTAACATTGAAATTAACAGAGATTTTGAGGAAAATCTTATAAAAAAGGAAGAAGTTAAAATTAATATCCCTGTAAATTGGGAAGTGTTAGCGGAATCTGATAAGAATTTTTTACTTAATTCTTTATTTGAAAACTCACAGTACAAAGGAAATATCGATTACTTATTAACCTTGTCAAATTCGGAAATTAATAGTTACCCAAGTATAAGTGTTCTTATTCAAAAAGATTATGAGATAACTAAATTAGGAATTAATGAATTTGCAGAGATGTTTATTAATACTTTGAATAATTCAACATTAACGATACTTGATGGAATGAAAGGAGTTATAACAGACCATAATGATTTGGGGAACTATATGGATAAAAAAAATCAAATCTTATATATAATTAATGAGGGAGCAGTTGCAAATGTTGGACAGATAAAAACAATTGCGGCAATTCTTTTTAAAAAAGATTATATAATTTCACTAACGTTAAACACATATCCAGAGGATTTCGACAGATTTAAATCTGCATTACAAATAATGGCTAACAGCACAAGACTATAAATAATGACATCTACACTATATATACTTTTACTAATAGTTTTTCTAGTAATTAATTTCGTCTTTATCCGCAAAATGAAAAACTTTAGCATTGACAGAAAAAACATTAAATTATTCCATATTCTATTTTTCACAACAATATTAGTTCGCTATTTATTAAATAGTAGACTCTATAATCGAAGGTTTGAAATTTTTTCAGACGAGGTTAACAGGGGCGGCGGTTTATTAGGAGGTCTTGAATATCTGATTTCAGCCCTTATAATTTCTCCTTATTTATTTGTTTCGCTAATTATTCTTTCGATTTCAGCTTTGTTACTTACTTTTAATTGGGCCTTTAAAATCGGACCTAAAAATTTTTACAGTAATTGGTCTAAACCATTAAAGATTAATATTATAGCTTCTTATATTTTGTTTTGGATTTTCTTTATTATAATTGATTTGTTTAAATATGGCATTAGGTCAGGTTCATTTTAAACAATTTGAATATTTTATTCTTTGTACTATTCAAAGCAGTCTTGTGTTAGAAATAAAATTAATGTAAATTGTATTTATGAAAAATATTTTAAAAATATTTAAAAGAAAATTCCTTTTTTGGTGGGTAGTTTTATTTTTATTAGTCGCATTAAAGGCAGTATCTAATACTAATAATGTTGTTGCTTTAAAGTTAGAAACTTCATTAGCGGGTGGGATTGGATATATTATAGGCTATTGTTTCAGTATTGTGTTTTTTATTATCTTTTTCGCAACCCCTTTATATGCATTAGTAGGATTGATTTCAAAAAAGTGGGAAGCACAAACGATGATGATAATTATAACCGCATTAACTTTATTTGGGTGTTTAGGTTATTTATGGTTTTAAGTCTTTAGTTAAAACTTGTATTTAAATATAACCAACTAAACCATAGCTATCTTCTTCCGATAGTTTAAGTAAAACCTAAATGTTGTAAATTGGGGGTATGAAAAAACTTAACATTATGAAAAAACTACTATTTCTACTTTTGTTCACATTGACTTTTGCTGCTTGTAATACTGATATGACATCAAAAGAACTTAAAGTTTTAGATAACTCTAAATCTTCTGAACTTACTTTTATTTTAGAACTAAATACCAAAAATAACTCAATAGTTGATGTTGAGGCATTTACTCAAGAACTATCTAATTTTATTGTTGAAAGAGAGCCATCAACTGTTTACGGATATTTCATTTCTGAAAACGGTAAAAAAGTTACTTTAATTGAAAGGTATAATAATAGTGAAGATGGCATCCAACACGGAATAGATTTCATTAATGGTCCAAATTTTAATAGATTTTTTGAAATTTTTGAAATAGAATCATTTTTAACATTAGGAAATGCAACAGATGAATTCAAAAAATTTACGAAAGAAAATGGGTTTGAAATAGAATATAGAGAGTCTATTGGCGGGTACGTTAGACGATAACTAAACTATAGGCATATCTTCTTCTTTTAATTCAGCTATTTCTAAATACAAGATATTGTAATTCCTCAAATTAGTCTATGAGATGTTAATTATAAGACATATTTTTAATAATTAATTTTTATAAATGTTAACTAAAAAAACAAGAAATGAAAAAATCAGTATTTGCTATATTATTTTTACTTTTTATTAATCTAGGATTTTCACAAACTAATGATGACAATTACAAAAGTCTATTAACGGAATATCTAAATATACAAGGAAGTTTAAAAACATTCGATGCAACATTTAGCCAGATGATTAATATGTTTGGTGCCAAACTAGACGAAGAAAAGTATAATGAATTTAAAACCGAAATGATTTCAAGTTTAGTTGCTAAAATGGTCCCTGTTTATAAAAATCATCTTTCTGAAACTGATTTAAAAGAAGCTATTTTAATGTTTAAAACACCTATTGGCAGAAAAATTGCCGAGAAAACACCTTTAATTGCACAAGAATCAATGAAGCTTTCAATGGAGTGGGGTATGGAGATTGGAGAAAAAATTCAAGGTATGATTGTCCAATAATAAATTGGGGGTATGAAATACTATTTATTTTATTGTTTAATCTAAAGCTTATGCGTTACGATTTATTTAAAGTCTGGCCTTCTTGTATAGTTGGTTGTTTTATTGCAGGGTTTTATTACCACTCCGTCTTTTGGTTTTTTTGTTTTATTTGGATTATAATAGGGCTTATTTCATTTAGTTCAAATGGCAGAAACCACCTGATTGAAACCTTGCAGACAAACTTATTAATTTGGGCCGCCATTGTTGTTTTAGCTGGATGTAGTTACCTTTTTTCATAAAACCAATAAGTTTTATAACTAAACCATAGCTATCTTCTTTTGATATTTTAATTAAAAACTAAATGTTGTAAATTGGGGGTATGAAAAAACCGTTGTACACAATTGCGTTAGTAATAACGATATTATTTATTAGTGAACGAGCCCTTGATGTTTTTTTTGATGTTGGGCCGTTTGCACCAAGACCTATTAAACTTTTATTTATAGTTACTGCTATAATTTTATTTAGCATTCATTTTTACAAAAATCCTAAACCATAGGGATATCTTCTTCTTTTAATTCAGATAGTTTTATAATTATTTGTAATCAAGGTGTAATAAATTGAAAATTTAACCACTAACTAAATAAAAAGTAACGTGAGCAACGATTTCTACACAACATCAATATTACCATACTCCGCTATTATTATAAAAATATGCAGAGTTTATAGTAATTCTCAACAAGACTTCGAGGACTACTTTCAAGAAGTTTGTTTACAAATTTGGAGAAGTAGAAACAACTTTAAAGGTAATTCGAAAAAAACAACTTGGATATATCGTTTATCATTGAATGTTTGCTTGACCTTACTCAAAAAAGAAGACAAATACAGAGTTGTACATATTAATTCTAATAATTTACCAGATAGATTTATTGAAGACAAACAAGCATTTACAGATAAAGATTTGAGTAAATTGTATGAGAGTATTAAACAATTATCAGAAGTTGACAGAGCAATAATCACTCTTTATTTAGAAGAACTTTCTTATAAAGAAATTGCACAAATACTTGGTACAAACACAAACAATATCGGAGTAAAAATTAAGAGAATAAAAAATCGATTAAAGAAAATACTAACAAAAAATAAATTTTAGAAAATGGAAAAATCAATAGAACAAATATGGCAAAACGGGTTTTTAAATGAAGATTTAGTAATCCCAAAGATTAAATCGTTATACAATCAAAAATCAATTAGCTTGGTTGAAAGCATTATTAATAAATTTAAAAAAGGGGTCTTATTATTAATCCCACTAGGAATACTTATATTTATATTCAATATTATATTAGATAATGAAAATGCTATCTTTTGGGGATTTATTAGTGCTATTCCTTGTTTTTTTGGGTTCTTAATTGGGAAAAAGCAAGTAACGTCAATAAAAGAAATTGACTATAAATCTAACTCATATGATTATTTAGTTTCAATACGAGAGAAAATAAATCAAATAAGAAGTTTTAACAAAAGACTTATTATAACTAGTGTTCCTTTAGGTTCACTCCCAATTTTTATTTATACTTATTTTAATCAACAAGGTAAGACAATCGGAGAAATATTTGGTGTTGACGGCTTAAACTATCCAACAATAGCTCTATTCGTATTAATTCCAATTTTCACAATAGTTATTTTGTTTATTGCAGAATTTCCATTATCAGGGAACATTCCAAAAAGCAAGGCTTTGGAGATTGATTCTTTAATTAAAGAAATGGAAGAGTTATACCCTAATTCATAGCCATATCTTCTTCAGATAGTTTATGTAAAAACTAAATTTTGTAAATTGGGGGTATGGATAATTTTAATCATTATAGCAGTAACGCAAACCAAACCAACACAACCTCTAAACAAGGCAAAACGATTCTTATTGTTATTGCTGTTATTTTTATAGTCTTAATTGGTGGTGGCTTAATTTTTGGCTAATCACTAAACCATTTTCATCTTCTTCAGATAGTTTAAGTAAAAGTTAAATTTTGTAAATTGCAGCTATGAATTTTTTAATCTTGCAATAATTTAATTAACATTTAGTGAATCAATACATACTTTTAACATTAGCAACATTGCCATCGGTTTATATTGGTTATAGCCTTCTAGAAGCAGACAAAAAAGATAGAAACAATACCGTAGTTTATCAACTGTTTTTTGTCGGGGCTGCATTGGCAGTGCCAATTTATTATTTAGAGATTTTTTTAATTGAAAGCATATTACAATCAACTCCTTTTACCACATCTTTTTTAGTTGCAGGGTTAATTGAAGAAGGGGTTAAGCTTCTTATGTTAATTGTGGTTATGTTAGGGGTTCAAGAAGAAGTTAAAAGTGGGAATTACATATTAAAAAAACTAGACACATATCACTACATTTTGCTTGCCGTTGCAATTAGTTTAGGCTTTGCAACATCAGAAAATATTCTTTACGTATTTAATCGAGGGGCCTCTACTGGGGTTCTTAGAGCATTTACAGCTGTTCCTATGCACGCTTGTTGTGGTTATTTAATGGGTTATGTATATTCTTTAAAAGACAGAAGTACATTTGAGGCTTTTCTTTTACCGTTTTTAATTCACGGTTTTTATAATTTTTGTCAATCTTCTCAAGAAATTCCTTATTTAACTACGTTTGTTTTTATTGCTGTGGTTATTTGGGGCGTTATACAATTACACAAGGTTGTTCTTGTATTTCACTTTAGTTCTAAAGAAAAAATAAAGTTTAGCTGGAATGAAAACCTCATCAAACCTGGTTTAGGTGAAATTCATACAATTAATAGTTTTAATGAAAAGTTTATTGAAGTAATTATTTACTTCATTGTTGTGTGTATAGGTATTACCATCTTTTTTTACACCCCAATAGCTGATTTTATATTTAACATTATAAAAGAAGTGTTAAAATTTATTTTAAGCTTTTTTGAATAGTTAAGAATAAGACACCTAAACCATAGGCATATCTTCTTCAGATAGTTTAAGAAAAACTAACTTCTTGGCATTTTTTTTAATTTATTTAAAATTATTAATTACTTTAATATATAAATTAATTAAAAAAACATATTATGAAAAATTCAATTTTAATCTTATTAATTACAGTTTTCACATATTCTTGCGATTCCATTAATCAAGCCAAATCAGATCCAATGATAATAGGTCACGAAATTTCTGATGAGGACGGATCTAAAATGCCGCTTTACGGAGGCTCAATGTCTACAGTTGAAGTATGGGAAAATTATATAGCAGCTCACAATGATGCTGATTTTGATGTTATTCGTGATATGAATGCAGAGAAAAACTTTAGAATAAATGGACCCAGAGGAGAAGTTATCGAAGGTTCTGACGCTCAGTTTGAGTTTTTGACACAATGGTTTGCTGAGAACGCTCCTGTATGGGAAATAAACTATTTAATAGCAAATGAATATACAGATGAAAAGGGTGTATTACAACAATGGGTAACTTCAGGCAACGACTTGACTCTTAACGTTGAGGGAAGTGAAGTTAAAGTTCATCAGGTTAGTGATGTTTTAATAGTAAATGGTAAAGTTCAAATGTTTTATGTTTACGAAAGAGCTAAACCAATAGCTGTTGAATAATATAAAATAAGAGTAAATCATTTAATATTTGGTTGTTCGTTGTTAAGCGATTTGTGATTCATTAATTTTTTAAAAAATTTTAGATTTTCTTTAAAGTTTAAATCATTGCTAAATCTAATAAAATTACCGTCTGAGTGTATACTGTAATTTGGAGTTTTGTATATAACTAATTTGTAATAAGGAATTATCCACGAAAATCTATTTAATCCTTCGGCTATATATACTATTATACCTCTATATCTAATTTCAATATTTGAGTAAATCAAGTCATTTTTTTGAATGATAATTTTTTTGAATTTAGGACTAGTTTCTTCAATTATTAATCTTTTTGACCCGACTCCATTAAGTCTTATTGAACTGAAAAGGTTATATTTTTTACCTATCAATTTTTCAACTTCTAACTCTTTTTCTTTGTCTGTGTATGTAGAGTTAAATATCATTTTAATCTTATCAAATAGTTTAAACTAAATATAATGATTTTAATAAAAAGCCAATCTAAAGTAAGTAATTACATTTAGTTTAAGTATGAACTAAATATTGTAAATTAGGGATATGAGGGATAGAAGTATAGTATTGTTTGAACCATTATGGCTACTGGGATATTCTCTATTCCCTGGTTTCTATTTAATTTTTTCAGATCCTAAAAAAAGTTTTGTATTGTTTAATAAATTTGAAAACGATTATGCAATCTTTGGAGGTATTTTTATTTTAGTGGGGCTTTTATGTTTTATAAAATACTCGGCAAATAACCAAGGAATTACCAGAAACATATTCCTATTTCCATATAAGAAAACAACTAAATCTTGGAGACATATTAAACATATGGCTCACGTTTATTACAGTCGAAAAGATAGA